>NZ_RQVT01000024.1 GCF_004010055.1 Psychroflexus aestuariivivens
CCAAAACCTCCACTATATCCATAAATGAATATCCCTTCGATCTCAATAAAATTAAATAATGAATGCACACTTAACTCATATTTTTTAATAGCAGAATCAATTTCTTTTTAAGTTTTTGAAAAAAGGTTAAATCTTTTGCATTGATATTCGCTTTAGGAAAAGCAACTTTTGGTGTTTCAACATCTAAAAAGCTACAAAGCTTATCCCACGAATCGCCCTGAGTGACGTCAAAAACCAATATATCGCTTTCACGTCCCTCAAAATATTCGTAAATTGACTGATGATGTCTTTTAAAATGTACAGACCAAGCTTCACGATCTATCTTTAACCAAGATTTTTTCATTCCAAAATTTGCCGAAAAACTCTTTTGATTCCTGCGAACATGTTTTTCACGACTATTAAGCCAAGAATCCAAATCTCGTGTGTTTAAAATGAATTTACTATTTGGATATTGTTGATCAAAAAGTTTGAAAACTTTATGAGAAGTTTCATCACGATCCCAATCGGAAAAAGCTTCGTAATGTGAGATTCCTTTCAAAACATGTTCATTATTGTGGTAATTTCTTTCTATGATATCTTTAATGTTATTGCCCTTATCATCAAGAAAATGAACACTTTTGAATCCTAGAATTTTAAAAGCTTCATGCAGAGATGAAGTACCGGTTTTATTCAACCCGATGCAAAATATTTTAGTGTCTGATGTCATATCTTACAAATATAATTTGTTTTGAAATTTCATTTTAAAATTAAGAGACTTATTATTGATGTAACCTTTGCGAAATAGAATTAGCAATGATTATAAAAAAGTACCTAACGAGATAATTTTTAGACAAATTCATAAATCTAGTTTAAATCTGCTATTCTAAATCTTTCAGTTGAAAATATTTCAATACTTTAGTGTAATGAAGTGGGATTTAATACTTATGGCTGCCATATATCTATTTGGCGGAATTATGCATTTTATTAAACCAAAAGCTTACGTCAAAATTATTCCTAAATTTCTACCTAAAAGGCGTACCTTAAACTTAGTTGCAGGCGCTTTTGAAATTATTTTAGCGTTAGGATTGCTTTTTCCAAAAACTAGAAGTTTCGCTTCTATTGGCATCATTTTGATGTTAATTGTCTTTTTAATTGTTCATTTCAATATGTTGAGGGGTGGAAAATATTCATTAGGTTTTCCTAAATGGATTTTAATTTTAAGAATTCCTCTCCAATTTTTTCTAATTTGGTGGGCATATTTATATATTTAAATTTATGAAAGAAAATTTTACAGAAAGAGAAATAGATAGGATTATTGAAATGGCTTGGGAAGACCGCACGCCATTTGAAGCTATTGAATTTCAATTTGGCGTTACGGAAGCAGAAGTTATCAAAATTATGAAACGTGAAATGAAAGCCTCTAGCTTTAGAATGTGGCGAAAACGCGTCCAAGGCCGTTCTACAAAACACCAAAAGTTGAAGCCAGAAAACACCAAAAGATTTAAATCTTCTAGACAAAAACATATCAGTCATAATAAAATTTCTAAGCGCTAATCAGCCATAGATTTCATTTAGAATTTTTGCCAATCTGATACCTGATTTATGAAGTTGCAATTTCAAAACATCAAACCAATCGTACATATAGCGATAACCTAAATAATCGTTTTGGCTTGCTGAATCATAAACTTTTTTAGTCAGTTCTCGATTATCGGCTACCCAATCCAGCAAATCGCCTTTTGTAATGAGTTTAATTTCAGTTTGACCCAGTACTGGCAAGTTTTTAGAAAGTTCAGAATAACTCATTTTGTAACTTTCTATCATGTGCGAATCCCAGACGCGATGTAAGTTTGTAGATTCTCCAAACCAACTGACTTTAAAATCATTAGCACCTCTATCTTCTTCCAATCCAAAATGAAGTGGTTGATGCATGTCTCCAACTAAATGAACCAACATTTTTAGGTAAAATGCTTGATCTTCAGCGGAAGTAGTTTCTGATTTTAGTTTTTCAATACAAGTTTGAATACCTTGAACAACATCACCATTCAAATTTTTTTCTACTTCAGAGTATTTTTTATCAAAAGGCACATTTGCATAATGCCAAGGTTTAAATTGGTCATACTTGTCATCACTTTTTATTTCGTCTGCATAAGTTGAAACTAAAGCTAATGATTTATGATTCAAAATTTTATCTATTTTTCTCTTTGCTTTTTTGCTTAGGTATTGCTGAGCAACAGCACCAACTGTTCGATGTCCATTTTTCCCCCAATCTTCTGAGGCGAAAAGACTTGTTGATAAAAAGTATAGAATTAGTAAACAATAATTCATAGTCATTTTTTTCTTCAAATATAAAAGCGGTTTTTGTAAAAATTGAATTTTAAGTTTAAGTAATTGATAAATTTGAAAGCTGTAGATTTCGAAAATAGCTTTTGTAAACAGAATTAGTTTACTTTTGTGCCCAAATTCAAAAAATAATTATGGGAAGTATTAAAAACTTAAAAAAAGACCTAAACAACGTTTACGGAGAAATTATAGATGCTGTGATGATTCACCAAGAAACGATGGCTCCAGAAGACCAAACTAAATCTGAAGCTTTAGTTGATGACATCATCGCTTCTTTTGATGATTTGGTTGAAAAAATAAATAATAAATCTGTTGAAAAAAGAGCTTCACATTTGAAATCAGTTCAGATAGAGGTTGAAAAACAATCTAATGATTTCATAGAAAGACTGAATAATCTTTAATAAAATAAAACGGCTCAATTTCTTAAGAATTGAGCCGTTTTAGATTTTAAACTATAGAATCCTTCGTTGTTTCTATAGTTTCTGTTTCAAGTGTATTTTCTTCTTTGTTTTCTAACTTTTTTCTAGATTTTATCAAGTCTTCTAACTTTTCTCCGTAAAGAGATTTTCTCACTTTTCTGTCCAAAGAATTGTAAACTGTATCCAAATATTTCACATTAGCATCAAAGGCTTCAGAAAGAATAACGTAAGGTGCGACTTCCAAATCCTTATTATTAATAGCAAAATTAACAGTGTACAAATATTTACGCTTCAAAACATTATTATAAGCTTTATTGATGCTGTCCAATTTTTCTTCGTTATTATTTTTACCCGCTTCAAAATTAGCTTCTACCAAATCTAAATGTTGATTATTAAAACGCTTAATCGTTATTCTGAATTCGTCGTATTTTTGTTGATTTTCAAAATTTGAAATAATTTCCAAATCTATTCCAAAACGTTTTAAAGAAGTTTTGAGTTTCATTTCACCAGGTTCAGCAAAAAAACTTAGAATATCCTCGTAATTATCACCATCTTTTTTGTCCAGTTCTATAAATAAAATCTGCGGTTCTTCTATATATGTTTCGAAAACAAAATTGGATTCACCACTAATTTCAATTGAATCAATATCAACCAAATTAGTATCTACGACCTTCTGTAAATATAATTTTCCTTTTTTGAGGCCTTCAATTTCACCATTGATAGTCAGATTGGTTTTTTCAGATTGACAAGCAAAAAGAAGTGCAGCGATACAAACAAAACAGAATATATTTTTCATATTAAAATTGAATTAAACATTTGAAGCGATTTCCATTAAAATAGTGCAACCTAAAGCAGCGTAAGTCCCCACTACATATCCAAAAACGGCTAGCAAAACACCTACACTTGTCAAAGATGGATGAAATGCTGAAGCCACAACTGGCGCTGATGCCGCACCTCCAACGTTTGCCTGACTACCAACAGCCAAGAAAAAATATGGCGCTTTAATTATTTTTGCAACAATAATTAAAAGCGCAGCATGAATAGTCATCCACACCAATCCAATAGCAAGTAAGCCAGGATTTTCAAAAACTGTAGTTAGATCCATTTTCATACCAATTGTTGCCACTAAAAAATAAATAAATACGCTGCCTATTTTACTGGCGCCAGCACCTTCATATGTTTTGGCTTTAGTGAAAGACAACCCAACTCCAAAAGCGGTTGCCAAAGTAATCATCCAGAAAAATTCTGAAGTGAATGAAGCCAAAGAGGAAGATTTATCATTAAAAACTTCAAAATTAGTTTTCAAAAATGTTGAAACACTATCCGCACCATAATGTGAAATTCCAACAGCTGTGAATGCCAAGCCAAGCATAATCATATAATCTTTTAAATCTGCTTTGCGCGAAACACTTTCAGAGTAATTAGACACTTTTTCTTTCAGTCTTTCAATGGCAGAAGTGTCAGACTTTAGCCAAGTATCTATTTTATTTTTACGACCAATACCTAGTAGAATGATAGCCATCCAGAGATTGGCGATAACGATATCTACCAAAACCATTCCGCCATATTTTTCAGGATTGTATTTGAAAATTTCCAACATTGCAGCTTGATTTGCGCCACCGCCAATCCAACTTCCTGCCAAAGTAGATAAACCACGCCAAACGGCATCAGGCCCTACCCCACCAACGGTTTCCGGAGAAAAAACTGAAATAAGCAAAATAGCAATGGGTCCGCCAATAACAATACCCACGGTTCCGGCAAAAAACATAATCAAAGCCTTATAACCTAAGTTGGCAATTGCTTTCAAATCTATACTCAAAGTCATTAAAACCAAAGAAGCTGGTAAAAAATAACGACTCGCAACGTGGTATAAACTAGAACTTTTGTCATCTATTATACCCAAAGAATTGAAAATAGCTGGTAGTAAGTAACACATCAAGAGTGCTGGGACAAATTTATAGAATTTTTGCCAAAACCCTGTTTTTTGGGAAGATGTGTAAAAAATAAATGCCATTGAAAGCATCAAAACGCCTAAAACAACCGCATCATTAGTAAAAAGTGTTTCTTCCATGGAATTAATTTTGGGTAAAATTAAAAATTCTACTTAATTCTTAAGCTTTAAAATACTTTATTTAAAATTGAAATGGCTATTTAGAAAATCTGCAACACCATCTTCTTTGGCATAACCTATAGTTTGGTGTGCAACTTGTTTGACTTCAGGCTTAGCATTTGCTACTGCTAGTCCTAAACCTATGCTTTTCAACATTTCTATATCATTGTAATTATCCCCAAATCCCATAATTTTATCAAGAGTCAAATTGTATTTTTCTTTTGCTAAAAACTGAATTGCAGACAATTTTGAAATTTGCTTGGGTGCAATTTCAATATAAGTGGGTTTGGAACGGTACAAATGCAAAAATTGGCCGAATTCATTTTGAAGTTTGCTATATATTTTCTCAACAGAATCTGCATCTCCCATACACATGATTTTGTGAGCACCTGTTTTTGAAGCAGACCATAAATCCAGAACTTCAGCATTGGATTTTATTTCTGGATTCACTTTCGTATTGTTAATTTCACGTTCGGTCCAGGTGTCCATCTGCGGTGCAAACCAATCATCTTTGTTATAAAAACTGAGATGCAAATTATCTGTATTCAATTTTGAAATAGCTTTAAGTAAATCAAATTCAATACAAGTGCTTTGTTTTTCTTCACCATCTACTAAAATCAGTCCGCCGTTGTAAGCTATAATTGGCAAGTCTGAAATACCAATTTCAGCTTGCAAATGTTTCATAGCTGAAGGCATTCTGGATGAAATCAAAACAATTGGTAATTTTGCCTTCAAATTTTGAAATGCAGAAATTGTTTTATTTGAAAGTTCTCGCTCCGCATTAAGCAAAGTACCATCAATATCGCTACAAATCAGTTTTATTTCCATTTCAAAATTGAGTTTTAAAATGACAAAGTAAAGATTTTATTCTTGAAAAAGTCTGATGAGATTTGAAGTTTATTTTCAAATGAAATCCACTCTGCTGAACAAATTTTAATAAATTTGTGAAAAATTGAATCAATGAACGACGATCTTCTGAAGAAAATTCAAGATAAATATGAGTCTATGGGTGAAAACCCAGATACTTACCTGAAAGGTTTACTTCACGCCAAACCTATAAATTACTGGGATTACATAGAAGTTGACAGTTTATTGTCGCTTCAAAAACCGAGAACAAATTTTAAAGATGAAAGCGTTTTTATTATCTATCATCAAGTCACAGAATTGACTTTAAAACTGATGATTCATGAAATAAAACAACTGACAGAAGCACCTGCAGAAGAAGCAATTTTTATTGAAAAACTGAGACGTTTGGTGCGTTACACAGATATGCTAATCACTTCTTTCGACGTGATGAAAGACGGCATGAGTTATGAAGATTACAATGAGTTCAGGATGACATTGGCACCTGCAAGTGGTTTCCAAAGTGCGCAATTCAGATATTTAGAAATCTATTGCACACCGCTTATCAATCTGATAAATGAAGAAGGTCTGAAGCATTTACCAAAAAACCCGAGCACAGAAGAATTATTTCAAAATATTTATTGGCGTGACGCTGGTTATGATAGAAAAACTGGTAAAACAACCCATACTTTAAATGCTTTTGAAGATAAATACTTAGCAGATTTTATTAGATTGGCAAACGCTTATAAAGGTCAAACGCTCTACGAACGCTTTGAAGAATTTGACAATCCTAGTGAAAATTTGAAACGCCAAATGCAGGCTTTTGACCATCAATATAATGTAAAATGGCCATTGGTACATTTAAGGACGGCGACCAAGTATTTGGATAAAAAAGGTGAAAACAAAAAAGCAACAGGCGGTTCTGAGTGGAAAAAATACCTTCATCCAAAATTTCAACAACGCACTTTTTTTCCAAAATTATGGAAAGATGAGAGTATGCTGGATTGGGAATAGTTTTTGTTATATTTGAAGTATGAAGTACAATATTTTATTTTTCTTATTACTATCGTTAAATTTTACTTTTACTGCAAAAGCACAAAGTGAATTTGAAGAATTTCAAATGTTTGATATTCGTGAAATGACGAGTTTGAGTTTTTCTCAAGATCCGTTTAGTGTTGCTACTATAGGTAGAACTTTCAACTTACCAGAAGTCGATATTTTTAAAGATAAATTTTCTGTTCGTCCAAAAATAAATATGGTGGAAGCTGCGCAACGCAAAAGTTTTCAAGCACAACAAAAACAAGAACAAGAATTTTCTTTCATAGAAAGACAAACAGCAATGTTCAACGCATTCAAGCCTAAAATAAATAATAACAATTCTTCACCTTGGGCTCCCAACTATAATAATCAGACAATTTATTCTGATTTAAATCGAGTAAAAAATTCAGTTTATGAAGATTTAGGTGATAAATACAGAAGAATGTCTCCGTTTTTTCAAGGTTCTCCTTTCAGAAGTCGTCAAGGCGACGGAGTCTTTTTCAGAGTCAACCGCTATTAATTTTAGGATTTTTCTTATTTCAAGATTCAAATTTTTACTTACGAATCTATATTTTTCTTGGCTTTTTTGGAACCTTCATAAATTTCATATTGCAAAAATCTAGACTCTAATTTTGCATTATATAATTTTATTTTTCTGGAAGGTCTCAGTCCGACATGTTTGATGGCTTCTAAATCTGCCACAATGAACCAAGCGGAAGTTCCTGGATAATTTTGTTTCAAAGTATCCCCGATTTTAGCATAAAACTTTGGTATATCTATATCCAATCTTACGCCATATGGTGGATTGAAAACCATATGCAAATGTCTTTCTGTAGTTTTAAAACTTTCAAAAAAGTCTTGGCGTTCTACTTTTATAAATTCAGATAAATTAGCATTTTCGACATTTGTTTGAGCTTTTTCTACTGCTGAAGGTGCTTTGTCATATCCTTTAATTGTAAAATTGAAAGATCTTACCTTTTTTAAAGCAGATTCGGTAATGATAGCAAATAAATCTTCGTCAAAATCTTGCCATTTCTGAAATGCGAATTTCTCACGATTGATGTTGGCTGGAATTCGGCAAGCAATCATGGCTGCTTCTATCAGTAAAGTTCCGCTTCCACACATTGGATCTAAAAAATCGCACTGTCCATCCCAACCAGATTTCATAAGTAATCCTGCGGCTAAAACTTCATTAATAGGTGCAATATTGGTCGCAGATTTATAGCCTCGTTTAAAAAGTGGTTCACCTGAACTATTCAAAGCGATCGCACAATCGCTTCTGTCAATATGCACATTGACAACACAATCTGGATTATCTGTATCGATATTTGGTCTGGTTTCAAACTTATCACGAAAACGGTCTACAATCGCATCTTTTGCTCTAAAAACCACATAACGTGAATGAGTGAAAATTTCTGAATTCACCGTAGATTCTACAGCAAAAGTTCCGTTTTTGTCAATTAAATTTTCCCATGGATAATTATAAATCGCTTTATAGAAATCTTCTTCGTTAAAAATTTTGAAGTCGAAAATTGGTTTCAGAATGCTAATTGCTGTCCGCAAACTTAAATTTGCCTTATACATAAAACCTTTATCTCCTACGAATGAGACATGCCTTACTCCTGGTTTTACATCCATTGCACCAAGATGTCTCAATTCTTTAGCTAACTCTTGCTCAAATCCGTATAGAGATTTAGCAATCATAGTATAATTATTTTCCATGAAGAAATCATTTTGAAGTGCAAAAATACATTAATTTTGTGGCTTGATTTCATTCAAACATTACCAACTGAACTTCGAATACGTTTTCAAGTTTTATTTAAGTCAATATAAATGAGTCTCATTTTACCAATTATAGCAGTTTTTATCGGTTTTGGTATTGCCTATTTCATTTATCAAAAATCATTAACAATCAACTTAATACTGGCCTTTAGCGGTGCTTTTTTACTTTCTGTCACGGTTTTAGAATTTTTACCAAGCGTGTACAAAAGTGAAACGCCACAGATCGGTATTTTTATTCTGGCAGGAATTCTTTTGCAAATTATTTTAGAATATTTGTCTGGTGGTGCAGAACACGGTCATCTTCATATTTCTAAAGAAAAGCAAACTTTCCCTTGGATTCTGTTTATTAGTTTAAGTATTCATGCGTTTTTGGAAGGTATGCCAATTCATCATAACGACCATTTGCTTTACGCTGTAATCATACACAAAGTACCAATAGCCATTATCATTGCTTCATTTCTGTTCAATACAAGTATGTCTAATTTCAAGGTTTTGGTGTTCTTGGTATTGTTCGCAATTATGACGCCTTTGGGAAGTTTTGTCCAAACTGAAACTGATTTATTGAGTGGATTATCAATTTATCTAGATGCCATCGTTATCGGAATTTTCCTTCATGTTTCAACCACAATTCTATTTGAATCTTCTAGAGATCACAAATTCAACATTTATAAATTTGGAATTATTTTGATTGGAATTGCCCTAGCTTTAGTGATTTGAAAATAGATTCACGAAATGTACTCGTCAAATAGCTTAACAAAAGCCTAAAAGTCAAATTAAAACTGCTTTATTCAATAATTACTCTTTCAAATTTACCTATTATTATTAATTTAGCGTTTTTAAAAATCTTAGCAAATCAAATGTTATGAGTAAATACGATATTATTGTTTTAGGAAGTGGTCCAGGTGGTTATGTCGCTGCCATAAGAGCTTCGCAGCTTGGCTTTAAAACAGCCGTAATTGAAAAAGAAAGTTTAGGCGGTGTTTGTCTCAACTGGGGTTGTATTCCAACAAAGGCTTTACTAAAAAGCGCACAAGTTTTTCAATATTTAAATCATGCTGAAGATTACGGTCTAAGTGTAGAGAATCCTGATAAAGATTTTACAAAAGTTGTCAAGCGCAGTAGAAATATTGCTGAAGGCATGAGCAAAGGTGTTCAGTTCTTGATGAAAAAGAATAAGATTGACGTCATTATGGGTCATGGAACACTAAAAAAAGGAAAAAAAGTTTCAGTAAAAGACGATAAAGATAAAACCACTGAATACGAAGCAGATCATATCATTGTAGCAACAGGAGCTCACTCCAGAGAACTTCCTAGCTTGCCACAAGATGGTAAAAAAGTGATTGGTTATAGAAAAGCAATGACTTTAGAAAAACAACCAGAATCTATGATCGTTGTAGGATCTGGAGCTATTGGTTCTGAATTTGCCAGCTTTTATAATGATATGGGAACAAAAGTGACTTTGGTAGAATTTTTACCAAATATAGTTCCATTAGAAGATGAAGAAGTTTCAAAGCAATTTGAAAAAATCTATAAGAAGAAAGGCATCAAAGTAATGACCAATTCTTCGGTAGAAAGCGTAGATACTTCTGGCAAAAAAGTGAAAGCTAAAGTGAAAACCAAAAAAGGTGAAGAAACCTTAGAAGCAGATATTGTATTGTCTGCAGTTGGTATTAAAACTCACATCGAAAACATCGGCTTGGAAGATGTTGGTATCAAAACAGAAAAGGATAAAATTACAGTCAACGATTTCTACCAAACCAACGTTCCTGGATACTACGCAATTGGTGATGTAACTCATGGTCCAGCTCTTGCTCACGTTGCTTCTGCTGAAGGAATTCTGTGTGTAGAGAAAATTGCTGGTCACAAAGTAGAAGCTTTGGATTATGGTAACATTCCTGGATGTACGTATTCAAGTCCTGAGATTGCAAGTGTTGGTATGACTGAAAAGCAAGCCAAAGAAGCTGGATATGATCTTAAAATTGGAAAATTCCCATTTTCTGCTTCTGGAAAAGCTAGTGCTTCTGGTGCTAAAGACGGTTTTGTGAAAGTTATTTTCGATGCTAAATACGGCGAATGGTTAGGTTGCCATATGATTGGTGCTGGCGTTACAGACATGATTGCAGAAGCAGTTTTAGGTCGAAAACTAGAAACCACAGGCCACGAAGTGCTGAAAGCAGTTCATCCGCATCCAACTATGAGTGAAGCGGTGATGGAAGCTACTGCAGCAGCTTACGACGAAGTGATTCACTTGTAGTTTTTGAAAATATAAATTCTTTATATTTGAAAGCTTCTGATAAAATCAGAAGCTTTCCTTTTTAGTTAAAATATATGAAAGAAATTTCAAGTGTAAATAATCCATTGGTCAAACAAATTATTCAACTTCAGAAAAAGTCAAAACGACGAACTGAAGAAAATTTGTGCATCATAGAAGGAGTCAAAGAAATTGAAATGGCAATTTCTGGAAACTTGAAAATTAAAACAATTTTAGTTTGTCCGGATATCTTTAATAATGAAATAAATATTGAAAATCTTCAAACTGAAATCATTTATGTTTCCAATCAGGTTTTTGAAAAAATTGCTTACCGCAATTCAACAGGCGGAGTTTTAGCAATTGGAGAAACCAAAAATTTCAGCTTACAAAATTTAAATTTAAAAACTAAAAAACCTTTGATTTTGGTTGCCGAAGCTCCTGAAAAACCTGGCAATATCGGTGCTTTTCTTAGAACTTGCGATGCAGCAAAAATCGATGCAGTAATTATTGCCAATCCTAAAACCGATTTATACAACCCAAACATAATTCGGTCAAGTTTAGGTACAGTATTTACAAATGAAATCGCTTCTGGTAAAACTGAGGAAATCATTGAATTTTTAAAAAATAAAAATATCGATATTTACGCTGCAATTTTACAAGAATCCGTGTCGTATTTAGAAGCTGATTTCACAAATTCTTCTGCCATTGTAGTCGGAACCGAAGCTGTCGGGCTTTCAGAAGCTTGGCGAAAAGCAGCGAAGCAAAATATCATCATACCTATGGAAGGAAAAATAGACTCTATGAATGTCTCAGTTTCTGCAGGTATTTTGATTTTTGAAGCCAAACGTCAACGCAAAACACTTTAATTTCATAATTTAGCTAAAAACCAACATGTCCTATTTATGAACTACAAAATCAAATTGAGTGTAATTGCTCTCATGCTGTGCAGTTTTTTTATTACCAAAGCACAAGATATTCCAAAAGACTATTTCAGTAAGCCATTAGAAATTCCCATTTTACTTTCCGGCACGTTTGGTGAATTGCGTAGTAATCATTTTCATGCAGGTTTAGATATAAAAACCAAAGGTCGCGTTGGCTTTCCGGTTAAAGCATCTGCTGAAGGTTATATCGGAAGAATTAAAGTACAACATTTTGGTTATGGAAAAGTGTTATATGTTTATCACCCAAATGGTTATCAAACGGTTTACGCTCATTTGAATGAATTCAATGATGAAATTGAAGCCTTTGTAAAAAAACAGCAGTATAAAAAAGAAAGTTATGAAATTGAACTTTTCCCTGATGAAAATCAATTGAAAGTTAGCCAAGATGATATTATTGCATTTAGCGGAAACTCTGGCTCAAGTGGCGGTCCGCACTTACATTTCGAAATTCGTGACCACAAATCCAGACCGATGAATCCATTTTTATTTGGATTTGAGGAAGTTGAAGATACCAAATCACCAAGAATTGTTCGCCTGCATGTCTATCCACTTTCTCGAGAAGCTCACGTAAATAACAAAAATAAAAGACAACAAATTCGACTAGTCCAGCAAGACGATGGTAACTATATTTCTGAAACGATTGAAGCCTTTGGGAAAATCGGATTCGGCATTGATGCTTATGACCAGTTTGATTTAAGCTATAACAAAAATGGAATTTATGCCGTAGAAACCAAATTAAACGGCAATTTGATTTTTGAAACGACTTTCAATAAATTTTCTTTTTATGAGTCGCGATACATCAACAGAATGATAGATTTTGAATATCTTAAAGTCAACAAAAGAAAAATTCAAAAACTTTATATTGAACCCAATAATCCTTTAGGGTTTTATGAAAATGTGGTGGATGATGGCATAATAAATTTAAATAAAGACAGCATAAATCATAAAGTTGAAATTGAAATTCGTGATTTCAAAAATAATGTTCGAAAAATCACCATTCCTATTAAAACTGAATTTTCAGAAAGTATCGAAGCTTTGGATACAATAGCGGAAACTCCCTATTATGCAAAAGCTAACGAGGCTTCAGCTTTTGAAAAAGGTAAAGTTGACATTTATATTCCAAAAGGTGCGCTTTATGACGATGCTTATCTAGATATTGACTTCGAAGGTTTGAGTGTAGATTTTGACAATTACACCAGACCACTGCACAAATCTGCAACTATCGGATTTGATGTGAGCGAATATAATGATGAAGACAAATCCCAGCTATACATTGCTCGTGTTTTACCTTGGGGAACAAAATATTATGTTAGCACTTATAAACAAAGAGAACGATTTACTACCAAAGTGAATCAATTTGGAAAATATGAATTGCACAGCGATACAGAACCACCAACCATAGAACCAAAAAATTTTACTGACAAAAAATGGATGTCAAATTACAGGTATTTAAAACTAGAAATCGATGACGAAGACACTGGAATAGATAGTTATAGAGCCACGGTAAATGGAGAATTCATCCTGATGGAATATGATTACAAAACCAATACACTCACACACGATTTCAATGATGGTGTCGTTACAGATACTAAAAACAAATTAAAAGTCGTTGTTACAGACAAAGTGGGAAATACTGCTATATTTGAAGCAGAATTTTTCAGAAAAAACAAATAGCAAATTGAAATACACCTATTTACTTCTCATAATTTTTTTTGGTTTTAATAACATCATAGCGCAAACCGCAACCGTCAAAGGAATTATCTTTGATGAAAACCAAGTTCCTATTCCTTCGGCAAACATAACCTACTCGAATAATGGAACGGTCAGTAACGAAAATGGATTTTATATTTTAAAAATCCCGGCCAACCAAGACATAGAGTTAAAAATTAGCTACGTTGGTTTTAAAGCTATAACAGCTACTGTAAATTTGAAACCAAATCAGAGTGAGGAGCTTAATTTTGTTTTAAACACTAATATAGAGCAAATTGGCGAAGTTATTCTGTCTCAAGATGGACGTACCAGAATTGAAGGCATCACCACTATTTCACCAGAAACCGTGAGAAAAATTCCTGGTGCAAATGCAGGTGTAGAAAACCTCTTAAAAACTTTACCTGGCGTTTCTTCCAATAACGAATTGAGTACGCAATATTCAGTTCGAGGTGGAAATTATGATGAAAATTTGGTCTATGTGAATGATATTGAAATTTACAGACCTTTTTTAATCAGGAGCGGACAACAAGAAGGTCTAAGTTTTGTTAACACTGATTTGGTAAGAAATGTAGAATTTTCTGCGGGTGGATTCAAAGCCAGATATGGCGACAAAATGTCATCGGTTTTAGACATAGAATACCGTCGTCCTGTTGATTTCGGTGGTAGTTTTGAAGCTAGTTTTTTAGGCGGAAGTGCTTCTGTAGAAGGTGTTTCAAAAGATAAAAAGTTTTCAGGAATTATTGGTTTACGCTATCGAGACAACTCGCTTTTTGTCAATTCCAAAGAAACTGAAGCTAACTTCAAACCACGTTTTGCAGATGCTCAAACCTACTTAACATATCAATTCAATGAAAATTTTGAGTTGGGATTTTTAGGGAATATTGCTATCAATTCTTATGAATATGAACCTTTCACAAGACAGACAAACTTCGGTACTATAGATGAGCCAAAAGCTTTGTTGATTTTTTATGAAGGACAGGAAATCGATAAATACGAAACTTATTTTGGAGCACTGAAAGGCACTTATAAAAAAGATAATTATACCGGAAAATTCATTGCTTCTGCCTATCACACAAAAGAACAAGAGTATTTTGATATTTTAGCCAACTATCGACTTGGTAGCGTTAGTTCAGATTTTGGTGACGGCAATCTTGGCGAAGTTGAATTCACCGAAGGTGCCGGTTCTCAATTTACCCACGCCAGAAATAATTTGGATGCTCTAATTTTCAACCTACAACATTTGGGTAGTCATGAAATCGATGATCATTTGGTAGAATATGGGGCTCGCTATTCTCATGAAGATATTAGAGATCGATTACAAGAATACGAAATGATAGATTCAGCAGGCTTTACAGTTCGTCCACCCCTACCTGATTTCGCAAATGATCAACCTTACAATCCATATGATGCACCAATAGAATCTTTTCAAAGTATTCGTGCTACGAATTCAACAAAAATAGATCGACTTACTGGTTTTTTGCAATGGAGTTATCGGACTGAATTTGGCAATACCAAAGCATGGTTCAATGCAGGTATTAGAAGTCAAGCATGGCGAATTTCTGGTGAAAATATTGAATCTAATACACAACAAATTGTGAGTCCCAGAGCTCAAATTTCTATAAAACCAAATTGGGATAAAGACATGATTTTTCGTGTATCTGGCGGGATGTATCATCAACCACCATTTTACAGAGAACTCCGTGATTCTACCGGAACAGTTCAACCTAAAGTAAAAGCCCAAGAATCAATTCACATTGTAGTGGGCAACGATTATAGTTTTAAATTATGGAATCGTCCATTCAAACTGGTTTCCGAAGCTTATTATAAAAAGATGAATGACGTCAACCCTTATACAATCGAAAATGTGAGAATTCGCTACAGAGCTAGAAATAATGCAGAAGCCTACGCTTACGGACTAGATTTACGATTGAATGGAGAATTTGTTCCTGGTACTGAAAGTTGGTTCAGTTTTGGATATTTAAAAACAGAAGAACGACAAAACGGACGAGAATATATTCCGAGACCAACAGACCAACGTTTGAAATTTGCTGCATTATTTCAGGATTATATACCAAAAATTCCTAAACTAAAATTGTACCTAAATCTTGTTTACAACACTGGTCTACCAGGCGGTTCGCCACAATTTGAAGATCCCTATGATTTCCAAAGCAGACTTCCAGATTACCAAAGAGTTGACGTTGGCTTTTTCTACGCTTTGAAAGAGCCTAAAGATACTTTAGACGAAAAACACTGGTTGAATGCTTTTGAATCTGTGGATGTTGGTTTTGAGATTTTCAATATGTTCGATCGCCTGAACTCCATCACGAATACATTTGTACGCGATGCTTCTTCAGGAAATCAATTTGCAATTCCAAACTTTTTGAGTCCGAGAGTGTTTAATTTGAAACTTTCTGTGCAGTTTTAATTTGAAAATTCTTTCAAAACTGAAATTACATAATCCAACTCTGCTTCAGTGTTGAATTTTGAAAATGAAAAGCGAATTCCAGGATGTTTCAAGTTAGTGCCATATATTTCGTTCAACACAAAGGAGCCTTGCTGAGCACCACTTTGGCAAGCGCTACCTTTGGAGCAAGCAACGCCTTTCAAATCTAACTGGAATAACATCATATCTGCCTCTGATTGCGCTACTGGCAAACTGACATTGACTAATGTGTAAGTGCTTTTCTCTAAATCTCCAGACAAACCGTTGAATTTAGCCTCTGGGAAATTACTTTTCAATTTAGTGATGAAATACTTTTTAAGGTTTTTGATATATTTTTGATCTTCTTCAAGATGTTTGTATGCCAATTCTAAAGCCTTCTGTAAACCAATAATATTATGAACACTTTCTGTTCCTGCGCGTAATTCTCTTTCTTGGGAACCGCCATGAATTAAGGGCTTCAAATTCTTGCGTTGTTTGACGTAGAGGAAGCCGACACCTTTGGGACCGTGAAATTTATGCGCACTAACTGCAACAAAATCAACTGGAATTTCAGACAAATCCAATTGGTAATGCCCTACAGACTGAACTGTATCGCAATGAAATATTGCATCGTATTTCTGGCAAATTTCTCCGACTTTTTTAATATCCAAGATATTACCAACTTCATTATTAATGTGCATTAAAGAAACTAAAGTTTTAGGCTGATTTTCTTGAGCCAAAAGAGATTCAAGATGAAATAAATCTACAGAACCATTTTCATCTAAGTCAATAAATTCAAGCTTAACTTTATTTTCAAGATTAAGAAATTCAACACAATTTAAAACAGCATGATGTTCAATTTTAGAGGAAATAATTCTCTGAACTCCTAAATCACGAACTGCGCAGTTGATGGACATATTGTCGGCTTCAGTTCCGCCTGATGTAAAAATAATATTAGCCGCAGAAACATTGAATAACTTGGCAATTTCTTTTCTGGCATTTTCAACTGCTGCTTTGGCCTTCCTTCCAAAAGAATGTGTTGATGATGGATTTCCGAAATTTTCTTTTAAACTTTCCAAAATAGCTTCCGAAACTTCGGGGTGAACTGGCGTTGTTGCTGCGTTGTCTAAATAAGCTGATTTCATTCAAATAAATTTTAAATACAAAAGTAATTTAATTTTATATGGTATGCGCTAAGTGTTTTATATTTGAATTTTATTTTTGATATATGAAGAAGTTAATTTTATTTCCATTATTACTTATTATTTTTCAATCTTGTGATGATGGTGACATAATCGTGAGTGATTTTAATTTCAATGAAGATACGAACCTGAATTTATGCCAAGAAGATAACACTAATATTCTACACTATATTGATTCTGAAACCAACGAAGCCATTTCATTTACATTTCAAAATGAAGATTTCGATGGCACTTTTGAAGGTCTTATGCCTCCTGAACCAATTACTATAAATATCAACAATAACAATCGCATAAACTACAGGCTTTTGAGCGGCGAAGCCTCTAGCAACGAGTATTTCTGTCAGGACATTCCCCCAAGTTCACCTTTAGTTGTTGAAGAATATGTCAGCACAACTGGAGGAACAGCCACTATAGAAATCATCATTGAATCTCAAGATGATGATGATGGAATACCTGCTGAAAATGAAGACCGCAATGGAAATGGCAATTACTTTGATGATGATGAAGACGAAGACGGAATTCCCGATTTTCTAGATATTGACGATGATAATGATAATGTTCTTACTGCAACTGAGATTAATAATGAATTTGGAGTAGAATTGGATACCGATGAAGATAATACACCAAATTACCTTGACGAAGATGACGATGGCGATGGCGTGATTACCAGATATGAGGATCTAAACGCTTTCGATAATAATCCCGATGAACCAATCTTAAATCCAGCGGATGATACTAATGAATTTGGACTACCAAATTATTTGAACCCAGATATTACAGAATCTTTAGTCATTGATGAGTTTCGTGAAAACAGAATTACTAGAACTTTTAGAACACAAATTGTTTTCAACGACATTACTTTAAAAAAAGTTGGTAGTGATCAAACCATTACTTTAAGTGTTTTGAGAATGGGATTCATACAAGTCAACTCTAATGATGAAATTCTAGAAATGGATTTTGAATAAAGACAGTTATGATTTAGCAATTTTTGTCAGCATACCATTGAAAATAAAAAAATGAAACGGTAACATACTGTACCAATAAATTCGCCCACGTAAACCTCTCGGTCTAAAAGTCGCATTTTGGTGTACAATATCATCTTCATCGATGTGAAATTCCAACCAAGCTTCACCTGGAATTTTCATTTCAGCAAAAAGCAGAAGTCGTTTTTCTTCTTTATCTGCCATCAAAACCCGCCAAAAATCTAGCGAATCTCCTGGATATAATTTATCAGGATTTGTTCGACCGCGACGCAAACCTACACCGCCAGTCAATTTATCAACATAACCTCTTATTTTCCATAAAAAATTTGCATAATACCAACCATTTTTACCGCCAATCGTCCAAATTCTTTCCAAAGCAAGACTCGGGTTGTCTGTTTTCATCTGTTGAAAATCTCGCAAACATCCATATTTTGGAACTTTAATGTATTTATTTAAATCTTTTTGAGAATAACGGCTACTTACTTTTGAATCTTTCCAACTTGAAATCACTTGATTTTGCTCTATTTTCACAAATGCCATTTGAATAGCTTCTTCATAAGTATGTGTTTCTATTTTCAGCAAATCTTGCAGACGCGTGTCGTTAGCAGTAACATTGACACGCATACTATCTACAAGATTTGCAGCCAATTTATAAGAGGTCGCCGTGACGAAATACAACCAATAAGAAGACAATTTTGGAGTCATCACTGGCACATTTATAATCAACAGACTCAACTGCCGAACTTTGGCATAAGTTTTCATCATTTGCTTATATGTCAACACATTTGGACCAGCAATATCAAAAGAATCATCATAAGTTTCAGATTTACCTATAACACCAATCAAATGTTTCAAAACGTCTCGAATGGCAATGGGCTGGCACTTTGTATTCACCCATTTAGGCGTTATCATCAACGGAAGTTTCTCACACAAATCTCTAATAATTTCAAAAGAAGCACTCCCCGACCCGACTATAATTCCTGCGCGTAAAACTGTAAGATGAAAATCGCCTTTGTACAAAATAGATTCTACATTTTTTCTGGATTCAAGATGTTTAGAAAGATTATCTTCATTTACAATTCCACTAAGAAAAATCACTTGGTTAACCGAAGTGTTTTTCATATAAGCATTAAAATTTTCTGCGGTGGTTTGTTCTTTTTCTGAAAAATCTTTGGTCGAACCTGTCATGGAATGCACCAAATAGAAAGCGGCGTCAATATCTTTGGGAAATAAATCTGGCTTGACTTCGTCCAAAAAATCAACTTCGACTATATCAATTTTAGCTTTCACATCTTTATCCACAGACAAACGGTCAGCGCTTCTAACTGCGCAAACAACTTCATGATTTTCCTCTAATAGCAGCGGCAAAAGTCGCATTCCTATGTAACCGTTAGCTCCTGTAAGTAATATCTTCATATTTAATAATTTTCAAAATCATTACTAAAATTGTCTGTTTTGAACTTTAAAATTTTTTTCAAAAAATCGTGATTCCGTTTTTCTTTTGCTTCTACTTTTATGAAATAATTGTCTCTATAAATAGAATATACCTCAGCCTGACCTTTATACAATTTCAATTTATAATAAGGAACAACTAAAGCGTAAGTATCTAGTAGTGAACGAAATGTAACAATAATCCCTTTTGGACGCATTTCTATACCACAAACATTGAGATTATTATCTAAGATTAAAAGATTATGGATTTGGATACTTGTAGAATGAATATTGAGTTTTCCTGAACCAATACCTCCCATTTTGAAACGCTCTAACCATGGAAATGCTTTTCCAACTTCATTATCGATTTGTTCCTTTATTTTAGGTCGATTATACGATACATTTAATAACATTTTTATTTGAAATATACTGAATTCTATTGGCACTTACTTGAAAGACCTCTTATTTTTAGATTATCTTTGCAACTGAAAAACCATTAGCATGAATTTAGAAAACATACTTTCTCAAAATATTTCAGAATACATTCAAAAAAATCATGACATTTCTGTTGAAAACTTTGAATTTCAACTTACTAGAAAAGAATTTGAAGGCGATTTGACACTGGTAATTTTCCCTTTATTGAAACATATTAAAACCAATCCAGTGCAACTCGGTGAACAAATTGGTGAATATTTGAAATCCAATTCAGATTTGATTACAAAATTCAACGTTGTGAAAGGATTTTTGAACTTGAGTCTAAGCGAACTTTATTTCGCTGAAAAGTTTAAAAGCATTCAACAGACAGAAAATTTCGGATTTGTTTCCACAACAGAACACAGCCCAAATGTAATGGTTGAATATTCTTCACCAAACACCAACAAACCACTGCATTTAGGTCATATCAGAAACAATTTATTAGGCTATTCTGTTGCTGAAATCTTAAAAGCTTCTGGGAAAAATGTGTACAAAACACAGATTATCAACGATCGTGGTATTCATATTTGTAAAAGTATGGTGGCTTGGGAAAAATTTGGTGAAGGCGAAACACCAGAAAGTACTGGTATGAAAGGTGATCATTTGGTTGGAAAATATTATGTAGAATTTGATAAAGCCTACAAAAAAGAAATTCAATCTCTTGTTGATAACGGCACAAGTGAAGACATAGCTAAAAAAGAAGCGCCAATTTTCAAAGACGCCCAAAACATGCTCAAGAAATGGGAAGCCGGTGACGACAAAGTTGTTGCGCTTTGGACAAAAATGAACAATTGGGTTTACGCTGGTTTTGAAGAAACTTATAAAAATTTAGGCGTCGATTTTGATAAAAATTATTACGAAAGCGATACCTACCTTTTAGGCAAAGATCACATCAAAAACGGACTGGAACAAGGTGTGTTTTTCAAAAAAGAAGACGGTAGCGTTTGGATTGATTTGTCTGACGAAGGTTTGGACGAAAAAATCGTTTTAAGAGCCGACGGAACTGCGGTTTATATGACTCAAGATATTGGTACAGCAATTCAGCGTGTTTTGGATTTCAACATCGATGAAATGGTTTACACAGTTGGCAATGAGCAAGATTACCATTTCAAAGTCTTATTTCTGATTTTGAAAAAACTCGGTTTTGCTTGGGCTGAAAATCTTTATCATTTGAGCTATGGCATGGTCGATTTGCCTAGCGGAAAAATGAAAAGTCGTGAAGGTAATGTCGTAGATGCAGATGACCTTATCAAAGAAATGACGTCCACGGCAAAACAAATTTCAGAAGAATTGGGAAAACTTGAAACTTACAATGATTCTGAAAAAGAAGAACTTTACAGAATGATTGGACTCGGTGCTTTGAAATATTACATTCTGAAAGTCGATCCGAAAAAGAGAATTTTGTTCAACCCTGAAGAATCTGTAGATTTTCAAGGGAACACAGGGCCTTTTATTCAATACACTTACGCCAGAATTCAATCCATTTTAAGAAAAGCGAATTTAGCTGAACAACAATTGGATTTGAGTAATTATACATTTGAAGACAAAGAAAAATCCTTGATTAAAGTCTTGGATCAATTTCCTGAAATTATTCAGCAATCTGCAAAACAATATAGCCCAGCATTGATTGCCAATTACGTTTACGATTTAGTGAAAGAATTCAATTCATTTTATCAAAATATCTCAATCTTAGGCGCAGATGAAGACATTCAAATTGAATTTAGAGTGAACTTAGCCAAAGAAGTCGCCGAAGTTATCAAAAACAGCTTTAGATTATTAGGAATCGGCGTGCCTGCTCGTATGTAATTCTATGCTTTTCAAATATAAAAAAGTCCCGAATTGAGAATTGATTTCGGGACTTTTTGTTTAATAAAAAATATTCAATGCTCTGCTTTATAATCCGACTACAATTGAAAAAACTCCTACAAAATATAAATATGTAAAACATTTCTATCATACAAAACAGATAAAAATCATCTTATATAATTCAATTTTCAAATATTTAAAAATTGGTTTTTGACGTTATAAAATTTCGGTTTAAGAATAAACCTATGTATTTGTGATATAATGCTATAGTGGTTTTTTCGGTTTTCGGAGCATGTTCTAGTTAAAAGTGACGATGCTTTGCAAAAGCCTTAACTTTGAATTTAGCATTTCATCCGTCATAATCTATATGCCTTGTTAGCCACCGTTTTATTTCTTCAGTTCTGTCTTTGATATCAATTTTTATTGGTTTGTTATATTGGCTATCTTCTATCTGTATTTCAACTCTTTTCCCATTTTGTTGCCAATCTAACAACTTGGCTTTTGGCAAACTTGTAAACCCTTGATTGCCTATAGTAATTTCTACAGGATATGCATAAGTATCTACACCAAAATTTTTGTTCTTTCCCATTAAAATCAAAGTCCCTTCTGTCAAAATTACATCAGCAAAGTCAAAGTCATAAATTGTTTTATTGATATCTGGCGGGTAAAATTTGTTTTGGTCAAGTAAGTCAAACCCCTTGATATAAATCCCGACATTTTCAAAAACTTGGATTACACGCCCACTTAATTCTTTTATTGCCCGTCCACCTGCACTGTACATCCTGTACGCTTTGCCATATATAAAAAGTTTTAATCCAATAAAGCCTACCGTAATAAATAAAGGTCCAACTATTGCTGTGCCAATATTTGCTTTTATCCCTTGATAAATCAGAGATGTCACAATAGCAACATACGCAAGGTTCAATGGCCAAGTAATAAAGAAGGGAAATCTGGTCTTTTTTATAAACTCAAAAAAAGTTTCCTGTCTCAATGTGGTTTTTTTTAGTGATAACTAACCTCTTATAACAATTAATCATCTTTAGTTTTTCTATATATTTAATCAACGTTAATAGAAAAAACACAACTAAAAAAATTGAATAAACAAGAGACAATTTTAGTAATAAAAACAAAACCATGAAAAATATAATTACATTTAGTACATAACTAACTACATTAAATTTTAAATTTTTCATTTCAAAAATTATTTTTTGATTGTTAATATTGAATTACTCAAATTTTCAAGTTTTGTTTATTCCGATGCTAACTTGATTGGATTTATTTTACGTTTTATTTTCTGTGATTATGTATTAATATGGCTTAAAAAATCCCGAATTGAGAATTCATTTCGGGATTTTTTGTTTTCAATGTAGTTTATATTTCAAGAAATCTAACTGGTAATTTATAAAGGAATATTCCCATGTTTTCGATTTGGTCTTTTTACATCTTTATTTTCAAGCATCGCAAATGCTTTGAGTAATTTACGACGGGTTTCATTCGGCATAATCACTTCATCGATAAATCCACGTTGTGCGGCTTTAAAAGGATTAGCGAATTTTTCTGCATATTCAGCTTCTTTTTCTGAAAGTTTCACTTCAGGATCTTTGGCTGCTTGAATTTCTTTTCTGAAAATAATTTCACTTGCGCCTTTGGCTCCCATTACCGCAATTTCAGCTGTTGGCCAAGCGAAATTCAAATCTGCACCAATATGTTTGGAGTTCATCACATCATAAGCGCCGCCATAAGCTTTTCTGGTAATCACCGTTACACGTGGCACCGTAGCTTCACTCAAGGCGTAGAGCAATTTTGCGCCATGCAAAATAATGCCGTTCCACTCTTGGTCAGTCCCTGGCAAAAAGCCTGGAACATCTACCAAAACTAATAACGGAATGTTGAACGCATCACAAAATCTAACAAATCTGGCTGCTTTTTTTGAGGCATCGACATCCAAAACACCAGCAAGACTCATCGGCTGATTGGCAACTACACCGACGCTTCTACCTCCAATTCTAGAGAATCCAACAATAATATTGTCTGCATAATTTTTATGCACTTCAAAAAAACTATCTTTATCTATTATGCCTTTGATTACATCGTGCATGTCGTAAGGCTTGTTTGGACTGTCTGGAACTAAACTGTCTAGACCTTCTCGGATTTCTTCGTCAAATTTAACTTCAAGTTTTTCAGGTTTCTCCTGATTATTTTGAGGAATATAACTCAAAAGTCTTTTGATATTCTCTAAACACTCAATGTCATTGACTGCTGTAAAATGAGTCACCCCAGATTTGGTGGAATGTGTACTTGCCCCACCAAGTTCTTCTGAAGTCACTTCTTCATTGGTTACAGTTTTGACCACATTTGGAC
Source organism: Psychroflexus aestuariivivens (assembly GCF_004010055.1). Taxonomy (GTDB): domain Bacteria; phylum Bacteroidota; class Bacteroidia; order Flavobacteriales; family Flavobacteriaceae; genus Psychroflexus; species Psychroflexus aestuariivivens. The sequence continues at coordinate 24,093 of NZ_RQVT01000024.1, forward strand.
CGGTAACAAACATATAACTTGTGTTTTCTACCATCATAGTAAAATCTGTCATTGCAGGAGAATAAACTGCGCCGCCAGCACAAGGTCCCATAATGGCAGAAATTTGAGGCACAACGCCCGAAGCTTGAACATTTCTGTAGAAAATATCGGCATAACCGCCTAAAGACCGAACACCTTCCTGAATTCTAGCGCCACCAGAATCATTGAGTCCAATAATTGGTGCGCCAACTTTAAGCGCATGATCCATCAATTTACAGATTTTTTCAGCATGAGTTTCAGACAAAGCGCCACCAAAAACAGTAAAATCTTGGGCATAAACATAGACCAATTTTCCATTGACAGTTCCATAACCTGTAACTACACCATCGCCATAAAAAATTTGATCTTGCATTCCAAAATCTGTTGTCCGATGTGTAACTAAAGCACCTATTTCTTCAAATGAACCTTCATCTAATAAATAATCAACACGCTCTCTTGCAGTTAATTTTTTCTTTTCATGTTGTTTGTCAATACGTTTTTGTCCTCCACCAAGTTTGGCTTCCTCTGTTTTTTCACGTAATATTTTTATATTATCACTCATACCTATTTAGATTCTGAATTTATTTCTGGTAAACGTAATTTTTTTTGGTCTTTTTGATATTGCTTCATTGCCATTAAAGCGGCTAAATAAGCTTCATCTTTAGCTTTATTTTCTAAAATTTCAGGCGTATAATGATTTTTCACAAAATGCGTATCAAAATCTCCTGAACGGAATGCTTCATGTTCAAAAACAAATTTTCCGAAAGGTAAAGTTGTTGCTGCGCCTTCAACTTCATAATGGTCAATTGCTTCTAACATTAGCTGTAGAGCCGCTTCACGATTTTTGCCGTAAGTAATGAGTTTGGAAAGCATCGGATCGTAATAAATCGGTATTTCCATGCCTTCTTCAAAACCATCGTCCACACGAATCCCTAATCCTTCTGGTTTTCTGTATCGCGACAAAGTGCCAACACTTGGTAAAAAATCATCGGTTGGGTCTTCAGCATAAACACGCAATTCTAAAGCGTGACCTTGAATTTTCAAATCTTTTTGTTCGAATTCCAAATATTCGCCTCGGGCGATTTTGATTTGTTGTTCCACTAAATCTACGCCAGTGATTAATTCAGTCACAGGGTGCTCAACTTGGAGTCGTGTATTCATTTCTAAAAAATAGAAATTTTTGTTCTCGTCCATCAAAAATTCAACTGTTCCTGCACCAACATAATCACAAGATTTGGCTACATCAATCGCAGCTTGCCCCATTTTATGTCGAATTTCATCCGTTAAAATCACAGATGGCGCTTCTTCAACAACTTTTTGGTGTCGGCGTTGAATCGAACATTCGCGTTCAAAAAGATGAACAACATTTCCGTGCGTATCGGCTAAAACTTGAATTTCGATATGTCTAGGCGAACCAACATATTTTTCTATAAACACAGCGCCATTTCCGAAAGCAGATTCAGCTTCACTGATCGCGCGTTTCATTTGCTCTTCTAATTTACTTTCTACTTCGACGACTCTCATTCCTTTTCCTCCACCTCCAGCTGAAGCCTTAATAAGAATTGGATAACCGATATCTTCCGCAATTTTCTTAGCTTTAACGACATCTGTTAGGGCTTCATCTATGCCGGGAACCATTGGGATATCGTAAGTTTTCACGGTTTCTTTCGCAGAAAGCTTATCGCCCATCACACGAATGGCATGAGATTTTGGACCGATAAAAGTAATTCCGCTGTCTTCAACTTTTTCAGCAAAATTTGCATTTTCACTTAAAAATCCATAACCCGGGTGAATTCCATCTACGTCTAGAGTTTTACAAATTTCTATGATTTTATCACCTAATAAATAAGATTCATTTGAAGGTGCTTTTCCAACGCAAACCGCTTCATCTGCAAATTTTACGTGTGGTGCATTTCTGTCGGCTTCAGAAAAAATGGCAACAGTTTTGATGCCCATTTTTCGTATAGTTTGCATGACTCTTAAGGCAATTTCGCCACGATTAGCAACTAATATTTTTTTCATCTTGCTTATTTTATTCCATTTCTATTAAAATCTGATTTTTTGTCACGGTTTTGCCGGTTTCAACTGCAATAGATTTTATAACGGCATCACGTGGCGCTAGAATGGTGTTTTCCATTTTCATAGCTTCCAAAACCAGTAGATTTTCTCCTTCTTTGACTTCTTGATTTTCTTTGACCATAATGTCTAGAATCATTCCTGGCATCGGGGCTTTCACTTCATTAATTTTCTGTGAAGCCGCCAAAGAAAGTCCCATGTCTTTAATCAAAATATCCAATTCATTGGCAATTTCAACTTCATACAAGTTAGAATTGATTTTGACGGTGTATTTGCGATTTAGGAAATCTGATTTAACAATTTTGGAAGTGACTGATTTATGATCTACCAGCAAATGATAGGTTTGTGGTGAGGTTTGTTGAATGTCTAAATTTTGAATATCATCTTGCTTAAATTCAAAATTATGTTTACCATCAACTTTAGCACTAAGTAAATGTTTCATAAATTCTGTATTGATTTATTTGTAAATATAAAAATTTAAACCTTTTTTTGAAATGAATATCTAAAATCTGTTCAAAAAAATGGTTTATTCCAAGGTCTTATGAATTGCTTTAAATAAATTTGAAGATAAAATAAACGACACATGAAATCGCAATTAATTTCGAAGTACTTTTTTATTTTCCTTATTTCTCTAATCGTTTTGTCTTGTAAAAATGATGTTGACAAACCTAAAGATGAGAAAACTTCTTTAGATGAACCTAAAGTTGAGATTTCTGACGGAATGTTATATAACAAGGTAAAAAGTTTGGATGGTACTTTAAAAAATTTCAAAAGATTCCTCGGAACTAATCCAGGTTTAAATATTTATGCACATATCAACCACAAAGAAAATGCTGACAAAGTCGGAATGGAGCTTGGTGAAAATCAGGTTTTTTTCTTTGATAATCCTAGGTTCAGCTCACCATTAATAAGAGAAAATCCGCTAGTTGCATTAGAATTTCCCAACAGAGTTGCATTCTGTAAAAAAGAAAATGAGTCATTTGTATTTTCCAGAAGTGGAGAATGGATCAAACAACGTTACGGACTGAAATTCAGTCCAGCTCTCCAAAGTTATAACAATTTAGCAAAAACTTTTATCAAACAAGCTTCAATGGCGGAATTTGCTAAAGAAGATTCTATTAAAATCACCAAACATAAAGGTATAGAATCTGTAAAAAGCACGAAAGACTTCAAAAAAACGGTGGCGGGTATTGAAAAAGTTTTAGACGAAAACCAAAAAATTTTCAAAGTGGTGTCTTTAAATTTTAAAGAAAAAGCAGAAGAAATTAATATAGCTTTAGAACCTTTGCATTTATTTATTTTTGGCAATCCGGAAGTCGGAACACAGTTTATGCAAAAAAACCCAAACTTTTCTATTGATTTGCCATTGAGGATTTTGGTTAGAGAAACTCCAGATGGCGAAGTTTTGGTATATTATAATGACATGAATTTTTTAGCTGAAATTCATAATGTTGAATTTGATAATGATTTGCCAACAAAGGTTAATATGATTGTTCAAAAAATAATCAGCGACGGCACTTCTACTGAATAATTTTTTAAGTAAATTTCAATTTCCACCTGAATTGGTGAAGACACAATTCAATTGCCAGTATTGTTTATATTTGCCAAATTAAAATTTCATTATGGAAACACAGGATCTCCCGATCACAAACTATGCTAAAACATTTGGATTAATATTTGGCGCATATTCAATTTTGATTTTGGTTTTATTATACGCATTTGGCTACGAAACCAATACTGGAATCAGTATGCTGAATTTAGCCGTAACTATTGCCATTGTTTGGTATGCCATTCATTTATATAAGCAAGACAATAATGGCATGCTGAGTCTATCCACAGCAATTAAACTCGGTCTGGCAATTGGCGTGATTGGTGGTTTAATTTACGGTATTTACAGTTACTTCCACTACGAATTTTTACAACCAGAAGTTATAGAAGAGATGAAAACTGCCACCGAAACAGAAATGGAAGCAGAAATTGAACGCCAACAAATGAGCGACGAAGAAGCCGAGATGATGCGAAAAACTGCAGGTATTTTTGCTTCTCCTTTTATACTTGGAACTATAGCTTTGGTTTCTATTTTAGTCAAAACTTTTATTTTTGGTTTGATTATCGGTTTGATAAAGCGCAACAAATAATTCAATGCAAATATCCGTCGTCATTCCTTTACTCAACGAAGCTGAATCAATTTCAGAACTTCACCGATGGATAGTTTCTGTAATGGAAAAACATCAATTCAGTTATGAAATAATTTTTATTGATGATGGTAGCAAAGATCAATCATGGGAAATAATACAAGAGATTTCTAGATTTTCTGAATTCGTAAAAGGTATTAAATTTTCAAAAAACTATGGTAAATCTCAAGCTTTGCACGCTGGATTTGCAAAAGCCAGAGGCGATGTCATCATCACAATGGATGCAGATTTGCAAGATAATCCCGAAGAAATCCCTGAATTATATGAAATGATTTCTAAAGGAGGCTTCGACTTGATTTCAGGATGGAAAAAAAAGAGATTTGACTCTGTTATATTTAAAAATTTACCTTCTAAAGTTTTCAATTTAGTTGCCAGATGGACGTCAGGTTTAAAATTACATGATTTCAATTGTGGATTGAAAGCCTACCGACATGATGTTGTAAAAGATATAGATGTTTATGGCGAAATGCATCGCTATATTCCTGTCTTAGCCAAACAAGCCGGATTTGATAAAATAAGTGAAAAAGTAGTAAAACACCAAGCCAGAAAGTATGGTAAAACTAAATTTGGTGCAGAGCGATTTATCAATGGCTTTTTGGATTTGGTAACACTGTGGTTTTTTTCGAAATTTGGAAAACGTCCGATGCATTTTTTTGGAGCGATTGGCGTATTTATGTTTTTGGTTGGTTGCTGCTCTGCCATTTGGATTGGCGCTTCCAAATTGTACAAATTATGGAATGGTCTTCCCAATATTTTGGTCGTAGACAATCCCTGGTTCTACATCGCTTTAACTTCTATGGTCATTGGCGTTCAGTTGTTTTTAGCAGGTTTTTTAGGAGAATTGATTTTGAAAACCAAACACAATCAAAAACGATATTTAATTAAAGAAATGATTTAAAAATAATATTATGAGTAATATTTTAGATAAAGCTAAAGTCTGGCTTAGTGATACTTTCGATAAAAACACTATTACAGAAGTTCAAAATTTAATAGATCATGATCCTCAAAATTTAGAAGAAAGTTTTTTCCAAAATCTGGGTTTCGGAACAGGTGGAATGCGCGGTGTCATGGGCGTTGGCACCAACAGAATCAATAAATATACTTTAGGAAAAAATACTCAAGGTATTTCCAATTATTTAAAAAAAGTTTTTCCAGGTGAAAGCCTGAAGGTTGTGATTGCTTATGATTGCAGACACAACAGCCAAGAATTTGCTTACAAAGTTGCTGATGTATTTTCTGCAAATGGGGTAAAAGTTTTTATTTTTCCTGAACTACGACCAACACCACTACTCTCCTACTCTGTAAGAAATCTGAACTGCCATTGTGGGATCATGCTTACAGCTAGTCATAACCCGCCAGAATACAATGGATACAAAGTGTATTGGCAAGATGGAGGTCAATTGGTTCCACCGCAGGACAAAGAAATTATCCAAGAAATTAACGCTTTAGAATTTACAAATATTAATTTTGAATCCAACCAAAGTTTAATTGAAGAATTGGACGAAAGCGTTGAAAACGATTATTTTGAAAAAGCCATAGAAAATGTTAATTTCAATATTTCGTCTGAAGCCAAAGACAAACTCAATATCACATTCACATCGCTTCATGGCACTTCAATTAAAACCGTTCCGACGCTTTTAGAAAAAGCCGGTTACAAAAACTTACATTTTGTTGAAGAACAATCCGAACCAAATGGCGATTTTCCAACTGTAAAATCTCCCAACCCAGAAGAACCTGAAGCTTTGGAAATGGCGCTAAAACTTGCTGATGAAAAACAAAGCGATCTTGCCATCGGTACAGATCCAGATGGTGACAGATTAGGAATAGCAGTCAGAAATCTGGAAGGCAAAATGACACTTTTGAATGGCAACCAAACCATGATTATGATGACTTGGTATTTGCTTGAAAAAATGAAACAAAACAACCAAATTAATGACAATCATTTCGTAGCGTCTACAATTGTTTCTACTCCAATGATGCAAGTTTTGACTGAAAGTTACGGTGTAGAATATATGGAAAGCTTGACTGGCTTCAAATGGATTGCGAAATTGATAAAAGACAACCCAGAACTTGAATACATTGGCGGCGGAGAAGAAAGCTTCGGCTATATGGTTGGCGATTTTGTTAGAGATAAAGATGCAAATACCGCCATTTTATTGGTTTGTGAAATGGCTGCAGATTTAAAATCTAAAGGTTCTTCAGTTTATGAAAAAATGGTTGAACTTTATACCGAACATGGTTTTTTCAAAGAAAAACTTATTTCACTTGTCAAAAAAGGTATTGAAGGCGCAGAAGAAATCAAGCAAAAAATGATTGATATGCGTGAAAACCCTTTGAAAGAAATCAATGGTGAAAAAGTCGTTTTAATCGAAGATTATTTAAGTGCTGAAGCTAAAAATCTTCAAAATCAGGACACACACAGTTTAGATATTCCGAAGTCAAATGTTTTGATTTATTATACAGAAAACGGAACTAAAGTTGCTGCTAGACCAAGTGGTACAGAACCTAAAATAAAATTTTATATCAGTGTGAATGAACAACTAAAATCAGTTTCAGAATACGAAAATATTTCAAAAAATTTGGATACAAAAATCGAACAAATAATTAAAGATTTAGGCATTACTGCTTAAGTAAAAAATCAGATTTTCTATTAATGAATTATTTCAAAAAAATACTAAGATTTGCCAAGCCCTACAGGCGCTATGCAGTTCTAAACATCATCGCTAATATTTTTTATGCCTTGTTTAGTGCGCTTTCTTTTATCGCATTGATTCCGATGCTGGATGTTTTGTTTGCTGGTGAAAACAAAAAGAAAGTTACAGAAATGCCGACTTACGAAGGTTTGTCTAATGCCAAAGATTATTTTAAAGATTATTTGTCTTACAAAGTTGATTTGATAGCGCAAGATGATGTTTCCATAGCCTTAATGCTGGTCATTATTTTGGTCATTATCTTGTTTTTTTTGAAAAACATTTCAAATTACTTGGCGATGTATTTTATTACCTTTTTAAGAAATGGTGTTCTGAAAGATTTGAGAAATGCATTGTACAAAAAAACCGTAGAACTGCCCTTATCTCATTATTCTGAAAAACGAAAAGGCGACACCATTGCTAGAATTACCAGCGATGTTTTGGAAATTCAACATTCATTTTTATCCATTTTAGTATTGATTGTTAGAGAACCGCTGACCATACTTTTCACAATAGCATTAATGCTTTTTTTGAGTCCACAACTCACGGTTTTTGTATTTATTTTCATACCAATTTCAGGATTTTTGATTTCTATTATCGGAAAATCTTTAAAGAAAAAATCAAGTCGTGTTCAGAAGGAACAAGGTTTGTTTTTATCAATTCTTGAAGAAACACTTGGCGGATTGAAAATCATAAAAGGTTTCAATGCTGAACCAATTTTCAATAAAAAATTTCAAGATTCTACCACCAAATTTTTCGATTTTTCTAATAAATTATTACATCGTCAAAACTTAGCTTCTCCTGCTAGTGAATTTCTTGGTATCAGTGTAATTGCAGTTTTACTTTGGTATGGCGGTAACATGGTTTTAGTTGACGGAAGTTTGGATGGGCCAACTTTTATTGCGTATATGGGTTTGGCGTATAATATTCTTACGCCTGCAAAAGGCATTTCAAAAGCCTCCTATAATGTCAAAAAAGGAAATGCAGCCGCTGAACGTGTTATTGAAATTTTGGAAACCGATTCTAAAATCAAAGACAAACCAAATGCGATTGATAAAACTGATTTTGAATCTGGCATGACCATCGAAAATATTTCATTCAAATATGAAGATGAATATGTTTTGAAAAATTTTAGCGCTAAAGTACAGAAAGGAAAAACCATTGCTTTAGTTGGTCAATCTGGCAGTGGAAAATCTACAATCGCTAACTTAGTGACTCGATTTTATGACATTGAAAATGGCGAAATAAAAATCGATGGCGTCAATATTAAAGACATCACCCAAAAATCATTAAGAAATTTAATGGGCTTGGTTACTCAGGATTCTATTTTATTCAATGACAGTATTAAAGAAAATCTAAAAATTGGTAAGCCCGATGCTACAGATGACGAAATCATATCAGCTTTAAAAATTGCAAACGCCTATGATTTTGTAATGAATCTTCCCAAAGGCATAGACACTAATATTGGCGATAGCGGTGGCAAATTGAGTGGCGGACAACAACAACGAATTTCCATAGCCAGAGCGGTCTTGAAGAATCCACCGATTATGATTTTGGATGAAGCAACGTCTGCTTTAGATACAGAAAGTGAAAAATTAGTTCAGGATGCTTTAGAAAATATGATGCAAAACCGAACTTCGATTGTGATTGCACATCGACTTTCTACGATCAAAAATGCAGATAATATTATTGTTATGCAGCGCGGCGAAATTGTGGAGCAAGGCAAACATGACGAGTTAATACAGAAAAACGGAACCTACAGAAGTTTAGTTGAAATGCAGTCTTTTGAGTAAACCCTAAAAAATTGAAAGAAGAGGACATCATAAAAAATTTACAAAACGGCACGAACCAGGATGAAGCTTTTCGTACACTTATTTCTGAACACAAAGTCAGACTATATTGGCATATCCGTAATATTGTAAAAGTACATGAAGATGCCGATGATGTCCTTCAAAACACATTTTTAAAAGTTTATAAAAATATAGACAAATTTAAAGGAGATAGTAAGTTATTCAGTTGGATGTATCGTATAGGAACTAATGAATCTATAACTTTTTTAAACAAAAAAGCTAAAAAACTAAAAATTTCTGATCAAGAATTCAAAGACTATTTAATAGATTCTCTACAGAGCGATGTTTATTTTGAAGGCGATCAAATTCAGATTGAATTGCAAAAAGCTATAGAAACTCTTCCCGAACAGCAAAAAAAAGTCTTCAACATGCGATATTTTGAAGATTTATCTTACGAAGATATGTCCGAAATTTTAGAATCAAGTATTGGCGCTTTAAAATCTAACTATCATCACGCCAGGAAAAAAGTGGAAAAATTTCTAAAAAATGATTAAACCTTTAGACAAATTATGCGTCTAAAATAGAGATGAAGAATAAGACAAACATATCTGGTAAAAAATCAGGTTTTAAAATCCCTGAACATTACTTTAAGGAATTAGAGGCTCGGATTCTTGAACAAAAATCTCAGGATTCTGAAACTTCAAATATTTCAAGCGGCTTTAATGTTCCAAAGGATTATTTTGAAAATTTTAATCTTGAATTGCCTTACGATTCTGATGAAAAACAACCACGAGTAATCCAATTAACACCTTGGTTGAAATGGATTTCTGCAGCTTGTATTATTGGTTTTGGTTTGTTTGGCACTTTGTATATTGACAGTATTAGTCAGCCTAAAAACAATCTTGAATTCACAGATTTGGATGACGACATGATTGAAAATTATATCGACTACAATATAGAAAATCCAGAAGATTTTATTGATCTCAACAAAAATTCAAATTTTGATGATTTGATTAATAAGAATATTGTAAATTTAAAAGATCAAGATATTTTAAATTATCTTGATGAACACTTGGAAGACAATGAATTTAATGAAGATTAAGCCATGAAAGCAATAATTTTTACTTTACTTTTTTTCATCGGTATTTCTAGTTATGCACAAGATGATAGCGAAAAAATTGAGCAATTAAAAATTGCATATTTCACCGACGAGCTAAACCTGACTTCAAAAGAAGCCAAGAGATTTTGGCCTGTGTATAACAAACACGATAAGTTGTACAATGAGTTAAAAGAAAATAAGTGGAAAAATGTAAAATCACGCTTAAAAGATGTAAAATCTCTAAGCGATTCTGAAGCTGAAGATCTGCTTGAAGATTATATGGCATACAAAAAACAGCGTGTAGATTACAGAGAAGAATTTATAAAAGAATTGAAAACAGTCATTTCTCCTAAACAAATCATGATGCTGAAAAAAGCTGAATATGATTTCCATAAAAAACTTTTAAAACAATATCAATCTGATAAGACTTCTAAAAACTAAATCTTTACTTTTGCAGATTAAACAAAAATCATGCGCTTACATAGAAATTTAGTTTTTGCGGTTATTGATACGCTTCATTCAATTTTTAATGAAGATAAATATGCTGATAAAGAAATCTCAAAAACTCTAAAACGCGATAAACGCTGGGGTTCTAGAGATCGAGGCTTTATTGCAGAAACAACATATGATATTGTAAGATGGAAACGACTTTACGAAGAAATTGCAGAAGTCAAACCACCTTATTCAAGACCAAATTTATTTAGATTATTTACCGTTTGGGCAACACTAAAAGGTATAGAAATACCTGATTGGAAACAATTTGAAGATACGCCAACACGACGCATCAAAGGTCGCTTCGACGAATTGTCGAAAATCACAAAATACAGAGAATCTATTCCTGATTGGCTAGATGAACTCGGAAATAAAGAATTAGGCAAACTTTGGGACAAAGAAATTTCAGCACTAAACGAGCAAGCTCAAGTTGTTTTAAGAACAAATACTCATCAAACAACACCTAAAAAATTACAACAAATACTGGATGAAGAATTCATAGCGACCAAAACGCTCAAAGATTATCCTGAAGCTTTAGAATTGTACGAACGTGCAGATGTTTTTAAAACTGAAGCCTTCAAAAAAGGATTATTTGAAGTTCAAGACGCTTCCTCTCAAAAAATAGCGCATGTTATGGATTTGAAACCAGGTATGCGAGTCATAGATACTTGTGCTGGTGCAGGTGGAAAAAGTTTGCACATTTCAGCTTTGCTAGAGAATAAAGGGCAAGTAATTGCGATGGATATTTATGGTAACAAATTGAAAGAACTCAAGCGTAGAGCTAAACGTGCAGGTGCGCATAATATAGAAACTAGAGAAATAGATTCTACCAAAGTCATTAAGAAATTACATCATTCCGCAGACCGAGTATTAATTGATGCTCCTTGTTCGGGACTTGGTGTTTTAAGGAGAAATCCAGATGCCAAATGGAAACTTAATCCTGAATTTATAGAAAAAATCAAAAAAACACAAGAAGACATTCTTAAAGAATACAGTAAAATGGTAAAACCAGGCGGCAAATTAATCTATGCAACTTGTTCTATATTACCATCTGAAAATCAAGATCAGATTCAAAAATTTTTACTCACACCAGAGGGAGAAAACTTTGAACTAGAGCAAGATGAAAAAATTCTAGCCCATAAATCTGGTTACGATGGGTTTTATTATTCCGTATTATCAAATTCAAAACAATAATTCAAAATGAAATTTACGAGTTCAACTTTTGCCCTTTTGGCATTTATTTTTACACTACAACTATCTGCTCAGGCGCCTACAGGTTATTATGATGATGCAAATGGATTGACTGGCTTTGAATTAAAATCTGCCCTAAATCAAATAATAGACGATATTGATGACAATAATGGTTTCCCTTCCCATCAAGACCAAGGTTATGATGCCTTGTATTCAGCTTATGCTGGGGATTTTAGTGGAGATACGGACAATTATTATGAAGAAGACGGAACTGTCTTAGATATGTATTCTGAACAACCAAATAGTAGCGATAGTTATAATTATAATCATTTCAGTAACCAGTGTGGCAATTACGATGGCGAAGGTGTTTGTTATAACAGAGAACATTTGGTACCTCAATCAACATTCAATTCGGCTTCACCTATGAAAAATGATTATTTTCATGTCATACCGACAGATGGCTCAGTAAATGGTGCTCGTGGTAGTTTTCCTTTTGGAGAAGTTGATGGCAGCGTAGATTATACCTCTACAAATGGTTCCAAGCGTGGACCAAATACATTTCCTGGATATTCAGGAACCGTATTCGAACCTATTGACGAATTCAAAGGTGATATTGCTAGATCGGTTTTATACTTTGCAATTCGCTATGAAAATGAATTCAGTTCAGGTTGGGATGACAACGATGTTTTGGCCAATGACAGCGAGCAATTTTATGATCAATGGTATATTGATTTGCTTATAAGTTGGCATATTTCTGATCCAGTAAGCCAAAAAGAAATCGACAGAAATGAAAATGGCTTCAACTTTCAGGGAAACAGAAATCCACTCATTGACCAACCTGAATTTGTAGACCTTATTTGGAATCCAGATCCAGACACCGAAGCACCAACTGCACCGATGAATTTAGCTGCTAATAATATAGATAGCAACAGTTTTACATTAAGTTGGGATGCTTCTACCGATAATATTGCAGTTAATTCTTACCAAATCGAACAGGACAATGTGATTATTGGTCAAGTCGTCGGAGACGTATTGAGTTTCGATGTTATCGATCTAGAGCCCGAAACACTTTACAATTATAGAGTTTATGCTATAGATGTGGCTGGAAACGTTTCAGATGCAAGCGAAAATTTGGAAGTTACTACAACAGAGGAACCTAACTTTTTACTTGAAGAAGATTTTGAAGATTGTACAACTGTCGATGACAATTTCGTTCCTATAAGTGAATTGAGTAATCTTGATTGGGAATGTACAACTAATTTTGGTGAAAATAATTCTGGCGCCTACCAAATGAATAGTTATAATAATGGACAAGTGCCAAGTTTAGACTGGTTAGTCACTAGTTATCCATTAAATTTTTCTCAATTTGAAAATGCAAATATTAGTTTTTACGCTATCGCAACTTTTGGAAACAGTGCTTTGGAGTTATTGTATTCTGAAGACTATGATGGCAGTGATAATCCATCGGATTTCACTTGGTTGAGCGTTCCAAATATTACAATTCCACTTCACCCTGATGGCAGTAATACAGAAGTTGAATTTATATTTGAAAACGTAGATATTTCGAATATACCTGGCGATGCTTATTTAGCTTTTAGATACGACACTACAAGTGGCGAAGATGCAACAAGATGGACAGTAGATAATGTCATGGTAGAAGGAATAAATGAGCTCACTTCAACTGCTTTTGAAAAAGTTAGTTTCAAGTTATTCCCAAACCCTAATCGACAAAATTCGGTTAATTTAGTATTTGAACAAGCAGTTGATAGAAAAATTGAAGTATTCAATATCAACGGACAAAAACTGCTCACAAAATATGCTGAAGGCAAAACGCTTAATCTTGATATTTCTAGATTAAAATCTGGTGTTTATTTATTTAAAATTAATCAAAATGGTATTTCTGAGGTCAAAAAACTGATAAAACGCTAAATTCATATTCATTAGTAAATTAATTTCATCTAAATCTGTGATATTGAGATGTTTTTATTTGACGAAACCAAGAATAAAGCAATATTATAATATATAGAAATTGAATAAAACTGTTGGTTAAATCTGAAAGTTGGACAAATTAGTCTAGCCAGTAAGTATGAAGTTTAAACACTAAAGTCATTTTAATAAAAAACAATGGGTAAATTTTTAATAATAAGCATTTTGTCTCTTTTGCTAATATCATGTAATTTCAGTAAAAAAAACGATTATAAAGAATCACCAACAGATTCTGAACAATTGATAGAAAAAAAATCGAAAGTAATGAATAATAATTCAGACCAAAATGAAGTAGAATTATCTAAAATAAAATTCCAAGATGTCATTAAAGATATTGAAATTTTCTCAAAATTTGAGCTGCTAAATTCTACGATAATTTCAAATGAAAAAAGAAGAGCACTTCTTCACATTAAAAAAGATAGTCTCCATATTATACTACTTGAAAAATTAAAGAATGACAAAAGCATAACTAGACAAATCACCGATACAATTCATTTTATAAGTGACTCAGAACAACAATATACGAATTTAATTGAATGTGAAAATGTAAATAATCCTCAAACTGAGTTTATTTTTGCTTTTTACAATTACGAAGAGGAAAAAGAGTATTTTGACAATATTGCTTTTGCGTGGAAAGTAGATTTATTAAATGACAAGTTATTACCCGTTGATACTACAGGAATTAGATGCTTAAATATTAGCTACTTGTTGTAAATAAAAAGAGCTCAAAACAATCACTTCATTTGAGTGTTTCTATATTAGGCATAAAAAAATCCGATGCAAATACATCGGATTTTTCGATTTTAAAATGCTAGAAATTATCTGCCTTGTGGCTGACCTCTTTGCATTTGTCCTTGACCACCACCTTGTTTTTTCATCATCATGGCTTGAAGTTTTTGTTGAAGTTCAGGGCTTTGTTGAAGCTTAGCACCAATTTCTTGATATCTTTCGATAGTCATTCCCTCTTCTTTAATTTTTTTCTCCATTTTAGCCTGATTGTTTGCTTGTATTTTTTCTATTTGCTCCATAGCAGCTTTATGTTGCATTGCTTCTTTTTCTGTAAGATCAGGCTCAGAATTAGGATTATTTTTTGCTTGGTAAATTTCATTGAAACGTGTCGCTGTCAACCCTTCTTCTTCTATTGCAGAAACCATTTCTTGTTGAATTTTTTGATTTTCTTGTTGTAAAACCAAATATGCGTTGGCAAATTTCTCAAGTTCAGCATCGCTAACTTTAGCTTCTGTTTGCGCTAGTGTAGAAAATATTCCGATTAGAAATATACCAGCAGTTAAAATTGATTTTTTCATTTTTTTGTTTTTAATTTAATAATTTGAGCAATGATATTCATTTTATAGGAAACTAGAAAAAACATATTTAGTTTCCTTTAATATTTAACGTAATATAATAAATTTTAAAACAATATTATAGTTTTTTAGCTTCATTCCAAAAAACATCCATTTCTTCTAAACTCATCTCAGACACTTTTAAATTATTCTTTTTGCACTGTTTTTCAATATGTTGAAATCTAAAAATGAATTTTTTGTTAGTGCGCTCCAAAGCATTTTCAGGATCTATATTAAGAAATCGCGCATAATTTATCATAGAAAATAAAAGGTCTCCAAATTCAGCTTCCATTTTATCTTTATTGTCATTTTCAACTTCGGTTTGAAACTCCGCTAACTCTTCCTTCACTTTTTCAAAAACCTGCTCTGGTTGTTCCCAGTCGAAGCCAACCCCGGCTACTTTATCTTGAATTCGGCTTGCTTTGACCATCGCTGGAAGTGATTTTGGCACTCCTCCCAAAACACTTTTATTTCCTTCTTTCAGCTTCAGATTTTCCCAATTTTTCTTTACCTCAGTTTCATCTTTAGCTTCAACGTCGCCATAAATATGAGGATGTCTATCAATTAGCTTTTCGCAAAGTTGATTGATGACGTCAGCAATGTCGAAACTTTGCTTTTCACTTCCAATTTTGGAATAAAAAACGATGTGAAGCAACACATCGCCAAGTTCTTTTTTGACCTCATCCAAATCATCGTCTAAAATGGCGTCTCCCAATTCATAGACTTCTTCTATGGTAAGGTTTCGCAAACTTTCCATGGTTTGTTTACGATCCCAAGGACATTTTTCGCGTAACTCATCCATGATGTCCAATAAACGACCAAAAGCCTGAAGTTGATGTTCTCTGTTTTGCATGATTTAGAATTTTATTAAAACTACAAATTTTAAACTAAAAAACTCCAAAACAAAATGCTTTGGAGTTTTCATATTTTCTAATGAAAAACCTACTTTTATTCTTCTTCTGAAGTAGATTTTTCATCTTTCTCTTCTGCCTTAGGATCAGAGAAATCTGTAATGTCTTTAGAAATCAATAAATTGTACCATTGTATTACCTTTTTGATATCGCTAGGATACACACGATCTTGGTCATAATCTGGTAAAATTTCTTCAAAATAAGAGGTTAATTGATCCTTAGAAGATTTATGATCTATAGATTTCTCTCCATTCTCTTTGTCATAAATCTTTTGAAAAACTTCTCTTAAAGGTATTTCTTCTGTATAAGTATAAATAGCGATTTCACTAAGAATACTAACGTTATTTTGCATACTTACCGGCATTTTTTTGCCGTCTATAAGTGATTCTGCAATAAATCCACCTCTAGTTTGAGCTTTCAATTCAAATAATCCGGGTTTACCCGAAATCGATAATATTTTGTCTAATTTCATCTGTCTATTTTTGGCTGGCAAATATGCAACCTCAGTTTATTTTTACAAAAGTTTTTAGCGAACTTTTTTAGCTAGAGGAAATTTCATCCTATAACCAACATTAACTTTACCTTTGGAAATATTGTTCAATTTACTCTTAATCAATCTTTTTTTAAGACTAGAAATGTGATCTGTAAACAAAATCCCCTCTATATGATCATACTCATGTTGAACAACACGCGCCGACAAACCAGAAAGTTCTAAGCTATGTTTTTTGAAATTTTCATCGTAATATTCAATTTCAATATTTGGCTTTCTGAAAACATCTTCATTTATGTTTGGAATGCTCAAACAACCTTCGTTAAAATCCCAATCCACACCAGCTTCTGAAGTAATTGTAGGATTGATAAATACTTTTTTAAAATCTTTTAAGTTAGCTTTTTCAATCTCTGTCAAATTTTCATCTTCAGCGAAAGGCTTGGCATCGACAACAAATAAGCGAATTGGCAAACCAATTTGTGGAGCCGCCAAACCAACCCCACTGGCGTTGTACATGGTTTCAAACATGTTATCGATGAGCGATTGAAGATTTGGATAATCTTCAGATATTTCTTTGGCTTTTTTCTTTAAAACAGGATCGCCGTAAGCGACAATTGGTAAAATCATATCTTCATTTTTTTTGAAGTCAATCTGCAATTGATGTAAAATTCAGTTGGCAAAAATACGGGTTTTATTTCTTTTGAACTTAATTTTAATTGGTTTTCAAAATTTATAAGCGAAATCATTTTCAGTATAAATAATTCTGAAGAATGATTGTTGCGCTTACTTCATCGATTAAAGCTTTATTTTGACGTTGTTTTTTCTTCAAACCAGAATCAATCATAGTTTGAAATGCCATTTTGGAAGTAAAACGCTCGTCCATCCTTTCAACTTTAACTTTTGGAAATAATTCTTGAAAATCTTCGATAAAATATTTAATGTTGGTTTCCAGTTTCATCGCTTGTCCGTCCACGTGTTTGGGTTCGCCAACAACGAGTGTGTCAATATTTTCCTTTGGAATTTGGTCTTTCAGAAAAGCCATCAGTTCTCTAGTGTCAAGCGTTTTCAAACCAGACGCTATCATTTTCATTTCATCAGAAATAGCTATTCCTGTGCGTTTAATTCCAAAATCCAAAGCGAGTACTTTTCCCATATTTTTTAAATAATTTGCAAATATACAACAAGTGAATTTCAAAGTGAATTTGAGCATAAACCTTATATTCGCAAAAAATATTTGATATGACAGATTTAAAAACCAAAATACTTGAAGCTTGGGATAACCGAGATTTACTTCAAAATCCAGATACCATTGCAGCCATCCGAGAAGTCATCAGCAAACTCGACAGCGGCGAATTGCGCTGTGCAGAACCAACTGCAGAAGGCTGGCAAGTGAATGAATGGGTAAAAAAAGGCGTGGTTTTATATTTTCCAATTCAGAAAATGGAAACCATGGAAGCTGGAATTTTTGAATATCACGACAAAATGCCGCTAAAAACTGGTTATAAAGAACGTGGCATTCGTGTCGTACCAAATGCAGTTGCTCGTCACGGAGCTTACATTTCCAGCGGCGTCATTATGATGCCAAGTTACGTCAATATTGGCGCGTATGTGGACGAAGGCACGATGGTGGACACTTGGGCAACAGTCGGAAGTTGTGCGCAAATCGGAAAAAATGTTCATCTCTCTGGCGGTGTTGGCATTGGCGGTGTTTTAGAACCTCTGCAAGCTGCACCAGTTATTATTGAAGATAACGCATTTTTAGGATCGCGCTCTATTGTAGTGGAAGGCGTTCGAGTAGAAAAAGAAGCAGTTTTGGGCGCAAATGTTGTTTTGACAGCTTCCACAAAAATAATTGACGTCACTGGCGATAAACCTAAAGAAATGAAAGGTATTGTTCCCGCGCGTTCAGTAGTTATTCCTGGAAGTTACACCAAAAAATTCCCTGCTGGAGAATTCAACGTGCCTTGCGCTTTGATTATCGGGAAACGCAAAGAAAGCACCAATAAAAAAACGTCTTTAAATGATGCTTTGCGAACTTATGATGTTGCGGTTTAAGGCAAATTCTAATCAATGAAAATTCTTATTATTCAGCAGAAGATGATTGGCGACGTATTAACGTCTTCTATTCTATGCGAAGCGATTAAACAACATAATTCTTCTGCTGAAATCCATTATTTAGTAAATAAAAATACGGTACCAGTTGTTGAAAATAATCCATTTATCGACCAATTAGTGATTTTTTCACCTGAATATGAACAGTCTTCCTTCAAATTTTTTAAATTTCTGCAACAGATTAAAGCTGAAAAATACGATGTTGTTATTGACGTTTATGGAAAATTGAGTAGCGCGTTAATTACTGCGTTTTCAAAAGCTAAAATTAAAATCGGTTTTAGGAAAAAAAAATATTCAAGCCTTTTGTACACGCATTCTTTTTCTAATGAATTGGTTAGAAATAAATCAGTTGGATTGGCTTATGAGAACCGACTAAACTTGTTGCAGCCAATTTTGAATAAACAAGACATCGATTATTCTATTCAGCCTAAAATTTGCATTAGTAATTCTGAAAAAGAAAAAATTTTAAAGCTCGCTGAAGAAGAAAATTTAAATTTAAAAGACAAAACTTTTGCCATGATAAATGTTTTGGGAAGTGATTCAAGCAAAACCTATCCGCTAAAATATATGGCTTCGTTATTGGATGAAATTGTGGCGAATTTCCCAAACCTTTACCTCTTATTCAACTATATTCCAAAACAAGAACCTGATGTTAATCAACTTTTAGCACTTTGCAAACCTGAGACCAAAAGTCGAATTTCCTCATATTACGCTCCAAGTTTGCGAGAATTCATTGTCTTGACTTCTTTTTGTAAAATGGTTATTGGCAATGAAGGTGGTGCAATAAATATGGGAAAAGCTCTGAATTTACCAACTTTTGCAATTTTCTCACCATGGGTAAGAAAAGAAACTTGGGGAACTCACGATGAAGATAAAATGAATAAAACTGTTCATTTGAAAGACTTTGAACCAATTCGTTTTGAAAATTATAGTCAGAAAAACTTCAAGGCAAATTCTGAAAATTTGTACCGAGCCTTCAAACCTGAGTTTATCAAACTAAATTTAGTTAAATTCATCAGTGATAACATAACCAATTAATTCATGGGATCAAAAAAGCTCGCTTACGGTATTATCAAAAAAATGAAATTTCTACCACCAGAAATTTACATGAAATACTACTATAAATATTACACAGGCAAAACACTCAATCTTGAAAATCCGATAGAATTTAATGAAAAAATTCAATGGTTAAAAGTATATTATCATCCGCCAATCTTAACGCAATTGGTGGACAAATATGAAGTTAGAGAATATGTAAAAGAGAAAATAGGTGAAAAATACCTGAATGAATTAATCGCGGTTTATTATAAAGCTTCAGATGTTGACTTTGATGAACTCCCTTCAAAATTTGTTATTAAAGGTGTGCATGGATTTCATTTCAATTTAATCGTTAAAGACAAGTCAAAGCTAAACCGAAAAAAAGCTAAATGGTTGCTTCATAAATGGATGCGTAAAAACCAATATTATCGTGGCGGTTTGGAATGGGCTTATAAAAATGTAACTCCAAAACTGGTTGCAGAAAAATTTTTAGAAGAAATTGGCAAGGATGTCATCAATGATTATAAATTCTTTTGCTTTAATGGCAAACCAAAATTTGTTCAAGTTGACATTGAACGTGGCATTAATGACCAACGTGCCTTTTATGATTTAGATTGGAATAAATTAGAATTCAGAAAAGGTGATATTAGTAATGTAGAAGAAGTTGAAAAACCATCGAATTTTGAAGAAATGGTTGAAATTACCAGAAAATTAGCTCAAAAATTTCCTTTCGTTAGAGTTGATTTGTACAACATAAATGGAAAAATATTATTTGGTGAAATGACATTTTATCCTTCTGATGGCAGAACATCATTTTATCCAGAAAAATATAATAAGATTATAGGTGATTATATTACTTTACCAGAAATCCCTGATGGTCAAAAGGAAATCACTTTAATTTAGTTAGATTTTATTTTTTTAATCCCAAAATCGGTCCACTTGCGATTATCCTCTTTGGTTGCTTTTCGAATCTTAAGATTCTTATCGATAGATTCTTGGGTTTTATAACCGCGCGGGTGGTCTAAATGAATACAAATCGCAGAATATCGAATTTGCTTAGATTTGATACCATAATTGAATAATCGTTCGCCAAGTTCACGATCTTGACCGCCGTATTGCATGCGTTCATCAAAACCATTAACAGCGAAAATATCTGTTTTCCAACCACTTGCGTTGTGTCCATTCCAAGTCGCACCGGTTGGAGTGGAATAATTTAAAAGTTTTTCAGTGAGGCCGCTTGCTGTCAATTTCATATTCTTATAACTTGACGCCAAACCATTATTTTTTAGCCAATTGATATCAAAACAGCGTTGCGATTTGATATCTTCTTCTGTAATCGATTCTGAAATTGACATCGGTAATTTGAAATAACCGCCAGACAAAAAATGACCTCTACTTTTTTCTTGTTGATGAACTTGCAAAAAATCTTTTCTCGGAATACAGTCACCATCAGTCATTACAATATATTCTGCATCGCATTGCAACAAGGCTTTGTTTAGAATTTCAGATTTTTGAAAACCATTGTCTGGATGCCAAACATGCTTCACAGGGACATGAATTCGAGAGGCAAACTCTGAAATAAATTCCTTCGTATCATCCCTAGAACCATCATCTGCTAAAACGATTTCAAAATCTTTAAATATCTGATGCTCAAAACCACAAAGTGTTTTTTTAAGCCAAACTAAGGCATTGTAGGTACTAATTACAACAGATATTTGTGGATGATTTGCCATACCGAATATTATATTGCGAAATTAAAATTTTTATGAATCAAATGACAACTTTGTCCGATTTTTATTAATGCTTGTTTAAATAATATTTGAGTTTTTGGATTTAAAAATTTACAAACTAAAGGCGTCTACCTAATTTAACTTTGATAAAACTTAAACAAAATCTGCATGAATTTCAGAAATATGGTTTTATAACGTCTACAATATTTTACATTTGTAGATTGAAGCATTCTCAACCTATGAGCAACAAAAAAAATAAGATCACCGGTTTGGTCATTACCTTAAATGAGGAGAAAAATATCGCCGGAGTGATTGAAAATTTTGATTTTGTTGACGAAATCATAATCGTCGATTCTTTTAGTGACGACAAAACTTACGAAATTGCTAAAAATAGCGAGGGCGTGAAAATTTTTCAGCATAAATTCATCAATTTTTCTAAACAGAAAAACTTTGCTTTATCCAAAGCTTCTCATGATTGGGTAGTATTTATTGATGCTGATGAGCGTATTTCTAGGAAGGGAAAAAAAGAAATTTTGAAAACTGTTAAAAAAGCTAAACAAGAAGCCTATTTTGCTAAATTTCAATATTTCTATGGTAAAAAACCGATCAGGTATAGTGGTTTTCAAACAGCAAAATCTCATCGTTTATTCAGAAAATCGAAATGTAAATACGATGAAAGCATTAAAGTTCACGAAAAGCTGATTGTCAATGGAACGTCTGGACTTTTGAAATATCGTTTAAATCATTATAGCTTCAGAAATTATGCCCATTACAAAAGTAAAATGAAATTATACGGCAGTCTGAAAGCAAAAAAACTTCATGAAAAAGGAAAATCAGCATATTGGCTAAAAACTAGTGCTAAAATGTTTTATAGATTCATCAGTCACTTTTTCATTAGACTTGGCTTTTTGGATGGAAAGGTCGGCTATCATATTTCAATTCTAAGTGCTTATGAAGTCAAAGTACGCTACAAAAAATTAGCTGAATTGAATGCTCAGCCGAAAACTGAAAAAGCTATTTCCAAAACTTAATTTTCTTTTTCATTGCTTTTTTCTTCTTGAATTTACGCTGAAATTCCTGAGTATAAAACCACATTTTTTCAAAAACTTCCGACTTTGGTTTATTAATGAGTTTGGCATATTCATCGCTCATCACTAATACCATTTCTCGTTTTGATGTCAAACGTCGAAAGTTGTACATTCTCTTTTCAAAATCTAAAGTCCTGAAATTCATCCGGTTTAAATCCACTAATGAAAATTCAATCTGATCTGAATTTAACGTAATCAGCGTATTGCCTGGTGAATGGTCTAGAAATTCAACTTCATTTTCGTGTAAACCATAAGTAAACCTGGTAAATGCGCGTAAAATCTCTTCATGCCTTGGCAAATCCGGCTGATGCACGAGTTCTCTATACGTCAAATCGCAATCTTGGTGCAAACTGATATAGAATGATTTGCTAAAACCCAAACCTGAAAAAAATTCAAAGTAAGCGACTGGTTTTGGTGTACCAATATTTTTGGAATTTAGGATTTGGGCATATTCAAAAGAACGCTTGGCCTTTGACTTTCTAAAGTATTTATAAGCAATTTTGTTGATTAAATTTGGTTCTTTAAAGGATTTTATGTTTAATAATTGACCTTTAAATTCAATGGTTTTGATGACATTTCTGTCTCCATTTCCAAATACTGTCCCAACACTTTCAAAATTTAGAATCAGGTTCTGTAATTCAGTTTTATATTTTAAATAATCAGGATTAAATATAGAATTCATCAATATAAATTATTGGGCAAATTTAATATTTGTTGAGTTGTAAACTGAATTCAAACCAAGTTAGTTTAAAAAAAACTAAAATTTGAAATTATAGATTCAATAAAATCAGTTTTAAGTCTAGGATTTATTATTAAAATCATTAACCTTGTATTTAGAATATTAAATTCAAGATGAGTACAGTATTTTTAGAATCACATAATATCAAAAATCCATATTTTGGCTTTGGGCAATTTAATTATCATTTACTAAATGCTTTTGCGAAAAACCATGCCAAATCATTTGCATTTACTGCACATGTGAAAAATATTAATCATTGGAAGAATGAATTTGGTAATGATTTTAATTTTAAAAAATATTTTTCTTGGAGACGCTATCCCGCACTTAGAATTAGAAAAAAGTATGACATTTGGCACTCATTAAATCAAAACACAAAAATAGAACCTTTTTACAATCTACCTTATTTGCTAACTGTCCATAATATTACACATATTAAAAACCCAAATGATTATTTTTCTGAATCTGAACATATTAGATTTCAAGAAAAATTGAAAAGAAGTCATGCGATTACTTATATTTCAGAATATGCTAAAAAGTCAACGCATGAATTTTTTGAGGTTCCCAAAGTTCAAGAATATGTGATTTACAATGGAAACCCCATAACGCAAGAAACTTTAAAAAAAGATTTTACACCTAAAATAAATCCTGATAAGCCTTTTTTGTTTTCCATTGGAGAATTCACAAAACGAAAAAACTTCGAAAGTTTAATTCATTTAATTAAAGAAATTCCAGAATACCAGCTTATCATTGCTGGAAAAAATTCTACTAAAACTGGTGAAGATATACTCAATCTTATAAAAAAAGAAGGATTAGAGCACAGAGTTCATATACCAGGAATCGTAAGTGATCAAGCTAAACAATATTATTACAAGCATTGTTCAGCATTTTTATTTCCTTCACTAAGAGAAGGTTTTGGACTGCCAGTAATAGAAGCAATGCGATTCAAAAAACCAGTTTTTATTTCTAATAATACTTCACTTCCAGAAATTGGCGGAGAATTGGCGTTTTATTGGAATAATTACGATCCAATTTATATGGCTAAAGTTTTTGAAGAAGGAATGGAAAAATTTTTAGAGAATAAAAGTGTTTTTGAAAATAAGCTTTTGACTCATTCTCAACAATTTTCATGGAAAAAAGCAGCAGAATCTTACTGCCAAGTTTATAACGAATTACTTAAATTATAATCTATGCCAATAAAGAAGATTTTAAATTCAATTGAGAAATCTAGACGTAAAAAAGCTGTTATTAGGCGTATTTTAAACAGCAAACAGAATAATATAGGTGTCTCAAATATTCATCGCTTAGATACTACCAATATTGGAGACTATTATTGTGCACCACATCATTACTTTAAAGAATTACAAAATACAGGACTTGATATTTTTGATTATAAAAAACAAGATGACGAAGTAAGGTCTAATTTTGTAGAAAAAACCTGCAACAATAGCCTTATTATAGGTGGAGGAGGTTTACTAAATAGAGGTGGATTTAAAAGACAGATGAAACTATTCGAATCTTTAACTGAAACACCAAAAAAAATTGTGCTTTGGGGCGTAGGACACAATGAAAAACATCCAAAAACCTATGGCAAAGTAAAAAATTATAATGTTGACGTTAACAAGTTTGGCATGGCAGGCACAAGAGACAAAAATATGCCAGGTGAATATGTTCCATGTGTAAGTTGTATGCACTCACTTTTTGATCAAACCTACACTGAAACTCAGGAAATAGGTGTTATTTTTCATAAAGATACAGTCAAAAAAGACAAAATTGTTAGTCAATTTAAAGATTACCCCTCTACTTCAAACACGACAAATCTAAAAGAAATTATTGAATTTATTGGGGCATCAAAATGTATTATAACAGACAGTTATCATGCCATGTATTGGGGAATTTTGCTAGAGAAAAAAGTAGTTGTAATACCTAATTCTTCTAAGTTTTATGACTTCCATAAACAACCTGTATTCTCAACTTTTAATGATGCAATAAAAGATAGTAAAAAAGCAGAATCGTACTCAGGTGTTTTAGATGAATGCCGGGAGATAAACCAAAATTTTGCAAATAAAACTTTTGATTATTTAAATTTATAAAATGATAGAAGAAATTCAAAATGCCATACAAACCTTGAAACGTGGTGGACTCATCCTCTACCCGACCGATACAGTTTGGGGAATTGGCTGTGATGCAACAAACGCCGATGCTATTGATAAAGTTTTTGCACTGAAGCAACGTTCGGAAAAAAAATCGCTCATTTGTTTGGTATCAGATTTCAAAATGCTGAATCAATATGTGGAAGAAGTTCCAGAAGTGGCTTATGATATTTTAAAATATGCCGACCAACCGACCACAATAATTTACCAAAACCCGATAAGAGTGGCCACAAATCTGATTGCAGAAGACGACACACTTGCCATTCGTGTAGTCAACGATAAATTTGCAAAATCACTTTTGCGCAAATACAAGAAACCAATAGTTTCTACCTCTGCCAACATCAGCGGTCAGCCTACACCTAAAAATTTCGACGAAATCAGCGATGAAATTTTAAAAGGCGTGGACTATGTTGTAAATTTGCAAAAATCAAAAAAAAGTGCCAAACCATCCACTATCATTAAGCTAGATTTAGATGGAAAAGTACAAGTGATTCGCAAATAATTATGCCTAAAAACAATTATAAAGACGCTTTA
The DNA here is from genome assembly GCF_004010055.1 of Psychroflexus aestuariivivens. Lineage (GTDB taxonomy): Bacteria > Bacteroidota > Bacteroidia > Flavobacteriales > Flavobacteriaceae > Psychroflexus > Psychroflexus aestuariivivens. Next base: position 49,765 of record NZ_RQVT01000024.1, read on the forward strand.
AATCATAAAATATTCGATTATCTTTCTGAAGCTGCAGACGAACTCCAGATAGAAACTTATGCAATTGGCGGTTTTGTTAGAGACTATTTCCTCAACCGTGGAAAAGCCGAAGACATAGATGTAGTTGCCGTTGGCAATGGTATCGAACTCGCTGAAAAAGTCGCTGAAAAACTACCTGGAAAACCAAAAGTTCAAATATTCAAAACCTACGGCACTGCCATGTTGAAAGTTTTTGATTTGGAAGTTGAATTCGTTGGTGCAAGAAAAGAATCTTACAACGAAAATAGTCGAAATCCTGAAGTTGAACAAGGCACTTTGGAAGACGATCAGAATCGAAGAGATTTCACAATCAATGCCTTGGCGCTTCAATTGAACAAAAACAATTTTGGTAAACTTCTAGATCCATTCGGTGGTTTAGAAGATTTGAAAATGCAGCTCATCAAAACGCCTCTAGATCCTGACATCACCTATTCTGACGATCCGCTTAGGATGATGCGCGCCATTAGATTTGCAGCACAATTGGGTTTCAAAATTGAACCTAAATCTTTAAAAGCTATTAAAGACAATGCATCACGAATTGATATTGTGAGCAACGAACGCATTGTGACCGAAATTCATAAAATCATGTTGGCAGACAAACCTTCTGTTGGTTTCAAAATTATGCACAACACTGGTTTACTAAAACGAATCCTGCCAGAACTTACCAATCTTGAAGGTATTGATGAAATTGATGGACAAAAACATAAGGATAACTTTTGGCACACTTTAGAAGTCGTCGATAATATTGCTTTAGAAACCGACGATTTGTGGTTGCGCTGGGCTGCATTGCTTCACGATATTGGTAAAGCACCAACAAAAAGATTCAGCAAAAGAGTTGGATGGACATTTCACGGTCACGAATTTAAAGGTTCAAAAATGGTATTTCAGATTTTCAAACGTTTGAAAATGCCACTGAATGATAAAATGAAATATGTTCAAAAATTAGTTTTATTAAGCTCAAGACCAATTGCTATTGTAGACGATGATGTTACCGATTCTGCCGTTAGACGCTTAGTCTTTGACGCCGGCGAATATCTGGAAGACTTGATGACACTTTGCGAAGCGGATATCACAACCAAAAACCCAAATCGTTACAGAAAATACCATAACAATTTCAAACTCGTTCGTCAAAAAATTCAAGAAGTTGAAGAGCGTGACAGAATTAGAGATTTCCAACCTCCGGTGAAAGGCCAAGAAATCATGGACACATTTGGTATTGCGCCTTGTAAAGAAGTAGGTGAAATCAAATCAAAAATCAAAGAAGCTATTCTAGATGGTGAAATTCCTAATGAATATGAAGCTGCATTCGAATTCATGTTGAAAGAAGGCGAAAAACTCGGTTTAACGCCAAAAAAGTAGTGAAGCCTAAGAAACAGCTACTAAAAATTGATCAAATTCTGATTTAAATCGAGAATTTCGCAGATAAGATTTAACTTTGTAAAAAACTAAAAATCGTGTTCAGAAAATCTGTAAAAGCTTCGATTATCATTATTTATTTGGTTATTATTGCTGGCGCTGTTGTTAGAATGACTGGCAGTGGAATGGGTTGTCCCGACTGGCCAAAATGTTTTGGATATTTTATTCCACCAACAGAAGAATCCGAATTGGAATGGCATCCTGAACATGAATACTTCGAAGGTCAAGTCATTATTGTGGATGAAACTTTGAAGATTGCGAAAGATGATTTCACTTCTTCAAAATCTTTCGATTCGGTTCATTGGAAAAATTATGACAAACACGATTATGCTAAATTCAACGCAGCACACACATGGATTGAATACATCAATCGTTTATTTGGTGCTTTGGCAGGTTTAGCAATTCTTATTATGACCATTTTATCCTTTCGCTATTATTGGAAAATCAACAATAAAATCATCTTATTCTCATTAATTAGTTTAGTATTATTGTTATTTCAAGCCTGGCTTGGCGCAACAGTTGTCTATTCTTTATTGTCACCCATCAGAATTACGATGCACATGCTAGTCGCGCTTCTGCTCGTAGCTTTGCTAATTTATCTTTTGAAAATTTCTTCTGAAGAAAAAACCGATAAAAACACAAACAAAACCTTTAGAAATCTTTTGATTTTTGCCGCCATTTTGAGTTTAATCCAAGTTGCTATGGGTACGCAAGTCAGACAGTTTGTCGATGAACAAATTGATGTGTTTGGTTACGATGCTAAAACCAAGTGGCTGCAAAATCCAGATTTAGTATTTTACGCGCATCGTTCTTTTTCAATTATTGTTTTTATTATAAACGCCTCGATATGGTGGTTGAACCGAAGCAGAAATTTTGGATTCAAACTCACAAACTGGATGATGATATTAGTCTTTGTTGAAATTATTTCAGGAATTGCTATGTATTATTTAGACTTCCCATTCTTGTCACAACCTTTGCATTTAGTAGTGGCAACTCTTCTCTTCGGAGTTCAATTTTATATTTTAATGCAAAGTTTTGAAGCGAGATTAATTCATTATAGAAAATAAATTCAATTGAAATTTACGAACTTTGCATAAATTTATTTTTAAATTAAATATTTTGAATTTATAAAAATCAAAATATTATTGGAAACAGAATAAAAAACAGCTAATGATTTTTAAATATAGAATAGTTTTAGACACTTTAGACGACGTTATTCGTGATATAGAAATTAGAGATCAAGCAACTCTGGAAGATTTGCATAATGCAATTTCTCAAGCTTTTGGTTTTGACGGCACAGAAATGGCTTCATTTTACAAAAGTGATGAAGAGTGGAATCAAGGCGAAGAATTTCTGCTTTTCGACATGAGTGAAGGTGAAGAAAGTGTAAAGATGATGAACGAAACGAGTCTTGATGAAGTATTTTCTAAATCGCAAACCAAGATGATTTATGTGTACGATTTCTTTAGCATGTGGACATTTTATGTAGAATTAGCCGATATTGCAGAACCTGTAGATGGTCAAGATTATCCAAACCTTTTGTTTGCGCAAGGTCAACTTCCAGATTCTCCGCCAGACAAACAATTTGAAGCAGAAAAGCTAGATGATTTTGATGATGACTCAAATGGCGATGACGATGACATAACCTTTGAGAATTTGGATGATTTCGATTTTGATGAAAATTGGAATTGAGACTATATTGGTCTATTTTTTTCAATTTTAGGCAATTTTATTTCAAAAACACTGCCTTTATCTAGCTCGCTTTTTAAAACTTTTATTTTTCCAAAATGATAGTTTTCAATGATGCGCTTGGACAAAGACAAACCTAAACCCCATCCGCGTTTTTTGGTAGAATATCCAGGTTCAAATATTTTTTTGAATTTTGAATTCGGAATTCCTTTTCCTGTGTCAGAAATTAAGATTTTAACCCAGCTTTTGTCTTCACAAACCTCGAGACGCATCTCTCCTTTTCCTCGCATTGCATCAATCGCATTTTTTGTTAAATTCTCTATTGTCCAGCTTAAAAGAATTGGGTTCAAGTTACAATAGATTGTTTTACTTGGCATAATGATTGAAAAATCGATCAACTTAGAACTTCGTGACTTTAAGTAGTCGAAGGAAACCTGAATGGTTTCATTTAAATTTGTGGGTTTGAGAACCAATTTTGACCCTACTTTGGAAAAACGCTCAGTAATAGTTTGTAAACGATCGATATCTTTCTCAATTTCAGCTATGTAATCTGGATTTACATTTTCACTTTTCAGAATTTCTAACCAACCGACTAAAGACGATAATGGTGTTCCAATTTGGTGCGCCGTTTCTTTAGCCATTCCAGCCCACAGCTTGTTTTGTTCACTTTTTTTGGACGTGATATAGTACACGTATATCAATCCTACTAAAAGAAAAATAACCAATAATAAAATGATTGGATAATATTTGATTTTGGTTAAAACCGACGAATTACCATAATATAAATATTGTTGCCCAGCCTCTTCTAAATCTATCACAAAAGGCTTGTTTTCATTTTTGATAGACTCGAAAAACTGCTGCTTTTTTAAAGAGTCATTTTCAATATTCTTGGGCAAATTATTAGCTTGCTTGAAGTTTTCGTTTTCATCCAAGATAAACATCGGAATATTTTCATTGGTATTTATAATGAATAATTCTAAATTCAAATCCTGATCATCATCGGCGTTGTTGACAGATTCTTGAGCTGCCGACCAAAGTCGCATTTTCTCACGTTCATCTTCCTTAATACGTTCGTAAAAAACGAAAATATTCCAAGTTACCATTCCAATAATCAACACTGAAGCTAATAAAATAAAAATACGGACAAAATTTTTATGCTCAAAAAGTCTCATTCTAAAACTAATTTTCACAATAATAACGAAAAGACGGTCGCAATCGTACACTTTTGAAACTAGTTCTTAAAAAAGTTTCAACCTTTTAAAATTTTCATTTGAAATTCCCATCGAAATGCCATCTAAAGAATTATTTTTGTAATATGATACATTATTTTTCTTCAGATTTTAAGCTCGGAATTTTAGGTGGAGGTCAATTGGGCAAAATGATGCTTTACGACACTAGAAAATACGACATACAAACTTATGTTTTAGATCCAAATCCAGAAGCGCCCTGCAAAATTGCCGCCAATCATTTTGAAACTGGCGATTTAATGGATTATGACAAAGTCATTCAGTTCGGACAAAAAGTTGACCTTTTAACTTTTGAAATTGAGTCTGTGAATGTTGATGCGCTAGAATTTCTTGAAAAACAAGGCAAAAAAGTATTTCCATCTTCAAGTACGCTAAGGAAAATTCAGAATAAAAGTATTCAGAAAGAGTTTTATTTAAAAGAAAATATTCCAACAGCCGATTTTAAAAATTTTGAAAATTTAGAAATATTGAAGTCTGCTTTGAAAGAAGAAAAAATCACTTTCCCATTTGTTTGGAAGAGCAGTCTTGGTGGTTACGATGGTAAAGGCGTTAAGGTTGTAAAATCCGAAAAAGATCTCGAAGAATTATCAAATAGTGATTGTTTGGCTGAAAATTTAGTCGACTTCAAAACAGAAATTGCTGTCGTTGTAGCAAGAAATGAAAGTGGCCAAATTAAAACTTATCCTGTCGTTGAAATGGAATTTCACCCAGAAGCCAATCAGGTAGAATATGTGATTTGTCCAGCAAGAATTTCAGAAGACATAGCGAAGAAAGCTAGACTTTTAGCTGAAAAAGTGTCGGCGAGTTTTCAACATGTTGGGCTTTTAGCAGTAGAAATGTTTTTGACAAAAAATGATGAAATTTTAGTCAATGAAGTTGCACCAAGACCACATAACAGCGGACATTTTAGTATAGAAGGCAGTTTTACCAATCAGTTTGAACAACATTTGAGAGCAATTTTAAATTTGCCTCTCGGTAGTACAGAAAATAAAACAAATTCTGTGATGGTAAATTTAGTCGGTGACGAAAATTACGAAGGTGAAGTGGTTTACAAGAATATTTCAGAAATCATGGCAATGCCGGGTGTAACGCCACATATTTATGGAAAAAAAATGACAAGACCTTTTAGAAAAATGGGACACGTTACCATAATAAATCAAAATTTAGCCGAAGCCAGAGCAGTTGCAGAACAAGTGAAGGGAAAAATAAAAGTAATTTCAAAATAAATAAGCGATGACAAAAGTTGGAGTAATTATGGGCAGTAAAAGCGATTTGCCAGTAATGCAAGATGCTATTGATTTCTTGAAAACATTTGACATAGAAGTTGAGGTGGATATTGTCTCTGCACATCGTACGCCAGATTTGCTGATGGAATACGGCAAAAATGCCCACAAAAGAGGAATCCGCGTAGTTATTGCAGGTGCGGGAGGTGCAGCACATTTACCTGGAATGATTGCTGCTTTGAGTCCACTTCCAGTTATCGGTGTGCCTGTTAAATCTAGAAATTCTATAGATGGATGGGATTCTATACTTTCGATTTTGCAAATGCCTGGCGGTGTTCCTGTTGCTACAGTTGCGCTAGATGGTGCTAAAAATGCAGGAATTTTAGCAGCACAAATTTTAGGCGCAAATGATGATTCAATTTTGAATAAAATTATAGATTACAAAACTGAACTGGCTGAAAAAGTTGAAAACATGAGAAAGGATATTTAATTTTAAGCTAAAATTTGAAATCTATATTCGATTTTACTTATTTTTAAAATAAAAAATGAAATACTTTTTTAGCCTTTTAATTCTTTCAATTTTCTTGTCTTGCAATACGCCAATGGTTTTTGTAGATTATAATGAAAGTGCAAATTTCGAAAAATACGACAGTTTTGATTTTTACGCGATAGAAAATTCTGGGTTGAGTAGATTGGACGAAGACCGCGTTTATAATAGTATCAAAGACTCCCTACAGGCAAAAGGATTTAAGCAGAAACTGATTCCAAAATTCAAAGTCAATTTTTATGCTGAAGTTTTTGAAGAGGCTTCAGGAAATAATGTAAATATTGGCATTGGAACTTTTGGCGGTGGTATTGGCGTTTCTGCTCCACAAAGCGGAAAAAGAAAAATAGCATTGACCATAGAATTCGCTGACGGTTTGACAAACGATTTATTTTGGCAAGCTGTTGTAGAAGCTAGTTTTGACGAAAACCTAAAAGGTAAAGCTAGAGAAGAATTTTTCAACAATTTGGTCAGTGAGGCTTTAGAAGAATATCCTCCAGAGTTAGAAAATTAATTTAGAAATATTCAATTAAATTTTACCTCCCTTTTTTCAACTCTTTATGGTTGTTATAAAGTGATTTTACGATGCCATCGACAAGTCCAATTTTAGGCACATGAACGGATTTGGAACGACTCCATTTCATAGCTGATAAATATATTTTAGTAGCAGGAATAATAACATCGGCACGGTCTTCATTAAGATTTAATTGAGAAATTCGTTCTTCATAAGTCAAGGAATTTAAAAGTTGAAAATAGGAACTCAAATAAAAAAACGATAATGCTTTTCCTGATTTCTTATTACTAGATTTGAAAATGTTATTGATATTTCCACCAGAACCTACCATTTCTATTCTATTGTAATCTTTAGTCATCGTTTTCACCCAAATTTCAGCTTCTTTCCATAATTCTTCTTTCACTGTATTATTCAAAATCCTGACTGTTCCGAGTTTAAAAGATTTGGAAGCTATAGTTTTACCTTGTGAAAACAACGTGAATTCTGTGCTCCCACCGCCAACGTCAACATACAAATAGGTTTTATTGTCATCTACAAGTGAATGCAAGTCAGTAGCTGCAATAATTGCAGCTTCGTCCGTGCCATCTATTATTTCAATTTGAATTTCAGATTCTTGTTCAATTTTTTCAACAAGCGCTTGACCGTTTCTAGCATCACGCATGGCCGAAGTCGCACAAGCTCTATAATCATGAATTTTATGGCACTTCATTAATAAACTGAAAGCATTCATGGCGTCCATCATTCTTTTGATGCTTTCATCAGAAATATAATCTTTGGTAAAGACGTCTTGACCCAATCTAATTGGCACACGAACCAAAGAGGTTTTTTTAAAATTTACTGGTTTATCATCTGGTTCTGTGACTGTTGAAATAAGTAAACGTACAGCGTTTGAACCAATATCTATAGCCGCAAATTTTTTGATTTCTAGCATATTATTTTGCGTTATCTGAAATATTTTTCAATTTTTCTTGGTAATATTTATAAGTTTCGAACTGACTCCTAAATTCAGGTTGATCATTTTTACGATAAGTATTTTCATCTTTTGCTGAAAAATCTCGGGCTTTCACATTGTCTTTCCAACAAATTTCAAAAGTTTCTTTCAGTTCTTTCTTAATTTCTGGGTTATAAATTGGACAAGTTACCTCAACACGATGATCAATATTTCTGGTCATCCAATCTGCCGAAGATATAAAAACCTTGTTGTGCGAATCATTTTCGAAAATATAAAGTCTTGGGTGTTCCAAAAATTTATCTACAATACTTATCGATTCTATATTTTCACTCATTCCAGGTACTTTTGGAATCAAACAATTAATTCCACGTACTATTAGTTTTACTTTGACTCCTGCTCGACTGGCTTCATACAATTTATCAATCATATCATAATCAGATAAAGCATTCATTTTTAAATATATACCTGATTTTTTTCCAGCTTTATGATTTGCAATTTCATGATCAATTAAATTGGAAAATGCTTCTCTGGAATAGTGTGGCGAAACGATAAGGTGTTTATAATTTTTAATTTTATAGTTAACTTCAAAAAATTCGAAAACTTTATTGATGTCTTTCAGAATTCCCTGATGCGCTGTAAATAAAGTATAATCGGTGTAGATTTTCGCCGTATTTTCATTGAAATTTCCCGTACTGATAAATCCGTAATATTTAATTTTCTGATTTTCCAAACGTTCGATAATACAAGTTTTAGAATGCACTTTTAAACCTGTGACACCAAAAATTAATTTGACGCCTTCGCGTTCCATTTTTTCAGCATATTTGATGTTGTTAGCTTCATCAAAACGGGCTTGCAACTCTATAGAAACTGTAACACGTTTTCCATTTTTGACAGCATTAATCAAAGAACTTGCAATGTGAGATAGAGATGCCAAACGGTAGATTGTAATTTTAATCGCTTTCACTTTTGGATCCAAAGCAGCTTCTCTTAGAAATTTTACTGTGTACGAAAAAGTTTGGTAAGGCACATATTGAAGAAAATCTTTTCTGGCTATTTTCTCGAGCAAACTCCCTTGAATTTGTAGTCCAGGAATAGGTAATGGTTCGATTTTATCGTATAACAAATGCTTCGCGCCCAAATCTGGAAAATTCATATAATCACGACGATTGTGATATTTACCTCCTGGAATTAAACTATCTGTGTTGTCAATTTCCATTTTTTTCAAAAGGAAATCCAAAGTATCTTGTTCTATGTTTTTATCGTACACAAAACGCACTGGATCTCCCTGTAAACGGTCTTTGACGCTGTCCATCAATTTCTCGATGTAGCTCTTACTTAAATCGCCTTCCAAATCCAATTCTGCGTCGCGCGTAATTTTGATCATGTGTGCAGAAATGCTTTCATAATCGAAAATATTGAAAATTACATTTAAGTTAAAGCGAATCAAATCATCCAATAAAATGATGTATTTTTTCCCATCGTCCGAAGGAATTTCTACAAAACGCTCAACGCTAGATGGAATTTCAATCAAAATATATCGATTGGTCAAGCGGTCTTTTTCCAACTGAACCATTTTTACAGCCAAATAGGCTTTAGAATCTTTTAGATTTGGAACTTTGTCCAAATCGTTCAACATAATTGTAACAAGTGCCGGACTTACTTTTTGAAGAAAAAACTCTTTTAAAAATTTAGCTTGTTGACTATTAACTTGATTTTCATCAATGATAAAAATATCGTGATTTTTCAATTCCTCTTGAATTGAAGCTAAAATTTCAAGACTTTCAGATTGTTTTTTTATTACAATTTGAGTAATTTCTTTCAGCAAACGACCAGCATTAAAACCACCTAAAGCTTTTTTACCAGATTTTCCTGCCAAATCTATACGTTTGACAGTAGCATAGCGGACTTTAAAAAATTCATCCAGATTATTAGAAAAGATTCCCAAAAACCGCAAGCGTTCCAATAACGGGACACTAGAATCGGCAGCTTCCTGCAAAACGCGACTATTGAACTGCAACCAACTCATTTCACGATTGTTATACTTATTTTTAATCATAATCTAAGATTTTTTGGGAACAAATTTAACCGTGTTATTCCAGGTTGAATGTTGTTCCAAGAGGAAGAATTGAATTCCAAAACAACTAAACCAGTCGTTGGAATATTTTCATAATTTTCTGAACCAAAAAAATTTACAAAATTTGTTATTGCAGGATTATGACCAAAAAGCATAACATTATCTACTGAATTTGGCAATCTTTCGATTTCAGATTTAAGTTCGTTGACATCGAAAGTGTAAATTTCTCTTTTAATATGAAATTTCTTATCAGGAATATTGAGTTCGTTTTGGAAAATTTCAGCTGAAGATTTGGCTCTATTTGCATAGCTTGTAAAAATCTCAAATTCAAAATCAACAAAATTCTTAAATGAATTGATGACCAATCTTGCATCATCATAAGCGCGTTTCAGCAAAGGTCGCTCTTTATCTTCAACATTATGTTCCCAAGATGATTTTCCATGTCTAACTAAAATTAATCGTTTCATATCAAGGTGCTAATCGTTCTATTTTCCAGTCTAAGTTGTTGATTAAGGTAAATCTAAATCTGTCGTGAAGTCGATTTGGTCGACCTTGCCAAAACTCTATACTTTGCGGTCTAACTAAAAATCCACCCCAATTTTTGGGTCTGGGCACATCTCTATTTTTGTATTTATCTTCGAGTAGATTTAGTTCTTTCTCCAAAATCTCACGACCTTCAATTACACTACTTTGATTAGAAACTAAGGCACCGAGTTGACTACCTTTTGGTCTCGAAGCGAAATAATTATCCGAAACACTTTCAGGAACTTTCTCTGCCTCACCCTTTATAATAACCTGGCGTTCAGTGTTCGGCCAAAAAAATGAAAGGCAAGTTTTTGGATTGTTCGATAGAGCTTTACCCTTTTCACTTTCATAATTAGTATAGAATACAAATCCGTTTTCGTCGTAAGATTTCAAAAGTACGATGCGGTTTTTTGTAAAACCATCCTCGCCAATGGTAGAAATTGTCATTGCATTGGCTTCATCTAAACCACCAGATTTTTCAACATCATAAAACCAAGTTCTGAACTGTTGAATTGGATTTTCATTGAGATTTTCACGAATAAGACTCGCTTTTTCGTAAGATTTTCTATAATCGTGTAATTTGTTTTCCATATCGCCAAATTAGAAAAATTAAATTTTTAACCCAATGGATTTTGTAAAAGTTTAGATTTATTCAAATCTAAAAACTTTACCACTTTCAGCAGCTACAGAATTTTCAAAAACCACTTTAGCTTCATTTTCAAAAAGTTTTAAATCGTTGTATCTAGCTGAAAAGTGCCCTAAAATAAGTTGCTTAACATTTGCTTTCTGCGCAATAATTCCGGCTTGTTTTGCTGTAGAATGCTTGGTTTTTTCACATAAATCTTCATGAGTTTCTAAAAATGTTGATTCGTGATAAAGTAAAGTTGTGTCTTTTATCTGAGGGACAATATCTGGCTTAAACATCGTGTCACTACAAAATGCATAACTCAATGGTGTTTTTGGCGGTTCTGTGATTTCTTTATTTTCAATGATTTCACCGTTTTCCAAGACAACATCTTTTCCTTTTTTAATGCTTTTGTAATAGGCTTTATCAATCTCTAGATTTTGTACTTTATCAATGAGTAATTTCCGATCGCCTGGCTTTGCTTTGAACAAAAAACCATTGGTATAGACACGATGTTTCAATGGAATAGTTTCTACTGTAAGTTTCGAATTATCTAATATTTTTTCAGGCTGATTGGATTTTAACTCATTAAATACCAAAGGATAAGATGTAAACGCTCTACTTGCTTTTAACTGAATTTCAACAATTTCTTTTATGCCTTCTGGAGCGTGAATGTGAAGCGTTGCTTTACGATTTAGCAAACTGAAAGTGGAAATTAAACCAATGAGTCCAAAATAATGATCGCCATGCAAATGAGAAATAAAAATATGACTTATGCGTGAAAACTTTACTTTTCGTCTCCTCAACTGAACTTGAGTGCCTTCTCCACAATCGATAAGCATAAGTTCCCCATCTATGTCCAAAACTTGGGCAGTAGGATGTACATTTGCTCTAGGCGTTGCTGAATGACAACCTAAAATAGTGAGTTCCATCATGCCTAAAAACCTAAATCGCGTTCTATCTCCTCTAATTTGATAATATCTTCTGCTTCCTGTAATGTTGGGACGACATTCAATTCTTCAGGAACAGTGTCAATATTAATCGTGTCATTGACAATTACAAAAGACTTTTTAGCTTTTTTATGTTTGGTGGAAAGTTTCAAAAATGATAATAATTCTTCCAAAGTCAAATTGCCATATTTTTCAATATCAACGACAATATTTTCATCTTTGAATTGTTTGTAAATACTATTCAAAAAATCTGCAAAATCTTTAACATCATTTTTTTCATCTCTAAGAATAATATAATCCTTTTTCTTTTCAGTTTTCATATTGTTTGATTTTTGAAGCTAAAAGATAAATTACCGCCATTCTGACAGCCACACCATTTTCAACTTGATTTAGAATAATGGAATGTTCGGAATCTGCTACATCACTTGTAATTTCTACTCCACGATTTATTGGTCCAGGATGCATGATTGTTATTGGTTTTTTCAATTGATCCAAAATAGTTTTGTTCAATCCGTACTGTTGTACATATTCTCGAATGCTAGGAAAATAAGAATTGTCCATTCGCTCATGTTGAACGCGAAGCATATTGGCAATATCGCACCATTCCAAAGCTTTTTTCAAATTAGGTTCAACCTGAACGCCCAAACTTTGGATGTGTTTAGGAATTAATGAGTTAGGACCGCAAACTTTCACTTTAGCGCCCAATTTTTTTAATGCAAAAATATTACTTAAGGCGACACGAGAATGTAATATATCACCTATAATAACAATATTTTTATCTTTCACTTCCCCAAATTTTTCTCTTATAGAATAGGCATCCAACAAAGCCTGAGTTGGATGTTCGTGAGCACCATCGCCTGCATTTATAATACTTGCGTTAATATGTTTCGATAGAAAAACGCCTGCTCCAGGATTGGGGTGACGCATTACAACCATATCAACTTTCATTGCCAAAATATTATTGACTGTGTCTATTAAGGTTTCACCCTTATTTACTGATGAAGATGCTGCAGAAAAGTTAACCACATCTGCACTCAACCTCTTTTCTGCTAACTCAAAAGACAAACGTGTTCTCGTGCTGTTTTCAAAAAACAAATTGGCTATGGTAATATCTCTTAAACTCGGCACTTTTTTTATCGGTCTATTGATGACTTCTTTAAACTGATCGGCGGTTTCAAAAATGAGATTCAAATCTTCCGGTTGCAAATATTTTATCCCGAGTAAATTATTAACGCTAAGTTCTTTCATAAAAATCTTCAATTATTCAATAAATAAATAGCATCCTCGCCATCCTTGTTCTGCCAATTTACCTTTACATATTCATCGTTAATCGCATCAACTTGTCGGCCTTTATAATCTGGTTGAATTGGCAAATGCCGACTAAAACGACGGTCGATTAATGTAAGTAGCTCTACTTCTGAAGGACGTCCAAAAGATTGTAAAGCAGTAAGCGCTGACCTGATGCTTCGTCCGGTATACAACACGTCATCGACTAAAATGACTCGCTTATTTTCTATAATAAAATCAATTTCTGTTTCGTTGGCTTTCAAAACTTTGTCTCCTCTTCTGAAATCGTCTCGATAAAATGTAATGTCCAGTTTTCCAGCTTTTATATTTTGAAGTTGATAGTCTTCAATTAAAATCTGATGCAAACGCTCGCAAAGCAAACTTCCTCTTGGCTGAATACCTATAAGCACGGAATTCTCAAAATGTTTGTGATTTTCGACGAGCTGACAAGCCAAGCGCTGCAAGATGATCTTGATTTCTTTGGCGCTCAATAGCAGTTTTTGGTGCATCGGTGTTGAAAATTTATTGTCTTTCACAAAAGTAATTAAAATAAGCTGTAATGTTAAAAAGTAATTTCACTTTATGATTTCACTAATGAAATTATAAGAATTTCAAAAATTATTTTTAAGATTGTCAGTTAAATGAATTTCTATTGAAAACAATGCTAAAACACATTGGACCAGGTTTTTTATTAGCGGGCGCAGCTATTGGTGTTTCGCATTTGGTTCAAGCCACACGTGCTGGTGCAGATTATGGTATTGTTTTGATTTTTGCCATTTTAATTGCTTGCTTAACAAAATATCCGTTTTTAGAATTTGGTTCGAGATATGCGTCGGCCACGGGAAAAAATTTGATTGACGGTTACAGAACATTAGGACAAAAATATGTAATTGCCTTTGCAGCGATTACAATTTGTACGATGTTCATTATTCAGGCAGCTGTAACTATTGTTTCCGCAGGTTTAGCCGAATATTTATTTGGTTTTGGTTGGTCGAACTTCACTTGGAGCGTTCTACTTTTGATTGTTTGCATTTTGATTTTGCTTATCGGAAAATATAAAAAATTGGATTTATTGATGAAAATTGTCATCAGCCTCCTTACAATTTCTACTTTATTTTCTGTAATAATCGCAGCATTTCAAGTCGATTTTTCTACAATTAGTTTCAATAAATCTTCTGAATTATGGACGCTCAGCGGAATCGGATTTATAATTGCATTGATGGGCTGGATGCCAATTCCAATAGATGCATCGGTTTGGCATTCGTTATGGGTTGGCGAAAAATCACAGCAGACCAAGCTCAAAGCAAATTCTAGAGAAGCCAGTTTCGATTTTAATCTCGGCTATATTTCTGCAACTTTTCTTGGAGTGTTATTTTTCTTGATGGGACTTTTGGTCATGAACAGTAGCGGTGTTAGTTTTGCTTCTGGTAGTGTTGCTTTTTCTGCACAATTGATAGAAATGTACGCCCAAACTTTGGGTGAATGGAGTAAGATATTGATTGCTTTTATTGCTTTTGTGACCATGTTTAGTACAACTTTAACCGTAACTGATGCTTTTCCCAGAGTGATGTCAAAATTGTTTCAAAATGAAAATCAAACTCAAAAAAGCTTCAATAGTTACCATATTTTTATATTCCTTATTCCAATTGTAGCACTATTCATTCTTTACTTTTTAAAAAGTACGTTTACAGTTTTGGTTGATTTTGCCGCAGGTTTATCATTTTTGGCTTCTCCAGTTTTGGCTTGGTTCAATTTGAAATTGATAACTCAAAATAATTCGATTCAAATCAATCGCAGTTATCTGATTTTTTCTAAAATCTGTTTATTCTTTTTAGTTTGTTTTGGCTTAGGTTATATAATATACGAATTGATGTTATAAAAAAAAGCTGCCTCAACTTAATGAGACAGCTTTTTTAGAAAAATATGTGTGAAGAATTATTTCACTTCTTCGAAGTCTACATCTTCAACATCGTCTGAATCTTCGCTAGATTTTTTCTGTTTATCATCTGATTCAGCGCCACCGCCCTGAGCACCACCTTGCGCTTCAGCTTGATTTTTGTACATTTCTTCAGAAACTGTTTTCCAAGCTTCATTCAATTTGTCTAAAGCTGGTGTAATTTGCTCAATATCTTTAGATTCGTGCGCTTTTTTCAATTCTTCTAAAGCATCTTCAATTGGCTTTTTCTTGTCATCAGAAATCTTGTCGCCATATTCTTTCAATTGACTTTCAGTTTGGAAAATCATCGCATCTGCCTCGTTAAGTTTGTCAACTTTTTCTTTGGCTTTTTTATCAGCTTCAGCATTCGCTTCAGCTTCTTGCTTCATTTTTTCGATTTCCTCTTCTGTCAATCCTGAAGACGCTTCAATTCTAATGTCTTGAGACTTACCAGTTGCTTTATCTGTCGCACTAACTTTAATTATTCCGTTGGCATCAATATCGAAAGTAACTTCAATTTGTGGTACACCGCGTTTTGCTGGTGGAATACCGTCTAAGTGAAATCTTCCAATAGTTTTGTTGTCTTGCGCCATTGGTCTTTCACCTTGTAAGACGTGAATTTCAACACTTGGTTGATTGTCTTGCGCAGTTGAAAAGACTTGCGATTTTTTAGAAGGAATTGTCGTGTTTGCTTCTATTAATTTTGTCATTACACCGCCCATAGTTTCAATACCAAGAGACAATGGCGTAACATCTAGTAACAATACATCTTTGACATCACCTGTCAAAACTCCACCTTGAATAGCTGCACCAATCGCAACAACTTCATCTGGGTTTACACCTTTACTTGGTTTTCTTCCGAAGAAGTCTTCCACAGCTTTTTGTACTGCTGGAATTCTTGTTGAACCACCAACTAAAATCACCTCATCGATGTCGCTTTTAGTCAAATCTGCAGCTTTTAGTGCTTTTTCGCATGGTGTAATTGTTCTTTTAACTAAATCTGAAATTAATTGCTCAAACTTAGAACGAGACAATGTTCTTACCAAGTGCTTAGGTCCGCTTTGCGTTGCAGTAACATAAGGTAAATTGATTTCTGTTGAATTTGAAGAAGACAATTCGATTTTCGCTTTTTCAGCTGCTTCTTTCAATCTTTGAAGCGCCATTGCATCTTTTCTTAAGTCAATGTCTTCATCTTTAATGAATTCTTCAGCTAACCAGTCGATGACAGTTTCGTCAACATCATCACCACCTAAATGTGTGTCACCATCTGTTGCTAAAACTTCAAAAACACCATCACCAAGTTCTAAAATAGAGACGTCATGCGTACCACCACCAAAGTCAAAAACAGCGATTTTTTGATCTTTATCCTTTTTATCCAATCCATAAGCTAAAGCAGCTGCGGTTGGTTCGTTTATAATTCTGCTTACTTTCAAACCAGCTATTTCACCAGCTTCTTTAGTCGCTTGTCTTTGTGAATCGTTGAAATATGCAGGAACTGTAATTACCGCTTCAGTGACATCTTGACCTAAATAATCTTCAGCAGTTTTCTTCATTTTCTGAAGAATCATTGCAGACAATTCTTGTGGTGTATATTTTCTACCATCAATATCAACTCTAGCCGTATCGTTTTCACCTTTGACTACTTTGTAAGGAACTCTGTCTATTTCTCTTGTAGATTCAGAATATTTGTTCCCCATAAATCTTTTGATAGACGATATGGTTTTTTCTGGATTGGTTACCGCCTGACGTTTTGCAGGGTCACCAACTTTTATTTCACCATCTTCTACAAAAGCAATCACAGATGGGGTTGTTCTTTTACCTTCAGCATTAGAAATAACAGTTGGCTCGTTACCTTCCATTACAGAAACGCAAGAATTTGTTGTTCCTAAATCTATACCTATAATCTTACTCATAATTTTTTGTTTTGTAATTTCTAATTTGAATTCGCTATACAAAAGTCAATCTTTATGCCATCAAAAAGTCTATGACATAGTGTCAGATTATGATTTTCTTTCAAATCTTTACATTTTGAAAGATTATGAATTTAGATTGAAAAAAAACTTGAATATTTGCAAATAGATAAATAAATGACTTAAATAATGAAAAAAGTTGAATGCATTAGTGTTTTCGATATGTTGAAAATCGGTGTCGGACCGTCAAGTTCGCACACTTTAGGACCATGGCGAGCTTCTCAGCGTTGGATTGAAGAGCTGAAAGATGAAGGCATTATTGATGACGTTGAAAAAATAGAAATTCAATTATACGGATCTTTATCTTTAACCGGGAAAGGTCACGCTACAGATATCGCTGCCATTTTGGGACTTTGCGGTCACGATCCTGTCACAATGGATATTAACTTAATCGATGTAGAAATTGATCGCGTCAAGAAAGATGGCAACCTGAATTTTGATAACAGCCGCCTTTTAGATTTCGATTTTGAAAAGGATGTCAAATTTCTAAAAGAATTCAAAGATTTCCATCCCAATGGCATCACCTACAAAGCAACTTTAAAAAATGGTGAACACACAGAATCGACTTTTTATTCTATCGGCGGTGGTTTTGTAGTGAAAGAAAATCGTGAAAATGCGAAACAAAAACAAGAAGAACTTGCACAGTTTCCTTTTCAAATTGAAAACGCCAAAGAACTCTTGAAACATTGTAAAGCTGAACAAAAAATCATTTCAGAAATCGTTCTGGAAAATGAAAAATCCTTAAGAAGTGAAGCTGAAATCGATGAAGGTTTAGAAAAGATTTGGGAGGTTATGTTGGAATCAATGTACATTGGTTGCCACACCGAAGGAGAATTACCTGGTGGACTAAATGTAAACCGTCGAGCTGCCAAAATGAACGAAAAACTTCTGGCTGAAAAACACAATACTTACAACAATCCTAAAGAATGGTTAGAAACTATTCGTACCAAAGAAGTGAAATTTCGACAAATTCTGCAGTGGGTCAGTTGTTTTGCTATTGCAGTAAATGAAGTCAATGCTTCACTTGGGCGCGTGGTTACTGCACCAACCAATGGAAGTTCCGGAACTGTTCCTGCCGTCATGATGTATTATATGGTTATTGAAAATCACAATGCAACATTTAAAGATTTAAAACAATTTATGTTGGTTGCTGGAGAAATTGGCAGTTTATTTAAAAAAGGCGCTACAATTTCGGCAGCTATGGGTGGTTGCCAAGCAGAAATTGGCGTTTCTTCTGCGATGGCTGCTGGTGCACTAACGGAAGTTATGGGCGGCACGCCAGAGCAAGTCTTGATGGCAAGCGAAATTGCCATGGAACATCATCTCGGTATGACATGCGATCCAATCGCTGGACTGGTACAAATTCCTTGTATAGAACGAAATGCTATGGGTGCCATAAAAGCCATTAACGCCGCAGAAATCGCTATGGAATCTGATGCCACAAAAGCCAAAGTTCCTTTGGATAAAATTATTTCTACCATGTGGGAAACCGCAAAAGATATGAATTCTAAATATAAAGAAACTTCTGAAGGTGGACTGGCTGTAGAAGTTAATATGAGTGATTGCTAAGAAAGACGTAAGATCGCTTCGCTTTCAGACAATAGATATTAGAAACGCCTATAACTTATTTTGAAAACAAGTTTTACTGAAAAAGTCTTCATGTTTATAATTTCATATTATAAAACGGTGATTGCTAAAACAAAAAAACCTTAGAAAAATCAGATTTTTAAGGTTTTTTGTTTTAAAATATTTTTAGAATTACTTGACTTTCGTCAATTCCAATTCAAAAATCAAAATAGAGTTTGCAGGAATAACGCCAGCCACTGCTCTATCACCGTAGGCCAATTCTGGCGGAAGTACAAATTTAGCTTTTGTACCTTCGTTAAGCAAAGTCAAACCTTCATCCCAACCTTCAATCACTTGACCAACGCCAAGCTTAAATTCTATAGGTTGCTTTCTTGAATAAGAAGAGTCGAAGACTGTGCCGTCTACTAAACTTCCTTTATAATGAACGCTTACAGTTTGTCCTTTTTTAGGTTTTGCGCCGGCACCTTCATTGATTATTTGATAGCGCAAACCGCTTTCAGTTTCTTTGAAACCTTTGGAAATTTCGTCAAGTTTTTGAGTAGCTTCAGCTTTTTTTTGAGCTTCTCTTTCGGCTTTAGACTTTGTAAAATTTTCAAATTCAGAGATTGCATCAAAATTTTCAGCCTTCTCGCCAATACGTTCAATGTCTAAACTTTCAATTTTATCACCTTGTTGAATATCATCAACGACATTTTGACCTTCTACAACAAAACCAAAAACTGTGTGTTTACCGTCCAACCAAGGTGTTTCATTATGTGTGATGAAAAATTGACTTCCGTTGGTTCCAGGACCAGCATTTGCCATAGACAAAACGCCAGGTCGATCATGTTTCAAATCTGGGTGAAATTCATCATCAAATTGATAACCAGGACCGCCAGTACCATTACCTTTAGGGTCGCCGCCCTGAATCATAAAATTCTCGATAACGCGGTGAAATTTCAATCCATCATAATAGGCTTCGGCTTTGGGTTTGGCTTTATTGTCGATTTTGCCTTCTGCCAAACCGACAAAGTTACCTACAGTTCCAGGTGTTTTTTCAAAAGTTAATTGAACTGTAATCTTTCCTTTATTGGTATTGAAATGTGCGTAAATACCGTTTTCCATAAATCTAAATTTTTCAGCAAATTTAGAACTAAATTCAAATTAGATACAAAAATTGTAAGATTTTACTTGAATTTTAAAAATTTATAACTAAACAGAATTGAATTTATATTGTATAATATCTCTATAATTCGACAAACATATAAACGGAAAAAATAAAAGATTTAACATTCACCCCCCCAATTTATAAATATTATACTTAATTTTATATGAAATTTTAAAACCAAAACCAATGAAAACAAATTTACTTTCTTTTTTTTTTAAGCCTCATGTTTTTCCATTTTGGCTATTCACAAACAACAAACATCCCCGACGAAAATTTTGAACAAGCCTTGATTGACCTTGGCATTGACAGCGACGGCACCGTAAACGGTCAAGTTCTCACCGCTGATATAGAAACTTTGACGGAATTGGATTTTTCAGAAATTAGTATTGATACTCATATTACCGATTTAACTGGAATTGAAGACTTTACTGCTCTTGAAATATTAAATTTAAATTATGCGACTATTGCTATAGAAGAATCTGATGAAGATTTTTTGAGCAATAATCTAAACTTAAAAGAATTACACGCCCAAAATGGCTGTGGCGACTGTGGTGGTCTTTTTATTGAAAGTTTAGACTTTAGCAATTTGGAAGATTTGGAATATGTCAATTTAAAACATGTCGACATTCAATCTTTAAAATTAGATAATCCGAATTATGATTATGAAAATTTGGTTTTAGACTTGTATCATGAAGGTTACCCAAGACCAGCTGAACCAATTACAAACGACGATGACACAAACTGGACGAATGAAGTTTGTATTCAAGTCAACGACCCTAATGCGGCAAGCAATAACGAAGCACCTTACAATACTTGGACAATAACTGTCAATGATTTTGTAACAACCTATAGTTTTTCCTCAATTTGCAACCTAAATACTGAAGATTTTGAAAATTCAAATTCCATCTCCGTTTACCCCAATCCGGTACAACGTGAGTTGAATTTTGAGAATCCAAGACAAATTAATTTAGACAAAGTTGAAGTCTTTAATATAAAAGGTCAGTTGGTCAAAACATTTTCTAAAGTTAACAATCAAATCAACATAGAAAGTTTAGACCAAGGCGTTTATTTTGTAAAAGTAAAATCTGAGGATGTTTCAGAAACTTTTAAAATTTTAAAACATTAAAAATTATTAATTTAGGTTGAAAAAGGCTTTTGGGGTGAAGACTTCAGAAGCTTTTTTTATTCGCTAAAATTTCTTTGTGTTTATTCAAGGCTTGCTATTCCATTACTGGTTTTCAGTAATTCTCAATTATGATAAATATAAATTTCCGTCGCGCCTAAACCATATTTTTGATAATCGGCATCATAAAATTCAATTTGATCGTAGCGTCTGAATAAGGTTTCCAATTCAGCCTTGAGGACGCCTTGACCAACGCCATGAATAAAGACTATTTTTTTGATACGTTTTTCAATGGCAAATTCAATTTTCCGACGACTGTGATCCAACTGAATATTGAGCATTTCAAAATTGGATAAATTTGCAGTTTTGTCTAGCAAATGATGAATGTGCAGGTCAACTTCCATCGCTGGAACATCACGTACTGCTTTTTGCGAAGGTCGTTTTGATTTTAATTTTAAATCAGATTGGATTTTTTGCTGTAAAGCATCATCGGCTAAATCAACATCAATTTCATTTTCAATTTTGACCAAAAGATGAGCAGGAAAGGTCATATCGAAACCATCTTCAGTTGTAAAAGTAATTTCATCTTGATCTACAGTAATCACTCGACCCGACATATTGTCGTCCAAAAGTTCAACGCGGTCACCGATATGAAAATTTTTATTGCCCATCTTCGGATTCGTCTTGATCGTTGTCTTTATTATTATCGCTTGCCCACTGTTTTGTAGAGTTGTAGAGTCCAATCATCAAAATCACTAAGCCGCCAATTTTGAAATATACATTTTCGCTTTCACCCGTTAAATCATATATGATTAAAGCTGCACCAACAATGATGAATGCGGTATAAATGGCTTGTCTTTTAGTGTTAATCATGAATTTTAAAATTTCTACAAAGGTAAAATCAATTTTGGTTTAAGACTAGCAATTCTTCTAGATGTTCTCTATTGTTGGACAAACGTGGAATTTTGTGTTGACCGCCGAGTTTGTTATTTTGTTTGAGCCATGTTTGAAACAATCTGGGTTTGGCTTGGTGGATTTTTAACAAGTTCAATGTCATATTATTGTAGCGTTTGGCTTCATAATCGCTATTGACTTTCTGAAGGTTGAAATCTAATGTTTTTTGAAACTGTGACAAGCTTTCAGGTGGTGTTTTGAATTCTATAATCCATTCGTGCGCTCCTTTTTCTTTGCCAACCATGTAAATTGGCGCTGCGGTATATTCCATCACTTCGCAATTCAATTCTTGAGTGGTTTTTTTGATGGCTTCTTCAGCATTTTCAATAATCAATTCTTCACCAAAAACATTGATGTGGTGTTTTGTCCGTCCTGTGACACGAATTTTATATGGACTTAAAGATGTAAATCTGATGGTATCGCCAATTTTGTAACGCCACAAACCAGCGTTCGTGGTAATGACAAGCGCATAATTTTCACCTATTTCAACTTCAGACAAGGGAATAATTTTTTCTCTTGGTGTGCCATAAGTTGACATGGGAATAAATTCATAAAAAATACCGTAATCCAACATTAGCAACAATCCATCGGTAGAATTGGCATCTTGTGCGGCAAAAAATCCTTCAGAAGCATTATAAATTTCATAATACTTCATTCTCGGATTATTTATAATATTTTGATATTGGTTTCTATAAGGTTCAAAACTCACGCCGCCATGAAAATAAACCTCCAAATCAGGCCAAACTTCACTGATATTAGACTTTCCGGTTGTTTTCAAAACATCATTGAGCAGAACGAGCATCCATGAAGGCACGCCAGCCAAACTGGTGACTCGCTCTTTAATCGTTTCATCAACAATAGCTTGCATTTTTGTTTCCCAGTCGCTCATCAAAGATACTTCATTGCTTGGTGTGCTACTGAAACTAGCCCAAAAAGGCATATTGTAAATCAACAACGCAGACAAATCGCCGTAAGAAGTGCCTTTGTTTTGGTAGATTTCTTTGCTTCCTCCTAGTCGCAAACTTTTCCCTGTAAACAATCTAGAGTTGCAATTATTGTTGAGATACATACAAAGCAAATCCTTGCTAGCCGCGTAATGACAGTCTTCTAAAGATTCTTGACTTACGGGAATAAATTTACTTTTGGCACTGGTTGTGCCGCTAGATTTTGCAAACATTTTGATTGGTGTTGGCCAAATGATATTGGATTCACCTTGTCGGCAACGTTCAAAAGTAGCTTCAAAATCTTCATAAGTTTGAACAGGAATGCGGTCTGCGAAAGTTTGATAATCTTTAATTTCACAAAATTGAAATTGTTTACCAAATTCGGTGTTTTTTGCTTTATAAATCAAATCTAAAAGCAGTTCATTTTGAACTTCACTCGGGTATTTTTGAAAAAGTTCCATATGATGAATTCTTTTTTTCAAAATCCAAGAAGCTATAGAATTGACAATAGGAATTGGCATAAATCGATTATATTTAAACTTTGAATCTAAATTAAAAATTCAAACAATATTTTAACTCATCAAACTTAATAAAAAATGCAATATAGAGGCGTTTTAAAGAAAATGAAAACAGAGAATAATGAAGAAGTCGATTATTTTTTGGATTTCGAAAATGACATTATTCATATGAACCAATTTCTAGACAAAGAGTTGGCGTTTTACTTCGTTGAATACCAGTGTTTAAATTGCAGTAAAAACAAAAAAATATTTAGACAAGGTTTTTGTTACGATTGTTTCCAAAGCATTCCAAATGCTGGCGAATGGATTATGCATCCAGAATTGAGTAAAGCGCATTTGGACGAGGAAGATCGTGATTTAGTATATGAGAAAAAAGTGCAAATGCAACCCCATGTGGTGTATTTGGCCAATTCTAGCAACGTGAAAGTTGGTGTGACCAGAAAAACGCAAATTCCTACCCGATGGATCGACCAAGGCGCACATGAGGCCATTGCCATTCTGGAAGCACCCAATCGCTATTTGGCTGGTATTACTGAAGTGGCGCTGAAAGAACATATTGCCGACAAAACCAACTGGCGAACGATGTTGAAAAACGAAATTGAAGATAAAAACCTAGCAGAAACACGAGATGTTTTAAAAGAATTTATTCCCGATGAAGCCAAGCCTTATTTTTTGGATGAAAGCGAAGAAATTCATATTAATTTTCCAGTTTTGGAATATCCGACAAAACTGAAAAGTTTGAATTTGGAAAAGAATAATAATTTCAAAGGCAAACTGAAAGGCATCAAAGGTCAATATTTGATTTTTGAAAACGGTGTGGTTTTCAATATCAGAAACAGCGAAGGTTTAGTAATTGACTTTGAGGTGAAGTAAAACAAAAATACCCTATCAAATAAATGATAGGGTTATTTTAAATTTATTTTAGAAAAAACTACAAATTATCTTTCTCTCTAAGAGACTGGATGTATTGTGCTTTTTTAAGGTTTTGTCTTTTTTCAACAGATTTTTTCGTGAATTGTTTTTTATCACGAAGTGTTTGAAGAACTTTTGTGTCTCTGAATTTTCTTTTAAGACGCTTTAAAGCTCTTTCAATTTTTTCACCATCTTTTACTTTAACTACTAACATATAATGACTAATTAATTTTATTATTATTTAAAATCAAATTTTAAGTTTGCAAATATAGATAATTCAATTATAATTAAGCGAAAAACTTTACTTTTTTCTGAATTTTATTTTTTATTAATTTTCAAAAATTTGAATTACCGCTATTTTATAATATCAATACAAACCTAAGGTTTAAATAGAACTAAATCGTCATATTTTGAGTTTATGATTTTTAAATTGCCATTACATTTAATGAGAACTATATGAAAAAGCTATTTCTTATAGCCTTATTATTGTCGATAAGCTTTACTCCTTTACTTTGGTCTCAAAATCAAGGTTCAGATATAGACCAAAAACCGACATTAATCGGTGTGAGTTTTGACTATGGATATATTCTCAAACATTCAGAAAATTTACGCGAATTGGACGATGCATTTCCAGTCGGAATTGGCTTGGAATGGAGTAAAATGCTCCTGACAAAAAATGCTTGGGAATTTTGCAACTGCTTACCAAGAATTGGTGTCGAACTCGCCTATTGGAGTTGGGATAATCCAGATATACTCGGCAACGGTATAATTGCTATGGGTTTTGTAGAACCGTACTTCAGAACTCATAAAAAAATGAATCTATTTTTCAGAGCAGGCTTAGGCGGAACTTACCTTACCAAACCTTTTGATGCTGAACAAAATCCTCAAAATTTGTCTTACAGTACAGATTTTAGTTTTGCCATCATGCTTGGAGTTGGCATCAATTATCGCTTAACCAAGGAATGGAATATTGGACTTCTTGCAAAATACAATCACACTTCTAACGGAGGAATCAAAACCCCTAATAAAGGAATTAATTTTCCTTCTATTAGTTTCAGAATTAATAAAAGCCTGGAGCCAATTGTTTTTCCAGATTTTCAAAAAGTTGAAAACAGAAAACCTCCAAATGAGCTTTCCAGAATTTCAGTAACCCATTTTTCGGGATGGAGTAATGCTAAAGTTGGTGACCGCGATAAATTTTATGTCTTTGGAATTTCAGGACGATTCAGCAAATGGATTGGCCGAAGAAGTGCTGTTTCTGGCGGAACCGAATTGATTTTTGACTATTCCAGAAAAGAACAAATAAATCTGAATAATCAAAACAATAATTTTGCACAAGCTGCCGCTTTAGTGGGACACGAATTTTGGCTTGGCAAAGTTACTTTCAGCCAACAAATAGGTATTTATTATTATAATGACTACAGAATCAATGACGATTTCTATCAGCGTTATGGGCTGACCTATAATTTTTCAAAACATATTTTTGCAGGTTTCAATTTGAAAGCTCATCGACATGTAGCTGATTTTTTTGACTTTAGAATTGGCTATACTTTTTAGGGATTTAATTTAAATTTTGATCTTAATCTCCTTAATATCAAAAGACTCTAACCTATCTTCTTCAAATTCAACAATCAATCTACCATAATTATCAACGCCTCTAATAAGTCCTTGCGCTAAACTATCGTCAGGAAATTGAAGCATGGTGACTTTATTGTATTTGAAAAGTGAAGTGTAGTAATCAGAAATGACTTTTTTATAACTCATTTCATTAAAAAGATTAGGAATTTGTTCAAATTCAAATAAAATATCTTGCAGTAACACATCAAGATCATAAGTGACATCGGTTAAAAGTTTCATCGAAGACGCTTTGGGTAAATTCTGAAATGAAGTTTGATTCACGTTCAAACCAATTCCTACAATACTTGCGCCTAGTCGATTTTGAGTAATCATATTTTCAATAAGAATACCTCCTATTTTGAATTGACGTGACAAGATGTCGTTTGGCCATTTGATAGAAAGTTTAGGAATGTCATAATTTGTCAATACTTTTTTTAAGGCCATAGCGACTAAAGCACTTAATTTAAAAGTCTCTTTATGAATAGATTCTAAACCAGGAAAATACACGCTAAAGGTCAGGTTTTCACCAGCTTCTGACTGCCAAACCGTTCCTCGCTGCCCTCTACCTTCTACTTGGTGATGAGCTACAACGCAAAACATTTTCTTTTCAGAATGGGACTTTACGAACTCTTTTAAAAAGCTATTAGTGGAACTTGTGGCATCAACTTTGACAACTTTCATAACCTAGCTAAATATCGAATAATCTTTTGTTAAGTGTGGCAAAAAAAAGGATTAAAAACCTATTTTTGCGTTAAAGTTTAAAATAATTTAATGACATTGAATAATAAAAATTCAGATCAACTTATTACCTATATTATACAAGGTATTGAAGACGTAAAAGGAGATAATATTGACATTATAGACCTCAGAGAATTAGAAAATACAGTTTGCGATTATTTCGTTGTATGTTCTGGAAATTCCAACACTCAGGTGAACGCTATAGAAAGCTCTGTTAGAAAAGCTGTCAGTAAAGCACTAAAAGACAAACCTTGGCACGTCGAAGGTTTAGAAAATTCCGAATGGGTACTAATGGATTATGTTGATGTTGTAGTTCATATTTTCCAGAAAAAAACTCGTGAATATTATGATATTGAAAGCTTGTGGGGAGATGCGAAGATAACTTCAGTAGAAACAAATTATTAATTTTTAGTGAAATATAATGGCTAAAAAAACAGCAGAAAATAGACCAAACAATAGTAACAACAATAGAAAAGAACCTAAGAAACCAAAATTCAATTCTTATTGGATTTATATTGGCATAATTGTCATTTTCTTAGGTGTTCAATTTTTTGGCGGTAGTGGATTCAGCGAACCTAATAAAACAAGTCCGGCAGAATTTGAATCATTTTTAAGAAACGGTGATGTTGAAAAAGTGAATATTATCAAAAATGCTAGAGTTGCCGAAGTATTCTTAACCGAGGAAGCCAAGCAAAAACCAGAACATAAATCAACTTCAGAAGATCAGGTTTTTGCAGGTTCTGAGAGTCCAGATTATGAATTTGAATTCGGTGATCTTCAGAATTTTGAAAATACCATTGAAAAAATAAAAAAAGAGAACAATCTAAATACAAGTGTTTATTTTGATACGCGTTCAAATTACATGAGTGATATTTTAATTGGTTTATTGCCGATAATTATCATCGTAGGAATTTGGATTTTCATTATGAGGCGCATGAGTAAAGGTGGCGGCGGTGGACCAGGTGGTCAGATTTT
This sequence comes from Psychroflexus aestuariivivens, assembly GCF_004010055.1. Lineage (GTDB taxonomy): Bacteria > Bacteroidota > Bacteroidia > Flavobacteriales > Flavobacteriaceae > Psychroflexus > Psychroflexus aestuariivivens. Next base: position 77,271 of record NZ_RQVT01000024.1, read on the forward strand.
CAATATTGGAAAATCTAAAGCCAAACTTTTTGACGAAAAGAAAGATATCAAAACCTCTTTCAAAGATGTTGCTGGGTTAGAAGGCGCTAAAGACGAAGTTCAAGAAATTGTGGACTTCTTGAAATTTCCTGATAAATATACTAATCTAGGAGGTAAAATTCCTAAAGGTGCTTTACTTGTTGGCCCTCCAGGAACAGGAAAAACATTATTGGCAAAAGCTGTAGCAGGTGAAGCTGGCGTGCCTTTCTTCTCCCTTTCTGGGTCAGATTTCGTAGAAATGTTTGTTGGAGTCGGTGCTTCTCGAGTTAGAGATTTATTTAAACAAGCTAAAGAAAAGTCGCCTTCTATTATTTTTATAGATGAAATTGACGCAATCGGTCGATCTCGAGGAAAAGGCAATATGTCAGGTTCTAACGATGAAAGAGAAAATACGCTGAATCAATTATTAACAGAAATGGATGGTTTTGGCACAAACACAAATGTTATTGTGATCGCTGCTACAAACCGTGCTGATGTTTTGGATAAAGCACTGATGAGAGCTGGTAGATTCGACAGGCAAATTTATGTTGACTTGCCAGATGTTCGAGAGAGAGAAGAAATCTTTGAAGTACATTTAAAACCGCTTAAGAAAATAGACAACGAAGTAGATACAGAGTTTCTTGCTAAGCAAACACCAGGATTTTCTGGTGCAGACATTGCCAACTTATGTAATGAAGCTGCACTAATTGCCGCTAGAAATAACAGTAAAGCTGTTGGTAAGCAAGATTTTCTTGATGCAGTTGACAGAATTGTCGGAGGCTTGGAAAAGAAAAACAAAATCATGTCGCTGGAGGAGAAAAAAGCTATTGCTTATCACGAAGCAGGTCACGCTACAGTGAGCTGGATGTTAGAATATGCTGCACCTTTGGTTAAAGTTACGATTGTACCTCGTGGTCAATCACTAGGCGCTGCATGGTATTTACCAGAAGAACGGCAAATTGTAAGAACAGAGCAAATTCTTGATGAAATGTGTGCCACGATGGGAGGAAGAGCCGCTGAAAAAGTGACTTTTGATAAAATTTCTACTGGCGCATTGAGTGATCTTGAAAAAGTAACCAAACAAGCTAAAGCTATGGTTACAGTTTACGGACTCAATGACAAAATAGGAAATTTAACTTATTACGATTCCTCTGGTCAGTCAGATTATAACTTCACAAAACCATATAGTGACAAGACGTCAGAGTTAATTGATGAGGAAATTTCAAAGATTATCGAAGAACAATACCAACGCGCGATTCAAATTCTGAATGATCACAAAGAAGAATTGAATCAGTTGGCAGAGTTATTACTTGAAAAAGAAGTTATTTTCAAAGACGATTTAGTTGATATTTTTGGAGAAAGACCTTTTAAAAAGCCAGAAATGGCTGCGACAAGTGCTCAGAAATTAAAGAATAAAAGTGATAAAAAAGAGTCTGAAGAGTTAAAAAAAGAGTCTGACCAAGATCGTCCAAAAAACGAAAATATTTCTTCAGAAGATTCTTCTTCAGAAAATAAAGATAAAAACTCAAAAGAAGCTAACGAGATGAAAAGTTAGTTAAAAGACTTAACAAGCTTAAAAAAAGGGATAAAAATTAAGATATTTCCCATGTTTTACCTAAAAAACTTGCATTTGACAGGAGTCAGATGCAAGTTTTTTTTATATTTGAATTGGTGATTTATATTTAAATAATTTATGGTCAATATATGAACTTCTTGAAACGTTTGTTAGGTTTAGAAACTAAAGATGATGAAAACTCTGACAGAAATGAACAGAGCAAATTCATGCCAGAACCCAAACTTCCAGTTGATGAAGCCTTCACCAATAATTTCAGAAATAATGGTGGTAAATTCCTGTATTGTGAAAATGAAAATGAACTACGAATTACTTTTAATGAAATTTTAAATGAAAACCACTGGGAAGAAGCTGAAGTGTATTGTCATAATGAAAAACTGAAAGAAAAATTTGAACATACTAGGCTGACGTTTTCCAAAAATAACAACGCTAGTTTTTTCCTTGCAGGTTGTGAATTCTTAATTGCAAATACTGGTGCAATTTTAATTAGTTCTAGCCAAATAGGTGACAAAAAATTAGCAGATTTACCTTACGATTTTATAATTATTGCTTACACTAGTCAATTACTTGAAACTATCGGTGAAGGTTTGCAAAAAATAAAACGCAAACATAAGAATAGAATTCCTACCAATATTACCACACTTAAAACATTTGAAGACAAAGAAGAATCTGATTTTATGAGTTATGGAAGTACGCCTAAAAATTTGTACTTGCTACTTGTAGAAGACCTATAAATTTATGAGTGAAATTCTTAAACGGAGCATAACAGGTGCTTTATATATAATAATAATTGTAAGCACTGCATTTTTAAGTCACTATGCACTTCTTGTTTTTTTTGTAATAGTCGGCTTCATTTGTTTGAGGGAGTTTCAAAAATTGCTTGGCTTCAGAAATATTATTTCCTATATTTCTTTAGTCGTACTACTCTACTATTTTAATTTTACAGAAATATATTTACCACTTCTTATAGCCTATTTGGCAATGACTTTATTTGTAAAAGTTTTTTTGCTAAGAGACCTCTTTACCTTGTCAGAAATACCATTATTCGATGGAAGAAAGCATTTACTGACATTGTTTTATATCGTTCCTTCGATTATATTCCTGACTATGATTCCGGTTTATAAGCCTAATTATGAATACGTTTTAGTAGGCACTTTTGTGTTGATATGGACAAATGATTCTTTTGCGTATTTAGTGGGAAAAAGCTTTGGTAAACGAAAACTTTTTGAAAGAATTTCACCAAAAAAAACTATAGAAGGTTTTATAGGTGGCGCTATTTTCACAATGATTATGGGCTATTTAATTTTTATTTACATAGATATTTTAAATTGGTGGGCGTGGCTAATTTTAGCAGTAATAATAAGTGTCTTCGGCACTTTAGGAGATTTGGTTCAGTCCAAATTTAAAAGAAAAGCAGATGTAAAAGACAGTGGAAAAATCATGCCTGGTCATGGTGGAATTTTCGACAGAATGGATAGTATGCTTTTTTCTAGTACATTTGTATTTATATTTTTACTTTTAATAGATTATGTTTCATAAAGAAGGTTTTAAAATTTTATTGACAACATTTGTTGTTTTCATCATAATCAATTTCTTAATAAATCATTATTTTGAAAACGATATTGTCATTTATAGTGTATTTGGAATTACTTTGGTACTATTCATATTAGTAGCTCAGTTTTTTAGAAACCCAAAACGAAATTCACCAAAAAATGACAAACATATTTTGGCACCAGTTGACGGTAAGGTTGTCGCTATAGAAAAAGTATATGAGTCTGAATTTCTAAAAGAAGAACGTTTACAAGTATCAATTTTCATGTCGCCATTGAATGTTCATGTTACTCGATACCCTGTCAGTGGAAGAATTTTGTATAGCAAGTATCATCCTGGCAAATTTTTAGTTGCTTGGCATCCAAAATCTAGTGAAGAAAACGAGCGCACTACAGTTGTGCTGGAAACAGAGAATTTTGGCAATATTTTATACAGACAAATTGCGGGTGCTGTAGCCAAACGTATTGTTAATTATGCTTCTGAAAACCAGAAAGTTTTACAGGGAAGTGATTCTGGTTTCATCAAATTTGGATCTAGAGTTGATCTTTTTCTTCCAGCAAACTCTAAGGTAGATGTGAAAATTAATGAAGTTGTTAAAGGCGGTATATCTGTAATTTCAAAAGTTGAATAATTATGGAATTGGACAACTTAACAGAAAGCGAGCTTGACCATTTATTTTTTAAAGCTTATCAAAAAGTAAGTCGTACCAAAAGAAAATTTCCACAGGATACTTTACTATATTTCTACGCTTTTTACAAACATGCTACACGAGATAATCAACTCAATGTTACTCACAACCCTATGAATGGGGAAGAACTTGTAAATGCATTTAAAGCAAATGCTTTATTCCAAGTTAAAACTATTTCTGAAAAACAAGCAAAAAAAGAATACATCAAACTTGCCCAAAAACACCTGAATGGAGAGTTTGATTTAGAAAAATAACGCTTTAGTAAATCTAACTATTAATAAAAGTTATTCTTCTAACACTTTTAAAAATTTAGCTTCAAACAGAAATTTATAATGTTTCGTAGTGATTTTATTAACAAATTAGCTAGTTTTGAGAGTCATGTATTATAAAACAAGACCTTTAAAACTGAAACGCTAACTTCACACCCTTCAAAATCTATTATGAGAATACCATTTAATCTACCAAAGGTGGCAAATCCATTTCTGTTTTTTTATCTAATTTTTTCATTATTTACTATTCAAAATTTAAATGCACAATGCGCAGGAAGTAATGCTTCAGTAACCATTTGCGACATCACTGATCCCGAAAATCAAAATCTTAATTTATTCAATTTATTAAATGGTAACCCTGAAACGGGAGGAACTTGGGAAAGTAACGTTAATATTTTCGTTAACCAAGATCAAGGGATTGTCAATATTTGGAATTTAATTCAAGGTGGAACCTATGTTTTTAACTATACTGTTGAAAACGACAACTGTGGGATAGACACAGCCTCTGTTGCGCTCATTGTTGGCGGTTATCCAGGTACAGATAATTTTACTGCAAATGCTTGCGAAGACGACACAAGCGTAAACTTATATCAATTTATTAGCAGCAGCCCAAATCCACATTTTTTTGGAGAATGGACAGATGTTAATGGAACTGGCGGTTTAAGCGAAAACACATTTAATGCTACAGTTCCAGAACCAGGAACATACACATTTATTTATACAGTTCCGGCCGTTGGAGATTGTTCTGAAAAAACCGCTACTGTAGAACTTACAGTACACCCTATAATTGATCCTGGTGAATCTTCAGAAATGGTTATATGTGGTGAAGAGCAGTTGCAAGAATTCACAAATGTTGACTTGAATCAATACCTTTCTGGAAATTACAATGGAAACTGGTTTGAAGCTTCAGGCACTTCTCAGATTGAAAACAACGAAGATTCTGTAATAAATCTTCAAGAAATTTACAACAATTTCGGGTATGGTATTTACATTTTTAATTTTAACGCCAACCCAAGCCACCCCATATGTGATCCAGTGATTACTATGGTTACATTTGAAATTTACAGAGAAATAGATTATTCTGATGCTGAATTGAATGTTGATTCTTTTTGTATAAATGAATTAAATCCAAGTGGAATTTTTGCTGAAATAGTGAATCTCCCCCTATTAGAAGATTTACCGAGTAATAGTTTAGTCTTGCAATACGAAATTGCAGGACCAGATTTTTTTCAAGGACAAACTCAAGTAGAAATTGCTAATCCAACTTCTTTCAATTTAAATCCAAATTTTAACCTAACCCCAGGTGAATACACAATTTCAATCACAGGTCTTGGAATGTCAAGCGATCCTGACGGTCTGATTTGTAATATAATTTTTGAATTGGAAGATACTTTTGAAATTTATGAGATTGAAATTGAAGATCTGGAACTTGAAATCGAAAATATTTGTTTTGGTGAAAATGTAACTGTCACCGTAACTAGTCCAGATCCTAATTTTGATGAAAACTTTACTCTCGAGTACAACATTACTGGCGCAAATGAATTATTGAATCAAACTGAAGGCTTAATCTTTGTAAACGGACAAGCAAGTTTTGAAATTGATAGTAACTTATTTACAAACGCTGGAAATCATACACTTACAGCTACAAATATCAGCAACGAGTTTTGTACAGAATTTCCAGATTTATCAGATGATTTTGAAATCTATGAAATCCCCGAATCAAATATCAATATTTCAGTAAATAATGTTTGTTTAGGTGAGGATTTAAGCATTTCACTTTCCAATTTATCTAATCTGAATAATATTGAAATAGAATATGAAATCACAGGTTCAGAAAATTTTGGCAATGTGATTTCACTTCAAGTTGACAATGGTTCTTCAGGATTTGTCTTATCCGGAAACAATTTTCTAACAGAAGGTAATTACAATATTGAAATTGTTAGCATCACAAATTTAGATTCTGAATGCAATATAATTTTAAACAACAATACAGATTTTGAAATCTATGAAATTCCACCGCCGCCAAATACAGATTTATTGCAAGAATTTTGTGAAGTTGATCAGAATCAAATTTCAGATTTAGTTCCGAATGGCGTTAATTATTTTTGGTATGATAGTCAAAATTCAACACTTCCGCTGTCAGATAATATTGCTTTAACCGAAGGTGAATATTGGTTAGCCCAATCGAATGAAAATAATTGTATTTCAGATAAAACGCCTGTTTCAATAATTATCAACGAAGTTCCAAATTTAACAATGATTTCTGAAGGCAATGAGTTTTGTGGTTCAGATGAACCCCAAATTCAAGATTTATCTCTAAATACTGATCAATTTTCTAATTACAATATTATTTGGTTAGATGAAATTGACGGAAACTCTCTCTCAGATGAAACTTTATTAATGAATAATCAAAGTTATTATGGCATTGTTTCCGATCCCGTTACTGGCTGTGAATCTACATTTGCAGTTGAAATTACTGTGAGTTTGAACAATTGCGATTCTGAAAATTATGAATTCTTAGTTCCAGATGGATTTTCACCTAATGGAGACGGCGTCAATGATGTTTTCAGGATTTTAGATATAGAATTCATTTATCCCAGTTATGAATTTGAAATTTATAATCGTTATGGAAAACTCCTTTTCAAAGGAAATAAGGATAAACCGAGTTGGAATGGAGAATCTACCGAAGACGATGCGCTGATGAACGGCGTTGCACCAAATGGCGTTTACTTTTATGTATTGCATTTCAATAAAAATAATCGTTCATCTGAACAAGGCAGACTTTACCTCAACCGATAACTAAACTTTTATTTCAGAAATAAACTTCATGAAAAATATTCTAAAAAGCTTTCTTGTAATTTTTGTGTGTTGCTTTTCAAATATTCGGGCACAGCAAGATCCGGGTTTTACGCAATATACTTACAACATGAGTGTCATCAATCCAGCCTATGCCACTGGAACTCCAGAAATAATCAACTTTGGTGCTTTCCATAGATCTCAATGGGTTGGCGCGGTTGGCGGTCCAATTACGAATACGTTTTTCGCCCACATGCCAGTCAGTAATAAAATCGAAACAGGATTATCTTTCGTCAATGATGACATCGGTGACGGCGCGCTCAAAGAAAACAATATTTACGCAGATTTTGCTTACATTCTGAATTTGTCACAAACACACAAATTATCTTTTGGAATTAAAGCTGGCGCAACGTTTTTGAATACAAATTTCAATGATTTTCAGCTAGAAAGTGGCGCAGTAAACACAGATCCGGCGTTTAGCGAGAACCTAAATCGTGTATTTCCAAATTTTGGAACTGGTATTTATTTTTATACAAACGATTATTATGTTGGTTTTTCCACGCCAAATTTACTCAACAGTAAACATCTGAATACCATTGATGGCGTTCAACGGTTGGGGCAAGAAGCCATCCATATGTACCTCACCGGTGGTTATGTTTTTGATCTTGATAAAAATTTTAAAATCAAACCTTCATTTATGGCAAGAACGGTTGAAGGTGTTCCGCCGATGTTTGATTTTTCTACAAATATTTTATTTAGAGACAGATTTGAACTCGGCGTATCTTACCGCTACGACGATTCGTTTAGCGGACTCGCCAAATTCGGCATAACGCCAAACCTTCATATTGGTTATGCCTATGATTACACGACGACCAATCTTGGAAATTTCAACTCAGGATCGCATGAAATATTTATACTTTTCAATCTGAATTTCAACAAAGGTTATGACAAATCGCCAAGATTCTTTTAAACCAAATCCTATGAAATTACAATCTCAACATATCATTCTAAGCTTCATAATTGGGTTGACAGCAATAAATTTAGCCTCTGCACAAAACAAATTTTCAACTTTCACAGCAGATCGATACTTTGAAAACACATATTATCAAAAAGCAATTCCCATTTATGAAAAATACCTAAAACATAATGACGAAGATTTTGAATCCATGCTGAAATTAGCAGATGCTTATTTTTACACTTACGACCTTGAAAATGCAGAATTGATGTATTCAAAATTGAACAGATTGCATCGAAATAAAATGAATTCTGAAGCCAATTTCAGAATGATTCAAACATTCAAAGCTTTAGGAAAATATGAAAAAGCAAATGAGTTGTACAAAACAAAGTTGATTCATAATGAGAATGAATTGGCAGCATTTGAATCAAAACTCAAATATTTGGATAATGTTGAAGCAATCGGAGACCGTTTTGAAATTGAAAATTTATCGATAAACACTGAAACTTCAGAATTCAGCACAAGCATTTATCAAGACAGTTTGTTGGTGTATGCAGCTAACAAGAAGGCAAAAGGTATTTTCAATAAAATATTTCATTGGAATGCTATGACCTACTTAAATTTATATAGTATTCCAAAAGAAAATCTTGACGTAAAACCTAAATTACTTTCAAATGAAATCTCAACACGTTTTCATGAATCTTCGGCAGTTTTTACCAAAGATGGCAAAACCATTTATTTCACAAGAAATAATTATTTTAATAACGAAAAAAACACAGACAACGAAAAAATAAATCATCTACAAATTTACAAAGCAGAATTGGTCAACGGCAAATGGACAAACCTAACTTCACTCCCAATCAATAGCGATTCGTTTTCTACTGAACATCCGGCTTTGAGTAATGATGAGGAAACGCTGTATTTTTCATCCGATCGACCTGGCGGATTCGGAAGTTTTGATTTGTATAAAGTAAATACCAAAAACTTTGAAAATCCTGAAAATTTAGGTGCTGAAATCAACACCAATCATCGAGAACAATTTCCATTTATTTCGAAAGAAGGCGACCTCTATTTTTCTTCAAATGGTCATCCTGGATTTGGACTTTTGGATGTTTTTCTAAGTAAAACTGAAAATGGTGAATTTCAAAAACCAGACAATATAGGACAACCTGTAAATTCTGGTTATGATGATTTTGCATTTTATCTTATAAAAGACAAGGATGGATATTTTTCTTCAAATCGACCATCTGGTCAAGGAAGTGACGATATTTACAAGTTCAAAGAAACCAAAGAATTAATCATTGAAGACTGCTATCAATTAATTTCAGGAAAAAGTTTACATAAAATCACGAATGAAATTCTACCCAACACAAAAATTGAATTGATTGCTGATGATGAAATCATAGAAACTTTCACAACAGGAGAAGACGGAGTTTTTGAATTCAAAATTGAATGTGAAAAAAATTACACCATCACCGCAAATAAAACTGATTTTGAAGGGGATTCTAAAAATTTCAGAACAAATGACGTTCGGAAAAAAGAAAATAATGTAGATCTTTTTCTGATTTCGCCTTCTGAAATTGAAAAGATACAGGCAAAAAAAGAAGCCGAAAGAGAAGCGAAATTGGCTGAAAAAATCAAAGCTGAAAAACAAGCTGAAGCTGAACGCAAAGCGAAAATTGAACGTGCGGCAAAGCAAAAAATCATGACCGATGAACCAAATATCATTGAAAAAAATCAGCGTATTTTTATAAAAACAGAACCAATTTATTTCGATTATGATTTGTGGTATATTCGGAAAGAATCAAGAGTTGTACTCAACAAAGTTGTAGATATTCTTAAGAAATATCCAGAGATGAAAATAGAAATTGGTACGCACACAGATATTCGTGGCAATGTGAAATACAACCAAAAATTATCCCTAAAACGCTCTAATTCTGTCTTAGATTATTTTGAAAGTCAAGGCATCGACAGAAACAGAATATTAGCTAAAGGTTACGGAGAAAGCCAGCCGATTATTCATTGTGAAACTGAAGAATCCTGCACAGAAGAACAACACGAAATCAATAGAAGATGTGAATTTGAAATTTTATCATTCACAGAATAAATCATAAGAAAAAAGCAAAATCAGTTTTATGATTTTGCTTTTTAAAAATTAGAGTAAAGGAATTTACAAACTCTCCAAACTCGCCTGAATAGTTTCTATTTGTGCTTCAGCATCTGCTTTTTTCTGCTTTTCAATATTAACGACTTGCTCTGGAGCATTATTAACAAATTTCTCGTTAGATAATTTTTTCTCAACCGATTTCAAAAAGCCTTGATAATAAGTCAATTCTTCATGAAGTTTTGCTTTTTCAGCTTCAACATCTATCGCGCCCTGAACCGGAATAAAATATTCATTAGATTTCACTCTAAACGTCAAGCTGCCATCAACCGGAGCATTCACATAATCCAAATGATTGATATTTCCCATTTTTAAGATTATAGAATCCAAATCTTTGGTAAAGGGTTCGTTATCGATGACCGCTAAATTGATTTCATTTTTGAAAGCAATATTTTTGTCTTTTCTGATGGTTCTAATTCCTGAAATCACATCTGCTGCAAAACTGAAATCTTTGATTATTTGTTCATCAAATTCTGTCATTTTTGGCCAAAATGAAACTGTAAGTGCTTCAGAAGGATGTCTATCCGCAATCTGATGCCAAATTTCTTCAGTAACAAAAGGCATAAACGGGTGCAGAATTTTCAAATTATCTTCAAATAAAGCTATTGCAGCTTCATAAGTTTTTTGGTCTATTGGTTGCTCGTAGCCAGGTTTTATAATTTCTAAAAACCAAGAACAGAAATCATCCCAAACCAGCTTATAGCTTGTCATCAACGCATCTGAAATTCTATATTTACCATAATGATCTTCCAATTCTCGGAGTTTCTGTTGAAATACGGATTGATACCAATCTATGGCTTTTTGAGAAGATTCAGGTTGTTCTATTTCTTCGCTTATTTCCCAAGATTTTATCAATTTGAAAGCGTTCCAGATTTTATTACTGAAACCTTTTCCCTGCTGACAAAGTGCTTCATCAAAAAGCAAATCATTTCCTGCTGCATTACTCAGCAACAAACCTACACGAACACCATCGGCGCTGAATTCATCTATTAAACCCAAGGCATCTGGAGAATTCCCAAGAGATTTCGACATTTTTTGACGATTTTTATCTCTTACCAAACCGGTGAGATAAACATTTTCAAACGGGCGTTTTCCTGTGTATTCATAGCCTGCCATAATCATTCTGGCAACCCAAAAAAACAAAATATCTGGACCAGTCACCAAATCGTTCGTTGGATAATAATATTGGAACTCTTTATTATCTGGATTTCTGATGCCGTCAAAAACACTCATTGGCCAAATCCATGATGAAAACCATGTATCCAAAACATCTTCATCTTGTTTTAAATCAGTAAGTTTTAAATCCTTTCCTGATTTTTCTTGAGCAAGTTTTAAAGCTTCTTCTTTTGTTTTAGCAACCACAAAATCGTTTTTGTCATCACCATAGTAAAATGCTGGAATTTGATGTCCCCACCAAAGTTGTCTCGATATGTTCCAATCTCTGATGTTATCCATCCAGTGACGGTAAGTATTTTCAAACTTTTTCGGGAAAAGATTAACCTCTTCAGTTTCCAAAACAGCTTTTAAAGCGGGTTCTGCCAAATCTTTTGTTTTCAAAAACCATTGGTCAGAAAGTTTTGGCTCTATGACTGCTTTAGTACGCTCTGATGTACCAACTTTATTGGTGTAGTTTTCAGTTTTAATTAAAAATCCTTCAGTTTTCAATTGTTTGACAAAAGCTTTTCTGACTTCAAAACGATCTTGACCTTCGTATTGCAAACCAAAACTATTCAGCGTAGCGTCGTCATTGAAAATATCAAAAACTTCCAAATTGTGCTTGTCTCCCAACATTTTATCATTTTCATCATGCGCTGGTGTCACTTTCAAACAACCAGTCCCGAATTCCATATCAACATATTCGTCCTCAATAATTGGAATGCTTCTTCCAACAACAGGAACGATCGCTTTTTTTCCTTTCAAATGAGAAAAGCGCTCGTCGTTTGGATTGATACAAATTGCTGAATCCCCAAAAATAGTTTCTGGTCTTGTGGTAGCAATTGTGAGTTTTTCGTCAGAATTTTCAACTGGATAAGATACGTAATAAAGTTGTCCTTGTTTTTCCTCATAAATCACTTCTTCATCAGAAAGTGTGGTTTTGGCTTCAGGGTCCCAATTTACCATTCGGAAACCTCTATAAATCAAACCTTTGTTGTATAAATCGATAAAAGTTTGGATGACAGATTCGTACATGTCGTCATCCAAAGTGAACTTTGTTCTGTCCCAATCGCAGGAAGCACCGAGTTTTTTCAACTGGTTTAGGATTCTTCCGCCGTAATCATTAGTCCAGTCCCAGGCATGTTCCAAAAATTCTTCTCTGGAAATATCATTTTTGGATTTGCCTTCAGATTTCAATTTGGCAACAACTTTGGCTTCTGTAGCAATGGAAGCGTGATCCGTACCTGGAACCCAGCAGGCATTTTTACCTAGCAATCTGGCTCGACGCATCAACACATCTTGAATTGTGTTGTTTAGCATGTGTCCCATGTGCAGAATTCCAGTTACATTTGGTGGTGGAATGACGATGGTATATGGTTCTCTATCATCGACTTCAGAATGAAAGAAATCGTATTTCATCCAGTAGTCATACCATTTTTGTTCCGCTTCTTTTGAATTATAATTTAAATTGCTAGACATAGTCAAAACCTAATTTGTTAAGTCGGCAAAATTACTGATAACTGGACAATCTGAAAAGTTTAAATTTTGATAATATTAAAATTTTGAAAAAAGGTAAAGTTCTATTATCTTTAACGTCCAATCTAGTTTTATGAAAAACTTTACAATCATATTTTTATTCACTTTGAGTGCTTTTACTTCAGCTCAAGACAAAGGCACTATGGATTTTAAATCAACGATTTACGATTTCGGCCAAGTGGCTTCTGGAGATAAAGTTCAAGCTGTTTTTACATTTACAAATAATGGTAAGAAAAGCGTAAAAATTTTAAATATCCAATCTACTGGCGACTGTATTTCTTCAGAAAAAACAGAAAAAGAAATTGCTGTTGGAGAAAGTGGACAGATAAAACTGACTTACGACACTAATTGTGAAGGTCCAATTAGAAGTACCGTAACCGTATTTTCTGATGCTGAAAATTCTGCACAAGCGTTGAAACTAAGAGGTCGAGTTTTACCAAAAAGTTAATTCATTTTTTCAAAAGCATCAAACTGATTTTCTAAAATAATCTCTCTTTTTAAAATCTTGCTTTGCCTTAGTAATTTCAACTTGATTTTAGTACCTGATTCCTGACTTAATCTTTTTATAATTTCTTTTGAATCCATTTTATCTACAGAACTACCATTTATAGAAAGTAATTGATCACCGATTTGGATATCTTTTTGAGATGCTGGAGAATTTGGTCTGATGTTTTCTACACTCAACACATCTGTAACTTGATAGCGAATTTTAAATTTCTGCTCATTTTTATATTGATTATAACCTGTATTGACTTCATCTGGTTTTGAAAATACACGAACCTGTTCTTTGTAAGTTTTTATTTTCTTTCCTGAATAGGTTAAAATCAAACCACTCCGATCATAATTGAAAGTATCGTCAAAATTTTGATTGGGTTTCAAATAAATTGAAGCTGTTTTGTAATTGAGGAACAATTTGAATCTTCGCAGAATTTCTCCACCAACCAATCCATTTTTAAAATCATCTACTGAAACTTTCAATTTATCTGATTCATCAACAAAAGAAGCGCGCGGATATTCAAACACTACAGATGCCATCTTTGCAGATTGAAGTTTACTACGTTTACCGTAAATGGGTGATTCTAAACCATAACCAACTATATCTGTAAACGAAGCTTTTGGTGCTTTACGTTTTTCGTCTTCAAACACCCAAAATGAATCGCTGGCACCTAAATCCATCAACATGACCAAAGTATCTTTTTGTCCATCTAGATATTGAACTGGCATTTTGAAATGAGGCTTATTTTTGTAAAAGCGAAAATCTAATTTTTTAAAACTTCTTAAGTTTCGATTGAATTTTTCATGCTGATAAACTCTGATGGAATTCTTTAAGTAATTGATTCTAAACACGAAGGATTTTAAAAATTCATAACCGATAATTCCTTGAATATTAATACCAATTTTTTGACTTAAATTCATTCGTTCATCAACAATAAAATAGATGTCTTGGTCATGTCCAACAATTTTACCAAAATCTACTTTATTGCCTTCACTTCGGTAAGCTTTTACAGGAATCTTGCTTCCATAACTTTTCACATTTACATACGAAAAGTCTTTCAAAAGGGCAGAATCTATTTCCTTGGCAAAAACTACTGTTTTGCTAACACCTGAATCCAACAAAAAGTTTAATTCTTGCCCATTCAGTTTAGCTTTTAGAATAATCAAATTATTAATGGATTGAAATCTAAGATTCAGTGCACGCTTTTTTTCATTTTTGAATTTAAAAGTTTCTTGTGCACTTAAAATTGATGAATTAGTAGTAAATAATGAAACTATAAGTGAAAATTTTAAAAATAAGTGTCTCATCATATTCAAATATAAGTAAATCGTAAATAAAAAAATTCAAATAAATTTGCAAAAATTGAATTTTTAATAGGTCAAAAAGAATCGTTTAAGGTTTTAAACCTTGCAAATAGGAATTAAAATTCTCACATTTGCATAAAAACATTACAATGCCTAAAATTTCGCTGAAAGGCTTGGATATGCCCGAGTCACCGATTAGAAAACTTGCTCCTTTTGCTGAAAAAGCTATAGAAGATGGTAAGAAAATTTATTTTTTAAACATAGGTCAACCGGATATTCCGACGCCAAAAATTGCATTGGAGGCAGTTAAAAACAATGACCTTGACATTTTATCTTACAGTCCGTCTTCAGGTTTTGAAAGTTATAAGCAAAAACTTGCTAAATATTACCAGAAAAACGGCATCGATATTCAATCTGAAGATTTAATTGTTACCACCGGCGGTTCAGAAGCTTTGCTTTTCACAATGGGTACAATTACAGACCCAGGTGATGAAGTGATTATTCCAGAGCCTTTTTATGCCAACTACAACGGATTTGCTGTTGCTTCTGGCGTTACGGTAAAGCCAGTAGAATCTACTATTGAAAACAATTTTGCTCTGCCACCAATCAGCGAATTTGAAAAACAAATCACAGATAGAACTCGCGCAATTATACTTTGTAATCCTGGAAATCCTACTGGATATTTATATACAAAAGATGAGATTCAACAATTAGCTGATTTAGCTTTGAAACACGACATTTTTATTGTTGCAGATGAAGTTTATCGTGAATTTGTTTACGACGGTGTTCAGCATCATTCTATAATGAGTTTGCCAGAATTGAAAAATCATGCTATAATGGTAGATTCAGTTTCAAAAAGATACAGTATGTGTGGCGCTAGAATTGGTTGCATGGTATCCAAAAATAGGGATGTCATGGTTACAGCTTTAAAATTTGCTCAAGCCAGACTAAGTCCACCAACTTTTGCACAAATTGCCAGTGAAGCGGCTTTAGATACAAAAGATGCTTATTTTGAAGAAGTCAACCAAGAATATACAGAACGAAGAAATACCTTGATCGAAGCTTTAGAAAGCATAGATGGTGTAAAAGTTGCTAAACCGAAAGGCGCTTTTTATTGTATTGCAGAATTGCCAGTAGCAGATACAGAAGACTTTGCAAAATGGATGCTTTCTGAATACGAAATGAATGGCGAAACTGTTATGGTCGCTCCAGCAGCTGGATTTTATTCTACACCAAACACAGGCATGAACCAAATTAGAATTGCTTATGTTTTGGAAAAACAAAGATTACTGAAAGCGGTTTCAATACTAAAAATGGCACTTGAAACTTATCAGAAATTATAAATGAAAGTTGATAAAAACATTTCATTAAAAGCTTACAACACTTTTGGCGTTGATGTGAAAGCCAAACAATTCATCTCCGTGTCCAGCGAAGATGAATTGTTTGAAATTTTGAAACGTTTTTATGCTTCAGAATTATTTATTATCGGCGGCGGTAGTAATATGTTATTAACACAAGATGTTGAAGATACAGTTTTGCATGTCAACCTGAAAGGCATCGAAATTTTAGAAAATCACAAAAATCATGTTTTGGTCGCCGCCAATGCTGGCGAAAATTGGCATGAATTTGTTACTTATTGTGTCAATAATAATTTTGGTGGCATCGAAAATTTATCTTTGATTCCTGGAAATGTTGGAACTGCTCCAGTTCAAAATATCGGCGCTTACGGCGTTGAACTGAAAGATACTTTTGAATATTGTGAAGCTATCAATCGACAAACACTCACCAAAAAAAGATTTAACCTTGAAGATTGTGAATTTGGTTATCGCAATTCTGTGTTTAAAAATAAGTTAAAAGACCAATTCGTGATTTCTAAAGTTGTTTTTAAACTCACTAAAAAGAAACATAATTTCAAACTAGATTATGGTGCTCTGAAGCAAGAATTCGCTAAGAAAAAGCCAAATTTAAAATCGATTTCTGATGCGGTTATAGCCATTCGAGAGTCTAAATTACCAAATCCGAAAACACTTGGAAATAGTGGAAGTTTCTTTAAAAATCCGATTGTCCAGCGCGAAAAATTTGAAGAAATTCAAAAGGATTTTCCAGACATGCCTTTTTACGAAATCAACAACGATGAGATTAAAATACCAGCTGGATGGCTCATTGAAACTACTGGGCTTAAGGGTTTCCGAGAAGGCGATGCGGGTGTTCATGAAAAACAAGCACTTGTATTGGTCAATTATGGAT
The DNA here is from genome assembly GCF_004010055.1 of Psychroflexus aestuariivivens. Classification (GTDB taxonomy): domain Bacteria; phylum Bacteroidota; class Bacteroidia; order Flavobacteriales; family Flavobacteriaceae; genus Psychroflexus; species Psychroflexus aestuariivivens. Next base: position 94,023 of record NZ_RQVT01000024.1, read on the forward strand.
CCGCCAGTGGTCAAAATATTCTGAATTTAGCAAATTTAGTTCAAGAAAAAGTACAGCAGAAATTCGGTATAATGCTTGAGAATGAAGTTAATATTTTTTAACATAGCGTGAAATCGAATTCAAAATTTGGTTAAATAATAACTTTTATCTGTAATTTCAATCTTGATTTTATTTAAATTAATTAAATTTGCAATATGAAAATTTTATTGATAACCATAGCTTTATTAGGGCTAGCAGTTGCAGGAATTGCAATCAAAATCTGGGGTAAGAAAGATGGTAAATTTGCTGGAACTTGTGCCAGTCAAAGTCCATTTCTTAACAAAGAAGGTGAAGCTTGTAGCTTTTGCGGTAAAATGCCTGAAGAACAAACTGATTGTGACGGCGCTGCAGAAAAAAAATAGTTTTACTATTTTGCTTTTCAACAATATTCGAACACATTTTGCTAATTCCATTTAGTTCTATAATTCAAATACTAAATTTTAGCTTTAAATCTTCCGATAGAATTTAAATTGTGTAACTTTAATTTTATTAAAATTTAGATCTTCAAAACTGAAAAAATCAATGTTAATTTCAGAAGAAATCCAAAAAGCGAAAGAAGGAAATCAGAAAGCTTTCAAAAACTTATTGGATAAATTCTGGGAAGATGTTTTTAGGTTTCAACTGAATAGAACAAAAGACGAATACCAAGCTGAAGAAGTCACAGTACAAACCTTTTCTCGTGCTTTCGATAAGATAAACACATACGATTCCAACTATCGTTTCAAGACTTGGCTCATTACCATTTCAAAAAATATCCATACAGATATTACTCGAAAAAATAGCATCAAAACTTCTGAAATAGATTCGAAACGCGCCAACCAAATTGCAGATTTGGAACCTACAGTTGAGGACAGAATCATTAAGGAACAGAACTTATCTAATTTATTAAGTCAAATCAAAGAATTACAACCACATTACAGAGAGGTTATAGAATTGCGTTTTTTCAATGAAATGAGTTACCGGGAAATAGCAGAAAAACTCGATCAACCCATCACAAATATCAAAGTGAAATTGTTGCGTGCTAAAAAACTTTTAGCTGAAATTATCCGTAAAAAATCAGTTTCAAAATGAAAATAACTTTATGTACAATATTATTAACCTTGGTGTATACAAATCAAGATTTTAACGATCATCGGATTATTTTAATTCATGCCGATAACGAGCATGAAGAAAAAATGAATCAACAAGTTGAAAAATTTCTCCAGGAAAAACTTAAATTGAAAGACAGAAAACTAGCCATCTTCACATTTCATAATAACGAACTGAAAAATGTGTTCAATACGGATTCTGAATCTGAGAAATTCATCAACGAATTCATATCTAATCATAATTTTGAAGATGAAAATTTCAGCGTTCGTTTATTTGGATTAGACGGTGGTGAAAAATCTAAATTTTTCAAAATAGTCAAACCAGAAATTATCTATAATCAGATTGACCAAATGCCAATGAGACGAGCTGAATTAAGACGTGAAAACAAAAAGGATTAATAAAATTAATCTAAATGTCTTAAAATATTGTTTTCAATTCTAGATTCAATATTATTCAAATCTGCTTTTTTAAATTTCTTCCCAGTAATTTTTTCGTAAAGTTCAATGTATCTTTCGCTTATAGATTGCACAACTTCGTCTGACAAATGTGGAATTTCTTGTCCTTCTTTCCCTTGAAAACCTTTGGACATCAACCATTCTCGCACAAATTCTTTAGACAATTGGCGTTGCTCTTCTCCCCTAGCCTGTCGTTCTTCAAATCCATCTGCATAAAAATATCTGGAAGAATCTGGTGTATGAATTTCATCAATAACAACGATTTTTCCTTCTGGGGTTTTACCAAATTCATATTTCGTATCAACCAAAAGTAAACCGCGTTCTTTAGCTAATTCTGTGCCTCTCGAAAACAATTTCAACGCATAATCTTCCAAAACAGCGTAATCTTCTTCAGAAACAATATTTTGAGATAAAATTTCAGATTTTGAAATATCCTGATCGTGATCGCCTTGCTCTGCTTTGGTAGTTGGCGTAATAATTGGCTTTTCAAATTTTTCATTAACCGATAAACCTTCTGGTAACTTCACACCACAAAGTTCTCGTTTTCCTGCGTTATATTCTCTAGCAGCATGGCCAACAAGATAAGCTCTAACTACCATTTCAACTTTAAAAGCTTCGCATTTTACGCCAACACTTACGTTTGGATCAGGCGTGGCTTGAAGCCAATTTGGCACCAAATCCTCCGTAGCTTTCAGCATTTCTGCAGAAATTTCATTTAGAATTTGACCTTTATATGGAATGCCCTGTGGCAAAACCACGTCAAAAGCGCTGAGTCTATCGGTGGCAACGATAACAAGTTTGTCGTTCTCTAAACTATAAACTTCTCTGACTTTGCCTTTATAAAAATCGGTTTGTTGAGGAAATTGAAAATTGGTTTCCAGTAAAGTTGAGTGATTTGAACTCATTTTAATCTTGGTTTTCAATAGATTTATATGCAGAAATAACTTTTTTGACAAGTCTGTGTCGAATAACATCTTTGTCGTCTAAATAAATCATGCCGATGCCTTTCACGTCTTTCAGAATAAGTAAAGCTTCCTTAAGACCAGAAATAGCGCGTTTTGGCAAATCTATCTGACCAGGATCTCCAGTGATCATAAATTTGGCATTTTTTCCCATTCGGGTCAAAAACATTTTCATTTGTGGATGCGTTGTATTTTGAGCTTCATCTAAAATCACAAAAGCATTGTCCAAAGTTCGACCACGCATAAAAGCCATTGGTGCGATTTGAATTGTACCTTTTTCAATATAACTTTCTAGCCTTTCTGGCGGAATCATGTCTCGCAACGCATCATAAAGCGGTTGCATGTATGGATCTAGTTTTTCTCGTAAATCACCAGGTAAAAAACCTAAATTTTCACCAGCTTCTACAGCTGGACGCGTCAGAATAATTCTTCGGACTTGTTTATTTTTCAATGCTTGTACAGCCAAAGCAACGCCAGTGTAGGTTTTTCCTGTTCCTGCCGGACCGATGGCAAAAACCATATCGTTGGTGTTCATCAAGTCTACCAACTTACGTTGATTTGGTGTTTGTGCTTTGATCAATCCGCCCCCAACCCCATGAACTAGAACTTCTCCAGAAGAAATTGGCGAATCGTAATCTGCTTTAGATTGGCTGGTCAATATGCGTTCTATAGAATTTTCGTCTAATTTGTTGAACTTATTGAAATGATCCATCAGCATGGAAAAGCGTTCATCAAATTCTTCTAGCTGTTCCTCATCACCGTAAACTTTAATTTTGTTGCCTCTAGCAACAAGTTTTAGCTGTGGAAAATACTTTTTTATCAATTCAATATTGATGTTGTGGTGTCCAAAAAACTCTCTTGGATTGATTTCTGATAGTTCTAAAATAAGTTCATTCAAAGGCTGAAAATTTTGGTTAAAAATAATACATTCGCAAAACAAATTTACGCATTTTTTTGACGAAATTTAGTTTGAATATATTAAGTATGCATTAAATGCCAATAATCACATTAACTACAGATTTCGGAACTAAAGATCATTCGGTGGCAGCCGTAAAAGGTGCTATTTATAGTGAGCTGGATCAGGTGAATATTGTAGATGTTTCTCATGATATTTCACCCTTCAATTATACCGAAGCGGCTTATATCATCAAGAATGCGTATCATAATTTTCCAAAAAACAGCATTCATATCATCGGTATTGATTCTGAATTGACACCAGAAAATAAACATTTAGCGATTTATCTGGATGGACATTATTTCATTTGTGCCAACAATGGAATTTTATCGCTCATTGCTTCAGAAATAAAACCTGACAAAATTGTTGAAATTAATATTCACAATTCTATCGAAACAAATTTTACGGTTTTGGATGTTTTCGTCAATGTGGCTGCGCATATTTCCCGAGGAGGCGCTCTGGAAGTCATTGGTAGAAATATCGATGAAATATATCAGTTGAAAAATATTCAGCCAATTGTGAATCAAAACAAAGACCAAATTATTGGTCATGTGATTTATATTGATAATTTTGGGAATGTGGTTTCAAATATCAACAAAAGGGATTTTCAATATTTAAGAAAAGGTCGAGATTTTACAATTAAAGCAAGGTCAACAAAATTCAGCAAAATTTTTGACAGCTATTCTGAAGCGATTAATTTTGACATTCCGAAGGAAAATCGAGAAATGGAAGGTAAAAAACTCGCATTGTTCAATGCCTCAAAATATTTGGAACTGGCGATTTATAAAAGCAATCCTATGAGTGTTGGCTCAGCTTCAACTTTGTTTGGTTTAAAATATATGGACACAATTACCGTTAATTTTCTATAGATATGTTTGTACGCATTGTAAAAATGACTTTTGAGCAAGATTTTATCAACACTTTTGAAGCAATTTTTGATGAGAACAAATCAAAAATCAGAGGTTTTGAAGGTTGTGAATTTTTGGAACTTTATCAAGATAAAAATCAACCAAATATTTTTTTCACTTACAGTTACTGGCAAAATGAATCAGATTTAGAAAATTACCGACATTCTGACTTATTCAAAAAAGTCTGGAAAGCTACTAAAGCTGGATTTTCTGAAAAAGCTGAAGCTTGGAGCCTTGACAAAAAAATACAATTGCATTAGTATGTTTGCCATTTTCGCCAAAGAAGTCAACAGTTTTTTTTCCACAGCCATTGGCTATGTTGTGATTAGCATTTTCATAATCATGACTGGACTTTTCATTTGGGTGTTTCCTGGAAATTTTAATGTCTTCGATAGAGGTTTTGCAAACCTGATTCCTTTTTTTGAAATTTCACCTTGGATTTTTATATTCCTGATTCCGGCGATTTGTATGCGTAGTTTTTCTGAAGAAAGAAAACAAGGCACACTGGAGTTGATTTTGACAAAACCAATTTCGCTCAACCAACTCATTTTCGGTAAATTCTTTGGCGCATTGGTATTAGGTATTTTTGCCTTAATACCTACACTTCTTTATATTTTTACAATTTCAAACTTAACTGCAGAAAACTCAACAATAGAATTGGGCGCAATTTTGAGTTCTTATTTTGGTTTGGTTTTATTGATGGCAAGTTTCACAAGTATAGGAATTTTCGCGTCTTGTATTACGGACAATCAACTTATCGCTTTTATTTCCGCAGCATTTTTGTGCTTACTGATGTTTTATGCATTCGAAGGCATCAGCGATGTTCAGCTTTTTGGTTCAGAAATTTATGCTTTAGAATATTTAAGTTTGAGTTTTCATTACAATAGTATGACTCGCGGAGTTTTGGATACACGAGATATTATTTATTTTTTATCGATAAGCATATTTTTTTTAGGATTGGCTAAACTTCAACTTCAAAATTTTCTGAAATGAAATCAAGGTTCAATTTTAAATATCTCTTGGGTTTAATTCTGATTTTGTGTTTAATCAATTTTGGAGCGAGTTCTATTTTTAAGCGATTCGATTTCACTGAAGATCAAAGATATACGCTTTCAGAAACTTCACTTGAAATCACTTCAAAAATAAAAAAACCTGTAGTTATTCAGGTTTTCCTGAAAGGAGATTTGCCGTCAGGATTCAGTCGTCTTCAAAGAGAAACGCGATACATTCTTGAAGAATTTTCAGCGTATAACAGCAATATAAAATTTGAATTTGTAGATCCCGTTGGTAAAAATGAGACTGCTATTGAAGTAGGAACAAGATTTTACGAAAACGGCATGCCGCCAGAAAATTTGAATATTAGGGAAAAAGGCAGAACTACAGAAACACTGATTTTTCCGTGGGCGACAGCAAAATATGGAAATAAAACATCTAAAATACCGCTACTTCAGAAGACTTTGGATCAGAATAATGAAGAAACAATTAAAAAATCGATTCAGAATTTAGAATATGCGTTTGCAGACGCTTTCACAAAATTGACACGCGAACGAAACAAGAAAATCGCCATCATTAAAGGTCAAGGTGAATTAGACGATCGATATATTTCAGACTTTCTGCAAACCATAAAAGATTATTACCTCATTGCACCATTTACATTAGATTCAGTTGAAGTATCACCGCAAAAAACACTAGACGTTTTAAAGACTTACGATCTGATTATAGATGCAAAACCGAGACAAGAATTTTCGGAAAACAAAAAATATGCACTGGACCAATACCTGATGAACGGTGGAAAATCTTTGTGGCTCATAGAACATACCATAGCAGAAAAAGACAGCTTGTATAACCAGTCTCAACAAACTTTTGCTATTCCTAATGACTTAAATTTGCATGGTTTTTTCTTTAAATACGGATTTAGAATCAACCCCGTTTTAATAAACGATTTGTACTCCGCACCAATAGTTTTAGCTTCTGGTCGAGGTAATAACACACAACTAAAGCGTTTCCCTTGGTTTTATGAACCACTTGGTGTGAGTGCTGACCATCCAATTACTGAAAACATCAAACAAGTAAAATTCGATTTTGCTAACCAAATTGATACTTTAAAAAGTGAAATTGATAAAACTGTTTTGCTTGAAAGTTCAGAACTGTCAAGAAAAGTTGGCACACCTAGAATAATAAATTTAGATATCATTTCACAACAACCTGATCCGAGATTGTACACTGAAGGAAAATATAATTTAGCTGTATTGCTTGAGGGCAAATTTGAATCGGCTTATAAAAATAAAGTGAAACCATTTGAAATTGAAAATCATCTGGACAAAAGTGAACCAACGCAACAAGTTGTCGTTGCAGACGGAGATGTTATTAAAAATCAAATTCAATCTGGAAAAGCATTAGAGTTGGGTTTCGATCGCTATACAGGTTTAACTTACGGCAACAAAACATTTCTACTGAATACTGTAAATTATTTATTGGGTGATCAAGGTTTGGTTGAAGTCAGAAATAAATCGATTAGTCTTAATAAATTGGATGCCAATAAAATTCAAGCTCAGGCTCTGAGATGGCAAATTATAAATTTAGGTGTAAGTGTCTTAATGCTTATTGGAATTGGCGTTTTGCTCAATTATTTGAAAAGGAAACGCTACCAAATTAATTAAGTTAGCGTTTGAATTCTTCTTTATTTCGATTAATTATCAAATAAATAATTGGTAAAATTCCCAAAGAATTGACCAAAGCCAGAAAAATAAACCAAACCAATTGCTTTCGTCTTGCAGATTTCCAAAGTGTGATAATTTTCAGAACAGCATCTACAAGTACTAAAAATAATAGAATTCCAAAAAGCCAAGTGTATTCTTCAATAAAAGAACTGATATTGAATTCATCTTTATTCATAATGAAAGGGTTTTAGTGAGATACAATTTTAAAATAAATTTTTGAATATTGCCATATTTTAATCTAAATTCAAAATATGTTCATAATCATTTAGACATAAAATTCATAAATTTGTTTATAAAATTACAAGATGACAATTAATTGTGGTGGACAACTGCTTGACTTAAATACCCCAAAAATAATGGCAATTTTGAACCTGACACCAGATTCATTTTATGATGGTGGAAAGTTCAAGGAAAATTCTAAAATTTTAAATCTAATTGAAAAAAATATTCAAAATGGCATGGATATTTTGGATATTGGCGCCTACAGTTCCAAGCCAAATGCGGTTGAAGTTTCTGTTGAAGAAGAAAAGCAAAGATTGCTCCCAGTTTTGACATTGATTAGAAAAGAATTTCCTGAAATCATTATTTCAATTGATACATTTCGGGCTTCTGTCGCTGCTGAAAGTATTGATATTGGTGCACAAATTATCAACGATATTTCTGCGGGAAATTTGGATTCAGAAATGATGAAAACCATCGCCGAATTTCAAGTTCCTTATATTATGATGCACATGAGAGGAACACCACAAAACATGAATACTTTTACAAATTATGAGAATTTGGAACAAGATATTTTGTTTTATTTTTCTGAGAAAATCAACGAAGCCAGAAAGCTTGGAATCAATGATTTGATACTGGATCCAGGATTAGGTTTTGCTAAAACTGCAAACCAAAATTTTCAAATTCTAAATCATCTTTCTATATTTAAAAATACAGATTTGCCGATTTTAATAGGTTTATCAAGAAAATCAATGATTTACAAAAGTTTAGATATTACAGCAAAAGATGCTTTGAATGGAACCACAGCACTCAATATGGCAGCTCTTATGAATGGTGCTAACATTTTAAGAGTTCATGATGTACTAGAAGCTAAACAATGCGTAACATTGTTCAACGAAATGAAACACAACTAAACAATGTTAGACTTTTTGGACGTAAGAATTTTAGATATTTTGGACATCGTCTTGGTGGCTGTCCTTTTATATTATGTTTATAAACTTGTAAAAGGTTCTGCGGCCATCAATATTTTTATTGGTATTGTCATTATTTATCTGATCTGGAAGTTGACTCAACTCCTTCAAATGGAGATGTTGAGCAGCGTTTTAGGTGAATTTATCGGCGTTGGAATGTTTGCTTTAATTGTAGTATTTCAACAAGAAATCAGAAAATTTTTGTTGATGATTGGCTCAACAAATATCACTGGAAGAAATAATTTTATTAGACAATTTAATTTATCGAATCGAGAAAACAAAACTTTAAATTATGTCGACACCATCGTTGAAGCTTGTAGAAAACTTGGAACAACCAATACTGGAGCATTAATTGTTATCAAACGAAATACGAAATTAGATTTTGTAAAAAATACTGGCGATGATATGGACATAAAAGTCAATCGGCCAATTATAGAATCCATTTTTTATAAAAATTCAACACTTCATGACGGAGCTATTGTGATTGAAGACGGTCGAATAACAGCAACTCGAGTAATTTTACCAGTTTCTAACGATCGTGATATTCCACTTAGATTTGGCCTTAGGCATCGTGCCGCAGTAGGAATTTCTGAAAAAACCGATGCTGTGGCTTTGGTTGTTAGTGAAGAAACGGGGCAAATTTCATATTTAAAAAATGGTGAATTCAATATTTTTGATAATGTGGACAATCTCGCCGAACAAATCAAAAACGATTTGAGTTAAGAAAAAGCCGCAAATTGGTTTTAATAAATTAGGAAATTCAAATTGAAACTCACTTATTATTGAACTTTTTCCTGTTGAAATTGAGCTTCATAAAGATTTCGATAATAACCATCAAAATCAAGCAACTCGCTATGCGTTCCAGTTTCCTTAATCTCACCTTGATCCATTACTATGATTTTATCGGCATTTTTAATTGTAGCCAAACGATGGGCAATGACGATGGAAGTTCTCCCTTTGGTTAGCTTTTCAGTAGCTTCTTGGATAAGCTGTTCGCTATAACTATCTACTGAAGATGTGGCTTCATCCAAAACCAAAATACTAGGATTTGAAACATAGGCACGCAAAAATGCAATTAGCTGTCGCTGCCCAGAAGACAACATTGCGCCGCGTTCTTTCACATTATAATGATAGTTATTTGGCAAAGTTGAAATAAATTTGTGAACTCCTATTTCTTTTGCAGCTTCAACAACTTCATCTTCAGAAATTTTCAATTTATTCAAAGTAATATTATTCAAAATGCTATCTGCAAATAAAAATACATCTTGCAGGACAACAGCTATTTGACTCCTAAGAGAGGTCAATTCATAAGATTTCAAATCACGTCCGTCGATATAAATATTACCGCTTTTAATATCATAAAAACGACTCAATAAATTAATAACAGTACTTTTACCAGCGCCTGTGGCACCGACAATAGCTACAGTTTCACCAGGTTTAACTTCAAAAGAAATGCCTTTTAGAATTTCTTCATCTGGAATATAGTTGAAGCGTACATTTTCAAATTGAATGTGTCCTTCCAGTTTTTCTGTCACAAATTCACCTTCGTTCTCAATTTTAGAATCGGTATCCAAAATGCCAAATACTCGATTGGCAGCGACCATTCCCATCTGTAATGCGTTGAACTTATCTGCAATTTGACGCAAAGGTCTGAACAACATTTGGGTTAATTCTATAAACATAACAATAATACCCAACGACAAAGCACCAGATTCCACTACACGCAAACCGCCAAACCAAACAATAAGACCAATTGTTATTGAGGTTGACATTTCAGCAATTGGAAAAAAAATAGCATTGTACCAAACCGTTTTTATCCAAGCTTTTTTATGCTTTTCATTAATATTTTTGAAATTTTTAAACTCCTCTTTTTCACGATTGAAAATCTGAACAATTTTCATCCCAGTAATATGTTCTTGGACGTAAGAATTCAAATTAGAAACTTGAGTTCTCACTTCTTCAAAAGCAAGTTTCATTTTTTTCTGAAAAACACGCGTCGCGTAAATAATGAAAGGTAAAACTAAAAGTACCAAAAGTGTAAGTTGCCAACTTTGCCAAAACATAAAAATCAATACTACCAGCATTTTCATCAAGTCGCTAATAATCATAAACAAACCTTGACTAAAAATACTGGCTATGGTTTCAATATCGCTAACTGCACGAGTAACTAATCTTCCAACAGACGAATTATCAAAATATTGTTTTTTGAAATTCATCATATGTCGAAACAATTTCACCCGAATATCTCGAATAACTTCTTGCCCCAACCAGTTGGCGTAGAAAATAAAACTAAACTGCACCAATACTTCCATAATAAGAGTACCGAGCATCAAAACCACGAAAAATATAAGATCCTCACTGCTTTGTCCTATCACACCCTGGTCTATGGTCAATTTCAGCAAATAAGGACGCAAAACACCTAATCCTGACAAAGCAATGGCAGCAAAAGCGACAAAATAAAAAGTCTTTTTGTACGGATTTGTATAAGCTAAAAGTCGTTTGAACAACTTAAAATCAAAGGCGTTTCCTGTATTATTGCTTTTCATTTACAAATTTGAAATTATATGATTTGGGTACGAAATATCGGTCAAAAACAAAGCATGAGCCGGTACAGATTTGCCAGCATTTCGCCGGTCTTGTGACAAAATAATATTATCAAAATCTTCAACCGAAATTTTGTGGAGTCCAACCTGAATTAAAGTGCCAACAATTGCTCTAACCATATTTCTTAAAAATCGATTGGCCTGAATCTGAAACTGCAATCTATTACCAAGATCTGTCCAAAATGCTTCATATATTTCACAGTCAAATGTATAAACATCTGTTTTAACTTTGGAAAAAGATTGGAAATTTTTATGATTAAATAACAGCTTAGTAGCTTCTTGCATTTTTTCAAGATCGAGATCATTTTTGATATAATAACTATTATCAACCAAAAATGGGTCTTTCTGTTGAATCACAAAATAATGATATGTCCTAGAAACGGCATCAAATCTAGCATGAGATTCAGAATGAACTTCAAAAATGTCTTGAATGGCAATATCTTTTGGTAAAATTGTGTTTAGCCTAAAAATAAGTTGATCTAAATCTTTAAGCTCAAATTCAATATCGAAATGCGCAAAATATTTAGTCGCATGCACACCAGTATCAGTTCTTCCTGCACCAACTACATCTATTTCTGTTTGTAGTGCTGTAGAAAAAGCAGAATTTATTTTTTCCTGAACAGACATTGCATCTGGCTGTTTTTGCCAGCCGTGATAATTTGTTCCTGAATAAGACAATTGAATAAAATACCTCAATATTTCGCAATTTTGAATCTGCAAATATAGGACTTTGCGCAGTGACAAAATCTTAATACTTTACTTATATTGTGAAGCAAAAAACCATGTCGAAATCAATTTTATTACTCAGCGACACACATTCATATATAGACGAACGCATATTGCATTGGGGTGAAAAAGCAGATGAAATTTGGCATGCTGGCGATATTGGAGATAATTCTGTTACAGACCAACTTAAGGAAATCAAACCACTTCGTGCAGTTTATGGAAATATTGACAGTCATAAAATAAGAGCAGAATTTCCGTTGGATCAACGTTTTGTGCTGGAAGGCGTGGATGTTTGGATGACGCATATTGGCGGTTATCCAAAAAGGTACGACAGGCGTATCGATTCAGAAATAAAAAAAAATCCCCCAAAACTATTCATCTCCGGACATTCTCATATTCTGAAAGTCATGCATGACAAAACACTAGGATTGTTGCATATGAATCCTGGTGCAGCAGGAATACACGGGTTTCACCAGGAGCGCACAATGTTAAGGTTTAAATTGGATAGCGGCCAAATTAAAGATTTGGAAGTTGTTAAACTTGGAAAACGTGGACAAAAAGCTTAAACAAAAAAAACCCCGAATGGCTTCGGGGTTTCAATGCACTAACATTACTAAGATTTGAGTGTTTAACGCAATCGATCCACAGATTTTACAAGATCTTCGTCCTTTTTGATGGCTTTGTTAGCCAGAGCAATAAAAACGATAGAAATTATAGGAAGAAGCATCCCAATACCTTTCTCAGAAATATCCATTTCTCCAGGTAGGCTTAGTGTCCAATATGCGAAAACGCCTACTAAAACAAAGTTCAATATGATGTTCAATCGTCCTAAAACGAATTGAAATTTTCTCTTTTTAAATAAAAATATTGTAATGAGCGTAACCAAACTTGATAACAAAAACAAAGATATGGCAATTGGTTGAGAAATCGCATACATTTCTACATCATCTGAAGTTGTCCACAACGGCAGATAGAAAATTAAGACTGCGTTGAGCAGAATTACAACCAATAAAAATAGGCTTTGAATTCTTTGAATCATAATTTGATTAATTTCTGCACAAAAATAATAGAATATTTGAGAAATAATATTCTGAAATAAAATAAAGTTGTATAATTGCAATGTCTTCGGACAACTATTTTCCTAAATAGTTATTTATCATCATTTTAAAATTCGAAACTCCTTCGAAAAAAATTAATTTCATAATCTAATTTCATATAAATAAATGTTAGAAATTATAGAACTTAAGTCTAGAAAGCTTTATGAGTTACAGCAGATAGCTAAAGAACTAAAAGTACCTAAATTCAGAAGTTTAAAGAAGCTCGATTTAATATATCAAATACTTGATTATCAGGCTGCTAACCCAAAAAAAATGCAGGAAATCTTAGCTAAAGAAAACGAGGTTTTTAATAAAAGCAAAGAGCCTAAAGAAGAACCTAAGCCAACAGCTGAGGATTCAACACCCGATAAGAAATCACAAGAAGAATCTGAAGCTCCAAAAAAGCAGAGAAAGCGTCTTTCTAAAAACGAGCCCAAACCACCTGCCAAAAATCCTTTTGAAAATTCTGATCAAGCAAAACAAGATCAAAAAAAACCTGCTGCTCCTAAAAAACAGCAAGCACAAAAAGAATCTAAACATAAGCCAGATTCTAAAAAAGCTGAGGAAGATTCTCATAATAAAAAACCAGAATCTAAGCCAAAACCTAAGCCCCATCAAAATAAAAAGGTTCAGGAAAACAAACAAAAGGACAATAGTCCTAGGCAAAATAAGCCACAGAGTAACAAGCCTAGCAACGATTCTAAACAAAAAAATAACAACGACAAAAGCGGAAATCGAGACCAAAAGAATAAATACAAAAATCCAGATTACGAATTTGACTCAATTATAGAAAGTGAAGGTGTTCTTGATCTGATGCAAGATGGTTACGGATTTTTAAGATCTTCAGACTACAATTATTTATCGTCACCAGATGATATTTATTTATCACAATCTCAAATTAAATTATTCGGTTTAAAAACTGGAGATACTGTTTTAGGTGAAGTACGACCACCAAAAGAAGGTGAAAAATATTTCCCTTTAATTAAAATTAAAAAAATAAATGGTTTAGACCCAAAAATAGTGAGAGATCGTGTTTCCTTTGAACACTTGACCCCATTATTTCCTCAAGAAAAGTTTAAACTTGCTGAAAAAAGAAGTACACTTTCTACAAGAATTATAGATTTGTTTTCGCCAATTGGAAAAGGACAGCGAGGCATGATTGTTTCTCAGCCAAAAACTGGAAAAACAATGTTGCTAAAAGACATTGCCAACGCCATAGCAGCAAATCACCCAGAAGTTTATCAAATTGTTTTACTTATAGATGAACGCCCGGAGGAAGTTACCGATATGCAACGAAATGTTCGTGGCGAAGTTGTCGCTTCTACTTTTGATAAAGAAGCTCATGAACATGTCCGCGTCGCCAATTTGGTTATTGAAAAAGCCAAAAGATTGGTAGAATGTGGTCACGACGTAGTTATTTTGTTAGATTCTATCACAAGATTAGCTCGAGCTTACAACACAGTTCAACCAGCAAGTGGAAAAGTTTTGAGTGGTGGTGTAGATGCTAATGCATTGCACAAGCCAAAACGTTTCTTTGGTGCAGCACGTAATATAGAAAATGGTGGTTCATTGTCTATCATTGCTACAGCACTAACAGATACCGGTTCAAAAATGGATGAAGTAATTTTTGAAGAATTTAAAGGTACTGGAAATATGGAATTACAACTCGATCGTAAAATTGCAAATCGTAGAATATTCCCAGCTATCGATTTGACGTCCTCTAGTACTCGTCGCGATGATTTACTTCTTGACAAAAACCATATTAATAAAATGTGGATTATGAGAAAGTATCTAGCTGACATGAATCCTATAGAAGCCATTGAATTCTTGAATACTAGAATAAAAGACACCAAATCCAACGAAGAATTTTTGATGTCGATGAATGGCTAATTTCTTTAAAATAAATTCAATAGAAAATCCCTCAAAATTTGAACTTTGAGGGATTTTTTTGTTTAAAATTGAAATTGAATTATCAATCTGGAGATTTTAATTTGTTGGCCTTGAAAGGACGGACAATCAACCTTGCGGCACGATCATAATTGATGTAACTGTAGGTCCAATTGAAGAATGTAACTATTCTATTTCTGAATCCGACCAAAAACCAGAGATGAATGAACATCCAAATAAACCAAGCAAAAGCACCTCCAAAATGGGTTTTATCCAAATCAACAACAGCTTTGTTTCTCCCAATGGTTGCCATCGTTCCTTTATCATTATATTCAAATGGTGATAATTCTTGTTTATTTTTCATTTTGACCAGATTTTTAGCCAAGTGTTCACCTTGCTGAATAGCTGGTTGAGCCATCATTGGGTGTCCTTTTGGAAAATCTTCACTTTGCATTAGTGCAATATCACCAATTGCAAAAATATTGTCATAACCATCAATTTGGTTGAAAACGTTCACATTATATCGGTTGGCTTTTTTCATAAGTGCAACATCTTTCAAACCTTGAATAGCTGCGCCAGTGACACCAGCGCTCCAAATAAAAGTTTCTGCATGAAAATTATCACCGTTATTGGTTTTTACAATGTTATCATCGTAGGATTCGACCATCGTATTTAAGTGAATTTTCACCCCTAAATTCTCTAAGTATTTCTGGGCATTTTGAGAAGATTTTTTGCTCATGGGCGGCAATACCGCATCTAAACCTTCAATTAAATGAATTTGAATTTCGTTAGGGTTAATGTCGTGATAATCTTTGGGCACCACATTTTGTCGTAACTCTGCTATAGCTCCGCTCAATTCTACTCCTGTTGGGCCAGCACCAGCAATCACAAAATTCAGTAAAGCCTTACGTTTTTTTTCATCAGAAGTTATAGTAGCTTCCTCTAAATTCTCCAGAATCAAACTTCTCAAATTTAAAGCTTGAGGCACAGTTTTCATCCAAATCGCATTTTCTTCAACGCTTTTATTTCCAAAAAAATTTGTTTTTGAACCAGTTGCAATAACCAAATAGTCATAAGTTAATTCACCTATATCGGTTTTCAGTGATTGCTGTTCAGCATCAATCTCTTGGACTTCAGCCATTCTGAAATAAGCTTTTTTGTTGTTATTCAAAATTTTTCTAATCGGATATGCTATAGAATCTGGTTCGAGTCCTGAAGTAGAAACTTGATAAAGTAAAGGCTGAAAAGTGTGGTAATTTCGCTTATCTAGCAATACTACCTGAAATTGTTTTTTTCGTAATTTTTTAGCTAAATTTATACCACCAAATCCGCCACCTATTATGACGACCCTTGGTAAATCGGTCACTGGAATATTCATTAGGCTTTTTTTTCTAAAATAATTTATTTTAAGCGAAAAGCTGTAACATTAGGAAAATTTTACTACTTATACTTAATAAATAGCGTAAAGTGAATCAAGTTTTGGAGGAAGAATTCGTCATGCTTTTGGAGAAAAACCAAAACATCGTGCATAAAATTTGCAGGATGTACACCAACGGTGATGAAGTAGCCCACAAAGATTTGTTTCAGGAAATTACAATTCAACTTTGGAAAGCATACCCGAAATTTAGAGGTGATTCTAAATTTAGCACTTGGATGTATCGTGTTTCGCTAAATACTGCGATTACACTTTACAGAAAACAAAAGAGAAAAATAAAAACGCAAGATTGGGAAAATGTTGATTTCAAAATAAAATCTGAACCTTACGATTCTACTTTGGATGACAATATGAAGTTGATGTATGCTGCTATTAAAGAACTGAATGATATTGATAAAGCTTTGGTTTTGTTGTACTTGGAAGACAAATCATACACTGAAATTTCCGAAACCCTCGGTATTTCTGAAGTCAATGCTAGAGTGAAAATGAACAGGGTGAAAACAAAGCTAAAAAAAATACTGAATCCTTAATTTATGGATGAATTAGATTTAATAAAAAAAGACTGGCAAAAACGAAATGAAAATTTGCCTAAATTCTCTGCATCGGAACTATATCCCATGTTAAAAAAGCGCTCCTCTTCTATTGTGAAGTGGATTTTCCTAATCAGCGTTATCGAGTTTTTATTTTGGATAGGCATAGAAATTATTAGTTTCTCTCAAGAATACATGGATTTGGTAGAAAGCATGGGTTTAGGATTGTTTTTGAGAATTAGCATGGTTATTAATTACATAGTAATAGTCACATTCATTATTTTATTTTTCAACAATTATAGAAAAATAAAAATCAATGATGACATTAAAACATTGATGAAGAATATTATCAGAACTCGTAAAACTGTAAAATGTTATGTTTGGTTCAATGTCAGTATTTTTATTATAACTTTTTTAGTTTCAACAATAGCAATGTTAGTAGAGCAAGATTTTCAAGACATGCAAAAAGTGTTGATTGTCGGAGTAATATTAATTGTAGTTATGACTGTATTTGTTGGTCTTATCTTATTGTTTTATAGATTACTTTACGGTTTTCTAACTAAAAAACTTTATAGAAATTACGAACAATTGAAAAGAATAGAATTATAATTATGCTCTTGGATGAAATTTTTCCATAACTGACCTTAAATGTGTTCGATCCAAATGCATATAAATTTCTGTTGTTGTAATACTTTCGTGACCTAACATTTGTTGGATGGCACGCAAATTAGCTCCGTTTTCCAAAAGGTGTGTTGCAAACGAATGACGAAACGTATGCGGACTTATTTTTTTAGTCAAATTTGCTTCTTTGGCCAAGCTTTTTATCATTGTAAAAATCATGGCACGAGTTAATTGGCGACCGTAACGATTTAGAAACAAAACATCCACAGCTTCGGGCTTTATATCACGATGAATGCGTACTTCATTTTTATAGATATTTATAAATTTTTGAGTATAATCATTTACTGGCACCACACGCTCCTTATTGCCTTTACCAATCACTCGGATGAAGCCTTCCTCAAAAAACAAGTCAGAAATTCTCAACTCAATTAGTTCACTCACACGCAAACCACAACCATAAAGTGTTTCGACGATCGCACGATTACGTTCACCTTGGGGATGAGACAAATCTATAGTTTCAATAAGTTTATCAATATCAGCAGTAGAAAGTGTATCGGGCAACTTCCGTCCTATTTTAGGAGAATCGATAAGTTCTAATGGATTGTCTTTCCTGTAATCTTCAAAAATAAGATAATTGAAAAAACTTTTCAATCCTGAAATAATTCTGGCCTGTGACCTGGCGTTTACAAACTGAGAAATCGAATAAATAAATTCCTGAACTGTAGTTTCAGAAATATTTTCAGGTGTGATTTTTATTTCGTGATTTTCTAAAAAATTCTTCAACTTTTCAACATCCATTTTGTAGTTGGCTATAGAATTATCTGCCAAACCACGTTCAATTTTTAAAAAATAAGTGAAATCTGAAATTGCTTGCGTCCAATTCATGGGCTGAATAAAAAACACTTGATTTCAATATTTTGTCATCAAGTGTTTTTGAATTTATTTTATAAAATTTGCTCGGTATGCGCTTTGGTTTTTACTTTTTTGATGACGTCTTCAATCACGCCGTTTTCATCAATTACAAAAGTTGTCCGGTGAATGCCTTCATATTCTTTACCCATAAATTTTTTTGGTCCCCAAACACCAAAAGCTTCAATCACAGATTTATCTTCATCGGCAAGAAGTGGAAAAGGCAATTCATATTTATTTTTAAAATTTTGTTGGCGTTTTGGAGAATCTGCGCTCACACCTAAAATTTCATAACCTTTGGATTGAAAGGCTTCCCAATTGTCACGCAAATTACAAGCTTCCGCAGTACAACCTGGTGTACTGGCTTTTGGATAAAAGAAAACAACTAGTTTTTTGCCTTTGTAATCTTCCAATTTGTGCACATTTCCATCCTGATCTTTAGCTTCAAAATTTGGGGCTTGATTGCCTGCTTCTAATGTTGTCATAATTATTATTTTTGTTTAAAAGTAAAGTAAATGAAAAAATCTGAAAAAGTAGATTTCGTTATAAATACGTTAAAGGATATTTATCCTGAAATTCCAATTCCACTAGACCACAAAGATCCTTACACTTTACTGATTGCGGTTTTGCTTTCTGCACAGAGTACAGATATTAAAGTTAATCAAATTACCCCACTTCTATTTGAAAAAGCGGATAATCCGTGGGATATGGTGAAACTTTCTGTAGATGAAATTAGAAATATTATAAAACCTGTTGGTTTGTCGCCTATGAAATCTAAAGGAATTCACGGTTTGTCTGAAATTTTAATTGAAAAATATAATGGAAAAGTGCCACAAAATTTTGAAGCTTTAGAGGAGTTGCCAGCGGTTGGTCACAAAACTGCTAGTGTGGTCTTGGCACAAGCTTTTGATATTCCAACTTTCCCTGTCGATACTCATATTCACCGGTTGATGTACCGTTGGGGTTTAAGTACTGGCAAAAATGTAAAAGTTACAGAAAAAGATGCCAAGCGCTTATTTCCTGAATATCTTTGGAATGAATTGCATCTTCAAATCATTTGGTACGGAAGAGAATATTCTCAAGCTAGAGGTTGGAATTTAGACAATGATATTATCACTAAAACTATTGGCAGGAAATCCGTTATCAATGAATATTATATGAAAAAAGCCCCTAAATAGAGGCTTTTATGGTTTTAAAAGTTAAGATTTTTCAGTTTTGAATAAATTCAAAAGTTGAATTTTTATGTGAAATCACCTTCAAAGCTTTTGAGTAATTCAGAATGAAATCTATAGTTTTCCGTTTAGGTTTCATTCGTTGTCCTGATTTTTGTGTTGATTCATTCAAGTAGATTTTTGCCATATTGATAGATTTAAATCAAAGTAATAACGTCAAAAATTTACTTTTATTGTAATCGTTAATTGGTAAGGACAACCTGGTGTTTTTCTATGATTTTGCGCAAATTTATCAATGCGTATCGCATGCGACCTAAAGCAGTATTGATACTGACATCGGTTTTTAAAGCGATTTCTTTGAAACTCATTTCTTTGAAAATTCGCATTTGCAAAACGTCATGTTGATCTTCTGGCAATTCTTTGATTAGCTCGTGTAAATCCATTTCGATCTGTGACTTTATAATTTGCTTTTCAGCATTTAAAGTTCCATCTGTAAGAAAATCTAGAATTTCAAAATCACCTTTGCTTTCAAATTTTGGCATACGACTACTTTTTCTGAAATGATCAATCACTAAATTATGTGCAATACGCATAACCCAAGGTAAAAATTTACCTTCTTCATTGTATTTTCCACGCTTCAAAGTATTGATAACTTTGATAAATGTATCTTGAAAGATATCTTCAGCTAAATCTTTGTCGTAAACTTTAGAGAATATAAAACTGTAAATTTTTTGTTCGTGACGATTAATCAGGATTGATAATGCTTGCTCCTCACCTGCCATGTAACTCTTGACCAAAGTGGCCTCAGAAGAAATTTTTTTCCTATTCATACTTTTCACTTATTTATTAATATTGTGCAAACTGTGATGAGTTTGCGAAAATCTATTTAAGAATAATTTAAGTAAAAGTATGCTATAGGCTTCTATAATTTTTTGCTAATATATAAATATTGATCAAATTACAACAAATTGCTAAGAACTTTAACATTGTTAGAAATCTTATAAAATTCAGTTTTACAATGACATATCTTTATCTTTGCAACATTCAAAAGCAATATGAAAAAGATAAATTTAGAACAACTCGATCCTCGAGAAAATATAATTATTAAAGGCGCTAAACTCCATAATCTTAAAAATATAGACGTGGTGATTCCAAGAAATAAACTTGTAGTCATCACTGGACTATCAGGCTCGGGAAAATCTAGTTTAGCTTTCGACACTTTGTATGCGGAAGGACAAAGGCGCTATGTAGAAAGTTTGTCGGCTTATGCAAGACAATTTCTTGGAAGATTGGACAAGCCAAAAGTAGACTATATAAAAGGTATTGCTCCTGCTATTGCTATTGAACAAAAAGTAAATTCAACTAATCCACGTTCTACAGTCGGCACTTCTACAGAAATTTATGATTATCTGAAATTGCTTTATGCAAGAATAGGTAAAACCTACTCCCCTATTTCTGGTAATGAAGTCAAAAGACATCGCGTCACAGATGTAATTGACCACATTAAAACTCTAGATGAAAAAACCAAACTACTTCTATTATCACCAATTACTTTAGAAAAAAACAGAACGCCTTTAGAAAAAATAAAAATTCTTCAACAACAAGGTTTCAGCCGAATTAAAATTGACGATAAAGTTGAACGAATCAGTGATGCTTTAGAACAAAAAATTCCAAAGAAAAGTAAATTATCACTGGTTGTAGATAGAATTGTGGTCAAACACGAAGAAGATTTCTACAATCGTTTGGCAGATGCGATTCAGAATGCATTTTTTGAAGGTAAAGGTGAACTTCAAATAGAAGATGTCAAAACAGGAAATATTACAAATTTCAACAACAAATTTGAGTTGGACGGTATGACTTTCACTGAACCAAGCGTTCACTTATTCAGTTTTAATAATCCTGTCGGTGCGTGTCCAAAATGTGAAGGTTATGGTGATATTATCGATATTGACGAAGAATTAGTGATTCCGAATACAGGTTTAAGTATTTACGAAAATGCCGTTGCACCCTGGACAAGCGAAAAAGCAGCAAAATTCAAAAGAGATTTTATCAATTCTGCATATAAATTCGATTTTCCAGTCCATACACCATATTTTGAATTATCTGAGGCTGAAAAAGACGTGCTTTGGAATGGAAATCAATACGTAAAAGGTATTAACGATTTCTTCGAAAAAGTTAAAGCTAAAGCATATAAAATACAAAATCGGGTTCTGCTCTCCAGATACAGAGGCCGAACAAAATGTCCTAGTTGTAAAGGCAAAAGGTTAAAAAAAGAAGCGAGTTTTGTCAAAATAAATGATGTCAACATTTCTGAATTGGTAGATTTACCGATTGATAAAGTTTTAAATTTTTTCAAAAAACTGAACCTAAATGAACACGATACGAACGTGGCTAAACGCTTGCTGAAAGAAATTGATAATAGGCTGAAATTTTTGATGGACGTAGGTTTAACTTATTTGTCGCTCAACAGAAAATCCAATTCACTCTCAGGGGGAGAGTCTCAACGCATCAATTTAGCAACTTCATTAGGAAGCAGTTTAGTTGGCTCCATGTATATTTTGGATGAGCCATCAATTGGTTTACACTCCAAAGACAACGAAAATCTGATTAAAGTTTTGAAAAACTTGCGTGACTTGGGCAACACAGTTATTGTTGTTGAACATGACGAAGATATCATGAAAGCCGCAGATTACATTATAGATATTGGTCCTGAAGCAGGCACAAATGGTGGTGATTTGGTTGCTAATGGCACTTATAAGCAAATTCTGAAAGCGAAATCACTTACAGCTGAATACCTCAACGGCAAACAAAGCATAGCAATATCTAAACCTAGACGAACTTCTAAAAATTTTGTTGAAATAAAAGGTGCTCGTGAGAACAATTTGAAAAACATCAACGTCAAAGTTCCTTTGGACATCTTTGTAGCCATTACAGGCGTTTCTGGTAGTGGAAAAAGTACGCTTGTCAAACAATTATTGTATCCAGCAATGATTAAACATAATGGTGGTTACGGCACTAAAATCGGCCAATTCGATGGAATTGAAGGTAAATTCAACCATATCAAAAATATTGAATACGTAGACCAAAATCCGATTGGTAGATCTTCGCGATCTAACCCTGTAACTTATATTAAAGCTTACGATGATATTAGAAACTTATTTGCAAACCAGAAACTTTCTAAAATCAGAAATTTCAAGGCAAAACATTTTAGTTTCAATGTAGATGGCGGTCGCTGCGAAACTTGCCAAGGAGAAGGCGAAGTGACTATAGAAATGCAATTTATGGCAGATGTGCATTTGGAATGCGAAGCTTGTCAAGGTAGACGTTTCAAACAACAAGTTTTGGATGTCACTTTTGAAGATAAAAATATCGATGATGTTTTGAATATGACGATTGATGATGCAATGACTTTTTTCACAGCGCACAACGAAAATAAAATCACAAGTAAACTACAAGCCTTGCAAGACGTCGGTTTAGGATACGTCACTTTAGGTCAGAGCTCTTCTACACTATCTGGTGGTGAAGCACAACGAATAAAACTGGCTTCTTTTTTGACTAAAGGAAAAAAAGCCAACCAAACGCTTTTTATTTTTGATGAACCTACAACAGGTTTACATTTTCATGACATCAAAAAACTGCTAAAATCTTTTGACGCCTTAATTGAAAACGGACATAGCGTTTTAGTTATTGAACACAACATCGACTTGATTAAAAGCGCTGATCATGTTATAGATTTAGGACCAAATGGCGGTGTAAACGGTGGGCAACTTGTTGCAGAAGGCACGCCAGAACTACTAGCAAAATCAAAAAAATCCTTCACAGGACATTATCTAAAAGCAAAAGTTTCGTGAAAATTTTACTTGAATGAGAAATTTATTTTAAATTTGCATTACTTTAAAGTAATTAAAGTTTGTTTTGATGTTTCATGGTTGTTTATCAAAACAGTTTTTGGTTGATTAGTTGGAAAACTCCTTAGCAATCTCTTGTTAAGGAGTTTTCTTTTGAAATAACTTTCTATATATATCACTAATATCTTGAGAAAGATTCATTGATAAAGTAAGAAAAATATACATTAAGCTAATTATAAGCGATTTAGTTATGATATTAAAAATTGGGTGCCAAGTAAAATCCCAAAAATAAAATACCAAAGTCATTCCTGAAATACTCAATAATATCATTAAACTTTTGAAATTTATCGGATGAATTTTAAACTTGAGATAAACAAACAGAAGTTTAAAAATATTAAAAGCTAAAAAGGCACTAAAACTCGCATAAGCCGCGCCGTAAATCCCAAATTCAGGAATCAACCAAATGTTCAGTAAAAATGCTAAAACAACAATCAAAATTCCCGCTAAAAGAATTGTTTTATAATATTTAGAATTAAAAATAATACTGTTGTTGTTTCCCAAAAAATTATCAGACAACTTTACTAAACTTATCAGAAACACTATACTTACACCAGCTCTATAATCCTCAGGAATTAATTGGTACAACATTTCAATATTGGTAACAATCAAAATAAAGATTAATCCACTAATCAAAAATAAAGTATTGGAACTCCTGATGTATAAATCTTTTAAATCTGTGATAGATTTAGTATTCAGAAGTTTTGCTGTAATCGGATTTGTAATTTGGTGCATTGCTTTAGATGGTACAGCAATCACAGTAGCAATGTAAATTGCAATGCCGTAAATAGACACATTTTCAATCGGTAAAAAATATTCAATCATAACTTTATCCATGTCGAAAAGTGCGACAGCTATAGTGCCAGCCACGAAAATCAATGACGAATATTGCATGACATCTTTAAAATTTGGTGGCAATTGCCATGAAAATTTAGGTAAATACAATCTGAACGCATAGATCATTAAGACTAAAGTTCGAAAAACGTAAACCGCAAGAACTCCATAAATGAAAGTGTTAACTGTCAATAAGTCAAAATAAAGCGCTAATAATAGCAACGTAATACCAAGTCTATGGAATACTTCACGCATTATCGTCCCAAAAACGCTTTGAAATTGCACTTTAGTCCAGGCAAAAAAGACTTCAAAATAAGCTGTAACAATTCCAATAATCAAAATCGTCCAAGCATATGGCTGAACTAAATCATTTTGTCCTTCAAAATAATTTAAAATATAATCGTATGAAAAATAGCCTAAAACACCGAAAAACAAACCTAGTAAAAGAGGAAAAAATAAAGCAAAAGATAACAAGCGATCTCGTTCAAAAGTATTGCTATAACTGCTGAAATATTTTATTACCGTATTATGGACTCCCAAAGACATAAACGGCCAAATCAGATTTCCAGCCGATAACAAAAATGTCACTAATCCATAATATTCAGGCGTTAAAAATTTGGGATAAAGAAACAGTACGTTTAACGCGCCAAGTCCAAATCCAACATAAGTAGAAACCACGTTTTTGATAGACTGATTAGCAACAATTCCCATAATTATTTAATCAAATTGATCAAAGATTTCGTCAAATTTTTTCGACTATATTTAGTTATGTTTTCAGAATCAACTTTCAATTTTCCTTTAAGGAATTTATTGAAACAATTTAGAATATAAACTTTAAGATCTAATTTATCTTTATAGGAAAAACATTGCCCCGATTTGGTTTCAGCAATAATCCTATCTACGTCCCAATTTTCTGGGCCAATTGCTAAAATAGGACGTTTTGCAGCCAAATATTCGAATATTTTCCCAGGAATGATACCTTGTGTTTCAGTTTTGTCTATTTCAATAAGTAACAAAACTTGTGCGCTACGTTGTCTTTGGACAGATTCGTCATGATCTAAATAGCCTTCAACACTCACATATTGCTTTAAACCAGCTTTATAAATGCTGTCTAATACTACATCGCTGACTTTGCCGACCAATTTCAATTCAAAAAAATCTTTGAAAGCTAAGTTTTCTGAAATCAATTCAGCAAAAACTTCCCAAAGCAACTCTGGATTTCGCTCACTCAATAATGAACCTATGTGTGAAATCGTAAAGTTTTCACTAAGTTCAATATCTTCAGAGAAATCTTTGTCATCAAAACCATTCGTAATTACAGTGATGTTTTTGTCAGTTTTAGATTCAAATTCGGATTTGGTTTGAAAACTGGTGACAATAATTTCGTCAGCGGATTTTAAAACTTTAGACTCTAAATTGCTGTGTTTCAATTTTGAAGATTCATTCAATTTTAAATCTTTATGATAACCAATATTTGTCCAAGGATCTCTAAAATCTGCAATCCATTTCAGTTCTGGAAATTCCGTTTTCAGACCCAACCCAATGAGGTGCATGCTGTGTGGCGGTCCAGTTGTAATAATTGTTTCTATGTCTTGATTTCTAAGATACTCAGTCAAGAATTTAATTGAAGGTTGAATCCAAAATTTCCTTGCATCAGGAATAAAATAATTGCCTCTAATATAAAGCAGAGATTTTTGAACTAAATTCTGATTGGCTTTCGATTTAATAATGCCACTGCTTATATTTTGGGTATCTTTTTTTGATAAAATGCCAGCAATGGCATAGGGTTCAAAAATAGATCGCTCCAGAATTTGAACCTCGGAATGTACAGAAAGACTTTGATCTTTTAAAGGATAATGTGGGTTTTTAGGTTTATAGACAACAGGTTGAATATTGAATTCTGGCAAATAATTGGTGAATTTCAACCAACGTTGAACGCCAGGTCCGCCTGCTGGTGGCCAATAATATGTTATAATTAGTATTTTTTTCATTAATCAATTGGCTTTGTCTTTCCAAGTTTTATACAAACCGCCCAAAATCACGATCAGTAATAAGATAGAGCTAAATAAACTTATTTTGCCACCATAGTTAATTAATTGTGGTTGAAATTTAAATGTGATTTCATGATCTCCAGCTGGTAGTGGCATACCTCTGAGCACATAATTGACTCGTAAATGTTGAGCTGGTTTCCCATCTATAAAAGCTTGCCAACCATTTGGATAGTAGATTTCAGAGAAGACAGCAAAAGTTTTGTTTTCAGAACTATAGTTGTATTTCAATTCATTTTCAGCATAATCTACAAGCTCAATTTGACTTTCTTCTGATGTTGAAAAGGCTTTATTTTGAATCGTAAAATCTTCAGATTCTACAATTGCTGTTTCCTTCATAGAAAGCGTGTCCAAAGCCAAAATTGCTTCATTTGCATTAGCAACAATTTCTAAATTTTCCACAAACCATGCATTGCCAAAAGCATCAGGATTGGGTTGGGCTCTTGGTGAACCTTCATCGTCAAAAATGAAATATTTTATATTTAACATATTCAAGACAGACTGTTTGCCTTCGTAGATATAAAAGTCAAAAAGTTCTTGTATTCTGCCAGGTTTTGCTGCATGATAACCGCCAATTGAATTATGAAAATACGATGCTCGGGCTGAATTCAGCGGATTTGACGTTAAGTCATAAACCCGATAATGCGAACTATCCGTCAAAATATCTCGGTCGGCTTGAGTAGGTTGAAACGGTTTTGTCATTTTGGTAATTTGGACAAAATCGTCTTCATTGACATAATTAGTATTTACGCCAATTAAATCGACCAAAACTAAAACGCCCGTAATAATAAGAAGTGTATTTTTCTTCAGTTTTTCATTTAGGTAAGCCCAAATTCCGGCAGCCAATAGCAAGACAAAAACCAGAGATCGAATAGTATCAGCAGTAAACATGGCTTTTCGATCTTCTTTGAGTGCTCGGACAAATTTTGCTCCCATTTGCTGAATCATCTGAGAATCGTTTGGTCCACTAAAATCAAATAATGCTGATTTAAAAAACAAGAACACCAATCCCAAACCTCCTAAAATAAGACTTGACTTCTTAAGTGCTTCTTGCTTGTCTGATTTTGGGATTTTTGAATTAAAAATTTTAGCTAAACCAATAAAAGCAAGTAATGGCACACAAAATTCAATAATTACTTGAATAGAAGACACCGCTCTAAATTTATCATAAAATGGCATGACTTCAATAAAAAATTTCGTCAGCAAACTGAAGTTATCCCCCAATGACAGTAAAAAAGCTAAAATAGAACCAGCTACAATCCACCATTTTCTTTTACCTCTTACCAAAAATAAGCCCAAAACAAATAAGAAAATTACACTAGCTCCAATATAGGCTGGTGCACCAATAAAAGTTTGTTCGCCCCAATATGTAGGTGAATTTTTTGCAAAATCTAAAGCTTGTTGTGGTGTAGCTCCTAAATTTAGAATTTCCTGATAAACTTCAGAATCTTTGCCTAAATTTTCACTACTAGAACCACCCATAAATCGTGGTATAAATAAATTGAAAGATTCAAGCCAACCGTAGCTATATTCTGTGATATAATCGTAATCTAATCCAGATTTTTCTTTAGGCGATCCATCTGGATTTATAGTAAGTCCGGTTTCCCCACGAGTACTGAATTTTGCATATTCTTGCGTCGCTAAAATATTGGTAATATTTAGTAAGACAGCTAAAACCAATGCCGGAATCATATAGCCAATAGCTTTAAAAAAGCTTGGTAATGTTTTGTTTCTGAATGCATTTACCAAATAAACAATCACAATCACCAAACAAAGTAACATCAAATAATAAGTCATTTGGAAATGATTAGTCATCAATTCAAAAGCAAGACCGACTGCTAAAAGCACACTTCCCCAAAAATATTTCTGCCGAAATGTGAGCAGAATTCCACTAACAACAATGGGGAAATAAGCAATGGCATGCGCTTTCGCATTATGACCAACACCAAGAATAATAATAAGATATGTAGAAAAACCAAAAGCTAAAGCGCCAAGAAAGGCGATTTTGTATTCAATTTTCAAGCATAAAAACAAAATATACATCCCGATAAAATAGAGAAATAAATAATCCGCCGGTCTTGGTAAAAAACGTAATTTTCTGTCTATTTCTTTGATAAAATTATAAGGATAATTGGCTCCTAACTGGTAGGTTGGCATACCACCAAATGCAGAGTTTGTCCAATAAGGTTCTTCACCCTCATTTGCTCTAAAATCGTTTTGAGATTTTGCCATACCAGTGTATTGCACAATGTCGCTCTGGTAAATAGTTTTTCCTTGCAAAACTGGATAAAAAAAGGATAAAGCAGCAATAATGAAACCAATAATTATTAAAATATGTTTCCAAGATTTTTTTAAAATATTTGGCATAGAATTCAGAATTATATTAGTTGAAAGTTAATCAATTTCTTCATAATCAATATACTCACCAACTTTTTGATTTTTGGATTTTTTTGTAGACGTTTTGGACTTGAATCGAGTTTTTTGTGAACTATTGGTTTCCTCTTGTGGTTGTTGACTTTGATTGAATTTATCTTGCATTTTTTTGGCGAAGCGTTTCATTATAAACTTCAGCAATAGCGGCCCTAAGTATTTAATTAGGATTCTAAGTCCTACAAAAATGAGTAAAATGATTAAGACGGTTTCTAAAAATTCCATACCAAATTGAAAATTAATTTACAAAAATACCATTATGAATGAGCAAATAAAGTTTCATAGCCTTAAAAATGATAATTAATTTTATATTTGATATAAAATACCTTCAAGATGAAATATATTACTAGTCTTTTGTTACTGTTTATACCTTTGGTTTCGCAAGCCCAATATACCGAAACTATAAACTCCAACCGTCCTGGAGAATCTTTTGGAGCTTATGCGGTAGGTACAAATGTACTTCAATTTGAAACTGGTTTGGCTTATGGTGAAGACACCCACTCTAACCAACTCATCCCGAATAGATCACAAATCGATTTCCAATATCAAATTCGATATGGTTTGTATATGGAAAAACTTGAAGTTATTCTCGATGGTACTTTTGCCAGTGCTGAAGAGCAATACTTAAGAGGTGGTCAAGAAATCACAAATTCTTATAGCAATTTAGAAAGTAATACTTTGGGTGCAAAGTATTTGATTTACGACCCTAACATAAAAAGAATTAAAGAAGGACCTGATTTATACAGTTGGAAAGCTAATAATCGCTTTCAATGGGATGATTTAATCCCTGCAGTTTCCGCTTA
Organism: Psychroflexus aestuariivivens; assembly: GCF_004010055.1. Classification (GTDB taxonomy): domain Bacteria; phylum Bacteroidota; class Bacteroidia; order Flavobacteriales; family Flavobacteriaceae; genus Psychroflexus; species Psychroflexus aestuariivivens. Next base: position 123,341 of record NZ_RQVT01000024.1, read on the forward strand.
TGCAGGCGTAAATTTACGTTTTGGTGAAAACCCTTTCTTATACGAAGGCGAATCAAGTATATCACCAAAAGCAGCAATTATCACCCAAAATAATTGGGGCCGATGGGTATTTGTCACAAATCTTATTGCGAACCAAATTACCGAAGAATTTCCGACTTACGCAGGTGTTTTCACTTTAACGCATTCACTTTATAGCCACACTGGAATTTTTGCTGAATTTCAAACCTACATTAGCGACATCTATAGCGATGAAATACTAAGAGGCGGCGTTGCTTTTTTAGTAAATGATAATCTACAAATCGATGCGTCTGGTTTATTTAATTTTAAAGATACTCCGGAACGTTGGCGATTTGGTGTTGGTGTTTCCTATAGAATTGATATGCATACCGAAGATGAATATATTTTGAATGAAGAGCAAGAAGAAGAGTTAGAAAAAGAACAAGAGAAAAAAGAGGAAGAAAGCGACCAAGATTTTGATTTGCCTGAAGATGAAGAGTGATCGTTGTCTTAGAAATTTTGTTATCATGGTAACCTGAATTTCAATTTGCACTCCTAACTCTCTGAGAATGAAATAAAATTAAAAAAGCCAGATTTAGAAAAATCTGGCTTTTTTGATGAATTTGAAAAATCAAATATTATTTTTCAAATGTTTTCAATGTTTTTATGATAATTGACACACAATCCATCAATTGTTCTTTATTGATTACTAATGGTGGTGCAAAACGAATGATGTTACCATGAGTTGGTTTTGCTAAAAGACCGTTTTCTTTTAGAGCTACACAAATATCCCAAGCTGTTGAACTGTCTTCAGAATCGTTGATCACAATAGCATTCAGTAAACCACGACCACGGACGAGTTTAACAATATTATGTTTTTCGATAAATTTATTCAATTCACTTCTGAATAAATCTCCCATTTCTCGTGCATTTTGTGCTAATTTTTCATCCTTAACAACTTCAAGTGCTTCCATCGCCACAGCTGCAGCCACTGGATTTCCCCCAAAAGTTGAACCGTGTTGACCAGGCTGGATGACATTCATTATTGCATCATCAGCTAAAACTGCTGAGACTGGATAAGCACCTCCAGATAAAGCTTTCCCTAAAATCAAAACATCCGGACGCGAATAAGTATTTTCTTGGCGTTCGCAGTGACCTTGGCAGTCACATTTACCACAAACAGCTAATAATGCGCCAGTTCTTGCAATTCCCGTTTGAATTTCATCTGCCATAAATAGCACATTATGCTCATTGCATAATTCTTTGACTTTAGGAATAAATGAATCTTGCGGCGTATAAACACCTGCTTCTCCTTGAATTGGTTCAATAAGTGCACCTGCTATATTTTTGTTTTCCTTCAAAACTTTTTCCAAAGCTTCAGCATCATCATAAGGTACTTTTATAAATCCAGGCGTGTATGGACCAAAGTTTTTTCTAGCACCTTCATCATTACTAAATGAAATGATTGTTGTTGTTCTTCCGTGGAAATTATTTTCGAATACAATAATTTGCGCTTCAGTTTCAGCAATACCTTTTCTTTCGTAAGCCCATTTTCTACAAATCTTAATCGCTGTTTCTACAGCTTCAGCGCCGGTATTCATTGGCAGCAACTTGTCGAAGTTAAAATATTCTGTGGCATATTTTTCAAAAACACCCAATACATTATTATGAAAAGCACGTGAAGTCAAAGTAATTGTTTGTGCTTGTTCGTGCATCGCATTGATAATCCTAGGGTGGCAGTGTCCCTGATTTACAGCAGAATAGGCTGAAAGGAAGTCATAATATTTTTTACCTTCTACATCCCAGACATAAACGCCTTCTCCTTTTTTTAATACAGCTGGTAACGGATGGTAATTATGCGCACCGTGCTTATCTTCTAAAGCTATGGCTTGATCTGATGTTTTTACATCTTCTACTTTCATATTTATAAGTTTTAAACTTTAATAATCATTTTTGGCAAAAATAAACATCTCATTTTCAATTTTTCGTAAAGAAAATCGAAAACTATTGATTTCAGCTAATTTATTTTTGTTTTAAATAAAAAACTGAACAAAACGACTTTAGTCATAAAAAAGAATAATTTTATAAATTAATTTTGAAACTTAAATCTCATTTTATGTATCAAGATTCTAGACGGTACTCTAAAAAAATTATAGGAAAAATAAATCAAACCATTTCAGAAAAAATGAATTGGCAAAGTCGTTCGCTTCAGTTTGTACTTAGTTTTGTTTTAGCTTTAGGTTTAAGTTATTTAATTAAAGACCCAAATTTTACGGAAGGACAAAGTTCTGTCCTATTTATTTTATTTTTTTCAATTGGTTTATGGATTACAGAAGCCATTCCGCCTTTTGCGGTTGGAATTTTAATTATAGGTTATCTTGTGTTTACGATGAGTAATCTGGAAACTGAAAACGTAAAGCAATATGTACAAACTTGGTCAGATTCTGTAATTTGGCTTTTTCTAGGTGGTTTTTTTATAGCTGAAGCAATGAAGAAAACTGCTTTAGATCAATCTTTATTGAAGATTATTGTTCCTAAACTTGGTGAACAATCCAAAAATATTTTGCTAGGATTAATGCTAATTACGGCTTTTCTTTCAATGTTGATGAGCAACACTGCTACAACCGCGATGATGATTGCCAGCATTACGCCAATTACATTGAGTTTAGGTAAAGATGCACCACTAACCAAAGCGCTTTTAATTGGTATTCCTACAGCAGCTGCAATTGGTGGAATGGGAACAATAATTGGTTCCGCTCCAAATGCAATTGCCGTTGGAGCTTTAGACGGTATTGGCATTCGCATTAGCTTTCTGGAATGGATGCTCATTGGTATTCCCGTTGCATTTGTCTTAATATTCATTTTTTGGAGAGCTTTGCTAAAAAAATATCAAATTAAACGCAAATCTCTGGATTTAAGTTTTTTACAAAAGACAAAACAACAAACCGACAACAATATTTCCAACACACAAATTCGAATGACGATAATTATTATTCTCACAAGTTTGGTGTTTTGGTTGACTTCTCAATGGACAGGAATTCCTGTGGCTGCAGTTTCTGGAATACCAATAGTTGGACTTACAATGTTTGGTATTCTAGATTCAGATGACATGCGCAAATTACCATGGGATACGCTTATGTTGGTTGCAGGTGGACTTGCTTTGGGACTTGCAGTGCAACAGCAAGGTTTAACAGATTATTTCATCAGTTTTATCGATATTCAAGATTTTAATTTTTATGTCTTAGCCATAGTTTTTGCACTACTTAGCGTCATTTTTTCAAATATAATGAGTAATACGGCAACCACAACAATCATGGTTCCTTTAGCGATTTCTTTCGCTTTATTATTACCTGAACAATCACCAAAAATAATACCGCTAATTATTGCTTTGAGCGCATCTTGTGCGTTGCTTTTACCTGTTTCTACTCCACCTAATGCTATTGCTTACAGCACAGGAAAACTTCAACAATCTGACTTTAGATTTGGAGGAATTTTAATTGGAATTTTAGGGCCTATTTTAGTAAGTCTTTGGGTGTTTGTGATGGATTTACTTTAAGAATTGTATCATTTGAAAAGAAATCTTATCGAATAAAGCGGTAATTAAAACAATACTTTATTTTTGCGGTATGGCAAGACGTAGAAATAAAAGAAAATCTTTCGAAAACATTGAAGTCCTAGATGCTGGAAGCAAAGGCAAAGGCATTGGCAGAGCTGATGATGGACGAGTACTTATCATTGACAAGGTTGTTCCTGGAGATGTGGTAGATGTGGTGACTTACAAAAAAAGGAAAGCCTATTATCAGGCAAAACCTGAAAAATTTGTCAAATTATCCGACAAAAGAACAGAACCTGTTTGTCAGCATTTTGGTAATTGTGGCGGTTGTAAATGGCAAAATATGGCCTATGAACATCAACTTTTTTATAAAGAGAAAGAAGTTTTAGAAAACCTAAAACGTATAGGTAAAATAGATTTACCTGAAATCACCTCAATTTCTGGAAGTGAAGACATATATTTCTATAGGAACAAAATGGAGTTTTCATTCAGTGATAGTCGTTGGCTAACTGAAAAGGAAATAGCTAGTGGCGAAGAAATTGATGACAAAAATGCACTTGGTTTTCACATTCCAGGCATGTGGGACAAAATTCTGAATATTGAAAAATGTCACTTACAAGAAGATCCTAGTAACAGTATTAGAAACAAAGTTAGAGATTTTGCTTCTGAAAACGGACTCAGCTTTTTTAATCCTCGTGAACAATCTGGCTTAATGCGCACGTTGATGATTAGGACAAGTTCTACTGGTGAGTTCATGATTTTGATTCAATTTTTTGAAGAAGATAAGACAAAACGTGAACTTTTACTTGATTATATTATTTCTGAATTTCCAAAAGTAACATCACTTTTATATGTGATTAATGAAAAAGGAAATGATACGATCTACGACCAAAATGTAATTACTTATCACGGCCGTGACCACATTTTTGAAGAAATGGAAGGTTTGAAATTTAAGATTAATGCAAAATCTTTCTATCAAACCAATTCAAAACAAGCTTATGAGCTTTACAAAATTGCACGTGATTTTGCAGATTTGAAAGGCGATGAATTGGTTTATGATTTATATACAGGAACTGGAACAATTGCCCAGTTTGTAGCTAAAAAGGCAAAACATGTTGTGGGAATTGAGGCTGTACCAGAAGCTATTGAAGACGCCAAAGCAAATGCGAAATTAAATAAAATAGATAATACGTCTTTTTTTGCTGGGGATATGAAGAAAATTTTAAAACCAGAATTTATTGCTGAACACGGTCAACCAGATGTTATTATTACGGATCCACCAAGAGAAGGCATGCATAAGGACGTCGTTGCTCAAATATTAGCCGTCAAACCCAAACGCATTGTCTATGTAAGTTGCAATTCCGCAACACAAGCCAGAGATTTATCATTATTGGATGTTAATTACGAAGTAGATAAAGTTCAGGCTGTAGATATGTTTCCGCAAACTCATCATGTTGAAAACGTCGTTCGCTTAACTTTACGCTCATGAGCAGATTTTTGCTAAAAATAGTTTTTTTTGTATGTATCACTAATTTGTTTTGGTCTTGTGAACGTGATGATATTTGTCCACTAGGAACTATCACAACGCCAAAACTCATCATTGAATTTTTTGATGTTACCGAACCTGAAAATAATAAAATCCCACCAAACCTATTAGTTGCTGCTGAAGATTCAGAAAATGGATTTCTATTTGAAAATACTGCTGAGATCGTAATTCCTTTAAGAACAGACAGTAATGAAACAATTTATAATTTAACAATCAATTCAGAATCTGAAGATGGTGGTGTAACAAACCAAGTAATTTTTAATTATTCAACAGAAGAAGTATATATCAATCGTGCTTGCGGCTATAAAGTTGAATTTTTTGGACTTCAAGCCACAAGAAGCTTAGAAAGTGATCCAGATAATCAATGGATTTCAAATATTTCTGTTCAAGAAACCCTAATCAATAATGAACTTGAAACACACGTTTATATTTTTCATTAGTGCAATTTCATTGCTGAATTTCAGCTTTGCTTTTGGACAAAATAATGAGCAAGAGAAAGATTCCGTGGTTTATAAAGAACGCTACGGACTCACGCTTGGTCTAGATATCAGTCGACTTGGTAGAACCTTATGGGATGATAATTATGAAGGTTTTGAAATTTGGGGAGACTATCGTTTCAACGACGATATTTATCTTGCTGCAGAATTGGGTTATGAAACTTATACTTATGACGAAGATAATTTGATCAACACGACAGATGGAAGTTATATTAAAATAGGTGCAAACTATAATGTTTATGACAACTGGATTGGAATGCAAAACCTAATTTACGTAGGTTTAAGATATGGTTTTGCTAGTTATTCGCAAAACCTGCAACAATACCGTATTTATACGACAGACAACTATTTTGAACCTGACATCCGAATTGTTGACCGTGAATTCAATAATTTAACTGCGAGTTGGATTGAAATGAAAGCAGGTTTGCGAGTCGAAGTTTTAAGGAATATTTTTATCGGCGTACATGTTCAACTTAAATCAATTGTTGCTGAAAGTGAAATTACAAACTTCGATAATTTATACATTCCAGGTTTTAATAGAACTTATGACCGCTCTAGCTTTGGCGCAGGTTGGGGTTATTCTATAAGTTATTTAATTCCAATTTATACCAAAAGAAAAACCCAAGCAGTCGGAAACTGATTGGGCTAATAGATTTATTTTCTTTAATATTAAAGTCCGAAAGTCAAACTCAAAGTAAAATTATTTCTAAGTGCATCAATTTCAGCACGCTGGCTCAAACCAGTTTGATAAAGTCGGTCTGATCTGTCTTGCTCACTTCTCATATAGGAAAAATCTAAACTTGTATTTTCATTAAAACTATAGCCTATACCAAGTGAAAATCCTGAAATATCACCAAAAATATTCTCTTCTTTATAAGGACTTTCCTGATTGAAATAACCTCCTCTCAAACTATAATTGGCAATTCTATATTCACCACCAATTTTATAAGTTACTGATGATTTGAATATTTGTTCTCTAAGCGCATTTAAACTTTCAAAGCCTCCACTACGGAATTTCATCTGGCTGTAATCTTTATAAGCATAATCAAAACTAATTAAACCACTTTGGCCAAAAACATAAGCCGTACTAAAATTCCATTGCTCTGGAGTTTTAAATTTATAGTCTGGATAAATATTCAATACATTTGGATCAACAAATGCACTTTCATTTTCAGCGTTTATCGTTTCAATTCTTTGAGATAGTTCATCTGAAACAGTCATCCAAGTCGGAGATTGATAAGTCGCTCCAATTCTCCAATTGTCAGTCACTTTAGCTATTCCTCCTAATTGGGCAGAAAATCCGCGGGTTCTGGTTCTCAAAGTATTATCAAAGTAAATCTCATTGACGCCTGTAGAAGAACTATTGAATTCATCGTACAAAGTTGTGCGTTCATAATCTGAAACGTGGGCATTTAGGTTTATTCCTAAATAAAAACGTTTATTGATTTCTCCACCCGCATTGAACACGTACTGCCCTGCACTACCGCGTTCGGTTAATAAATAATTTTGAGTAAAATTACTTGCATTAACATTAGAAGTGTAGGATGTATTCCCAAAATCACTACTGTCTACTGCATCAAAAATAAAAGCTTCGTATCCCAAATAAGCTTGTTGTGTTCCAAAGCCAACACTTTCTCCAAGATATTCATATAATTCTGTTACACTTTCACCACTAACAGGGACTAATAAATCTAACTCGACTCCTTGAGCAAAATTCAAAAAATAATCGGATATGGATTGAGAATTATTTCCTATTATAAAAGTTTCGTTATCATAATTATTGGTTTGTTGATAGGCAATCCCAAAACTTAATTTTTCAAAAAGCGCATTTTGGTTATTCGTCGTAAAAACAAAAACAGCGCCTGCTTGATTCAAATCAAAACTGCTATCTTTTTGATTAGCAAAGCCATTTCCAAACATGGATTCATTATTCATAGTTGTCAAATCCAACGAAGCAGTCATTTTATTATTAAGAAATACAGCAGAACCAGCAGGATTTAGACTCATGGCTGAAATATCTCCACCAAGCGCACCAAAAGCACCACTCATAGATGTATAACGTGCGGTTCCGCCAATTCTATCTGTAGAAAATCTAACAGCATCTGTAAAATCTTGTGCCATCGAATTTATGTAAATCAATGAAATTAACATCAATATCTTCTTCATAACTTTTTAAATATTAATTACCTTCTTCTACGACTTGAGCTACTTCCACTACTTCTTGATGAAGATGAAGAACTACTTCGTACTCCTGAGCTTCTGGAAGAACTACTTGAACTTCTTGTAGAAGAACTTCGATTTGTGGATCTAGAACTCGAACTTCTAACACCTGAACTCCGTGTAGATCTAGTACTTGGGCTATAAACTCCTCTTCTAGTAGAAGAACGATTATTGTATGAAGAACGTGTAGATCTTGCGTTTACATTATTAGAATTTCTAATTCTTGCTCCAGATCGACGAATACTTGATGAATTTCTTCTCGCATCAACACTTCTAGAATTTCTAACTCTAGAATTTGAATAGCGTCTGTCTGTATTATTTCTAGATCTGCTACTAATGTTAGATCGATTAGAAGATGCTCTAGAAACATTTGACCTATTCGAACGTCCAGAAGAACGTGCATCTTGTCTCTGTGATCTGGCAGAACCTCTGTAAACATCTGCATAACCATTTAAACCAGAATTTCTTCTATATCTATTGTATGCTAAACCTGAGTAAGGACTATTGGCATAAAATCCGCCATAATAACCACCACCCCAGTAAGGATTTCCCCAATATCCAACGCCACCGTAATAGCCGCCCCAATATGGGTTACCCCAACCAAAACCTGATCCGTAATAGCCACCCCAGTAGGGATTATTCCAGCCAAATCCACCATAAAATCCAGAACGAAAAAAAGGTCTATGAAAACCACCCCAGCCCCAGCCAGCACCGTAGAATCCATTATCTATATAATTTACAGTAACTGAAGTTGGATTACTTCCCCAACCTGCATTATTTCCATTATAAGCTGGTTCTTCATAATATTTTTCTTCTTCAGAATAATCGCCATCGTCACTAGAATAATTCTCTACATCTGTAAAAACTTCATTATTAGTTTCACGAGCTTCAGAAATCATACTTCCTTGCTCTGCAAAATAATTGCTGTAAGTATCAGATTCACCATTAGTCTTTTGTTGATTATTCTGCTCATTTTGAGTTTCATTTGAAATTGCAACAGGGTTTCTTTTCTCCTGTGAAGTACTAGAACCATAAATTCCATCTGAAGCGGAATTTACATTTTCATAAGATGCACATGAAGATATGAATACCAAGGAAAACATTCCTAAAACTAAGGTTTTGTAATTTTTATGTATATGTATCATAACTTGTGGTTTTTATCTTTAAGTATAAACAAATTTAATTAGTTTTGCGCTATTAAATTAAATCATTAACATAGGTACAACATCTGTGCCAAAACAAATATAATGGGAAAGACCCTCACATCCAGAAAAGAAGATTATTCAAAGTGGTATAACGAATTGGTAGTAAAAGCCAATCTTGCAGAAAATTCTGCTGTAAGAGGTTGTATGACTATAAAACCTTATGGTTATGCTATTTGGGAAAAAATGCAGGCTGAATTAGACAAGAAATTCAAAGAAACAGGACACGAAAATGCTTATTTTCCACTTTTTGTTCCTAAAAGTCTTTTTGAAGCTGAAGAAAAAAACGCAGAAGGTTTTGCTAAAGAATGTGCTGTAGTTACGCATTACAGATTACAAAATAATCCCGATCAACCAGGAAAACTTCAAGTAGATCCTGAAGCCAAATTAGAGGAAGAATTGATTGTTCGTCCAACTTCTGAAGCCATAATTTGGAATACCTTCAAAGGCTGGATAGAATCTTATAGAGATTTACCTCTAAAGATTAATCAGTGGGCAAATGTTGTCCGCTGGGAAATGCGCACCAGATTGTTCCTTAGAACTGCCGAATTTCTTTGGCAGGAAGGTCATACTGCACACGCAACCAAAGCAGAAGCTATAGAAGAAGCTGAACTCATGAATGAAGTTTACGCCAATTTTGTGGAGAATTTCATGGCAATTCCAGTAATTCAGGGCAAAAAAACTGAAAGCGAAAGATTTGCTGGCGCTGTTGAAACTTATTGTATTGAATCGCTGATGCAAGACGGGAAAGCGCTTCAAGCTGGAACCTCTCACTTTTTAGGTGAAAATTTTGCTAAAGCCTTCGATGTGAAATTTACTTCTGACAAAGGCAAACAAGAATACGTTTGGGCTACAAGTTGGGGCGTTTCTACTAGATTGATGGGAGCTTTGATTATGACTCACTCAGACGACAACGGACTAGTATTACCACCTAAATTAGCACCAAACCAAGTGGTTATTGTTCCAATTTACAGAAATGAAGAACAGTTTGAAGAGGTGTCTAAAAAAGCAAAAGAAATTCAAAAGGAATTGCAAGATAAAGGCATCCGAGTGAAATTTGATGATAGAGACACTCACAAACCTGGCTGGAAATTTGCCGAATATGAATTAAGAGGTGTTCCACTTAGGATAGCCATTGGTCCAAAAGATTTGGAAAAAGGCACTGTTGAATTAGCTAGAAGAGACACTTTGAGCAAAAGTTTTGTCAACCAATCAGATTTATCTAAAATTATAGTCCCATTATTGGATGAAATTCAGGAGACTTTATTTGAAAAGGCTAAAAACTTCAGAGATGAACATATCACTGAAGTCGATTCTTTTGAAGAATTCAAAAAAGTTTTGAAAGACAAAGGCGGTTTTATTTCTGCACATTGGGATGGTACAGCCGAAACTGAACAAAAAATTAAAGAATTGACCAAAGCCACGATTAGATGTATACCGTTGGATACAAAATTTGAAGCAGGAAAATGTGTGCTTACTGGCGAGAAATCAGACAAAAGAGTTCTTTTTGCAAAAGCTTATTAATTTTTTTTGCTGAAATATTTGCAGAAATGAAATTAATACTTATTTTTGCACTCGCTAATTTAAAGGTCCGTTCGTCTAGGGGTTAGGACGCATGGTTTTCATCCATGTAACAGGGGTTCGAATCCCC
>NZ_RQVT01000063.1 GCF_004010055.1 Psychroflexus aestuariivivens
TTCAAAAGAATACGAATCAGAATCAGGCCGAATAAATATAGAGGCAAGAAGTTTGAATTCAGGAGTGTACTTAGTAAAGGTAAATTCCAACTCCGGACAAAGCACTAAAAAGTTAATCGTTAAATAATATTTTTCATAACTGAATAAAAAGCACGTTTGTAAATAAGCGTGCTTTTTTTATTTTAAGCCAAAAAATGACAGAAGTATTTAAGTTTAAAGAATTCGAAGTTCAGCAGTCTCAATCGGCAATGAAAATTGGTACGGACGCTGTGCTTTTGGGCGCTTGGATTAATATTCCAGAATCAACACAGAGTATTTTAGATGTTGGCGCAGGTACAGGAATTTTAGGATTGCAAATGGCGCAAAGAAGCTTTGCAGAAACCATTGATGCTGTAGAGCTAGATTCCGCAGCTTATGAAGAATGTGTAGATAATTTTGAGAACAGTCCTTGGGGCGATCGGTTATTTTGTTATCATTTTGACTTCAAAAATTTCTCTAAGGAAATGGATGAAAAATATGATTTAATCATCAGTAATCCACCGTTTTTTAAAGTTTCCGAGAATATTTCCACTGAAGAGCGAAACACAGCTAGGAGTCAATCTGAATTAAGTTTTGAAGAGTTACTAAAAGGTGTAAACCAACTTTTGACTTTAACTGGAAACTTTGCAGTTGTTATTCCTTATGAAAGGGAAAAAGAATTTATTGAAATGGCCACACAATTCAATTTGTTTCCAAACCAAATTTTGAATGTGAGGGGACAGTTTAATTCTAAAATAAAGAGGTCTTTAATTAATTTCTGTCGAGAGAAATCATCAATAGAAATAGATGAACTCACCATTGAAATCAGTCGACATAATTACACAACAGAATATATAGAACTGGTTGAGGATTTTTATTTGAAAATGTAAGCGATTAGACTAAATCAAACATTTAAAATAATCAAAGGTTTCTTCGCAGTCTTCACACTTGAACATGGCTTTGCAAGCTGTAGACCCAAATTGACTTACCAATTGCGTGTTTTTGGAACCACATTGTGGACACTCTATGATTTTTTTGTTTCCCAAAAGCGCATCTTTGTCAGATGTAGGATCAACGGGAGGCGCAATGCCGTAATCTTTCAATGCTTTTTTGCCTTCCTCAGTCATCCAATCCGTTGTCCAGGCTTCAGATAAAATTAGCTTAACTTCTGGTTCGTAGCCATGTTCTTTAAGCGCAGTTTTAATATCATCGCCAATGACATCCATAGCCGGGCACCCGCTGTATGTCGGCGTAATTTCTACTTTAACTTTATTGTTTTCTAGCAAATAGGCAGAGCGAACCACGCCTAAATCTACAATACTCAATACTGGTATTTCTGGGTCAGAGACTGATTTTAAAATGGGTAGTAATTCTGTTGCTATGTCTGCTTCTTGTGTCATTTACTAAAAGAGTTATGAATTTTAAATAAAAAAATTATCAGTCTAAATTCTAACGTCTAACATCTATAATCTGTTCTACCACTTCATATTTGGGTAAGCCAATTGCATGTACTGCATTTCGGATAAAATATAACCCATATGTTCAGTATGAATGCCTTTTTTACCACCTTTTTGAAAATATTGAATCTCTGGCACCTCAAGCGTAGCTTGTTTGATTAAGTCCGAAATAATTTGATAATATTCATCTTTCAAGCTTGAATTATCTACACCAAAACCTGCATTAGCAACAATCTTGTCGTCTTCATTCATGTGGAATAATTCATCGGTGTAAACCCACAAATCATTTATCGCTTTCTGCACACGTTCATGACTTTCTTCGGTACCATCGCCAAGACGTTTCAACCAATCTCCAGAAAATCGTCTATGATAAGCAACTTCCTTTAAACTCTTTTTAGCAATATTTTGAAGATTAACATTCTTAGAATTTTCCAACTGCTTCAAAAGTAAATAATGGTAAACATCAAAGAAATATTGCCTCACTATGATATATGCAAAATCAGTATTAGGCTGTTCTACAAGCAATACATTTTTATAATCGCGCTCTTTTCTTAAAAAAGCAATGTCATCTTCGGTTAAATCTTCATTAGACAATTCAGCGGCATACTGAAAATAACTCCTAGTTTGTCCAAACAAATCTAAAGCGATATTGGTCATAGCAATATCGGTTTCTAAAGTTGGACCATGACCGCAAAGTTCAGATAAGCGTTGACCCAAAATCAAAGAATTATCTGCAATGCTATGTATGTAATGAATTAAATTTTCGTTTGTCATTATTATAAATAATTAAAATTTATCAACCGATTAGATTTTACATGTGTTCTACATCATCCGGCAATTCGTAAAATGTTGGATGTCTATAAGCTTTGTCAGCCGCTGGTTCAAACATTTCGCCATTGTGCTCTGGATTGGAAGCTTTGATGTTTTTGGATTCAACTACCCAAATACTGACACCTTCATTTCTTCTAGTGTACACATCTCTAGCATTGTTGATAGCCATTTCTGCGTCTGGAGCGTGCAAGCTTCCAAAATGACGATGTTCCAAACCGTTTTTACTTCTAACAAATACTTCCCAAAGGGGCCAATTTTTTTTCATTCCATTTTATTTTAAATAAGTTTCATAGACATTATAGATGAATTCAATATTTAGTATTGAACATTTTGAAACTATATTGCTTTTCTTATCGATTCGTCATCTGTATGTTTTTCAGCATAAGCTACGGCTGCATCTCGAACCCAAGCGCCATTATCCCAAGCTTCATTTCTAGCTTTTAGTCGCTCTTTGTTACAAGGGCCGTGACCTTTGACAACTTGCCAAAACTCATCCCAATCTATTTTTCCAAAATCATAATGTCCTGTATCGTTATTATATTTTAAATCTTCATCAGGAATTTTCAAACCTAAAATATCGGCTTGCGGTACAGTTTGATCAATAAATTGCTGACGTAACTCATCGTTGGTTTTACGTTTCAATTTCCATTTCATCGATTGTTCTGTGTGGATGGATTCATCGTCCGTTGGACCAAGCATCATTAATGAAGGCCACCACCAACGGTTCAAGGCATCCTGAGCCATATCTTTTTGCTCTTGCGTACCATTGCAAAGTGTCATCATGATTTCGTAGCCTTGTCTTTGGTGAAAACTTTCTTCCTTACAAACGCGAACCATTGCTCTGGCGTAAGGTCCAAAAGAAGTACTACATAAAGGAACTTGATTGATAATGGCTGCACCGTCTACCAACCAACCTATAGCGCCCATATCTGCCCAAGTTAGCGTTGGATAATTGAAAATACTAGAATATTTTGCTTTTCCAGAATGCAACTGTTCATACATTTCTTCACGAGAAATACCTAAAGTTTCACAAGCTGAATAAAGATATAATCCATGACCAGCTTCATCTTGAACTTTTGCTAATAAAGCTACTTTTCTTCGTAGTGATGGCGCTCTAGAAATCCAGTTTCCTTCTGGCAACATACCAACAATTTCTGAGTGTGCATGTTGAGAAATCTGACGAATGTGTGTTTTTCTATATTTCTCAGGCATCCAATCTTTCGGCTCTATTTTTTCATCGCGAGCAATTTTTGCTTCAAAAATATCTTCTAAACTTTTACTTTTTTCGTTTTGACTTGTATTCTTTTCTACATTACTCATAGCATTCTAATTTTTATTATTTTAAAATCTTTGAAGTCGATACAGCTAAACATCAAAATCGACAATAACTTGATCTGAAGTCGGGATAGCTTGACAACTCAAAATAAAATTTTGTTTCAATTCTTCCTCTTCCAAAGCATAATTGACTTTCATTTCAACAGTTCCTTCTTTTACTTGACATTTGCAAGTGCTACAGACGCCACCTTTGCATGCAAATGGCAGGTCAGCGCCAGCGGCAAGCGCAGCATCCAAAATGTTGTCATCTGTCTTAGTCATTTCAAAGTGGAATTCTTTCCCACCATCTAAAACAGTAATTTTTGTACCGTCTTTTCGCTTAGCCATAGCGGCTTCAGCACGTTTTTTATCTTCTTCTGAAAGACCTGTGACAAACAATTCGTAGTGAATTTGTGATTTGCTTAAACCAAGTTTAACCATTTCGTCACGAATCATGAATATCATGTTTTCGGGTCCACATATAAAAACTTCGTCCACATGATCAATATCGAAAATTCCACTAGATAACTGTTGTATTTTTTCAGGTGTGAATCTTCCGTTTAACAATTCGATATCACGCTTTTCTCTTGTCAAGAAATAAAATATTTCAAACCTTCCAAAATGAAGATTGCGTAATTGTTCTATTTCTTCCTTAAATATAATAGATTTAGCATTTTTATTCAAGTAAAATAACTTACAATTAGCATTTGGTTCTTTAGCCAGATGGGTTTTAATCATCGAAAGAACTGGTGTTATTCCACTTCCTGCAGCAAAAAATAAATACTCTTTTTCTTCAGTTTCACTAATATTAATGCCAAATTCTCCACTTGGTGGCATAACTTCTAAAATATCGCCGCTTTTTAATTCTGAATTGGCAAAACTAGAAAATTTACCTTCAAAAATTTGCTTTATAGCAACGCGCCATTCATCGTCAACAGGGCTGGAACACAAAGAGTAAGATCGGCGGACATCTTCTCCGTTGATGTCTTTTTTCAATGTAAGATGCTGTCCTTGATGATATTTGAATTCTGATTTCAGATGCTCAGGAACATTGAAAGAAACAACTGTACAATCATCTGTCTCTTTATGTACTGACTTGACTTCTAATGGGTAAAATGTAGCCATCGATGTGTTTTGATATTATTTTCAAACAAAACTAACGATTGTTAGTCTGTTTTGAAAATTATTCATGTTAAAATAAGATTTGTTCAACCTTGAATTTGAAATTTTTCGCGTCACCAACAAAACTTCAAGGGATTTTATTGCTCATTCCGATTCAAAATTTTGGCTTTCATTCTTCAAGTGAAATATTTGTAAAGTTTAATTTAACACCTTATTTTTCAACTAAAATTCTGCCGCCTTTAGTTCTTGCACTAAATTCTGGAGCGTACATACTTTGTAAATTTGAATGTCCACCTGTAAAATCTCCATTTTGATTCGCTCGCAAATCGTATTCTAGAATATAAGTACCGCGTGGCAAATCATCAATAAAAAAGTTGGTCGACGCATCTTTGGTCACTTGATAAAATCGTAAACCATCTTTGTATTTGTATTCTGAAATTACATCGGTTGGTTCAAAAGTAGAAGCTCGCAAATCTTTCAAGTGAATGAAATTGAAATCGTCTTTAGCTTTTATTGTCAACTGGATTCTTACCAAATCACCAATTTTCAAACTTTCATTTTGAAGCCGAATCATATTTTCTCCATCTGAAGTCTGTTTCACCACAAACCATTCTTTTTCAACTTGAAGATATTCACTTGAAGAAGATTTTACATTGTCCAGATTTTCTAAATATTGCCAAAAAATACCACCAAATTGTGGAGAATCGCTTTTGTTTTTTATTTCGATATTTGCCATTTCAGGCTGAATATTTTCTGCAGAAAATACTTTTTTGATGCGTTTACTTTGTCGTTCTTCTTCCGATATTTCAATTGAAATATCGCCAAGTTTTATACTCGGTATTTTTTCTGAAGTTGTCCAAGATTTGCCAGACAACATAAGTGCGTAAATGGCTTCTGTAGTGGCTTTTGTTGTTGGCCAAGCTGCCTTTCTTTTGGAATGAATCAGCCATTGTTTCAAAAGATTTGTTTTTTGTTGGTCTTCTAAAATCTCACGAAAAGCTTCCACCGCCAATGCTTGGTTTTCTATAGCCGAATTTTGCCAGTTGTAATTGGTGAAATTTTCTTTCCAATACATGCCTTTGTCCGTTTCTATCACAGCATTTTGCTCCAAAGCTTCCAGCACCGTTTTAGCTAAATTGTCATATCCAAATCTATTTGAAATTAAGGCGAAGAGCAGTTTTTGACTAAAACTAAAAGAGATCCAATCGTCTTGATGAGCATCTAGAAACTCTGCTGCAAGTTTTGTAATTGTTGGCTTGTTGTAGGTTTTGAAAAAACTTCGGCTGTATAGATAATGCAGTGTTTGATACTCTGTCTTTTTATTTTCATCATCTTGGTAAGCTTTGTCTAAAAACATGACTAGTTTTTTAACCATATTTTCTGCCTCTGAATTTTCGATGTCGAAGGCTTCCAATTGTTCTAAATGTCCAAAACCAGCTAAGATATGTTGAGAAATCAAGAAGTTTTTGTGACCACCAGAAAACCATGGAAATGCGCCGTTTGGCAATTGCATGGCGTTCAATTTTGATATTAACTCCTGGATATTCTGTTCGTTTTTGTCTTTGTCCAGAAGTTTGCTCAATTGTTTTCTTTGGGCATCGTCATCCAATGCTTCTTGTAACCACGGTGTTTCTTCGATTAGAATTTGTTTCAACTCTTCGTTTTCGAACATTGCGCCGGTTTCATTTTCAGAATCACGCCATTGTTTCAAAATATTTTGAACATCGGGATGCGTGTTTAGAATTTTCACTGAAAGCAAATTCGAATATAATTTGGCGAAAGTTTGCTCGCTACATTCGTGGGGAAAATCCATGGTGTAGGGCAGCGCTTCCAATGCCGTCCAAATTGGATTCATATTATAATTGAAGGTCAAACTTTTGTGAACTAAAGTTTCTGAATCATTGTTTTTCATTGCTGAAAATGTAAAGTCAGTTTTACTGTTAGGTTCAACCCAAATCGGTAAGGTTTCTGTGATCAAAACTTTGTTGCTCAAGACTGGAATTACATCTTCTTGCCCGTCTGTGAATTGTCCAGCTTTGGCTATAATTTTGTAGCGAACAGCTTCAATATTTTCAGGAATTTTGAGTTCAAAACTTACATTTTTACTGCCTTTTGCAGGAATATTTACTCGTTGGGAATCTTCTGAATTGATAATGTTTATACTTTCTTGAGTAATTTCATTTTTGAATGAAAGTTGTGCCATACCATTTAATGCTTCATCGGTCAAATTTGTGATTTTTGCCGAAATGAAAATTCGATCTCCCGATCTGAAAAATCTTGGGAAATTGGGCGATATATTCAGTTTTTTCTGAGTTACGACATTCAATTCTGTACGATGACTTCTCATTTTTTTATCGTGAGCTAGGGCTTGAAATTTCCATTTGGTCAAAGCTTCAGGACTTTCAAAATTGAATATAACTTCGCCGTTTTTATCTGTGGATAATTGTGGCATAAAGAAAGCGGTTTCTTTCAAATCTTTTCTGGGTTTGATTTGTTTTAAAGCAGCTTCCAGTTCAGCATCACCAGATTTTGAACTGATAAGAATAACGCCATTGGCACCACGACTGCCATACAAAGAGGTGGCTTCTTCGCCTTTCAAGATATTAACTTCAGCGATATTGTTTGGATTTAAATTTCTAAAGTTTTCCCCAGAAACAATTTCACCATCGACAACGTATAATGGGGTTTTGCCACCACTTATACTTCCGTTGCCTCTTATAGTTACAGAAGAATTATGAGTTGGTGAAGCTTCTGCATCTTCAACTTGAATTCCTGACACAGCTCCTTTCATAGCAAATGAACTTTCATCATCATATCCTGTAACAATAACCTCATCGAGACTTTCGGAATTGACTTTTAGTGTAAAGTTTATCCCCGAGTTATAGATTGTAGTTGTTTGGGTTGCGTAGCCAATAGATTCAGCAATTAATTCGTCTCCTTTATTGGCTTTTATTACATAAAAACCATCAAAATCGGTTTGAGTGCCGCGATTCGTGCCTTTAATTAAAATGTTGGCACCTGGAACTGGTAAACCGTCTTCATCATACACATAACCGCTCACAGTTCCATTTTTGAATTTTATTTTTGTTTTTAGCTTTGCGATTAGTTTTTTGACATATTCATTTTGTGCTTCAAATGGATTTGTAAAATCATAACCAAAATTCTCTAATTTTACTAAAGTTGGTGCTGCTAAGCTTCTTCTATAACTGAAGTAACTTCTGTTGAGTGTCGTAAAACTGGAAATACTGAAAACTCTGCTATAAATGTTAGAATTCCCAAAAGTTTTATAAAGGTTGTAATCTTCTTTTTCGAATTTTACTCGCCATTGGTGTGGTCTGAAATCATCTAGAGATGCGTCGTACATGCTGGCAACAACTTCTGCAGCTACTGGATTTTTAGTATCATCCGTAACTTTTAGCGACCAAGTTTCGTCACTACCAGGTTCAAGTTTGTTGCGGTGAGAAATTACTTCAACTTGTATTGAACTATTCTTCGTTTTGAAATCGATGTTTCTTGAATTGCTTTGCCATTGGTTTCCGTAAATATAACTCCACTGAATTTGCGCTTTTTCTGTGTTATCTGGCAGTTTGATTTGTTTTGAAAGCTTGGTTTTTAAGGTGTAAAATCGACGCTCATAAAAGCCGTTTTGATTGGAAATCTCTAAAAACACATAAAGCTCTTCTGCATCGCTTTGCATGTTGAGTTGAGCAAATTTTCCATTTGAATTTTCTAAACTTTCAGCTTCTAAAGTGAAAGTTTCTTGCGGAAGCTCTGCATCTGTTTTGGAAGTGTAATTGATGTTTTGTTTCGCTTCTATTTCGATACCGAATTCATCTTTGGTTTCGATTTTTAATTGGTATTTTCCGCTTTCTAAATTTAATTTTTCATCATAATTAAAGATATTTTTTTTGTCAGTATCGACGATAATTTGTGAAACTAGAGTATCGATTTCATTCAGTTTTTCTAGTTCATTCTGATCGTAAGCTTCATGAGGGAAAAGTTCTGTAAATTGTTCGAATGGAATTTGCTGAATTTCTGGTGGCGACCACGGTCTGTATTTAAGTTTTCGATCCAGACTTTTGAAACGGTAAATTTTTAAAGTGTCTTCAATGTTTTTTTTGTTTTTGTTCAAGTCGTTTGCAGTAATCTGAAACTCCTGATTTTGACCTTCAGTAATTTCGTTTTCCGTAAGAATATCTATGTTTAGACCGTGATAACCGATGTTTATATTTTTTTCAGCGGTTCTGGTTTCACCATTAATATCCGTAACCGAAGCTTTGATTTGATAAACGAAAATTGGTAAGAATTTTTTATCGACAGTCCTATCGGGTTCAGCTTTGAATATGATTTCAAAATTACCGTCTTGGTCGGTTTCAACTTCACCAGCAGCAATTCTTTCTGGCTCTACTGATTCAAAATAACGTGTTTGGCGATACAACGGGTTGTAATTCATTCGTCTTTCAACAGTAAATTCTACTTTGGCATTAGAAACATTACCGCCAAAAAAGGCTTGCGCTTTGCCACTAATATTAATACTGTCGTTCAATTTATATGTGGTCTTCAGATCGTTTATGTCAACTTCAAATTTTGGACGTTTATATTCTTCAACATTGAAATTGGCAGTTTTAGCTTCAAAATCGAAATAATCATATTTGTCATAAAACGAATCATTATTATCAAAATCTTCGTCAATTTCAATAGAATATTGACCTAAATTCCGACCACGCGGAATTTTGAATTTGCCATGAACGCTACCAAATTCATTCGTTTTGAGTTGAAGCGAGTCTAGCACATCTTGATTTTGATCTAAAAGTAAAATTTGAACGGAAAAGTCTTCTACAGCAGATGTTTGGTTTTCTTCTATGGAATGGACAAAAGTTTTGAAAAACACTTCTTGTCCTGGTCTGTAAATACTTCTATCAGTAATACTTTGTGCGAATATCTGCAAACCCTCATCAGAATTTGAAGCTTGTCTTTCATAGGGTTTTGAGTAGGAATCTTTGGTGCTTAGCGTATCTTGGTTGTGGATAAATGTGATTTGGTAAGGCTGGTAAGGTTCTTCAAAATTAAATCTGGCAATTCCATTATTATTGGTAGGTTTTACAAAACTTTTATCGCTACGTTTTTTTTTGAATTCTAAATGAACTTGTGCATTTTCAATCGGTTTGCCATTCAGACGTTCGACCAGCTGAAAGTCTATGAAATTGTCTTTTATTAGAATTTGAAAAGCCAAATCAGACACTTTTACGATTTGATACTTAAATTCATCGTAAATCACGTCCGAGTTCGATTTTTCTGAAAATTTTAATACGTATTGCCCTTTCTCAAGTTCTGGAATGAGCACTTCTGTGCTATAGTTGAAATAATCGTTTTGGTTTGGTAATTTGTAAGTTTTGCTTATTTCTGCTGTGTTCGATTCGAAAAAAGACTTAATGATCGATTCTCGTTGTTTGTAATCATATTTTGAAATTTCGTCGAAAAACGAATTTTTTGCAGAGAGTTTGTATATTTCTAAATCTAAACTGTCTATATTTTTGAAATTCACCAAAACTTTTGACATTTGATTTGGAGAAATGATTTCTTGACTAGTGATTTCTAGGTCTGGGAATTTTATCTTTTTAATCAATTTTCGGGCTTGGCTAGATAACTGAGATTCTGGATATGTTTCGATACATTCTTCAGCTAATTTCACACTCTTTTTATTAAAATCGGGGTAATTTTCTTTGTTAGCAAATTGCTCGTGATATTCTGCTAACTTCAGAAGAATGCTTGCTTTAGAATAATCTTCGTCGAATTCATTTTTTAAACTTTGAAGACTTTTGATATATAATTCGACTGTTTTATCACCGAAATCACCATTGTTTTTTAAAAACTCTAAACGTTCTAAAGCCAAAGAAAATACAGATAATTCGCTATTGTTTTGCCAATGGAAAGTTTCTAAATTCTGATATATTTTCAATTGCTTGAAAATAGAAGCTGTCGATTGTTCTGTGTTTATATTTAATTTAATAAAGTTTTTTGTTGTCGCTAAAAAAATAGAATCTTCAGGTTTAAACGATGATTTAAATTCAGAAGGTTGTCGGTATTGTTCTAGGAATTCAATATATCTGTTGGCTAGAATGTCGTAAATACTTGTTCTGAATTTTTGGTAATTATCGCCTATTTTTAAAAAGTCTTTGTAGTCCTTATCCTCAATTTTTTGCAATTTAGATGATGGATTCAGTGACTCTTGGTACAAACTGTCGATCTGATGGTAAAGCTTGTTTTCACTCCAAGTTGTAAAGTCTTCAGAAGATCTATTGGTTTCGCTTCGTCTTCTGATTTTGTAGTAATTGCTATTGTAATATTCATTCAGGCTTTCGGCTAAATGTGAAGTCAAGATTTGTTTGAAAGGGAATTTTTGAGATTTAATTTCTTTTAAAAATGCTTGATAGACATCGTTTTCACTATTTTCTTTCAGCATCAATTCAAATTTCGACTTGTAGATGAATGCTTTTGCAGCTTGCTTTTGATTGTTTTTTCGCTTGGCTTTGTCATAAATTTCTAAAACCAACTCATAAGCATCTTTAGAATGATCTTTAGTTTCTAGAATTTCAATTTTATCCCATAATTTGTCATATTTCTTTTGGGCGAATAAGTTCAAACTTAAAAGGCAGATAAGTAGAATCAAGAAATTTTTCATAGGTAGAAATTTATGATTTAAAAATACAGATTAATTCATAAAGCGTGCCGTTTATAACAAGAAACCTGAAGTGAAAACTCCAGGTTCTTATCTAAAACAAACTTTGAGTTTGTTTTAATTTACGAAAAAATGATAATACATAAATGCCCCCGTAGAAATACAAATAAAAAGAGAAAACGAAAGTAATTTTTGTTTCACTTTTTTTATTTGACCTTCTTTATATTGCCTCCTTAAGACAATATACAAAGAAACTAATGAAAGAATTGCCATTCCTGTTGCTATGTTTGTTTTCAAATTGCTATTTATAAATTCAGAGTCTTTAATGAAGATATAGTAAGTTGCAAGCATTCCAAAAGGGAATATTTGAAAGTTTTTAGTAGAAATTCTATATTTTTTACCGTCGGCCATCATTTTAATTTAATCGAATGAATTCTTTATGTGTTAGGCTACAATTGTCAATTTTTTACATAATTATTTGTAGCCTAAATTAAAATGAAAATTAAAAAAATATAAATAACTTCTTGAAATTTGTAATGTTAAATTTTCAATATTTCTTAAAAATAACCTTACCGTTTGCTAGCGTTTTCGCTTTCTATTTTGAATATAATCTTCAATCGCTTTTTTGGAAGTCAGCCAGTTTCGACCTTCTTTGTAGGCGTCTATTTTACCTTGACGTGCCAAAAGACTAATGTAGTCTTGGCTATAAGGCAAGTTTTCCTCTTCTACTAAGTTAGCAATTTCTTGATAATCGTCATTGGCTTCTGGCAATGCATTGAGATAAATATTCAGTGTGCGTTCCAAAGCTTGTGCCATGAGTAGCATTAGCTTTTCATAATTGCCTTTGTTTGCAGAATTCAATGCTGAATAATATTTCTTGCGGTCTGTACTCAAAATAATAGCAGGCGTAAAACCTTCTTTCATCAAAATTAAATTCATTGCCAAGCGTACTGTTCTGCCATTTCCGTCAAAAAATGGATGAATCCAAACAAATTTATGATGGAAAAATGTAGCCAACTCCAAAGTGTTGAGTCCTAATGGATTTTCTTTTATGAATTTTACCAATTCATCGACCAAATCTGAAACTTTTCTTGCATTTGGAGGTACAAAATTTGCGCCAGTAATACGCACACCTGCTGTTCTGAAGCGTCCAGCAAAATCTTCTTCTATACTTCTAAGCACAAACTCATGAAGCTTCATGATGTCTTTGGCAGACAGCTCATAGTTTGGGTTCACTAGTTTGTAAAGATAATTCAGAGCTAACTCGTGATTTTTGGCTTCAAAATGCTCACGAAGCGATTTTCCTTTGACAGTGATGCCTTCTTGAAGCACCATTTGGGTTTCCCTGAGTGTAAGTGTGTTGCCTTCGATGCTGTTGGAGTTGTAAATCCATTCTACAGCCAAAGCTTCTTTTATTTTTCCCAAAGCTATGCTTGGGAGCGGTCTGGCTTTGGTTAGCAGATTCTTCTTTTCTTCCAGTCTTTTGAAAGTTGTGTCTAATTTTGGGCGATATGTATTATCCATTCTCCACATACCACAAATATACAACTATTATCGGGAAATTCCTTTTTTTTAACTATCCGATAATAGTATTTGACTAAAATTCAATACTTTAAATGTATTCAATTTTATCTTGAATGCTTGTTTTTCGTTTGCCTTGTGGTAATTCTCCGTCAAATTTTCCCATATAAAAAAAGCCTAAACATCTTTCGTTTGTTTCAAATTCAAAAAATTCGTCTAAATGGTGAATCATTTTTGGTGAACTCCAATATGCACCGATTTTCAAGTCAAATGCAGTAAGCCACATATTTTGTACAGCCATGGCAACTGCTGCAATTTCTTCCCATTCAGGTATTTTGCCAGGGTGAGTTTTGATGCAAATAGCTATAACTGTGTGTGATTTTTCGAATTTCGAAATATTTTTTTTGCTCTCAAAATTTGAACTTTTTCCCTTAATTTCAGCTTTTTTGTCAACGAGAAAACGTCCAAGTTTTAACTTGCTATCGCCTTGCAAAATTTTGAATCGCCACGGTTCAGTATGTTTGTGATTCGGTGCCCAGTTGGCAGATTCCAAAACCGTATCTAATTCTTTTTTAGAAATTTCTTCAGAATTGAACTGCTTAGGATATACTGACCGTCTGGATTGAATAATGTCTTGTAAATTCATGAATTTAGATTTTAAAAACTTCTCTAATTCCTTGCTTAATTCTTTCTCGATCCTCGTCCGTAAGATTTGAACCCGAAGGCAAACAGAGCCCTTGTTCAAATAATTTTTCAGCAACTTTCCCACCATAAAAAGGTGTGTTTTCAAATACAGGTTGCATATGCATCGGTTTCCAAAGTGGGCGACTTTCTATATTATATTTTTCCAAGTGAAGTCTCAAATCTTCACGAGAAATACCATTCGTTTGCTCTGGGTTTATAGTAATTGCAGACAACCAATGATTACTTTTGAAATTTTCGTTCGGTTCAGTTAACACCTTTACGCCTTTGATGTCTTTAAAAATAGAAACGTAAAAATCATGCATTTTTCTACGCAATGCAACATGCTTGTCTAAAACCAACATTTGTCCGCGACCAATTCCAGCTGAAATATTGCTCATTCTATAATTGAAACCGATTTCTGAATGTTGATAATGCGGTGCATTATCTCTAGCTTGAGTGGAATAATATACGATTTTCTGTTTGTCGGATTCAGTTGGGCAAACCAATGCACCACCGCCAGAAGTTGTAATGATTTTATTACCATTGAAGGACAAAGCGCTATAAGCTCCAAAAGTACCGCAAGATTTATTTTTGTAAGTTGAACCTAAGGACTCCGCTGCATCTTCAATAATTGGAATTTCATATTTCGATGCGACGGCATGAATTTCATCGACCAAATAAGGCATGCCATACAAGTGAACAGGTATAATTGCTTTTGGTTTTTTACCCTTAGAAATTCTATCCTCAATAGCTTCTTTCAAAGCTTTTGGACACATATTCCAAGTGCTTGGCTCACTATCTACGAAAATAGGTTTTGCACCTTGGTAGACAATCGGATTCGAAGAACCGCAGAAAGTAAAACTTTGACAAATTACCTCATCACCAGATTGAACACCAAGTTTTACCAGTGCCAAATGAATAGCAGCAGTACCGCTACTTAAGACTGCAATATGCTTGTCTTGATTGATATAGTTGACCAAGTCTTTTTCAAATCCGTTGACATTTGGTCCAAGCGGAGCAATCCAATTTTCCGCAAAAGCGCTATTTACAAAATCTTGTTCTTTACCACCCATATGTGGAGAAGACAACCATATTTTAGATAATTCTGATGACATATTGGCTATTTTATTTGAAAGGTAAAAGTAAAGTTTTAATCAGTATTTTAATGTCAAGACCAAAAGAAATATTATTTCGATATTTCAAATTAAGTTTAACTTTTTCAGGAAATATAACCTGATCGTTATATTCTAATGGATTTTCTTGTTGGGATAGAATTTCCTCTTCGTTTGCAAACTCAATAGAGGCGTAACCAGTAATGCCAGGTTTCAAGTCTAGAATACTTCGATTTCCACCTTGAAGCTGATCGTAATATCCAGGCAAATCAGGTCTCGGTCCAACAAGACTCATTTCACATTTTATGACATTGACTAGTTGTGGAAGCTCGTCGATTTTAGTTTTTCTAAGAAATTTTAAAAAAAGATTTGAACTGGAATCTGCTTTAATTGTTTTGAATTTTAAAATAGTGAAGTTTTCACCAAATTGCCCGACACGTTTCTGATAAAATATTGGATTTGACTTATGGATCATAAGTAAAATAAGATAAACAAAAAGTAACAAAGGAAATAAAACCGCTAGTAAAACTAATGACCAAAATACATCAAAAATTACTTTGAAAAACCTTATGTACATCTGAAGTCATTATTTTTAGTTATGTTCAAAAATAAGATAAGTGAACAAGACTTTAGTTTAAATTTCAAATAAAAACAGCCTAAACTAAAATCGCTTAGGCTGTTAAATTTTTTCAATAAAACTGGTTTTTATTTTTTCAGCAATTGCTTAACGGTTTTGCCTTTCTCAGTTTCAATTTGAATGAAATACAAACCAGAATTCAAATTTTGAATATTTATTTTGTCAAAATTATGTTCAATTTTAGAAATTTTCTTTCCAGCAGAATCAAAGATTTTCACCTTTTGAATTTGAAGATTGGCGGTATTTGCCAAACTGAAATAATCTACAGCTGGATTCGGATATAAACTGATGTTTTGAAGATTTTTGAATTCTTCTGAAGTTAAATTATTTGGCGTTAACCTTAAGACCAAACCTTCCTGAGGGTGGCCATTTAGTCCAGTAATGTTAGATTCAAAATCTGTAACAATGTTTGGTGAATCTGGATTTCCAGAAAGTATAATTCCACCTTCTTCTGAAACATCTTCAAAAGACGCAGCCACAATTGGGCCGGTTAAACCATCACTTGACGGGCTATATGTGAATGGAGAATTAGTAGATGAGTCTCCAAATCTAACTTCAAAAGAATTATCTGATTCATATAGCCAAACTTGTGCATTGGCATAATCGTTATTGGTTTCATTAAATAATATTTCGAGAAGAAAGCCCAAATTTTTCCATTCAATTTTACAAATTTGACTCCCAGTTTGGCCTTCATGTGTAAAAGAAATTGTCGATTGAGAATTATTTAAATTTTCAATTAAAGAATCTGGGGGACCAGTGTCTCCTGTATAACCGCGATCTACGACAAAACTACCATAACCTGCCAATACAATATTCTGATCACCTTGGTCGTTTGGATTGTTGATTAAAAAAGTTACAGATCCTATGTCTTCTGAAGTGTAAAACGTGTTTATATCTTCGCCAAACATATTGAAATCAAACCCAATTGGAATGTTTAAGTTAGGTGCCATCCAAGCTTGAGAACTTGTTATGACAGTTGGATTAACTAAATCGTTATACGGCTCATTATCAACTTCTAAGTTGTAAGGAGCGTTTTGGCTTTGCAAACATAAAACACCAAAACACAAAATAAGAGTGAGGTAAATTCTTTTCATAATTAATTAGATTTTGGACAAATTTAAGTATAATATTTTAATCCAGACTCGATTTTTTAAACACAAAAAAAGCTTGAGCATACACCCAAGCTTTGAAATAATATTTAGTCAAAAATTAGTCTGCTAAAATTGTTCTTGAAATCACTATTTTTTGGATTTCTGAAGTGCCTTCATAGATTTGTGTAATCTTAGCATCTCTCATCAATCGCTCAACATGATATTCTTTCACATAACCATTTCCACCATGAATTTGAACCGCCTCAACAGCAACATCCATCGCAACTTGTGACGCATATAGTTTTGCCATCGCGCCGGATAAATCGTAGTTTTCACCATTATCTTTATCACAAGCGGCTTTCATAACCATATGTCTAGCTGCTTCAATACTTGTATGCATATCAGCTAATTTGAAAGCAATAGCTTGGTGGTTTTTGATTTCCGTACCAAATGCTTTTCTGATTTTAGAATATTCTTTAGCTAATTCATAGGCGCCAGCAGCAATTCCCAAAGCTTGGGCAGCAATACCAATCCTACCACCAGAAAGGGTTTTCATCGCAAATTTGAAACCAAATCCATCTTCACCAATTCGGTTTTCTTTAGGAACTTTTACGTCATTGAAAGTTAAAGAATGCGTATCGCTTCCACGAATTCCCATTTTTTGTTCTTTCGGTCCAATTTCAAAACCTTCCATGCCTTTTTCTAAAATAAAAGCATTGATTCCACGATGTTTTTTTGATTTATCGGTATGTGCAATTACTAAGTAAATATCGGCAGAATTTCCATTTGTAATCCAGTTTTTAGTGCCGTTGATCACATAGTGGTCGCCTTTATCTATTGCAGTCGTTTTCTGCGAAGTAGCATCGCTTCCTGCTTCTGGTTCACTTAAACAAAATGCACCCAATTTTTCTCCTGTTGTCAATTTAGACAAATACTTTTCTTTTTGCTCTTGAGAGCCATAAGTATCTAATCCCCAGCAAACCAAAGAATTGTTAACAGAGACAACCACAGATGCTGACGCATCAATTTTAGATAATTCTTCCATCGCCAAAACATAGGAAACTGTGTCCATTCCGCCGCCACCAAATTCTGGTGAAGCCATCATGCCAAGAAAACCAAGCTCTCCTAACTTTTTCACTTGCTCTTTTGGAAATTCTTGCTTTTCATCCCGTTCTATAACACCCGGCTTTAGCTCATTATTGGCAAAATCTCTAGCCGCTTGGCGTATCATTTCGTGTTCTTCTGTCAACTTAAAATCCATATTATAGTAGTTTCAGATTTATTAAAATTTTGCTACAAATATAAGGCTTAGCTAAATATTTCTCAGTCTTTGATGTGATAATTTAAGATTTGTGTAAAAGAATACTTCAATTTTTTTTTGCATTAATTCATTATTCTTATCAATCATGGAGCTTGAAATTTCAATTTTACCGTATTTTTGATAGAAAAATTAAAATGCAATCCTATAATGTGATTGGTGTAATGTCGGGAACTTCTCTGGATGGAGTCGATTTAGTTTATGCCGAATTTACTAAAAATGAAACTTGGAATTATCAAATTATTCATGCGGAAACCCTTCCTTATACAGATGTTTGGAAAAATAAACTTCATTCAGCTCACCGATATAATGAATTTGATTTAAAACAAGTCAATGAACATTACACAGTTTATTTAAGTGATTTTATTCAAAGTTTTATTGAAAAATATAATATAAATAAACTTGATTTTGTTGCTTCTCACGGTCATACTATTTTGCATGAGCCAGAATTGGGACAAACTTTGCAAATCGGTAATTTACCAAAAATTTCAAAATTGTTAGGGCAAACTGTCGTTTGTGATTTTCGTGTAGGCGATGTGGCTTTAGGTGGTCAGGGTGCGCCGCTTGTGCCAATTGGTGACGAGCTTTTGTTTTCTGAATACGATTATTGTTTGAATTTGGGTGGATTCGCCAATTTGTCTTTCAAAAGAAATTCCGAAAGGCTTGCCTACGATATTTGCCCAGTGAATAAAATATTAAATTTCTACGCCGAAAAACTTGGCTTTGAATACGATGAAGGAGGAGCAATCGCCAGAAATTCAAAAATTGATGAAGACTTATTAGCACAGCTGAATCAGATTCAGTTTTACAAAAAACAACCTCCAAAATCACTTGGAACAGAATGGCTGGAAGCCAACTTTTTTCCAATTTTGGAACAATATAATTTGAAGCCAGAAAAAATCATTGCAACATGTACCAAACATTTCGCCATGCAAATTGCTTCTCAGTTTGAATGGAATTCCAAAGTTCTTGTGACTGGCGGTGGAGCATTCAATTCTTATTTAATTTCAGAAATTGAAAAATTATCAGATTCAAAATTAATTATTCCCGAATCTCAATTGGTAAATTACAAGGAAGCTTTGATTTTCGCTTTTTTGGGAATTCTGAGAATCCGTAATGAGATTAACGTTTTAGCTTCGGTAACAGGTGTGAAAAAAAACCATAGTTCCGGGAGAGTTTTTCGCGCTTAAAAATTATTCAAAACCCTCTTTTTTTTATAATGAATTGTTAAAGATAACGCATTCTATTCTCTATATTTGTGGCAAATTTTGAATTTATTAAAGTTATTAGAATGAAAGAATTACTGAATAAATACGAAGAAAAATCACCAGAAATAGTTTTTCACTGGAAGGATTCTGAAACTGATGCTGAAGGCTGGACTGTAATCAACTCTTTACGAGGTGGTGCAGCTGGTGGCGGAACCAGAATGAGAAAAGGCCTAAATGAAAATGAAGTTATGTCTTTGGCTAAAACGATGGAAATAAAATTTACTGTTTCCGGACCGGCCATTGGCGGGGCAAAGTCGGGCATTAACTTCGACCCTAAAGATCCAAGAAAACAAGCAGTTTTGGAACGTTGGTACAAAGCGGTTTCTCCTTTACTGAAAAGTTACTACGGAACTGGTGGCGATTTGAATGTAGATGAAATTCATGAAGTCATTCCTATTACAGAAAGTTGTGGAGTTTGGCATCCCCAAGAAGGTGTTTTTAACGGTCACTTTAAACCTACAGAAGCTGACAAAATCAATAGAATAGGTCAGTTGAGACACGGTGTTATAAAAGTGATTGAAAACAAAGATTATACGCCAGACTTGTTGCGTAAATTCACTGTAGCAGATATGATTACTGGTTTTGGTGTGGCAGAATCGGTGAAGCATTTTTACAATATTTATGGTGGCAATGTTGAAGGTAAAAAAGCCATTGTTCAGGGATTTGGTAATGTAGGTTCCGCAGCCGCGTATTATTTGGCACAAATGGGCGCTAAAGTTGTTGGGATTTTGGATAAAGATGGCGGTTTGATCAATGAAAATGGGTTTACTTTTGAAGAAATCAAAGAATTATTTTTGAACAAAGACGGCAATACTTTGCGTTCACCAAATATGATCAATTTTGAAGAAGCTAACGAAAAGTTTTGGAATTTAGGCGCTGAAATTTTTGCACCGTGCGCAGCATCAAGATTAATTCAAAAAGACCAGATAGATGCTTTGGTAAATAATGGTTTAGAGGTGATTTCAAGTGGAGCAAATGTTCCGTTTGCTGACAAAGAAATTTTCTTCGGTCCAATTATGGAATACGCCGATAGTAAAGTGAGCGTGATTCCAGATTTTATTGCAAACTGCGGCATGGCAAGAGTTTTCGCCTATTTTATGGAACGCAAAATTCAAATGACAGACGAAGCTATTTTCAATGACATTTCAATTACTATCAAAAACGCAATCCAGAATACATTTGAAAATAATAACGATACAAAAAATATCAGCCGTACTGCTTTTGAAATTGCTCTAAAACAGTTGGTGTAATACATACATAAAAAATGGTTTCAATAATCATTATAATTTTTGTGATTGGCTATTTAGGCATCACATTAGAACATCCTTTAAAGTTAGATAAAGCTGTGCCTGCATTGTTAATGGGAACAACAATGTGGGCATTTTTAGCTATTGGTTTTAATGCTGGCTGGTTCAATATCGTAGATAGTCATGGACATGTCTTTGGTTTTTTTCTAGATGATGAAGAAGCAATTGCAGAAGGTTTCAAAAGTAATTTGATTCATCATTTTAGCAGTATTGGCGAGATTTTATTTTTCTTAATCGGTGCAATGACAATTGTTGAAATTATTGATTTACATCGTGGTTTTGGAATTATTAAAAACGCAATTACTACCAAAAGTAAAAAACGATTACTCTGGACTTTGGGGATTTTAGCTTTCGTACTTTCTGCAATTATCGATAACCTAACGGCTACAATTATCTTGATTACTTTATTAAGAAAAATTTTAGCTAGAAGAAATTACAGAATTTGGTATGCTGCCATGATTATTATAGCAGCCAATGCTGGTGGCGCTTGGTCACCAATTGGAGACGTTACAACTACCATGCTTTGGATTGGCGGAAAAGTGACCGCCGTTGGACTATCAGAATATTTAATTGTTCCTTCTCTATTTTGTTTTATTGTTCCGTTTCTAATTGCTTCTAATATGAAACCGTTTCGGGGGAAAGCAATTCGTAAGGAATTAATTGTTGATGAAGAAGCCGAAAGATTATTGAGTAGTAAAACGATGCTTTATGTTGGCTTAGCTGCGATAGT
This sequence comes from Psychroflexus aestuariivivens, assembly GCF_004010055.1. Taxonomy (GTDB): domain Bacteria; phylum Bacteroidota; class Bacteroidia; order Flavobacteriales; family Flavobacteriaceae; genus Psychroflexus; species Psychroflexus aestuariivivens. Next base: position 21,090 of record NZ_RQVT01000063.1, read on the forward strand.
TTTTGTGCCAATTTTCAAAGGAATTACAGGCTTGCCTCCATACTTGGGCATGATGTTTAGTTTGGGCGTGGTTTGGTTGGTTTCTGAATACGTTCGACCAGAAAAAAACTTGCCTAAAAATCAAAAGTATCGCTATTCAACACATAGAGCACTTTCTAAAATTGAATTTTCTAGTATTTTGTTTTTCTTAGGAATTCTACTTTCTGTTGCGGCTTTGGAAAGTTTAGTTTATGGCAGTATCAATGGTCAAGAGGTTGGCACTTTACGTTATGCTGCGGAATCATTATCGCAAACCATACCCAATATGGATTTGGTGATTTTGTTATTAGGAGCTTTGTCTTCTTTAATCGACAATGTGCCGATGGTTGCTGCTACAATGGGAATGTACGATTTTCCAACAGACAGTCCAATCTGGCATTTTATAGCTTATTCTGCGGGAACAGGAGGGAGTTTGTTAGTAATTGGTTCTGCGGCTGGAGTTGCGGCTATGGGCATGGAAAAAATCGATTTTATTTGGTATTTCAAGAAAATTGCTTGGATTGCTCTTACTGGATTTCTAGCTGGCGCAGCTGTCTTTATTGTTATAGAAAAATATTTTTATGCATAGATTATAAATTTGAAACAAATAAAAAGCGGCAAAATTCATATTTGAATTTTGCCGCTTTTTATTTTAGTGTAGATATGATATTTAAAAGCTAAGCAATCGCCTTGAAATAATTTACTTCTTTAGCAATACCATTCCAAAGTTGTTGTCTTTTTTCTAAAGCTTCTTTAGAACATTCTAGGGCTTCTTGCCACTTTATTTCATCTTCGCCACATAATTCAGAAATAAGTTCTAGCGCCATTGGCCCATGTTCATCGCCATCTAATTCAATATGTCTATCGAAATAATATTTGAACAAACTCAAATCCTCTTCTGGAAATCTCTGTTGAATTTCATTAATAATAGAAGTGAACATATCCGGAATCAATTCTTCGCGACCAAACGTAAACGCAGCGGCAATTTTGTGTAATTTTCCTTCTTTAATAGTGTTGAAAGTGAATATTAAAAAAGATTTTACTGTTTCGGGTAAATCACTTGTTGCAATAACTAAAAAAATATCTGTACCGTGTTTTATTTGTTCCATAAAAGTATGGACAGGTTCAGTATTGGCATTGGCTTTTTGCATCGCGTCCAAATACATTTCAAAATGACTTTGGCGTTCGCCGTTCATATTGATATCTGTTTCTTCAGCTAAAACAATTTCGTTAATCAAATACCGATGCTTGGCATTGCCAACAGGAAACCAAGGAGCAGAGGTTCGTGTCAATTCATACTGAAGCGATTTTAATAAGGACATAAAATCCCAAACTGCAAAAACGTGATGTTGCATGAAAATCTTCAAATCTTGCGGACTTTCTATGCTTTTATATAAATTGTGTTCTATGAGTTGATTTCGTTGCGATTTTAGTTCAGATTGAATTTGTTCGATATTCATTTAAATAATTTTTATATAGACAAAATTACAATAAAAAAACCGTGGTTCTAAGTGAAAACCACGGTTTTAAACTGTTTTTAATAAAAATCAAATACTTTATTTGAAAGCAGAAATTCCTGTTATATCTAGACCAGTAATCAATAAATGAATATCGTGGGTGCCTTCGTAAGTTATTACACTTTCCAAATTCATCATATGGCGCATAATGCTGTATTCTCCAGTAATTCCCATTCCGCCTAGAATTTGTCTGGCTTCTCGCGCAATATTTATTGCCATATCCACATTATTTCTTTTCGCCATCGAAATTTGTGCAGAACTTGCTTTTCCTTCATTTTTAAGTTGACCCAAACGAAGTGCTAAAAGTTGTGCTTTGGTAATTTCAGTAATCATTTCAGCCAATTTCTTTTGTTGGAGTTGATAACCAGCAATTGGTTTTCCAAACTGAATGCGTTCTTTGGCGTAACGCAAAGCGGTATCATAACAATCCATAGCTGCGCCAATCGCGCCCCAAGCAATACCATATCTAGCAGAATCTAAACAAGAAAGTGGAGCGCCAAGACCGCTTTTTCCAGTTAATAAATTATCCTTTGGCACTTTTACATCTTGGAAAATCAATTCGCCAGTGGCAGATGCACGAAGCGACCATTTATTATGGGTTTCTGGGGTAGAAAAACCTTCCATCCCACGTTCTACTAAAAGCCCATGAATTCTGCCTTCTTCATTTTTTGCCCAAACGACAGCAACATCACAAAACGGAGAGTTTGAAATCCACATTTTGGCGCCATTTAGTAAATAATGGTCGCCCTTATCTTTGAAATTGGTCACCATTCCGCTTGGATTTGAACCGTGGTCGGGTTCAGTTAAACCAAAAGATCCCATCATTTCACCAGAAGCTAATTTCGGCAAGAATTTTTTCTTTTGTGCTTCAGTGCCGTAAGCATAAATTGGAAACATAACTAAAGAAGATTGCACCGATGCTGTTGAGCGCACGCCACTATCACCGCGTTCAATTTCTTGCATAATCAATCCGTAAGAAATTTGATCGAGCCCAGCACCACCATATTCTTCAGGAATGTAAGGTCCAAAAGCACCGATTTCTGATAAACCTTTGATAATCGATTTTGGAAATTCAGCCTTCTGTGCTGCTTCTTCTATAATTGGGCTAACATCACGTTTTACCCAATCTCTAGCCGCTTGACGAATTAAACGATGTTCTTCAGTTAATAAATCGTCAATATTATAGTAATCTGGAGCCTGAAATGTATCTTGTTTCATAGATCTTTTATTATTTTAAATTTTAATTAAAAAAAGCCTTTTAAGACATTACAAATTTAATCATTAGATACTTCAACATCAACTAAGGTTTGTTATATTTTTTTAAGATTTTGCAATAAAACCGACTTTTAATTGTTGAAAACTATCATTTATATGAATATTCACTGTTTTGTTTTTAAAAATGATGATAATTTGATTCAGCTTCTAAACTGAAATCTTGTCTTTCAAGCTAACAATTGTTAGATTTGGAGATTAAATAATATGAACATTAAGAAATTAAATACGATGACAGAAGCTTACGTAAAAAAAGACATACAAGACAAAATTGCAATAATTGAATTTTTTCATCCAGCACACAATTCTTTACCGAGTGATATTTTGGCTCAACTAGCTGAAACTATTACAGAGGTTGGACAAAACGATGAGGTTTTAGTCATCATTTTGAAATCTGGCGGAAACCGAACCTTTTGCGCAGGAGCTAGCTTCAAAGAATTAATCAATATTGATGACGAAAAAACAGGCGAAAAATTCTTTATGGGTTTTGCAAACGTGATCAATGCCATGCGAAAGTGTCCCAAATTCATTATTGGGCGTGTGCAAGGCAAAACTGTTGGGGGAGGCGTAGGCTTAGCTTCAGCAATGGATTATTGTATGGCGACAAAATTTGCAGCAATCAAATTGAGTGAGTTGAATATCGGCATTGGACCATTTGTTGTCGGACCAGCCGTAGAACGTAAATTGGGCGTAAGCGGAATGTCGCAAATCGCGATAGATGCTAATTCGTTTTATTCACCAGAATGGGCAATGCAAAAAGGCTTGTTTGCCAAAGTTTTTGAAAGTACAGAGGAAATGGATGAAGCCGTCGCAGAATTTGCTAAAAATTTATGCGAATACAACCCGGAAGCGGTAAAACATATGAAACAAATGTTTTGGCGAGGCACCGAAGATTGGGATGAATTGTTAAATGAACGCGCTAAAATCAGTGGGAAATTAGTATTGAGTTCATTTACAAAAGAGAAATTGAAAAGGTTTAAGTAGAGGGTAGTTGTTAGTCTGTAGCTATTAGCCTTTAGAAAAATAGGATAAATATGAATGGTAAATATCATTTCAAGTTTGAAGATTTAAAAATCTACCAAAAAGCTATTTTACTTGGAGAGTTCGTTCATAAAATTATTCAAAAGTTTCCAAAGAGAGAGGACTTTAAGCTTTCTTCTCAATTTAGCAGAGCTTCTGATTCTATTGCTCTAAACATAGCGGAAGGTTATTCTGGATCTGATGCTAATTTTAATCGATATTTAATTGTTTCTCAAGGTAGCGTAAATGAATGTGTTGCATGTACAACAAAAGCTAAATTAAGAAAATACATAACAGAAAAAGAAAATGAAGAATTAAGAAAAGAACTATCAGAATTGTCAAAAATGAATTCATCTTTAAGAAAAAGATTAACAGCTAAAAGCTAAAAGCTAATGCCTAATGGCTATATACAAATTCAAAAATCACATACCAGTTGTTCACAAATCTAGTTTTGTCCATCCATTAGCGGCTGTTACTGGAAATGTTATTATCGGTAAAGATTGCTACATCGGACCAGGTGCAGCAATTAGAGGCGATTGGGGCGAAATTATTTTGGAAGATGGTGTAAATGTGCAAGAAAACTGCACTGTCCACATGTTTCCAGGTAAAAGTATTCGATTGAAAAAAGGAGCGCATGTTGGTCATGGCGCTATAATTCATGGTGCGAATTTAGGCGAAAACTGTCTGATAGGAATGAATACTGTAATTATGGACGATGCTGAAATTGGCGATGAATCGATTGTTGGCGCAATGGCGTTTGTAAAAGCAGAAACTGTGATACCAAAGCGAAGTTTAGTCGTAGGTAATCCTGCAAAAATCATCAAACAAGTTTCTGATGATATGATTGCCTGGAAAACCGCTGGAACAAAGCTTTACCAGCAATTACCAGCCGATTGCCATGACAGTTTGGAAGTAGTCGAGCCATTGAGAGAAATACCGAAAAATCGTCCAAAACAGGAAGATTTTTATCAAACTTTACAAGAAATGAAAAAACAGTAAACGAAAAATCCGATGTGTTTAGCATCGGATTTTTTGGTTTTTATTTTAAAATAAAGACTCTTATTTTTTGGGATGAACCAAAGTCATTTCTTCTATTAAATGCTGTGCGCCAGCAAATTTATCTATGATAAATAGAATATAACGTGCATCGACCATGATATTTCGAGAAATACTTGGGTCGTAATAAATATCACTCATCGTGCCTTCCCAAACTCTATCAAAATTCAACCCGATGAGGTTGCCATATGCGTCGATCGCTGGACTTCCAGAATTTCCGCCAGTAGTGTGATTGGTTCCTATGAAATTTACTGGCATTTTTCCGTCTTCACCGTAATTTCCATAATCTTTAGTTTGATACAGATCGATTAATTTTTGAGGAACGTCAAATTCATAATCGCCTGGAACATATTTTTCCATAACACCTTCCAAATAAGTGATGTGTTCGTATTTTACAGCATCGCGTGGACTGTAACCTTTTACTTTTCCATAAGTAACTCGTAAAGTTCCGTTAGCATTAGGGAAAATTCTAGCATCTTCAGGGCTCAATTCCACGATTGCTTTCATGTATTTTTTCTGTAAAGCATCGATTTCAAGTCTTTTGCTTTGGTAAGTAGGAAGCACTTTAGCGTAAAATTCCTGTGTCAACATTTTTACAAATTTATAAGCTTTGTCTTCATTTAGCTTTTTGAAAACCTTATTAGGATTGCCTTTCAGAATATCTTCAGTACTCTCGAAAGATGTGAGTGCTGAGTTTTCATAAATATCGTTTGTAAGTTTCTCTTTATCTTGATTAATAAATGACTCTGGAAGAAATTGTTTTGGCATTTCATTTGCAAAAACCTCGATTACTTTCTCGAAAACATGTTTGTCAACTTCGGCGTTGTAATTTTTGAAATCAGATTTGAAATCTTCCAAAAGATTGTCTCTTCGATCCTTGAAAGATTGTTTTCCTCTAGCGTCGTAAACTTGTTCGAGTTGGTAGATTTGAAAACCATGTCTCAATAATTCTACATTTCTTAAAAAAGTTTCTGAAAAATAGTTGTACGCCAGATCATAATCTTCAAACTCAGTATAAGCGGTTTCAAAATCCTCTAGTATTGTTCCGTATTCATCCTCTAAACCCTCGGCTTTTACACGCTTCATAAAGTTTTTTTCCTGGGCTTTTTTGATTCCAATAGCATCGGTTTTTTTCAAACCTTGATTTTCACCAATCCATTTCTTATAGTAGTTGGCAATTCGTGCGTATTTAGATGCATATTGAATTTTAATTTCTTGGTCTTTTCTCATAAAAGCATCTTGTTCTTTAAGTGCAACTTCACGAAGACCGATTCTTGCTGGATTGATGGTTTCTACCAATTGTTCAACGGCCACAGCTGGCAAATATTCGTCGGTTGTGCCTGGAAATCCAAACACTAAATTGAAGTCATCTTCCTCTACACCATCCAAACTTATCGGCAAATAATGTTTTGGTGTGTATGGTACATTGCCTTCGGAATATTCAGCTGGGCGATTGTTTTTATTAGCGTAAATTCTAAATAATGAAAAATCGCCCGTATGTCTAGGCCACATCCAGTTATCGGTATCCGAACCGAATTTCCCGATTGACGATGGTGGCGCACCAACCAAACGAATATCTTTGAAAGTTTCCACGCGGAAAAGCATGAATTGATTACCATCAAAAAAAGTGCTGACGCGGTTCGTTTGCCAATCTTCTTTAGTTGAATTTTCTACCACCTTTTGTTTGTTTTGTTCAATGATGTTTTGTCGTTCTTGTTCTGAAGTTACGTTGTATGTGCCTTCCAAAATCTGATCGGTAACGTCGCTGATTTCAACAATGAAAGTGACTGTCATGCCAGGATTTGCAAGTTCTTCTGAAAGATTTTTAGCCCAAAAACCATTGGCTAAATAATCGTTTTCTACAGAAGAATGCGATTGAATTTGTCCATAACCACAATGGTGGTTTGTAAGCAAAAGACCTTTTGGTGAAATAACTTCAGAAGTACAACCACCGTTGAAATGCGGTACAGCGTCTTTCAAACTGCTTTGGTTGACGCTGTAAATATCTTCGGCATTCATCTTCATGCCTAAGTTTTGCATTTCGTTCTCGTTCATGCCTTCCAAAAGTGAAGGAATCCACATGCCGCCTTGCTGTGCAAAACTCGAAAATGCGACTAAAAAAAATAAAATTCTAAATAACTTCATTAGTGTTGTTTTAAATTGAATTTGAAAATATAATCTTCGGCAAAATACTATTTTTATCTATTTTTCAGTTTATTTTTTTTTGACGAAACTTTAAAATAACCAGTCAAACCTTGAGAATTCATTAGTGAAATCAGCTTGAAATACGCTTAAAATGTTATTTTTGTTAGCAATCATATTTCACATAAACTTTTTATGTCAACAAAAGAATTTAAACTCCCAAAAATGGGAGAAAGTATTACCGAAGGCACAATTTTGAACTGGGTAGTCAATGAAGGCGAAAGTTTTCAGGAAGGCGATATTTTGGTTGAAGTTGGGACTGATAAAGTCGACAACGAAGTGCCAGCACCCTTTGCTGGAAAACTTGTGGAAACTAAATATCAAGCGAAAGACGTTGTTAAAATAGGATCAGTGATTGCGATTTTGGAAGTTTCTGAAAAAGGCGAAACTGCGTCTCAGGATCCATCTAAATCTGAGACTGAAGAAAATAAAAGCAAATCAAAAACTTCTATTAAAAAACCAACACCAAGCGCACCTGAAAAACGATCACAAGCACCTGAGTCTGTTTCACAAGAATGGAAATCAGTAAATCGAACTAATAATTTTTACTCCCCTTTGGTGGAAAAAATCGCACAGGATTATCACATTAGCTATGAAGAATTAGCGCGAATTCCAGCAAGTGGAGCAAATGATAGATTACAGAAATCAGATATTTTTAGATATATAGAAAACGGGCGTCCAGCACAATTTGCCCAACCTGTTGAGGTGCAACATCAACCTCAAAACAAAAGTTCTTTTCAAGTTCCAGATTTAAAATTTGATAAAGGCAAAGGAAAACTTGTAGAAATGGACCGAATGCGTCAGATGATTGCCGATCATATGGTGTTTTCTAAGCATACTTCACCTCACGTTACAGCTTATGTTGAAGCCGATCTCACAGATTTGGTGAATTGGAGAAATGCAAATAAAAAGTCTTTTCAGGAAAAAACAAGTGAAAAATTGACCTTTACACCACTTTTTATTCAAGCTGTTACCAAAGCGATTCAAGATTTTCCAATGATTAATTCTTCGCTTGATGGAGACCAAATCATCGTTAAAGACGAAATCAATATCGGAATGGCAACGGCACTTCCAAGCGGAAATTTGATTGTTCCGGTAGTGAGAAATTCCGATCAGAAAGACTTGGAAGAACTGGCAAAAGTAGTGAATGAATTGGCAGGAAAAGCAAGAGATAACAAATTATCAAACGATGATACCAAAGGCGGCACGTTTACCATTTCAAATGTAGGAACTTTTGGGAGTTTGATGGGGACACCGATTATCAATCAACCGGAAGCAGCGATTTTGGCGACAGGAATTATCAAAAAACGCGCTGAGGTTATGGAATATGAAGACGGCGATAAAATTGAAATCCGACAGATGATGTATTTGTCGCTTTCATTTGATCACAGAATTGTAGACGGATTTTTAGCTGGTAGTTTTTTAAGGAGGATTGCGGATTATTTGGAGAACTCAAAAAATCTGAATAAAATTTGATAAAAGGCTTTTTTAAAGCAAGATTTGTTAAAAACTGAAAAGCTAGAATAAAGTGATTAGTTGTTATTTCACGCAGAGAACGCAAAGAGAAAAGCGCAAAGTTTGCAAAGATGTATAATTAAAAAGTTTACTGGCTTTAAGAAAACTTAGTAATCTTATCGCTTAATATTTTTTAGATTAAAATTTTGAAAGCATTGCATCATGACGGAAAACGAACTATCCTACAAAGTAATTGGAAAGGCAATGGAGCTTCATAAATCTTTAGGACCTGGATTATTGGAGTCTTCATATGAGGCTGCGTTAAAATACGATTTGGAAAAAGCTGGACTACACGTACAACAACAAGTGGCAATGCCTTTCATATATAAAGAAATTAATATGGATGTTGGATATAGGCTGGATTTAATTGTTGAAAATAAACTGATTTTAGAAATAAAATCTTTAGAAAATTTAGCTCCTGTACATTTTGCTCAATTGCTTACTTATCTTAAATTATCAGATAAAAAACTTGGTCTATTAATTAATTTCAATACTAAATTGCTAAAAGACGGTATTCATCGTATCGTTAATAATCTATAAAATAGCTTTGTGGGCTTTGCGAAAACCTTAGCGCACTTTGCGAGAAAAAAGACAGATGAAATGAAAAAAGAAATATTCAAAAAAGCTTTCAAAAACTTGGTAACGGCGAAAGCCTTGACCGAGTTATATGAAGAAAACTTTAAGGTGGTTTCTAAATACGTTCATGCCACATCACGTGGTCACGAAGTTATACAAACCGCTGTAGGAATGCAGTTAGAACCGCAAGATTATGTCTATCCATATTACCGAGACGATTCTATTTTACTTTCCATAGGGATGACACCAAAAGACCTTATGTTGCAACTATTGGCAAAAAAGGACGATCCGTTTTCTGGAGGAAGAACTTACTATTCACACCCGAGTTTGAAGGATGAAGACAAACCGAAAATTCCACATCAAAGTTCAGCAACAGGAATGCAAGCCATTCCCGCAACTGGTGCTGCAATGGGATTTTGGTACAAAGAACAACTCAAGCAAGACACCAAACAAGCTGTTGTAGTTTGTTCTCTTGGCGATGCTTCCGTTACCGAAGGTGAAATTGCTGAAGCGCTTCAAATGGCAGCTTTGAAGCAATTGCCAATTATTTATTTGGTTCAAGATAATGGTTGGGATATTTCAGCCAATGAAGCAGAAACTCGTGCTCAAAATGCGTTTGAATACGCCCGTGGATTTAACGGTTTGGAAGCAATTACAATAGATGGAACTGATTTTGAAGAGTCGTATTCAGAATTCAACAAAGTTTTAAAAACCGTTAGGGAAGAACGTCGGCCATTTTTGGTACACGCCAAATGTCCATTGTTGAATCACCACACATCTGGTGTACGAATGGAGTTTTATCGAGATGATTTGGAAGAATCTAAATTACGTGATCCTTATCCAAAATTGAAACAACAATTATTGAAAAATGGGTTTACTGAAGATGAGTTAGAAGCTATTGAAAACGAAGCAAAAGCTATTGTTTCTAAAGAATATCAAGAAGCTTTGTTGGCGGAAGATCCAAAACCTGAAGATTTGTTTACCCACGATTTTGCACCAACAAAAATTACTGAAGAAAAAGGAAATCGCTCTCCAGAAGGCGCCGAGAAAGTTGTTATGGTGGATTGTGCGTTGTTTGCCATTGAAGAATTGATGAAAGAATTTCCAGAATGTTTGTTGTACGGTCAAGATGTTGGAGGAAGATTGGGTGGTGTTTTTCGTGAAGCTGCTACGCTAGCTCAAAAATTTGGTGATCATCGTGTATTCAACACGCCAATTCAAGAAGCTTTTATCGTAGGTTCTACCGTTGGAATGTCAGCGGTTGGTTTGAAACCAATTGTTGAGGTTCAGTTTGCGGATTATATTTGGCCAGGACTCAATCAATTATTTACAGAAGTCAGTAGAAGTTCTTATTTATCGAACGGAAAATGGCCAGTTTCTATGATTTTGCGTGTGCCAATTGGTGCTTACGGAAGTGGTGGTCCCTACCATTCTTCTTCTGTTGAAAGCGTGGTGACCAACATTCGCGGTTTAAAAATTGCTTATCCTAGCAATGGCGCAGATTTAAAAGGTTTGATGAAAGCCGCTTATCACGATCCAAATCCTGTGGTTATTTTTGAACACAAAGGTTTGTATTGGAGTAAAGTGCCTGGAACCAAAGGCGCAACTAGCGTTGAGCCAGATAAAGATTATGTTTTGCCTTTTGGGAAAGCTTGGGTTTTACAAGAAATTTGGCCACAAGACGATCAGGAAACTTTGAGTATTATTACTTATGGAATGGGCGTTCATTGGGCAATGAATGCTTCTCAGGAATTAGGCATGCAAGATCAAATTGAAGTGGTTGATTTAAGGACTTTACACCCGTTGGACGAGAAGACAATTATGAAATCTGTCAAAAAATGTGGAAAATGTCTAGTCGTTACCGAAGAACCTTCCGATAACACTTTTGCAAGAGCTTTAAGTGGTAAAATTCAAGAAGAATGTTTTCAATATATTGATGCGCCAGTGATGACTATTGGTTCTGAAAATATGCCGGCAATTCCTCTGAATTCAACTTTGGAAGAAACGATGATTCCAAGTACTGAAAAGGTGAAAACTAAAATTCAAGAACTTCTGAATTACTAATGTCCAAGATAAGGTATTCGGAAAGGATTTTCAATAAAGTCATCATTCTGCCTTTTGGTATTTTGATGGCTTTTTTGTTGGTGGCAAGTTTTAGCATTAATATTCAAGATTTAAGTGCCATTAGAATTATTTTCCCAATGATTTTTCTATTGGTATTTTTCATTCATTTATATCAATTGAAAATTCAGGTTTCTGAAAGTGAATTGAAATTGAGTTTAGGAATAGGCACTTTTCATAAAAGTTATTCAATTTCAGAAATTGATTTGGATAGTTTTCAAATTGAAAAAGCACCATTTTATTTGAGTGGCTCAGGTTGGAAAAATGATTTCAAAGGAAATGTTATTTTCAGTGCCGGATTTGGAAAAGCACTTAGTTTTAGACTTAAAAACAATTCCTCCAAAATTTTAATTGTCACCAATAATCAGCAAAAATTGCAATTGTTGCTGAAGGGTGAAATTTGAATATAAAAATTCTTATTCTTCCACAATAATATTGCTGTCTTTTACGCCAATTTCTTTCAGATCTTTTACAACACTTTTTATCATATCTTCTGGTCCGCAGACATAAAATTTTTGATCTAAATTATGAATGTGATCTTTTAAAAAACTTGGATTGATGTGACCATGTGCATATTCATCGTGGTCTTCTTCAGAAAGAATATTGATAAACCGATCTCCAAGCATTGCTTCAAGTTCGTCTTTCAAAATGATGTCAGCTTTGGTTTTATTGGCAAAAATGAGTTTGTTGTTTTCGTTTTCGCCATTTTTTTCTCGATCTCTAAGAATCGAAATCATTGGAGTAAGCCCGGCTCCACCAGCAACAAAAGTTCCTTCACCTCTAAAATAAATATTCCCGAAAACTTCGTTTTGTAGAAATTCGTCACCACTTTTTAAATCGAGTAATTTATCGGTAACTCCATTATGGTCAGGATAGGTTTTTATTATAAATTCAAGATCATCCTCCTCTGGTAAGTTGGTAAATGTGAAAGGTCGCCCTTCTTTTTTCCAACCTTCTTTATCTATAAATAGTTCTGTAGCTTGACCTGGTTTGAATTCTAATTCGGGAGGTTTATTAGTTTTAAACTGTAAGACGTCCCGAGTTATTTTTTTAATCTCTTTAATCTTTAGAATATTCATTTTTTTATTTGAAATTAAAAAAGGTATTCGATTTATCGACCAGTATTAAGAAATAACAGTAGGTTTTTTAACAATAAGAAACTATTGTCTAAATTCTTTAGATTACGAATTTTAATATCTATCTTATTCCAAAATTAGTTTTATATGGATAATTCAATTATTGAGGCTTTGAAGAGTTTTTTTAAAGACACCCTTATTTATTTAGGTCCAAAAATCCTTTATTCTATTATAATATTTTTTATAGGGATTCTCGTGATTAAATTACTAATGAGAATGCTGAAAGCTGTTTTGAAAAAGTCGAATGTAGAATTATCTTTAAAAACCTTTATAGAAAGTTTATCCATTTTTGTTCTTTATGGATTATTATTTACACTTATTGGATCTGTTTTAGGAGTAAAGGCAACTTCATTTCTCGCAATTTTTGGAGCTGCCGGAATAGCTATTGGTTTAGCGCTGCAAGGAAGTCTTGCTAATTTTGCAGGTGGTGTCTTAATTTTAGTATTCAAGCCTTTTAAAGTTGGTGATTTAATCCATGTTAATTCCAATCTTGGATTCGTTATCAAAATTGATATACTTTACACTAGAATTGAGACGTTTGACGGAAGAATTATTACCATGCCAAACGGAAATGTTGCCAATAGTGATGTTGATAACAGAACCATGAAGCCCATCAGACGAGTTGATCTAAATCTGAAATTTGCTTTCGATATTAAGATGGAAATGATAAGACCCATCATTCTTGATGCCCTGAAAGCACATCCTATAGTTGAAAAAGATCCTGAACCAGATGTATGGTTGGAGGAAATAGGAGAATCGGAAATAAAAGTTACCGCAAGAAGCTGGGTAGAATCTATACATTACTGGCCAACCTATTGGGAGCAATTGGAGGCCGTAAAAAAATCACTGGATGAACATGGCATTGAAACTCCAATTCCTCGTAGAATCGTTTATCAAGGAGGCGAATATCAATCAAATACTTCACAAGCTAAGTCTAAAGACTAGCTCAATGAATTTTTAATTCTGTCAATTGCATTCTCAATATCACTCTCGCTTGCGGCGTAAGAAAGTCTTATGCAATTTGGGTTACCGAAAGCTTCGCCTGTAACGGTTGCCACATTTGCTTTTTCTAATAAAAACATAGAAAAATCTGTAGCGTTTTCAATTTTATAATCTTGAATAGTTTTTCCGAAATAATTTGAAATATTTGGAAATACATAAAATGCTCCTTTTGGTTCGTTGCATTCAAAACCTGGAACCTCTTTGAGTAATCCTAAAATCAACTCACGTCGACTTTTGAACTTATCAATCATGTATTGAATCTTGTCAATTGGTGCTTCTAAAGCAGTAATTACAGCCCGTTGGGCAATACAGTTTGCACCACTTGTAACTTGACCTTGCAGTTTTTTGCAAGCATTGGCGATTTTTTCCGGCGCACCGATATAACCAATTCTCCAGCCAGTCATAGCAAAAGCTTTAGAAACCCCATTTACCGTTACTGTTCGGTCGTACATTTCTGGAATTTGAGCCATGGAAAATCTCTCGTCTCCAAAATTAATATGTTCGTAAATCTCATCGCTAACCACAATAATATCAGGATATTTTTGAAGAACTTTTGCTAATCCTTCAAGCTCAGATTTTGTATATACAGAACCACTTGGATTGCATGGCGAACTATACCAAATCATTTTGGTTTTCGGCGTAATTGCTTCCTCAAGTTGCTGAGGTGTCATTTTAAAGTCTTTCTCAATATCTGTTTTCACTTCAACAGGAACGCCTTCATTCAACATGACAATATCCTTGTAACTCACCCAATAAGGACAGGGTAAAATAACCTCATCTCCAGGATTCAATAGGGCAGATGCAACATTGTAAAGTGATTGTTTCGCTCCAGTTGAAACCACGATTTGATTCAAATCATATTCTAAAGAATTATCTCTTTTGAATTTATTCTGAACGGCTTTTTTCAATTCAACATAACCGTCAACAGGCGTGTATGAGCTGTAATTGTCATTAATAGCTTGTACGGCGGCTTCTTTTATAAAATCTGGTGTATTGAAATCGGGTTCACCTAAGCTTAGCCCAATTATATCTTTACCTTCAGCTTTTAATTCTCTTGTTTTCGCTGCCATTGCAAGCGTGGCAGAGGTTTCAAGTTTGTTGATTTTGTCAGAAAGTTGAATCATGAAATTGTAAAGTTTAAGAAAGTTGCGGTTCGCTGCCTAATATACGCAAATGTCTGAAATGCGACCTAATCGCTTCACGTGTAGATTCGTATTCGTTATAAGGTAAATTGAACTCTAAAGCAGTTTCTTTAACTATTTTGCTGATTTTGTCATAATGAATATGACTAATATTTGGAAAAATATGATGTTCAACTTGGTGGTTTAAACCGCCACTGAACCAATTCATGATTTTATTGTTAGTTGCAAAATTTGTTGTGGTAAACAATTGATGAATTGCCCAAGTATTTTTCATTTCACCAGCTTCGTTTGGCATTGGCATTTCGTTGTTTTCAACCATATGCGCAAGCTGGAAAATAACACTTAAAATCAAGCCTGCTGTATAGTGCATAACAAAAAACCCAATTAAAACTTTCCACCAAGTGATGCCAATAATCATAGGAATAGCAATCCAAATTGCAGCATAAAGTGTTTTAGTAATAGCTAGCAAACTCCACTGTTTGAATTTGCTTGGCATCTTTCCGTAAGACAATTGTTTTTTTAGATAGCGTCTAGTTTGCTTAAAATCTGAGGTTAATGCCCAATTAAAGGTTAATAAGCCATATAAGAAAATAGAATAAATATGTTGAAATTTGTGAAATCTTTTCCATTTGGCATGAGAAGAAAATCTAATAATTCCACCTGCATCAATATCTTCATCATGACCATGAATGTTAGTGTAAGTATGATGCAATACATTATGTTGTACTTGCCAGTTGTAAACATTTCCAGCCAAGATATAAATGGAACTTCCCATAAACTTATTCACCCATTTTTTCTTTGAATAAGTGCCGTGATTGCCGTCGTGCATAACATTCATGCCAACGCCAGCCATTCCAGCGCCCATCAAAACTGTAAATAGTAGCTTCCACCAGTCTGAAATATCTAAAAATAAGATTAAAAAGTAAGGACTTAAAAACAGACTAAACATTATGATTGTTTTCAAATGCAACTTCCAGTTGCCTGTTTTTTTAATTTGATTTTCGCTAAAGTAAGCATTGACACGCTTATTCAGCGTTCGAAAAAATTTCTGAGGATCTTTTCTAGAAAATTTAATTGTGGTTGTATTCATTGTAAAAATTATAAGGCACAAATATAAAAATTAATCTCTAGCAACTGAATTTTAAACCTTCAATTAAGTCTAATTTACCATAATTTCATGTTTCTCTAAAGCTGGATCTTAGATTCAATATGAGCTTACAGGTCTGAAAACCCAGTTTTTATTTGTCTTAATGTTTTTTGGAACGTAAGTTAGAATCTCCTTTATTTTGAATTGTTTTGAGGTAACCCAAATGAAAACTTTACTTTTGTAGAATATAAAATTTTAAGCTTTGGAGATTATAAGAGATCATTTTCCTAATTTATCGGAAACTCAAAAAAAACAATTCAGTCAAATTGCTGAAGTTTATAAAGATTGGAATCAAAAAATTAATGTGGTTTCCAGAAAAGACATTGATGAAATATATATTCGCCATGTTCTGCATAGTTTAGGCATCGCAAAAGTTCAAGCCTTTTTGCCAAATTCGAGAATTTTGGATGTTGGTACAGGAGGCGGTTTTCCAGGCGTTCCCTTGGCGATTTTATTTCCAGAAACTGAGTTTACACTTGTAGATAGTATTGGAAAAAAAATAAAAGTTGTGGACGAAGTTGTTGATGCGCTTGGTTTAAAAAATGTAAAAACTGTTAATGATCGAGTTGAAAACATTTCTGGTGAATTCGATTTTATTGTTAGTCGTGCTGTTGCGGTGATGCCAAGTTTTGTTCATTGGGTAAAAGGTAAAATTGCCAAAATCTCTAGACATGAACTAAAAAATGGTATTCTTTACTTAAAAGGAGGAGATCTCAGTGAGGAACTTTCACCATATAAAACAGTCGAAATTTTTGAACTCTCTGAAATTTTCAACAACGATTTTTTTGATACCAAAAAAGTAGTGTATTTGCCGATGAAATATCGTGGTAAATAACAAATCCATTTCAAAAACTAAAAAAAAGCCTCTTTTCAATTGAAAAGAGGCTTTTAACATTAATTCTGAAATCTAATTATTTATCCCATGTGTGGATAAGTGTAATCTGTAGCTGGAACAAAAGTTTCTTTTATCAATCTTGGTGAAGACCATCTCAATAAGTTGAATTTAGATCCTGCTTTGTCGTTTGTACCACTATTTCTAGCGCCACCAAATGGTTGACGTCCTACAACGGCGCCAGTACATTTATCATTGATATAGAAGTTACCAGCAGAATTTTGTAAAATATCTGTTGCCACAGATGCAGCGTAGCGATCTGTAGAGATAATAGATCCAGTTAATCCATATTGACTTGTATTATCTACTAAATGTAAAGTTTCTTCGTATTTGTCATCATCGTAAACATAAAGTGTTAACACAGGGCCAAAAAGTTCTTCGACCATAGTTTCATATTTTGGATTGGTAGTAACAATTACAGTAGGTTCAACAAAATAACCTTTAGATTTATCACAATTACCTCCAACAATGATTTCTGCTTCATCACTTTTCTTAGCTCTTTCAATATATTCAGATAATTTATCGAAAGATTGTTCGTGGATTACCGCACCAATGAAATTACTCAAATCTCCAGTTGATCCCATTTTGATGGACTTCACATCTTTGACCAATTTCTCTTTTACACTTGGCCATAAGCTACTGGAAACATAAGATCTAGATGCAGCACTACATTTTTGACCTTGAAATTCAAAAGCTCCTCGTAATAATGCAGTTGCAACGACTTGAGCATCTGCAGATTTGTGAGCTACAATGAAATCTTTACCGCCAGTTTCCCCAACGATTCTTGGATAAGTATTGTAATTGTGAATATTCTCACCAATTTTAGACCAAATTCCTTTAAAAACATTAGTACTTCCAGTAAAATGTATACCTGCGAACTCTTTTCTAGCCAAGACTTTGTTTGTAATCATTTCAGGATCGCCAATAATCATATTGATTACACCATCAGGAAGACCTGCTTCTTTGAATACTTCCATAATCACTTGTGCAGAAAGCATTTGACTGTCACTAGGTTTCCAAACTGCTACATTTCCCATTAGAGCTGCACTTGAAGGTAAATTACCAGCAATTGCTGTAAAGTTAAAAGGAGTGATAGCGTAAACAAAACCTTCAAGCGGTCTGTGTTCTAATCTGTTCCATTCGTTATCTGCAGATTCTGGTTGTTCTCTATAGATTTCAGTCATGTATTCAACATTGAATCTAAGGAAATCACAGATTTCACATGCTGAATCAATTTCAGCCTGAAAAACAGTTTTAGACTGACCGATCATGGTCGTTGCATTCATCCTGTCTCTATAAGGTCCGGAAATTAAGTCAGCAGCTTTCAAAAATACTGCGGCTCTTTGCTCCCAAGGGAGTTTCGCCCATTTTTTTCTTGCTTCCAAAGCAGTATCAATAGCCTGGTCAACATGCTTTTCTTCAGCATTGTGGTAAATGCCTACTTCGTGCTGATGATCGTGTGGCGGTCTTATACTTTTCGTATGACCTGTTTTAATCTCTTCACTACCAATATACAAAGGTATTTCGGCTTTTTGATTGTAAATTTCTTTATACTTTTTTTCTATTGATTCTCTTTCTGGTGAGCCTGGAGCATACGATTTTATAGGTTCGTTTATAGCGCTAGGCACTTGAAAATATCCTTTTCCCATACTATTTAAATTTTTTGTTTTTTAATTTTGTTAAAGATAATTTTAAAAATTCAATTTGAAAAAATATCAACATAAGTTTTTATTAATCCTTGTTAAGTTGTCTTAAAAAACTAGTTTATGATGTTCCTGCTATTGTTTCTGCCTATTCCAATAACCTTATCATATCTAGCGCCTATATCTCTGTAGTAAACCAAAACCATGTAGTCATTTTCTGTCTCATCATGATCGCCACTGATGAAACCTTCGTCGAAATTTCCATTTTTGTCTAAATACACATATTTGAAATTGTAGAAACCTTGCTTCAACAATAACTTATTTTCATACAGATTTTTGTTTTTATTGTAAGTCATTAAAGTACTGTTGTCCAAAACATAATTATTAAATCGTCCGTATAGATGCAATTCACCACCATTCAAATCTTTATAATTTTCTAAGAAAAAATGCACCCAAGCATAATCAGACTCAATGTCTATGTCTTCGCCTTGTACGGTGTTTATTCTGAAAGCGCCATTGATGTCAGGATTGTAGGTGTAAGGTCGACCTTCTCTTACAAAATTAGGATACAGATAGGAGTGGTAAAGCTCTTGTAATTCTATGCGTTGTATTCGCAATGTTCCAACTCTTATGTCTTTATTATCGAAGTTCAGATATTCATTTCCGCCCCAGAAAGACGACTCTTGGTCATATTTATAAATTAACCTATTTCCCTGAGTAAATTGTGGTTTCAAATCATAAATAGCTGTGTTGAAATCATTGTTTTGTACCACAACGGTTTTTACAGTATTGTCTGGATTTCTAAAAATAAAATTATTACGACCAATTTCAAAATTCACGACTTGTTTTTCGTTAATATGTTCCAGTTCTCTAGATCTTTTTATAGTGACTGCAACATCAACAAGATTTTCATAAATAATGAATTTTCTTGAAAAAATAATTTCATCTTGACTATTAAAAATTTTCAGCATATAATTTCCACTAACCTTGAATTTTCGAGTATTACTATTAGGAAGTTTCAATTCATGATGAGTGTAAGGTTGCAAGGTTGTGAATGAATTTGTAAAATTGAACAAACGAATATCATCAAAGCCCTCTATGAATTCATTCTTAGCCAGATCTGAAGGTGTCCAGTCAAAATTGTAATGCTCGATTTCATAATAATAATCGTTTTCACTTGCAGTCAAGTCATCAAATTTCAAAACCAAATTACCATTCAAAGGAATAACAGGCGTGCCGCTAAATTCTGAAGCACCATAAAACTCTATGGTTTTTATAAAGTCTGGTGGAAGCGTTTCATACTCTTGGCTTGAAGCTATAAAACTGATTAAACTTAGATATACAAGTGCTATTTTTTTCATTTCTCTGTAAATTAAATCACTAAACTAAACAAATTTGAATAAAAACTATTTAGAATCAGTATAAATAAATTAACTATAATAATTGTTTACCCTGAAATTGCAAGTTTAATTATTAAATTTGCGTTCCAAAATTTAAACGATACTTTGAACATGTCTAAAGACGTTAAAGTTAAAAAAGGATTGAAGCTCAGGCTGAAAGGCGAAGCTGAAAAAATCCTAAAAGATGCCCCAAAGTCAAAGACTTATGCCATCAGACCTTCAAATTTTCATTCTGCCGTTCCTAAAATGGTTTTGAAAGAAGGAGAGAAAATAAAAGCAGGGGAAGAATTGTTTTTTTCAAAATATTCAGAAAAAACTAGATTTGTTTCACCTGTGAGTGGAACTTTGAAGGAAATCGTAAGAGGAGCAAAGCGTAAAATATTGAGCGTTATTGTTGAGTCTGACGACACAATAGAATATAAAGATTTTGGCACAATGAATCCTTTGAAATCCTCAAACGAGGAAGTTAAAGAGCGTGTGTTTTCAACAGGTTTAGGCGCTTTTATAAAACAAAGACCTTACGATATTCCAGCTGTTGCGGACGATTCTCCAAAAGCAATTTATGTTTCTGCATTCGATACAGCTCCACTAGCAGCATCGGCAGAAATTATTTTGAAAAATAAAGTTGAACACTTTCAGGCTGGAATAAATGTCCTAACAAAACTTACTGAAGGGAAAGTCTATTTGGGTGTTGATAAACATTCAGCCAGTTTTCTAAAAGATATTGAAAACGTTGAGATTCTAAATATTTCCGGACCACATCCTGCTGGTAACGTTGGAACTTTAGTTCATGAAACTGAGCCAATGAACCGAGGAGAGCGAGTTTGGTCTGTAAATCCTGAAGATGTTGCTATCATTGGAGAGCAGTTTTCAACCGGAAAATATAACGCAGAACGCACTGTAGCAGTTTGCGGATCTTCTGCAAATGAAAAATATTACTACAAAACTATAATTGGCGCGGAAGTAAAATCAGTTCTCAAAGATTTTGAAGATAATTCTAGAATTATTTCAGGGAACGTTTTGACTGGCGAAAAAATTCCAGCTGATGGTTATTTAAATTTCTTTGCCAACGAATTGACAGTAATTCCTGAAGGCAATGAATATAGAATGTTTGGATGGTTACCATTTAAAGATAATGATATTCATTCCATGTCGAAAACTTCTTTGTCTTGGATGTTTCCAAACAAAAAATATGAAGTTAATACAAATTTGAACGGGGAAGAACGTGCATTGGTTGTAACTGGTGAAATGGAAGAGGTAATGCCATTGGATATTTTTCCAATGCAACTCATCAAAGCGTGTCTAGCTGGCGATGTTGAAAAAATGGAAAATCTTGGTATTTATGAAGTTATTCCAGAAGACTTCGCCTTGATAGATTATACAAATACATCGAAAATCGAAGCGCAAGAAATTATTCGCAATGGTTTAGATATAATGATAACAGAGGTAGGATAAATCTATATTGACTATGAATTGGATTAGAAAAAAAATTGACAAAATTAAGGAGCCATTTGAGCCTGGCAATAAATTAGAAAAATATAGGCCGGCTGTAAATGCATTAGACACATTTCTATTTGTGCCAGATCATACCACCAAAAAAGGTGCACATATCAGAGATGCTGTAGATTTAAAAAGAACAATGATTACTGTTGTGCTTGCTTTGATTCCAGCATTGATTTTTGGAATGTGGAATGCAGGTTATCAGCATTTTACACAGTTAGGAGAAAACCCAGCATTTATTGAAGCATTCTTACACGGTGCATACAAAATTGTACCGATGATTATCGTGTCTTATGGCGTAGGTCTAGGATTAGAATTTGCTTTCGCTATTATGCGTGGTCACGAAGTCAATGAAGGTTATTTGGTGACAGGTTTGCTTATCCCAATGATTATGCCTGTAGATATACCACTTTGGATGGTAGCTCTTTCTGTAATTTTTGCAGTATTAATTGGTAAAGAAGCTTTTGGAGGAACAGGAATGAACATTTTGAATCCAGCTCTTACAGCTCGTGCTTTTGCATTTTTTGCTTACCCAACATACATGTCTGGTAACAAAATTTGGGTTAGTGAAGCTTCAAATGTAGATAGCATTTCTGGGGAAACCATTCTTGGAACTTTAGCGGCTAATAAAGAAGTAGAATACAATGTTGCTGAAATGTTTACGGGTGTTATTCCGGGATCAATTTCAGAAACTTCAACTTTATGCATTTTAGTCGGTGCTTTACTACTAATTTTAACCAAAGTTGGGAGTTGGCGAATTATCGTTAGCGGCTTTATTGGTGCAGCCTTGATGGGTTTAATCTTTAATGCATTGAATATTGAAGGAAATGGTTTGACTAATTTTCCTTGGTATCAGCATTTAGTTGTTGGAGGTTTAGCATTTGGTATTGTCTTTATGGCAACAGACCCTGTGAGTGCTTCGCAAACAATGAAAGGAAAATGGATTTATGGATTCTTGATAGGTTTGTTTGGTATAATGATACGGGTTTTCAACCCAGCCTATCCCGAGGGAATTATGCTTGCTATTTTGTTGTTGAATGTATTTGCACCAACAATTGATTATTATGTGATTCAGGGCAACATAAAAAATCGTCAAAAGAGATTAAAATTGAAATCAGTTAAATCAGCTTAAAATGGATAAAAATAGTAACGCTTATACATTTATATTTGCTATAGCAATGGTTATTGTTGTTGCTGTGACACTTTCTTTTACAGCAACTTCCTTGCAACCAATGCAAGCTGAAAATGTGCGTCAAGAAAAAATGCAAAGTATACTTTCAACATTTGTTGGAGATTCTGTCACTATTGATGGTCAAAAACAAGAATTATCAAGATCGGTAGCTTCAAAAATATACGACGATTTCATTCTTGAAGAATTGACATTAGATAATAAAGGTGATTTGAAAGAAGGTGAAAACGCCTTTCAAGTGAACTTAGCGAAGCAATTATCTTTGGAAGAAGACAAACAAACTTTCCCGCTTTATGTTGCTGAATTTGAAGGTAGTAGATTTTATGTTGTACCTTTAAGAGGAACAGGACTTTGGGATGCTATCTGGGGTTACGTGGCTTTAAAAGAAGATGCAAATACTATAGAAGGTGTTATTTTCGACCATAAAGGTGAAACTGCCGGATTAGGTGCAGAAATTACTACAGATTGGTTTCAGGAAAGATTTGTAAATGAACAAATTTACAATGAATCTGGCGAGATAGTTGGTGTTGAAGTTGTGAAAGGCTATGGCGGTGGAGACAATAAAGATGACAATAAAGTAGATGCTATTTCTGGCGCTACTATTACTGGTGATGGTGTTTCCAAAATGATGGAAAATAGATTGAAACATTATAAGCCGTATTTTGAGAAAGTTAAAAAATCAGGTAAAGTTGCAACGCGTTAATTATGGAAGATAAAAAGATAAAGAACAGCGAAGAAAATAAGTCTGAGAAAAAGAAAGAAATGATTATGTTTCTTTCTAGTTCAGAAGAAAAAGAACACTTTTTATCTAAGGCTAATAGAAAAATTCTTTCAGACCCTTTAGATGATAATAACCCGATTACTGTTCAAGTTTTAGGTATTTGTTCTGCATTGGCAATTACA
The DNA here is from genome assembly GCF_004010055.1 of Psychroflexus aestuariivivens. Taxonomy (GTDB): domain Bacteria; phylum Bacteroidota; class Bacteroidia; order Flavobacteriales; family Flavobacteriaceae; genus Psychroflexus; species Psychroflexus aestuariivivens. Next base: position 44,341 of record NZ_RQVT01000063.1, read on the forward strand.
GTTCAGTTAAGACCTGCAATTGTAATGTCGTTGGCAGTTGTGTTTGTAATGGCATTTAGTAATGTTATTATTTCATTGTTAAGAAATTCCATTCCTAGCCGAATCAGAATTATAGTTCAGTTGGTTGTTGTTGCTGCAATGGTAATTTTAGTCGATCAAATTCTGAAAGCTTATGCGTTTGACGTTAGTAAACAATTATCCATATTTATTGGATTAATTATTACAAACTGTATTATTATGGGTCGTTTGGAAGCTTTCGCTCTAGGAAATGGTGTTTATAAGTCTTTCCTTGATGGTATTGGAAATGCTGCTGGATACGGTTTGATTTTAATAATTATCGCCTTTTTTAGAGAGCTTTTTGGCTCTGGAAAATTGTTAGGTTATGAAGTACTTGGACACAAAGGTGCAACGCTAGCAGAATCGACAGGTCTTTACGCTTTAGGTTATGAGAATAATGGTTTCTTCTTGCTTTCGCCTATGGCACTTATAGTTGTTGGAGTAATTATTTGGGTACAAAGAGCTAGAAATAGAAAATTAGTTGAAGAAAATTAAAATATTTAAACCTTACTATTAATGGATTTAATAAACTTATTTGTAAAAAGCATTTTCATTGAAAATATGATTTTTGCTTACTTTTTGGGGATGTGCTCTTACTTAGCTGTTTCTAAAACTGTTAAAACCGCTGTTGGACTTGGAGCTGCTGTTGTTTTTGTATTGCTTATTACAGTTCCTGTGAATTATTTATTAGACAATTATTTACTACAACCTGGTGCATTATCTTGGTTGGGTGCTGAATTTGCTGAGGTAGATTTGAGCTTTTTGAGCTTTATAATGTTTATTGCGGTAATTGCTTCAATGGTACAATTAGTTGAAATGATAGTAGAAAAATTTGCTCCAGCACTATATGGCTCTTTAGGTATTTTCTTACCACTAATTGCCGTTAACTGTGCTATTTTAGGAGGATCTTTATTCATGCAGCAAAAAGATTTCGATGGTATTGAAGGTGCAGCAGTTTATGGACTTGGAAGTGGTGTAGGTTGGTTTTTAGCTATTCTAGCAATCGCTGCCATTAGAGAGAAAATAGCCTATTCTAACGTGCCAGCACCGCTTAAAGGTTTGGGAATTACATTTATTATTACCGGCTTGATGGCAATTGGCTTTATGAGTTTCATGGGAATTAAATTATAAATAAAAAATTATGACAGTTATATTAGCGAGTGTAGCAGTTTTCTTAACTCTAATTTTGTTATTGGTAATCATTTTGTTGACTGCCAAGTCAAAATTATCGCCATCTGGGCCAGTTAAGATAAATGTGAACGAAGAAAAAGATTTGGAAGTTGGGTCTGGATCTACCTTATTAAATACTTTAAGTGATAATAAACTATTCTTACCTTCAGCTTGCGGTGGAGGTGGAACTTGTATTCAATGTAAGTGTATTGTGAAAGACGGTGGTGGTGCTATTCTACCAACAGAAGAACCTCACTTTACAAGAAAAGAAATTGCTGAAGGCTGGAGATTAGGTTGTCAGGTTAAAGTCAAACAAGACATGAAAATCGAAATTCCTGAAGAAGTTTTCGGAATTAAAAAATGGGAAGCAACAGTCGCTTCTAACTATAATGTTGCTTCTTTTATCAAGGAATTTATTGTTGAAATTCCAGAAGATATGGACTATAAAGCTGGCGGTTATATTCAAATTGAAGTGCCACCATGCCAGGTAAAGTTTGAAGATATGGACATCACTGCCCATCCTGAAGAACATCCTGATCAAAAAGATAAATTTAAAGAAGAGTGGGACAAATTTAAATTATGGCCACTCGTTATGAAAAATACGGAAACTGTAGAAAGAGCATATTCTATGGCTTCCTACCCAGCAGAAGGAAGAAGAGTAATGCTTAACGTTCGTATTGCTACGCCTCCTTTCGACCGAGATAAAGGCGACTGGATGAGTGTTAATCCTGGAATTGCTTCTTCTTATATTTTTAATTGTAAAGCTGGTGACAAAGTTACGATTTCAGGACCTTATGGTGAATTCTTCATCAACGAAAGCGAAGCAGAAATGCTTTATGTTGGTGGTGGTGCAGGAATGGCGCCGATGCGTTCTCATTTATACCACTTGTTCAGAACTTTGAAAACTGGACGTAAAGTAACATTCTGGTACGGTGGTCGTTCAAAAAGAGAATTATTCTACATTGATCATTTCAGAGCGCTAGAAAAAGATTTTCCTAATTTCAAATTCTATTTAGCACTTTCTGAGCCAATGGAAGAAGACAATTGGAAAGAAAAGAAAAGTATAGATGATGAAGGTGACGGATTCGTTGGCTTCATTCACCAATGTGTAATCGATAATTACCTGAATCATCACGAAGAACCTGAAGATATTGAATTATATTTCTGTGGTCCTCCATTGATGAACCAAGCTGTTCAGAAAATGGGTGAAGATTTCGGAATTCCTGATGAAAATATCAGATTCGATGACTTTGGAGGTTAAAATATTTTTTACTTAAACTTACAAACCCAAGTATTCTATGCTTGGGTTTTTTTATATTTGAATGATGAGTATTTTAAATGAACAACAATTACATAACCTTGCCATGAATGTCGTTGGCGAAGATCTTGAATCTTTGGGTTATGAGTTTTTAGCGGTCAATAGCAAAATTGGAAAGAATCCTCAGTTCGTTGCAACAAAATCTGGAAAATTGATTTTTGTGGTTGTTAAGGCCATAAAATATCCTGAAAATCCTGTGTTATATGACGAAAAATTACTTTTGAAAATTAGTAATCACGGCCAAAAATTTAAAGCTAAAACTTTTTATGCTGGCGTTGGTTTAGCAAATTCTATAGATTATCAACTTCCAGTAGATTCCGATGAAAACTATGTAATGAATTATACTGGCTTAATTGAAATCAAATGAAATACATCTTACCTATATTAATATTTTTCTTGATCAGTTGTCAAGAAGAGAACAATGAATATAAAGTTTTACAAGGAAATGCTTTTGGTACCACTTACGGAATTCAGTTTTTTTCAGATGCTAAAGCAATTAATGAAAAATCCATAGACTCTATTTTTGATAAGTTAAATCAATCGATGAGTACGTATATCACTTATTCAGATATTTCAAAAATAAATTCTGGCTATGAAAACATTAAAGTAGATGATGCGTTTTTAGAAGTTTTTAATTCTGCTAAAAAGATTTATAATGAATCTGAAGGCTATTTTGACCCCACAGTTGGACTTTTAGTAAATGCATACGGTTTTGGTCCTGAAGGCTATGATGAGAACTTTACAAAGACAGAACTAGACTCATTGATGACGTATGTCGGATTCGACAAACTTAGAATTCAAAATCGTCAAGTACTTTCTACCAAGCCACACTTTTATATTGATTTCAATGCTATCGCAAAAGGTTATGCGGTTGATCGTGTTGCTATTTTTTTGGAACAAAATGGAATCGAGAATTACTTAGTTGAAATTGGTGGAGAAGTCCGAGTTAAAGGTAAAAATAAGCGTACTGATCAACTATGGAAACTTGGCATCGACATGCCTACCGAAAATGATGAGCGCATTCTTAAATATGCGACTGAACTCAGTAACGAAGCCCTAGCGACTTCGGGAAATTATAGGAAATTCAGAATAGATTCTGCTACTGGAAACAAATTTGTACACACCATAAATCCGAAAACGGGTTTAGCGAAAAAAAGTAATATTTTATCGGCTTCAATAATCGCAAAAACCTGTATGGAAGCAGATGCTTATGCAACGGCTTGCATGGCAATGGGTTTTTCAAAAGCTAAAATTATGGTCGAATCTCTCGAAGAAATTGATGCTTTTTTTATTTATATCAATGATGAAGGCGAACAAAAAACGTTTTCAACAAAGGGCTTTCAAGAAAAATTAATTGAACTCTAATTAGTTTTTAAAACAAACCGGAATAATTTCTCCTTTAGATAGACGATAACGGTCGATATTTTCTTCGCTCATTTTTGAAGTGTAGTCAACTTCTTCAACCTCAAAACCAATAGAGCGAAGTTTGTCAAAATAATCTCGACCGTAGATTCTGACGTGATCGTACTGACCAAAGATTTTGGCTCTCTTTTTTGGGTCTTTAATGCTGTTGTCTTCAAAAGTTTTAGTCCTACTTAAATCCTGTGGAATTTGCAAAATAGCCATGCCGCCAGGTTTCAGAATACGGTAAATTTCTTGCATAGCTTTGGTGTCGTCCTGAATATGCTCCAAAACATGATTGCAGATTACGACATCATAAATATTATTCTGAAAAGGTAAATCACATATATCTGCTTTCACATCTGCAATAGGAGAATTCAAGTCAGTGGTGGTGTAATCTAGATTTTCTTGTTTTCTAAATCGCTTATAAAAGGCTTGCTCAGGAGCGAAATGTAAAACTTTAAGTGGTTTAATAAAGAAATCGGTTTCATTCTGAAGAAATAGCCAAAGTAACCGATGACGTTCTAATGAAAGGGTAGAAGGACTCAAAACATTGGGGCGTTGTTCGCCATAACCGTAAGGCAAAAATTTAGAAAAACGCTTGCCATCAATAGGATCTTCATAAGTATTTCCGCTGTAGATAAAAACTAAAAGCGGTCGAATAAGAAAGCTGATTTTAATGAGAAAAGGTCTCGGAACCGAGTTTAGAATAAATTTGAAGATTTTTTTCACATGAAATAATTTATTCTTTAAAAGTGCCCAGAGCGGGAGTCGAACCCGCACGCCCTAATGGACACATGGCCCTCAACCATGCCTGTCTACCAATTCCAGCACCTGGGCAAATTATAGATGCAAATATAATTTCAAAATAGAAATTAAACTTAGTTTTTCGTAAGAATTTGAAAACTGAATAGAATTGAAAAAGTGATCTGGCTGGGGCTCGAACCCAGGACCCTCTCCTTAAAAGGGAGATGCTCTACCA
>NZ_RQVT01000033.1 GCF_004010055.1 Psychroflexus aestuariivivens
CTGAAAAATAAGGTTCGTGCTTATTTGGTCGCCACTGAAATATACACTGAACGTTGTACACAAGCTAAAAAAACCAACCGCACGTTCAAGCACATTTCATTTTGCTCGTACCTCACAAAATAAAAAGAGCTTTCACTTCCCCACCGCCACCAAAAAAATAATTCACTGACTTGATGTAAAATTCGCAAATTTGTATTAGATTTGCTAAAAATAGGTCAAATCCTAAATTGATAAAATCGTAAAAATGGCAAGTTTTGGACATTTCATAAAAACCGAAAGGGAAAAAAGAGAATGGACTCAAACTGAATTTGGAGCTAAAATCGGAATAAATTCGAGTGCAATCAGTAGAATTGAAAACGGAACTCAAAAATTTAGTAAGTCAAAACTCATATCGTTATCAAAGTTGTTTAATCTCGACTTGCAAAACGTAACTGATTTGTTTTTTGCTGACAAATTTGCACGAGAAGCTTTTAAATACAAATGTTCTGAATCAATTTTTAGTGTTGCAGAAGACACAGCTAACTATTTAAGAAACACTAATACCAAACAAGGAAAATTAAATTTTGAGAATGAGTAAAAAAAATACCGTTATAGACCTATTTTGTGGCTGTGGAGGATTATCACAAGGTTTTATTGATGCAGGATATAAAATATCATTAGGTATAGATAAGTGGAAAGATGCCATAGAAACATTTAACTTTAATCATAAAGATTCTAAAGGGATTGTTGCTGATTTACTTGAACTGAATCCACTTACTGTTTCAGAAAATGAAAATATTGATGAAGTGGACGTAATAATTGGCGGTCCACCTTGTCAAGGTTTCTCAATTGCGGGAAAAAGAATAATAGAAGATGAAAGAAATCAACTCTACAAAACATTTGTAAATTTCGTAGAACATTTTAAACCTAAAGCTTTTCTAATGGAAAATGTACCTAACATTATGTCTATGGGAAAAGGAGCAATTAAAAGTCAAATAATAACTGATTTTGGAAATCTTGGATATAAAGTATCACATAAAGTAATGTTGGCATCCGATTATGGAGTTCCTCAAAATAGAAAAAGAGCTTTTTTTATAGGTTTAAAAAGTGGTTCAGAATTTAAGTTTCCAATTCCAACAACACCAAATAATAAAGTAACTTCGGAAGAAGCTATTTCAGATTTGACCGAACATACAATTAATGATGGAACACCTTATATAAATAAGCATAAAAGTCCATTTCAAAAACAAATGCGAAATGGAAATAAGTTTATTTTCAATCATCAAATTACCGAGCATAAAGAAAAAACAGTTGAAATAATTGCAATGGTTCCAGATGGAGGTAATTATAAAAGTTTGCCAAAAGAACTACACGAAACAAGAAAGGTCAATATTGCTTGGACAAGACTTAACAGCCAAAAACCGAGTTTTACAATCGACACAGGTCATAGACATCATTTTCACTATGAGTTTAATCGAGTTCCAACAGTAAGAGAAAGTGCAAGAATACAATCATTTCCTGACGATTTTATATTCAAATCCAGTAAAACCAGTCAATATAAACAGGTTGGAAATGCAGTACCACCCATTTTGGCAAAGGTTTTAGCAGAAACAATCGAAAATTACTTATGAGTTTAGTTAAATCATATCAAATTCCTGATGAATATTTCTTTAGACTTCATCACGTAAGACCTCGTTTTAAAAATGATGTTGAAGAAGTACTATTATATGTTTCAACTTCTATTTCTGAAATGGAAGTACTACCTAAACAGGAGTTCAAGGAAAGCCTCAACCAAGTTCTATTTGGCTTTAAAAATAATGCTTCTTCAACTCAAAAAACAATAGACAATTGGAGAACTGAAATATCTGCTTTATTTGCATTTATTCAAGAAAGAGATGGTTTAACAAGACCTAGTTTAAGTGCAATTAGATTGTCAAATAATCAATATTTAGATGAGTTTTTCAACTATTTTTTGTTTTCATTTCAATATCCAGGAGGACATATAAAATCTCAAAATGTAATTAAACAAATTGATGCAGGTGTAAACTTTAAACCTTGCAATTTCATTTTACAACTTTTAATTGAGGGAGAAAAATTAATTGGAAAACCATTCAGTTTTACTGCAGAAGAATTAACCCAATGTGCATATTTTGATTTAAGGGTAACAAGAGATGGAAGGCATCCAAGAGATGTTGCCGAAATGATACTAAAACATAGAGCTGAAAAGGTATCATACAATCATAAATATGAACAACTAAAAAATCCTAATACAGGTAAATATCCTTCAAAAGGAGATTTACACAGATACGCAGGAGATATTTTAGATTATATGGTTTTAGCCAATCTATTAAATGACAAAGGAACAGGCTATTATTATTACTTGAACGATGAAAATAAAGATGCTATTAATTATCATTTAAAAAATTCCGAATGGTATTCGGGTTATGATAAATTCTATAACAAGGAAGAAATCACTAATCCCGAAATAGCTGATTTAGAACAGGATTGGTTCTCTTATGTTAATAGCTTTGATAATATAGAAGCTTTTGCACCTTCATTGAGTGCATCTGAATCCGAAAGTATTTCAAGTATTATTCAAGAATATTATTCTCGAATTAAAGGAGATAAAACAGTACCTACAAAAATAATTGGAGATTATGGAGAAAGCTTAATACTTGCTCACGAGTATTTAAGAACAAAGGAAACAAAAAGGCAACATTTAATAAATAAAATCCCGACACCTTTAGGAGTTGGTTATGATATTCAAAGTGTTGAAATAGAAAAAAGGAAAAGATATATTGAAGTCAAGACAACTAAATCACGGAAGGCATTAAAAAACAATAGATTTAAACTTACACCTAATGAATGGGACACCGCAGACACGATAGGTAATAATTATTTCATTTATTATTTAGTTGCAAATGATAGCGGAAAAAATGTTTTTATTATTCAAAATCCAGTTGAACAATATAAACAAGGTAATTTAAAAGTAGACAAGAATTTAGTTGTTGAATTTTTTCAAAACGCAGGACAATGGCAAACATTATTAGAAATACAAAACTAAAAGCAATATCGTTATTTAGTGGTTGTGGAGGTATGGATTTAGGCATAGAAGGAAACTTTAAGTTTCTGAACAAAACTTATAACTCTTTACCTTTTGAAGTTGTTTATGCGGTGGATAATGACCCATATGCAACTAAAATATACAACAGTAATTTTAAGCATCAATGTGAAACTAAAGATATCAGAGATTTGGAAATTGAAAAGCTTCCAGAACACGACATTCTTTTAGGAGGTTTTCCTTGTCAATCTTTTTCAATAAGTGCTCAAAATCCACCACGACTTGGATATAAAGATGACCGTGGAAAACTGTTCTTTGAAATGGTTAATATTCTTAAAGTAAAGCAACCAAGATTTTTCATTGCAGAAAATGTCAAAGGATTACTTTCTGCAAACAAGAAAAAAGCTTTCCCAATGATTGTAAAGGAATTTGAAAAAGCAGGATACTACATCAAACATCAATTATTTAATGCATCTGAATACGGAATACCTCAAAAACGAGAGCGTGTTTTTATAATTGGATTTAAAAACTATAAAGACTACGTTTATTTCGAATTTCCAAAACCAACAACGCTGAATGGTTCGAAAGTTAAATTAAAAGAAGTAATTGACTTAAAAGCAAATAAAGACGAGAAATGGTTTTTTAGCGAAAGAGCTGTACAAGGAATGATGCGAGTTAGAGAGAAAATGAACAAAGGACGTGACCAAGACCCTGAACAACCTTGTAATACTATTAGTTCACATTTAGCAAAAGTTAGTTTAAATAGCACAGACCCAGTTCTAAAAATAAAAGGTAGATACAGGAGATTTACACCAAGAGAAGCTTCAAATATTCAATCTTTTCCAGAAGAATTTATTTTAGATTGTGTTTCAGATAATCGACAGTATCGAGCAATTGGAAACGCTGTACCGCCAGTATTAATGTGGCATATTTCTAATTCGTTAAGCAATCTTCTGAAAAAGGAAAAAATTGCTGAAAAAGCCAACGCTAAAAGCCATACACATTTGCAATTCGCACCAGCCAACACTAAATCAAAAATTGCAAAAGAGTATGTCTTTGCCAACGCTGAAAAACAAGCTGAAGAAAAAAAGCCAGTGTACAACAGCGCATAACAAAAATGGCGAGATTTGGTGCTGAAACGAGAGTTTTGTGTATTTTTAGAAACTTAAAGTTTAACCGAAAAGTTTGCGCATTTTAAGTCGCCACTTATGTTATGCGCGGACCGTTGTACAGCATTTACAAATTTCTATTTTTTGATAGTTTTCGCTTTTAAAAAGCCATTTTTTGATTAGAAAATCTG
>NZ_RQVT01000048.1 GCF_004010055.1 Psychroflexus aestuariivivens
GCTTCCGGCACTAGAACCATCACTTAAATCAACAGTTACATAAGCACCATCTTCATTCATATTCGGATCCCAAACCCAGTAAAAATCGGGACTTAGATTATTATAACTTAAACTATTCATATCAACTGTGGCTTGATAAGGATTGCCAATAAAACTGAAATCATCAGTATTTTCTCCTAAATTATCAACTAAAACATCTCCTATTTTCAAATTTCCAGTCGCTCTCAAAGTGGTTTCATTTTCTGCATCGTTACCTGTCAAATCTATTGTCCGATCCCCTCTAACATACAGTCTATATGGTATTCCAGCTTCCAAATCGTCTAAATCTGTATTGGTCACGTCTGTCCAAGCTTGGGTTGCATTATCATAACCAAAAAATGATAAATTGCCAGTTTCTGTTTGGTCAAAGCCATTAGCACCAGTTGTACTTCCAGTAATATGCGTTCCATAGCCTATAGGTGATGCTCCATTTTCTTGCCAGTTTTCTAAAATATTTGTTTCCGAATCTACAGCCGAAGTGACAAACCTGAAACTTCGATTTGCAGGGAAGTAACGTTCAACTTCTATTGTGCCGTTTCCTGAAATTGAGCCATTAAATTCATCCAATTGACCAGTTGAATTTTGATTGCTTTTAAACGTGATTTGACCATTGTTGATTAATGATTTTTTAACCTCCAATCCATCATATACTTTAAGAATCTTATTTGTATTGACTGTGAGATTTTTTGCTTGAATAGCGTTGGTAATATCATAAGTTGAATTGACGATTGCTTCATCATTAGCGTTTGGAGCACCATTATCCCAATTATTTGAGTTAACCCAAGTGGTTATTTTACATTCATCGCCCCATAGAGGTTTTAAGCTTAGATTATTGTCTAAGTTAGAATTTGAGAAAAAACTTGGTTCAGTTGTTATATTTTCAACACACCAACCTGAAATGTCTTTTTTGAACGAAGATGCATTAGAAAACATACTATTCATATTCGTTACACTAGACACATCCCAACTGTTTAAGGCTTGGTTAAAAAAAATTGCAGAATTAAACATCCTATTCATATCTGTTACTTTAGACACATCCCAATTGTTTAAGGCTTGGTTAAAAATAAATGCAAAGCGAAACATCCTACTCATATCAGTCACATTAGACGTATCCCAATCACCAATATCTTTATTGAATGAACTAGCATCATAAAACATACCTGTCATAAGCTCAACGCTTGAGGTATCCCAAGCACCGATATCTTGATTGAAATCAAAAGCCTGACTAAACATTTCACTCATATCAGTCACATTAGACGTATCCCAAGCCCCCGTATCTTGATTAAAATCAGTGGCACCAAGAAACATTCTACTCATATCAGTCACATCAGACGTATCCCAATGGCTGATATTTTGATTAAAACCAGGTCGATGCTGAAATAAACTGCTCATATCGGTAATGCCTGAGGTACAGGATAGGCCAATTTGAGTGTCGTAGATATTGTCAGTTATTAATAAAAACAATTGGGGTTCTGTGCGTTTGGTGAGGGTTTTCTGTACTCCATTTATGGTAAGTGTACCACTTTCTCCTACGGCTGCATTTGGGCATTTACAAGTGCCGTTTTCTAAATAAAAATTAGGATTGTTTTGAGCAAAAGTTGAAAAATTGATAAAAAGGGCGAACATCGCCAATTGAAGGAATTGTTTTAAATTCATAAGATTGAATTAATTAGTTAGTTAATTTATAATTTTAATATTTAAAGACCTTAAAATCAATAAATTTGAATTCTTTGAGTTAAGCGAAGCATAAATATATAAGCTAAAGTAAGTAAAAATACTAAAGCCACATATTATTTTTAAGGTTCAAAATTGCATTCAAAATTAAAACTTACAAAACAATGAAAGAACTTCTCAAAACCCTAAAAAATACAAGCATCAAATCCTGAATAGTGATTCAAAACACAAAGAAATAAAATTTTCAAAATCGATGATATTACCAATTCATCATGTTAATTTACCGACTGGTCAAAAAACTGATGCTAAACTTCAATATTCAATTGATATTTGTGTGAACATTTAAACACAAAACTTATGAAATCAACATTTTTACAACAAATTATTCGATTCATCATCATTTCAATCGTAATTGCAGTGTTCATACGCTTGATCAATTTTGCAGGATCAAATTTTCAAGTTGAAGAACTATTCGATGGAAAATCTTTCTTAATCAATTTCATGTATGCGTTTATCATCGGTATATCAAACATTACTTTCTTTGAAATTATTCTAAAAAAATACTCATGGCAAAAAGACGCAAAAACACTGCTATGGCTAGGAATTGCAGGCTCTGTTGTGCTTTCAACTTTAGCATTTTTTGTGGCTAGACTATTGCATATCGTTATAATTTTAGATTATTCTTTTGCTGAATTTTTGGAAATGGAAACCGTGCTGAACTATGTGGTTGCTGTATTCATCGCTTTAATTGTGACTTTGGCATTTCATGCATTTTACTTCTATAAAGCATTAAAAGACACGGAACTCAGTACACAACAAAATCTGACAGAAACGGCCAAAGCCAAGCACGAAGCATTAAAAAACCAATTAGATCCGCACTTTTTATTCAATAGTCTGAACGTGTTGTCATCTTTAATTGAAGAAAATCAAAGCCGTGCCGTCCAATTTACCAATGCTTTGTCCAAGATTTATCGTTATGTGCTGGACCAACGTCAAGCCGACCTGGTTGAAGTCTCTTCAGAAATTGAATTCGCCAAAACCTACATCGATTTGCTCAAAATGCGTTTTGAGGACAGCATCACTTGTTCGATAAATATTGATCATCAGGATCTTAAAATTGTCCCTTTATCTTTACAATTACTTTTAGAAAATGCCATCAAACACAATAAAATTTCTGAATTGAAACCACTTCATATTAAAATTTACAATGAAAATAATAAATTTCTAATCGTTGAAAATAACCTAAATTTGAAGAGAAACATCAAGCAAAGCACAGGAATTGGATTGGATAACATTAAATTCAGATATGAAGCTGTTGTGGATCGAACCATTGAAATTGAAAAAACTGAAAGCCACTTCCGAGTAAAATTACCATTGATAAAAGCCTAAGCTATGCAAAATATAGTCATCGTAGAAGATGAAAAGCCAGCCGCTAGACGTTTGGAGCGAATGCTCAAGGATTTGAATATGGAAGTACTCATCCAATTGAATTCTGTAGAAGCCGCAATCAGTTGGTTTAAAAATAATCAGAAAGTTGATTTGATATTTTTGGATATACAACTTAGCGATGGTTTATCTTTTGAAATTTTTGAAGCAGTTGATATTCAGGCTTCAATCATATTTACTACCGCTTATGATGAATATGCGTTACGCGCCTTCAAACTCAACAGCATCGATTATTTATTAAAACCTATCGATCCTTATGAATTAAAAACAGCTGTTGAAAAATATAAAAAATTCAATTCGACCAACACAATTGATGCGGCGTTAATACAGTCTTTAATGCAACAACATACAACAGAACAAAACACCAAAACCAGATTTGCCGTTAAAGTGGGCAATCACATCAAAACTTTCAACACCGAAGAAATCACATGCTTTTACAGCGAATATAAAGCCACTTCCCTACTTAGTAGAGACGGCAAAAATTATGTTATGGATGAATCTCTAAATCAATTGGAAAATCAATTGTCTTCATCACAATTTTTTAGAGTCAATCGCAGTCATATCGTTAATTTTGATGCCATTCAAGATATTGTGGCCTATTCTTCCAGTCGTTTAAAACTGGTCTTGCAAAATTGCGACCACAAGATTGTTGTCAGTCGAGAACGCGTCTCAACTTTCAAAACATGGTTAGGATAATGATTTTCAATTATGTATAAATCATTTTTTTAATTAAAATTTTAGATTAAATATTTATATTTTTTTGAATTAATAATTTTTTAAAAATATATTAACCAAACTTTAGCTGAACAATTGTTAATCCAAGCTTGATATAAGTTAGATTTACACCTACACAATTTAAAATTAGATTTATGAAGAAGTTACTTATTGCAGCTTGCTTTTTAGCAGGCTTCGGATTTCAATCGCAAGCACAATCGATTTCTGAAAATGCGTTAGGCTTAAGATTTGGAGGTAACAATGGGTTTGGTGGCGAGATTTCTTACCAACGTGCTTTGGGAGAAAATAATCGATTTGAAGTTGATTTAGGGTGGCGAAATGACAAAAACTTTGATGCCTTCAAACTAACGGGATTGTACCAGTGGGTTTGGAATCTTGAAGGTGGTTTCAACTGGTTTGCTGGTATTGGTGGTGGATTTGGTAGCGTAAGCTACGACGACCGTTTTAATAATGGCGATTTTGATGAAGATAGCGAAACCTTTTTCTATGGTGCTGCTAATATTGGTATAGAATACAATTTCGACATCCCATTATTGATTGCCTTAGATTTTAGACCTGAAATTGGTTCAGGTGAATACAGCGATGATTTAGATTTGGATGTTGCTTTATCACTGCGTTACCAGTTCTAAAACCATACATTTAAAAAATATAAAAGCACTTCAAAATAAATGAAGTGCTTTTTCTTTATGTCTTGAATCTATATATTTAACATTTACAGGAAATTCATTTAGTTCACGATGATTTTATGAGTTTCAATTGAAAGATTTTGACCTGACAAAACCACAAAATAAACACCTTTTGTCAATACCTCTCTTAAATCTAATTCCAGTTTATTATTAAAATTGTCAAGCTGCTTTGAAAATATCCTTTTACCAGATGCATTATAAATAGATACATTTGCTAAGTTGGCTTTAGAATTTGTATTTTCAATAGAAAAACTTCCATTATTCGGATTTGGATAAACCACCCAGCTTCTCGTTTCAAAATTTATGGTTCCAAGGTTACTATCCGGAACGTAAATAGACATAAACAAATTCCTATTTTCATCCAGACCAAGTCCTTCCAAAAAATTGGGAGTAAAACTTAATTCATCTTGAAAAGCATCTGAAGTGGTAATATATTGATCGCTGTTAGTCAAACCCAACACATAAAGTTTATCATCAATAACAGAAGTATGAAAAATTTTATTTTTAGATAATTAATTTTCAAATTAGTGTTGAATTGTTATTATTGTAATTTGAAGTTAAATATTAAAAACACACTCATGCTTAGAATTATCAGTACCATTTTTTCTATCCTCATAAGTTTTTCGCTACATGCCAAGTCTGGAAAAGCAACTATCTCTGGGCAAATTGAAAATCATACTTCGTCATCAATTAGAATTTCCCATTTAAACAATCAGAAACTGGTTTCAGCAGAATTAGATGAACAAGGAAATTTTAAAATGACAACTAAAATTGAAGATGGGTTTTACTTTCTAAAATACGGCCGAAATACTAGCTTAATTTACCTTTATCCCAAAGATAAATTAGACATAACTTTTGATGCTAAAGACTATAAAAGTACACTTACTTTTAACGGCAAAGGTGCAACTAGAAATAATTATCTTGTAAATAAAGATAAACTTGAATCTGAACTTACAAAAGATCTAGAAGCTTTTTATAAAGTCAATGAAGAGGATTTCTTAAAGAACATTCAAGAAATTAAAAAAGTTCACTTGTCAGCTTTGTCTGAGTATGAGGTTGAAAAAATTTTTAAAACTGCTGAAAAAAAATCATTGGAGTATAATCGTCTTCTAAGTATTCAGAATTATGAATCTAATTATAAATTTTATCTAGGTGAAGAAATCACTGTATCTAAAGATTTCACGAACCCGATCAAATCTCTTGATTTAAAAAATAAAGAAGATTATAAAAAACAACCTTATTACCGCTATTTGGTAAATTCTGTCTGGAGTGAACGCATCGACGAAGCTAAAGATGTGGGAGGCATGTTAAATGTCTTACGCAATATAAAATCTCAAGATTTGCTTGTTAGTTTAGTGAATGGAGCTTACTCTAAAATCTCTTCTAATAAAGAGCGCGCAAAAGATTATCTCGACCTCATAAAACAGGTCACCACACATGAACTATTCATCGAAAGGGCTGAGAAGAAATATCAAGAAACAGTTCGTTTTGAAAGTTTAAAAAAAGGTAATATTTCTCCTGAGTTTAGCTATGAAAATGTTAATGGCGAAATAATTAGTCTAAAAGATTTAAAAGGTAAATATGTATATATCGATGTCTGGGCAACTTGGTGTGCGCCTTGCCTGAAACAAATCCCTTACTTAAAAAAACTAGAACACACTTATAAGGATAATAACATCGTTTTTGTAAGTATATCAGTAGATAAGAAAGAAGTAAAAAAAACTTGGAAACAAACAATAAAAGACAAAAAACTCACTGGAATTCAGCTTTTTGCAGACAAATCATTCGATAGTGATTTTATGAATGCTTATGCAGTGAATAGCATTCCTCGTTTTATACTAATTGATCCAAAAGGCAAAATCATAAATCCAGAAGCGCCAAGACCTTCTTTTGAGAAAACTAAAACTCTTTTAGATCAGTTATTGAAATAAAACTAAAGCCTCAAAAAGAAATTTTAAAAAACTATAAAATTGCATGTGAAGAACACCGTTTCACCCTAAAATTCAAAGTGAATTCATTCAATTTCAAAACAAATAAGCTAAGGAAATTTCAGAAAGAGCAGAATCCATAAGAATTGAATATATTGGGAAGTTGTGCATCAGTTTGAAATCACTCACTAAAATATAAATAATAAAAAAATAATATTCATAAATGCAGATTGTATATTTTCTTGTTGCCGTAGTTGGATTAGCAATGTTCATTTGGGGCAGTCTAGTTCTTATAAAGGTATTTAAAAACAAAACTATCTCAGAATTAGACTTAACTGGAAAACCAAATAAAATAAAATTAGATAAAAGTGGATTATATTCTATTTGTGTTGTTGGTGGTGGATACATTAAAAACAGAGGGAATTTCGCAGCTGAAATAAAGATTAATGATAAAGGAATTCCATTTTCTGAAACGATACCAAAATTTAGATTTCGATTTAAAGGTAGATTAGCAACTGAATATTATAAATTTAAAGTTAAAGAAGTTGGAGAATATAGTATATCAATTAAGAATATATCAGACTTGGAAGTAAAAGAATCTATGCTGTTTACAAAAAGATTAATTCAAAATAAAGTGCCAATAAACTATATTAATTTAATAGTTAAACGAACAACTTCGAATCTCAGATTTATAAGCGGGCTATTAATGGCAATTTTTGGATTTAATATTAGCGGATGGGGAATAATATTGGCATTTAATCCGCATATCTTTAATTAATAAAACCGAATGCACAGCAACGTATATAATTCATTGCTAGTGCAATCTTACTTACGAAAATCCTCGCAGATTTTCTATTCGGTTTGTATTTGCTAAATCAGTTGCTGAAATACGCAACTAAATCATACACAAAACCGATAGCGTTGAAAATCTGTAATCCAGTTTTGAAATCATCTCATTTCATAAATTTTATTTTCATTTGTAAATTGAGAGATTTTGAATTTATACTTAAACTTTTCTTTGAAGCTTGTCAAAAGTTGAGATATATCTTCCTTCTGTTCATCATCTAGATTATTGCCTAAAATTATTTCTTCGATCTCAATACTTGGATGATACTCAATATATTCTCTAATATATTTTTCATCATTAGTTTCATCCCTTAAAATAGATTCGCGTTCGGTTAAAAATACTTTGAAGAAATATCTTACCTCATTATTATAAGCAATATCTTTATAAATCGCTTCATGATTATGTTCTTCATAATTTGTTTTTTCTTAATTAAAAAAAAGTCTGACTTCTTTTTCTGACTTAAATTTATTTTGCTTGTGAAAAGCTAAAAGCTCTAATATTCTTTCTGGAAAATTTTCATAGGTAAAATTGTTATTTTCACGTCTAAATTTTTCAGCTAGGGTTTTTAATTTTTCAATATTTCCTAAACCCGTCCTTCCGTACTTTATATTACCAAAAAGAAATTCATGTTCTTTGTTATAATTTAATTTAAACTTCAGGACAACTCCTTTCCCTTTATTACCATATTTTTCCCACATAAAAGAATTTTACCGAGTTTCATCATCATTAATACATGCGGATAAAGCAAAACAATTTTTTTTATGGTCACTTATATTTTTTGTATTTGGACTAAAAACCTCAGAATTATTAAAAACTCCAGATGCAAAATGTAATTCTTCAATATCTTCAAGATGTCTAAATTCTGACAATCTGAAATATCCATAATTGAGAATGCAGGTCAAGGCTTGTAAGGATGTGAAATGTATATAAGAATCATCTTTACTGACTTCGTAGTTTGTTTCTTTAAATAAATCTTTATAATTAAATTTACCAGAAAATTCTCCTGCATTGTAAGAATTATCAAAATTGGAATGTGGAAAAACCACTTTGAAAACTTCCTTGTCAAATTTATCCATCATTTCAATTATGTCTTCAAAATCTGTATATGCTTCATCCATCTATATTTGTTTAAAGTTGAATTTATTCTTACTAAAGATACTATAAACCAAGTGATTATAGTTTACCCAATTTCTGTAAAACAAATAAAACAATTATTGGTACGGCCAAAAGCACAACCATAAGCAAGTGTTCTTGCAACACCCAAGGCGAAAGTAAAAGTGTGATAAAATAACCGCCCATTGCCCCTCCAAAATGTGCATCATGCCCAACATTGTCTCGTCTGGCGCGCATGGCCCAAATGGAGTAAAACAAATAACCAATTCCAAAAACATAGGCTGGAATAGGAATGATAAAAAACAAGCCTAACATCATGTCTGGTTGAAGTAAAATTGCTGCATAAAGCACACCCACCACTGCTCCACTTGCGCCAACTGCGGTGTATTGACTTTCATCCTTATGGAAATATAAAGACAGCAAATTTCCGAGAATTAAACTTCCAAAATACACCAATAAAAACCCACCAGTGCCTAAAAAACTAACCACATTGGATGCAAAAAAATAAAGCGTTAGCATGTTTACAAGTAAATGAGTATTGTCAACATGCAAAAAACCTGACGAAAGCACTCTGATTTTTTCTCCAGCCTGAATGGAAGAGACGTGAAATTTATACTTATGAAAAAAACCAGAATCGTTAAATCCTTTAAATGAAGCCATTACATTTGCTGCAATGATGACAATAACTACAATATCAATTCCACCCATAATTTACTAGCTTAAGTTCAAATATAATTATCTTTGCCGAAATTTCTGTAAATGCACGCACTGGTTTTTTATTTAGTTTATCCATGGATTTGGTTGATATCCATTTTACCTTTTCGGGTTTTATATTTTCTTTCAGATTGCTTTTTTATTTTGATTTATAGAATTTTTGCTTATCGCAAAAAAGTGGTTCTAGATAATTTGAATTTAGCTTTTCCTGAAAAAACAAAAAAAGAGAAAGCCATTATAGCAAGAGATTTCTACAAACACTTTTGTGATATAATTTTTGAATCATTCAAATCATTAACAATTTCCGAGGAAGAAATTAAAAAAAGATTTGTTCCCGTGAATATTGAAGAAATTCAAAAAATCGAAAATGAAGGTAATAGCGTAATCATAATGATGGCACATTACGCCAATTGGGAATGGATTTTTATCATGCAAAGATATGTAAAATCCAGAGGTTATGGCGTTTATAAACGATTGAGAAACAAATATTTTGATAAATTAGTCAAGAAAATACGTGCCAAATACAATACTGATTTAATCACAACCAAAGAAACCATTCCTATTCTGCTCCAAGGAAAAGCTAAAAATGAAACATCCATCAGTGGTTTTATTTCTGATCAATCGCCTAAAATTAATAAAGCATTTCATTGGCAAAAATTTATGGGAATTGAGGTTCCAGTTCATACTGGAGCAGAAATGTTGGCAAAAAAATTAAATACTAGCGTCGTATTTTGTAGTGTTTCAAAAATTAAACGCGGACATTATGAAGCGCGCTTCAAAACAATTGCGAAAAATCCTAGGCAATTTGCTGATTACGAGATTACCGATCATTTCTTGAAGTTGGTAGAAAGACAAATTAAATCTGCACCTGAATATTATTTATGGACGCATAAGCGATGGAAACACGCAAAAAAATCCAAAAACTAAGTCTGTTTTTGGATTTTTTAAATTTAACTTTAAATAATTAAATTACGCTAAATCTTTGATTTCCTGGATAAATCTTTGGGCAAGTTTATCTGCTTCATTTTGACTTTTGGCCTCAGTATAAATCCTGATAATTGGCTCTGTGTTAGATTTCCTTAAATGAACCCAATTTTCAGGAAAATCAATTTTAACACCGTCAATCGTGCTAATTTTTTCAGATTTATATTCTGAAGCTATGGAATTTAGGATTTGATCAACATCTAAATCTGGCGTTAATTCTATTTTCTCTTTAGCCATATAATATGAAGTATAGGTTCCACGTAGGTCAGATACTTTGGTTTCTCTTTCAGCTAAAAGGCTTAAAAATAAAGTAACACCAGCCAAACTATCACGACCGTAATGCAATTCTGGGTAAATGATTCCACCATTGCCTTCACCTCCTATCACAGCATTTACTTCTTTCATTTTGGCAACCACATTTACTTCTCCGACAGCGCTAGCATGGTAAGTGCAGCCGTGCTTTTCGGTAACATCTCGTAAAGCTCTGGAAGATGATAAGTTACTAACAGTATCGCCTTTGGTTTTACCAAGGACATAATCTGCTACACTTACCAAAGTGTATTCTTCGCCGAACATTTCTCCATTTTCGTCGACCAAAGCCAGGCGATCGACATCCGGATCTACAGCAATTCCAAGATCAGCATTTTCACTTACCACAGTTTTTGATAATTCTTTTAAATTTTTGGCTAGTGGTTCTGGATTGTGTGGAAAGTGACCATTTGGTTCACAATATAATTTGATAACTTCTACGCCCAACATTTCTAAAAGTGGTGGAATAGAAATTCCCCCAGTAGAATTGACAGCGTCCACAACAACTTTAAATTTCGATTGTTTTATTTGCTCTACATTTACCAAAGGCAAAGCCATTACTTCTTCTATGTGTAAATCAATATAGGCATTATGGTAGTTTATTTTTCCTAAATTATCAACATCAGCAAAATCAAAATCTTCTTGCTCAACGTAATCTAGAATTTGCTGACCTTCGGCAGCATTCAGAAATTCGCCATCTTTATTGAGTAATTTCAATGCATTCCATTGTTTAGGGTTATGACTTGCAGTCAAAATAATACCACCATCAGCATGTTCTAAAGTGACAGCCATTTCGACAGTTGGAGTCGTAGACAGTTCTAAATCAACTACGTTTATGCCCATTCCTGACAAGGTGTGCATCACTAAAGATTGAACCATTTCACCAGAAATTCGAGCATCTCGACCAACAACAACCTTATATTGATCTTTATTGCGTTGATTTTTGATCCACTTGCCATAAGCTGAAGAAAATTTAACGACATCAATGGGTGTTAAATTTTCACCAACACCTCCGCCAATCGTGCCTCGAATGCCTGAAATAGATTTGATTAAAGTCATAATATTTTATAGTTTAAAGTTTTTCAATGCCGTAAATATACAAGTCATTTATTTTAAGTCATAAAATATTTGCGAAAAGTGACAATTAAATTTACATTTATATCGATGAATTATCTGGCTCACATATATCTATCTGGAAATAACGATTTTTTGAAAATCGGAAATTTCATTGCAGATGAAATTAAAGGCAAATCTTACAAATCTTTTCCTAAACCAATACAAAAAGGAATCTTGTTGCATCGCCAAATTGATAATTTCACGGATCATCATTCTATTGTTTCTAAAAGTGCTTCTCGGTTTTTTGCAGATTTTGGTCACTATAATACAGTAATAGTGGATGTGATTTACGATCATATTTTAGCTAAGAACTGGAGTGAATACTCCATTGTTCCTTTGGATGAATTTGTGGATGATTTTTATAATTTAGTTCTCATTTACAAACAAATTTTACCACCGCGTGTTTCAAAAATGTTACCATATATGATTGATCAGAATTGGCTTCTGAATTATGCTTCCTTGAAAGGAATCACACAAATATTGAAACAGATGAATAACCGAACTATTCATGAAACCAGATTGCATGAAAGCATTCAAATATACCTCGAATATCAAAAGGAATTCGACTTAGAATTTAAGAACTTTTTCGAAGAGATTCAGAGCTTTTGTAAAAATGAAATTCAAAAAGTAAAACCGGAATTATGAAAAAATTTTTCAAAATATTTGGTATAATAATTTTATTGATTATCACAACCTTAGTTATTGTAGGTTGGTCAATATCGGAAGATTTACCAGAAGGTAAATCTGGAGCTAATGCAGATCAATTGGCAGAAAAAATACTCGAGTCTATAAATCATGATGCATACCAAAACACAAGTATAATTTCATGGAATTTTGCAGATTTACATGATTATGAATGGCATAAAAATGAGAATTATGTTATCGTAGATTTTGATGAAAATAAAGTCCAACTAAATTTGAAAGATTATGCTAAAAGTAAAGTTTTAGAACCACAATCTATTTCAGAAGAAAATCAAAAAAAATTGATTGATGAAACTGTAAAATATTTCAATAATGATTCCTTTTGGCTTGTTGCGCCACACATGATTATGGATAAGAATGTTGAACGAAAAATCGTAAAACACGATGGCAAAAATGCGCTTTTGGTAACATTTAAAAAAGGAGGAACAACGCCTGGCGATTCTTATTTGTGGATTGTAGACGAAAATTATAGACCAAAAGCTTTCAAAATGTGGGTGTCAATTATCCCAATTGGTGGGTTGAAAGCTGAATGGAAAGACTGGGAACTTACAAATACAGGTGTAATGATGTCTACTAAAAAAACAATTTTCAGCTTTCCTATCGAAATTAAAAACCTTTCTACTGTAAACTAGAATAAATAATAACAGCGCTCATTACTAACATTAAAAAAGCAGGAACTGATCTTTTGATAGAATCGCCTATTTTAATATGCATTCCGATTGCTCCTATCATTAAAATAGCCATTCCAGTAGCACCAATTATAGCAATTTCTGGATTCCAAATGCTGAGAACTAAAATAGTTGCAAAACCGATTTTCAGAAATCCAATAACAGGAACAAACCAAGTTGGCAAGCCATATTTTAGAAATTCATCATTCATATTTTGAGCTTCGCCCCCACGCCATTCTGTGGGTTTATTAAATCTAAAAATCCAAACATTAATAATTCCTAATGCTATAATTATTTTTAAAATAAGTATTAGTGTATCCATAAATAATTTTTAATAAATATCTTAATTTACAGACACACTAGTACTAAAATAACAAAAAATTAATTTTATTTTATCATTTTTTCATTCTCGAAAGATTCTCCAAGCATTTGACCAAAGCTTTCAAACTCTTCTAATTCCATTTCATCGGCCATTTCCATAAGTTTGACTAGATCGTTTGGATTTAATTTTTCACCTAACATTCTTACCAACAACATGCCTGTATTATCATCCGCACCGAAGAAAATCATTTCTTCTATTTTTTCTTCTGAACCGCTGTACAAAAATTGCGCTTGAAGGTCTTGACCATTAAATTCTATCAAAGATTTATATTCTGATTTTTTCAAGATTTCTAAAACTTTTGTTTTTTCTCCTTCAAAATCAACTTCTTCGACATTGGATTTGAGTGCCAACATGTTTATTTTTCGAATTTTTTTGATAGATTCTTGTTCTTCAACCTTAAGTTTCTCAAAATTTGGCACCAACAAGTCTGAAGAAACACTAGCGGTTATAAAGTGTCTGTTAGAGTCCTTGTCTACCAAATATTTTTGTAAACTTGGTTCGCTGCTGCAACTACTCAATAGAATTACAGAAACTAATAAACTAAATATTGTTTTCATAATTATTTATTTTTCGTTGTCTAGGTTTTCAAGTGATTTTCCACCTGGAATATTCATTTTTTGCGTCAATTTTGAGATGTTTTTCAAATCTATATTACCGTTAATCATCATCAATACAGATTGTTCATCGCCAATATCTACAGAATTTATAAACATTACCAATTGGTTGACAAAATCCTCCGATTTCCCGGGTTTGATGTAGAACTTAATCTGTTTACCTTCATCGTTGACTTGCATGAGTTCTTCAAGATTGTTTTTTGTTCTATAGGTTTCAAAATCTTTCTTCAATTCACCAGCGTATTTTGAGTTTTCGGTGGTAAAAATCTTTACATCGTCAAGATTTTCAACAATATTGATATACATCTGAGTTTCTTCATCTTCGCTGTCCATATCTAATTTACTCATCAGTTTGAACATGTTTTTGTTCACAATAATCGAAGTAATCTCTCGAACATCATCGTATTTTGAGAAATCTTGTGCGGTCATATTTCCGCTTAGTAAAATTGCAATAGCAATTATTCCAAAAGTTTTTAGTGTTTTCATCTTTTATTATTTAATAAGTTTATTTTTTTGTTCGCTGAATACTTCTACATATTCCAATTTTTCGAGGCCTTGATTCATATTCTCTGAAATCATTTTCAGAGCTTGTTGGGTTTCTTCAAAAGCCATTTTAGCTGCTTTCAATTCTTGTTGTTCTTGGTAAAGGTTGAATAACCATACGCTGCCTAAAATCACTATAAAGCTTGCGGCTACTTTCATCCAAAGTGGTTTCATTTTCACCTTTCGTTGGGGTTGCCATTTGGAGTGATAAGATAGATTTTTGGCTTGTTCAAAATAAGCAAATAAGGGTCTGTAAACTTCAAATTCTGAAGCAATATCGTGTTCAGTAAAATAGGTTTTAAGATGTTGTTCTTCTTCTAAAGTACTATTCCCATTGTCGTACTTTTCCAAAAGTTTAGAAATATATTTTTTGCTAAAGTCCATAATTCTTAATTTTCATTAATTCCTCTTTAATTTTCTTTCGTCCTCTAGAAATTGCCACTCTTACTGAGGTCGGATTCATTTCCAGAATATCTTCAATCTCCTTATTATTATACTGTTCAATATCTCGTAATTGAATGACAGCTCGCTCCTGCTCTGGTAATTTTTCAATAATTCTGGCTACAATACTCATTTCTTCTTTAGCTTCCAAAGCGGTTTCTAAACCAGAATGTTGCAAAGCAAAATTGGAGTGTACCAAAGAAATGTTGTTGTTATTCTTTAATTTGAGTTGATCATAACAATGATTTTTTGTCATCGTCATGGCGTAAGCTTCAATGTTTTTATACTTGTCAAATTTTTTTCGCATTTTCCATAATTTCATCAAAATATCCTGAGTAGAATCCTGTGCTGCATCCCTCGATTTAAGTAATCGCAATGATAACCTGAAAATTTTATCTTGAAAAACAGAGACAGTATTTACGAATTCTTCAGATTTCATTGTTTGGTTTACTTCATTTATTAGGAAGACGACGCAACTTTAGTTTTGTTACAAAGCTTTAGATTCTATAAATTTGATTATTTTTAGCCTAAATTAATTCAACTATGAAATTTATTAAAACATTTGCAATATTTCTGATTTCTTTACTGATTATCTCTTCTTGTCAAGATGATCGAGATGATAATATCAGTAATATAAATAGTTTAGCCGATCAAGAAGCAATTAAAAATTTCATTTGGCAAGCCATGAACATTTTTTATGTCTATAAAAGTGATTCAGAAGATTTAGCCGATGATCGCTTTAGTAATAATAACGAATATGAGAATTTTTTAGAAAGTTACGATTCTCCTCCCGCTTTATTTTATGATTTATTAGCAGGTCAAGACAGGTTTAGCATAATTGTAGATGATTTCGTTGAATTAGAAAACAGTTTAGAAGGTATTTCTATCCAAAATGGCATGAGATTCGGTCTTTTACAATTAGAAGAAGATTCTAACGTGGTTTTTGGATATGTGCGCTATGTATTGCCAGGTTCTCCTGCAGATCAAGCGGGTTTGCAGCGTGGTGATATTTTTAACCGTTTAAATGGACAAGTTTTTGATGCAGAAATGAATTTCAGTTCACTTTTTGCGCCAGATTCTTACACTATAGGACTTGCGGAACTGAATAATAATGAACTGACAGAGCTAGATACCGAAGTGACTTTAAATAAAATTCAGATTACTGAAAACCCAATTCATACCTATTCTATTATCGAAACCAATAATTTGAAAGTGGGTTATTTGATGTATAATAATTTTAGATCAAGTTTTGATGACGAACTGAATGATGTATTTTCTGAATTTATGGCAGCAAATATAGACGAATTGGTTTTGGATTTGCGTTACAATGGTGGTGGCAGTATTGAAAGCGCCAAAGATTTATCTAGTATGATTACGGGTCAATTTCAAGGTGAAGTTTTTGCAAAAACACTTTACAATAATAATTTTGATGAAGAAAATATAAATTTCGATGGTAGTTTACGCTCAGGTGCAAGCATAAATAGTCTAAATCTAAATCAAGTTTATATTTTAACAGGAAACTCAACAGCTTCTGCTAGCGAATTGGTCATCAATGCTTTAAATCCCTACATAAACGTAGTACAAATCGGAAGAACAACAGTTGGTAAATTTGAAGGTTCTACGACTTTGTATGACTCACAAGATTTCTCAAGAAACGATGTCAATTTAAATCATACATACGCTTTGCAACCTTTAATATTAAAGACTGCTAACAAAGTTGGATTTACAGACTTTTTCGATGGTTTACCACCAGATTTCGAGCAATTTGAAAATTTTGAAAATCTTGGTGTTTTAGGAAATCCTGATGAAACACTTCTAAATCGTGCTTTACAAGAAATGGGCGCAGATTTAGGTCGCCCAGCCCAGGAATCAGTAGCACCAAAATATCAACTTTTGGCTGAAGACGAAATGCAAAATCCAACTTACCAAAGAATGTATGTTGATGGTGGAAAAGTTGAGCAACATTAGAAAAAACAACTATTTTTTTTTGATATTTACAATAAAATTAGAAATAAATGGCAACAGTAGATAATATACGAAACGGATTAATAGATAAAATTTTATCTATTAAAAACAAAGATTTTTTATTAGCTCTTGACAAATTAATTGCCTCAAGTTCTTCTGATTCTGAAATAGTCGATTTGACTAAAGAACAGAAAATAATGTTGGAAATGAGTGAAGCTGATATCAAAAATGGACGATTGATTTCACAAGAGGCAATGGACAAACGAAATCTTGAATGGCTAAACGGAATATAAGGTGGACCCGTACTGCCGATATTCAGTATGTTGGAATACTAGAATATTGGGTCAAGCGAAATAAATCTGCAACTTACTCAAAGAAACTTATTAAAACTGTATCGGAACGAACTAAACAAATTTCTGAAACACCATTAATTTATAAAAAAACAGATTTTAAAGGTACTCGAGTAGCATCACTTAGAAATTATAGTATTTTTTATAAAGTATCCGAGCAGGAAATTATAATTACAGCATTCTGGGACAATCGACAAAACCCAAAAAAATTATTAAAGATTCTGACTGACAAAAAAAAACCTTGTACAACAAGGCGTAACGCTCATTGCGGAGTCGCTGATGAAATCATATTTCGGCTTTTATGCAAGTGAAATCATTAAAATGAAAAAATAATTGCTAATTTTCCCGTAACTAAGATGTTTACAAAACCGCAGGAAAAATGAACAATTCATTAAACTTCAGTAGAAACCTCATAATTTTCGGAATTCCTTTAAGTCTTTTAGGAACGCTAGTCTTTTTGATGAAATCTCCTTATTATATTGAAAATCCAATAATGGATTTAGCGATTTCTATCGACTTGTTAATTTCTGTTCCTATCGTTTATTTTCTCCTGATCCAAAAAACTAAAATACCTAAAACAACAGTAATTCCACTAATGTTAGGTGGACTTTTGATTGGTACTTATTTTTTACCACAAGAAAACCAGACTTATCTGAGGATTTTCAAAACCTGGGCATTACCAGTAATAGAAATCTCATTATTGACTTTTGTTTCATTAAAAATTCGTTCAGCGGTAAAGAAATACAAAAGCCTTCAACATACATCACCCGACTTTTTCGATACTCTAAAAGAAGTTTGTCATGAGATTCTTCCAAGAAATGTTGCACTTCTGTTTGCTACAGAAATTGCTGTAATCTATTATGGATTTATAAATTGGAAAAAACCTAAGCTTCAGGATAACGAATTTACTTATCACAAGAAAAGTGGTTCTCCTGCCCTATTTGGTGCATTTATTTTTTTAATAGCTATTGAAACAATGGCTCTACATTTTTTGATTTTGCAATGGAGTTCGATTGCTGCTTGGATATTAACAATACTCAGTATTTATACAGCAATTCAAATTCTGGGATTTGCAAAATCACTTTCAAAAAGACCGATTTCTATAAACAAAAACGGTTTGAACCTAAAGTACGGAATTTTGAATGAAACCGAAATTTCTTTTGATAACATAAAAAAAATTGAAATTTCAAGTAAAGAATTAGAAAAAAATGAGTTTACCAAAACGATCTCACCTTTAGGCGAATTAGAAAGTCATAATATAATCATCCATTTGAATAAAGAAAGTAAATTACTAGGTCTGTATGGAATGAAAAAGAAATTCAAAATCCTTAAACTACATATTGATGAGCCACTGGAATTCAAAAACAAAGTCGATAATGCTTTGAAAATAAATTCTGAAAAATAATCATTCTTTAAATTGCACGAAAACTTTTCATTTTACTTTAAAAAAATGATAGAACTGCCCCACATTTTATAATTACTAAAACTTGAAATAAATTTTTAGAACAAAATTTCTAAAGCAGAATTTCAATAAGTTTTGAAAAGTTTAGTTGAATCAAAAGCCTTTTCAATAGCAAAAGTTTAAATTTGCAAACATCAATTTTCGAAAAAAATATAATGAAAACAACGGCTTTAACTGAAGTACATAAAGCGCTCGGCGCAAAAATAGTTCCATTTGCAGGTTACGAAATGCCAGTTTCTTATGCTGGAGTCAACGAAGAACATCAGAATGTAAGAGAAAAACTTGGAGTTTTTGATGTATCTCATATGGGCGAATTTTTTGTAGAAGGCAAAGAAGCTCTGGATCTAATCCAGAAAATTACGACCAACGATGCTTCAAAACTTGTTGATGGACAAGCACAATATACTTGCATGCCCAACGAAAAAAACGGCATCGTTGACGATTTGATTATTTACAGATTTCATGCTGAAAAATTCATGATGGTCGTCAATGCTTCAAATATTCAAAAAGATTGGGATTGGATCAACAGTCACAATAATTTTGACGCCAAACTTACCGACGCTTCAGATGAATATTCTCTGTTAGCAATCCAGGGGCCAAAAGCTTTAGAAGCGATGCAGAAAATTTCACCTAAAGACCTAAGCGCTATAAAATTTTATCATTTTGAAGTTGGTGAATTTGCCGGCGCGCAAGATGTTATTATTTCTGCAACAGGCTACACCGGAAGCGGTGGATTCGAGATTTATTTCAAAAATAAAGATGCAAAGCAAATTTGGGAAAATGTTTTGGAAGCTGGTGAAGAATTTGGTATTCAACCGATTGGTTTGGCAGCTAGAGACACACTGAGATTAGAAATGGGAATGTGTCTTTATGGCAACGATATCGACGAAACAACTTCGCCAATTGAAGCCAAATTAGGATGGATTACAAAATTCACAAAAGATTTTATAAATTCAGAAAATTTAAAAAAACAAAAAGAAGAAGGCGTTCAGCGCAAACTCATCGCTTTTGAAATTAACGGAAAAGGTATTCCAAGACAAGGTTATGATATTTTGGATGCTGAAGAGAACAAAATTGGACACGTAACTTCAGGAACTATGTCACCAACTTTGAAAAAAGCTATCGGCATGGGTTATGTGAAAACTGAATTTAGTAAAATTGGCACTGAAATTTTAATTCAAATTAGAAAAAAGACAGTGTCTGCTACAATCGTAAAAACACCGTTTTACAAAGCTTAATAAAAAATATATGTCAAATTGAAGCCATTTCTTTTTATTGAAATGGCTTCATTAGTTTTAAAAAAATATCAAAAACACAAAAAAAATACTCATTTTAGGAGCAAGTGGATTCTTAGGACATTCGCTTTATAAGGAATTGTCTCCCTATTTCGATGTTTATGGCACATATCGAACCGATAATTTGCAAAACGACAAAAATAAACGTTTGTTTCAATGGGATTTAGAAACTGAAACTGTCAGTATTCTTTTGGAAGAACTGCAGCCAGATATTATTATTTCTGCTCTTCGTGGAAATTTTGAGGCACAAATTCACACCCATTTTGAAATCATTGCCTACATAATAGAGCGTCAAAGAAAATTGATTTTTCTATCTTCTGCTAATGTTTTCGATACATTTACAAATTATCCGTCTTACGAATATGACAAAACTTTGTCGCAAAGTATTTACGGAAGGTTCAAAATTAAAATTGAAAATGCATTGTTAAGATTACCAAACGAACTTTATAATATTGTTCGTTTACCGATGATTTACGGACATAAATCACCTCGAATAAGAGCGCTGAAGCTTCAACATGAGCTGAGAGAACCAATTGAAGTTTTTCCCAATGTAGTCATCAATGCTACAACTCATGACAAATTTAGTCAGCAATTGCATTATATTATAAATCGTGAATTGAAAGGCGTATTTCATTTAGGAAGTCAAAATTTAATACACCACAAAGAACTCATAGAAGACATTTTAGATGGATTAAAACTCGAAAATCCAATTTTGAAAAACGTTTATGATTCCAATGACGATCGCTACATCGCAGTTTTACCAAAAGACAATTTATTACCCAAAAATCTACAATTCACAGTAGAAGATGTTATACAAGATTCTATAAAAGTCTAAATGTGAAAATTCATTTAAAAAGGCTTAAATCTTATCTCTAGTCTATAATTATTCCTATATTGAAAATAAAAATATCATGGATAAATTATCAAAAACAGAAATTGAAAGCAAATTAAAAAATCTTGAAGGCTGGGAATTCAGTGAGAATTCAATCCAAACCTCCTTAGAATTTGACAATTTTAAAGATGCATTTTCCGCAATGACTAGAATTGCATTTGAAGCAGAAGCACAACAACATCATCCAAATTGGTTCAATGTTTATAACACCTTAGAAATTTCGCTATCTACGCATGATGCTGACGGTGTTACTGAAAAAGATTTCAAATTAGCTAAAGCCATTGAAAATATCGTTTCAGAATAAAAAATAACTACATTTAACAAAAGTTGAGTTAATTATAATCATAATTAAACAAACTTGAATTGAAAAATCTATATTTGCTCAAAAACAAATCATGGATAATATAAATGCTCTGCAATGGCGATATGCGACAAAAAAATTTGATGCTGAAAAAAAAGTCAATTCAGAACAAATTGAAATATTAAAGAAAGCATTTAACCTTACACCTACATCCTATGGTTTACAGCCCTTAAGGTTGATTATTATTAGCAATCAAGAATTGAAAAACAAACTTTTTGAACATAGTTTTAAGCAAATTCAAGTAAAAACTGCATCTCACCTCTTAGTGATTTGCACTGAAAATATGGTTGATTCAAAATTCATTAATAATAATTTTGAATTGCAAAAAGAAATCAGGGAAACAACCGATGAAATCATAAAGCCATTTCGTGAATTTTTGATTAAGAATTTTAATGATAAGTCTAAAACTGAAATCAAAACTTGGGCTGTTAATCAAGCTTACCTGGCACTCGGCAATCTTTTGACAGTTTGTGCTTCAGAAAAAATTGATGCCTGTCCAATGGAAGGTTTTGATAATAAGGCTTATGATAAAATTTTGAATTTAGGTGATAAAAATATTTCATCAAGTTTGGTTTTACCTGTTGGCTTTCGAGCTAAAGACGATGCTTTTGCAGATTTCAAAAAGGTAAGACGACCGCTTTCCGAAACTATTATTGAAATGTAAATTCTTCTAATTTTGAATTGAGATTCATTAGCTTTTATCTAAATTGCTGAAAGTTTCAATTCCAAATTAATGAAATTAACAGCTAGAAACATCAATTTATTTCTCCTCACAAAATTGCCATCAGCGTGGTTTTGTGGTGTCAGATTGACAAAAATTGATAATCAGATTTGCCAAACTCGAGTCAAGCATCGTTGGATTAACCAAAATCCATTCAAAAGTATGTATTTTGCAGTACAAGCTATGGCTGCTGAACTCAGTACTGGAGCCATTGTTATGCGTGAAATTCAAAATTCTAATACTAAAATTTCAATGCTTGTTGCTGAACAAAAATCTGAATTTCATAAGAAAGCTACTGGTAAAATTACTTTCAGTTGTCAAGATGTGAAACTAGTTAAGGAACAGATAGAAAAAGCCATTTCTACCAAACAAGGTCAAAGATTTTGGTTGACTTCGATAGCAAAAAATGAAGACGGAATTACTGTTTCAGAATTCAAATTTTTATGGACTGTAAAATGTAAAAAATAAGCATTGCAGTATTAGTTATAAATATGAATTTGATAATTTTTACTCAAAAAATCTTTTAAAAACTCATTTTTTTTCTTTTAATTTCATTATATTCACATAAAAATTTACATGATATAACATTACTTAACCAATACCTAAAAATATGTCTAGAGCAATGTTCGAGTACACTAAAGAGGTGCTCAAAAAAGTTAGCTTTGACCCAAAACTCTTCTGCAGAGAATTAGAAAAAGCATTGCAACGTTTGTTGCCTTATGAAATTGAAGAGTTGAAAAAGTTTATAATAGCACTTACTTCTAAAAATCCATCTCTGAAGCAATGCATGGTTTATTTAGAATAAATGGCTAAATTCTAACCTAAAAAACCCACTATTTTTGATAAAACAGTGGGTTTTTTCTTTATTTTTACATTTCAAAAAAATAAAGAAATGACTAAAATTTTAGCTTTTACAGGATCAAATTCTTCAAAATCCATTAATGAAAAGCTCCTAAAATATACAATAGAATTACTTATTGATGTAGATGTAGATGTAGATTACTCCAATCTGAACACTTTGGAATTACCAATCTATTCTGAAGATGAAGAAGAAAACAAAGGCATTCCAATAGATATTAGAATATTGTCTGAGCAAATTCAAAAATACGATGCTTTGGTTGTTTCTGTCAACGAGCACAATGGCGCCATGTCAGCATTTTTCAAAAACATTACAGATTGGTTATCAAGAAATAACAGCAAATATCTGGAAGGTAAAAACATATTTTTGATGAGTGCTTCTCCAGGTAAAGGCGGCGCAAAATCTTCATTGGAATATACAAAATCGAATTTTGAAAAATTTGGAGGCAAAATTGTTGAAAGCTTTAGTTTTCCACTTTTTCATGAAAATTTTGATGTAGAAAACAATAAAATAAATAGTGAAGATTTGGAACTTGGGTTGAGAGATGTTGTATCCAATTTTCTACAAAATATACTTGAAGATTGAGAAGCATTTGGCAACAAAAAATTGAAAATCCAACTCACTTTAAAAAACAACTTTTACACTGGGGAAACAAACATTCAGAAGTTGTTTTTTTAGATAGTCATGATTCATCTGCAAATACTAAATACAGCACCTATGATGCAGTTTTGGCCGTTGAGGCTTTCACAGCTATAAAAACTGATTATTTTGAAGCTTTTCAAAAACTTGATGAATATCAAAAAACTACAAACGACTGGTTGTTTGGATATCTGAGTTATGACTTGAAAAATAATTTAGAAAATCTGAAATCTGAAAATCTAGATGAATTAGAATTCCCTGAGTTGTATTTTTTTCAGCCACAAAAATTGTTTTTATTGAAAGGTGATTTACTGGAAATTCAGTACTTAAAACTGGTTGACAATGAAATAAAATCTGATTTAGAAATTATTTTAAATACTGAAACGAAGATCAATAGTAGCTCAAATCATATTCAAATGAAACCCCGCTGGGAAGAAGAAGAATATTTGTCTCGTGTTCAAGCGATATTGAATCACATTCAGCGTGGTGACATTTATGAAGTTAATTTCTGCCAAGAATTCTTTGCCAAAAATGCTAGCATTAATTTACTTTCAACTTATGAAAATCTGAGCGAAATCTCAAAAGCACCTTTTTCAACATTTTTAAGGTTAGAAAATTTTGAAGTTGCATCGGCTAGTCCAGAACGATTTGTGAAAAAAATTGGACAAAAACTAATATCACAACCAATAAAAGGTACTGCTAAAAGAAGCCAGAACAACATTGAAGATTTAGAATTGAAAACTAACTTGGCTAAAGATTCCAAAGAAATTTCAGAAAATGTCATGATTGTGGATTTGGTAAGAAATGACCTGTCCAAAACTGCCGAAAAAGCAAGCGTGTCTGTTGAAGAATTATGTGAAATTTATAGTTTTGAACAAGTTCACCAAATGATTTCAACAGTAACTTCTTCAGTAAAAAAAGAATATTCTGTCTCAGATATTCTCGCTTCATTATTTCCAATGGGAAGTATGACTGGGGCGCCAAAAGTTTCTGCAATGAAAATTGCAGAAAAATATGAATCGACAAAACGCGGATTGTACAGCGGCGCAATAGGTTACATTGCACCGACAGGAGATTTCGATTTCAATGTGGTTATAAGAAGTTTGCTTTACAATACGAAGAAAAAATATTTGTCTTATATGGTTGGCGGAGCCATCACTTCAAAATCGAAACCAAAAAATGAGTTTGAGGAGTGCCAGATAAAAGGAAAAGCTTTGCAATCTGCTGTAAATGCATCTTATATTACCGAAAAATAATATAAAAACAGTATTATTGTTATTTCATATTTTATGCTGAAAGATTTTCAAAACCATATTGATTCAAATTTTCCAGAATTAAAGGAAAACCCCTTTATTATTGCAATTAGCGGCGGTGTCGATAGTGTTGTTTTAGCAACAATATGTCATACTTTAAATCTTGATTTTGCTTTAGCACATTGCAATTTTCAATTGAGAGAAAGTGAAAGTACAAAAGATGAAAAATTCGTAGAAAATTTGGCCAAAACTTTCGGATGTCCATTTTTTTTGAAGAGATTTCAAACAGAAGAATTTGCTAATAATCAAAAAGTATCAATTCAACTAGCAGCAAGGAATTTACGCTATAATTGGTTTGAAAATTTAATAGAAAAAGAGAATTATCGATTTATTTTAACTGCCCATCATCTTGATGATCAACTGGAAACTTTCATAATCAATTTGAGTCGAAGCACTGGATTGAAAGGTTTAAGTGGCATTCCTAAGAAAAATGACTATATACGAAGACCTTTTTTGATATTTTCTAAAATTGAAATATTAGACTTTGCCAGTACACAAAATATCGCTTGGAGAGAAGACCAAAGCAATGCCTCAAAGAAATACTTAAGAAATAAAATCAGACACCAAGTTGTTTCAGAATTGAAAAAACTGCATCCGCAATTTTTAAAAA
Organism: Psychroflexus aestuariivivens; assembly: GCF_004010055.1. GTDB lineage: Bacteria > Bacteroidota > Bacteroidia > Flavobacteriales > Flavobacteriaceae > Psychroflexus > Psychroflexus aestuariivivens. The sequence continues at coordinate 25,409 of NZ_RQVT01000048.1, forward strand.
ACTTTGAAAAAACCCAACAAAAACTTCAACAGTCTGAAGATTTATTGGAAGATTACACAGAAATATTATTTAAAACTTTAGTGACAAATGAGAATAATCGGTATTTTATCGATATTCAAAAACTGAAATCTTACCAAAACCAAGAAGCAATATTATATCAATTATTAAATAGCTTTGGTTTTACAGCCTGGGATGATATTTATAACTTAATCGAAGCTGAAACCAGCAAAAAAGTATATTCGAAGACGCATATTTTACTGAAAGACAGAGGCTACTTAACCTTAATCGCTTTAGAAACAACTGATAAAATTGACTTTGAAGTAAATAAAGGTCAAGAATATCTAAATACAAGTTTAGGTGAATTTAATTTTGAATTCACTAAAAATATTTCTGAAATTTCAAAAAACATCGCTTATTTAGATGCCGAAAAACTTAATTTTCCATTAAGATTAAGACAATTACAAAATGGCGATTCATTTTATCCGTTAGGAATGCACGGCAGAAAGAAATTGAGTGATTTTTTGAAAGATGAAGAAGTAAATCTTATGGATAAACAAAACCAATTGCTATTTTGCGACGACAAACAAAACATCATTTGGGTGGTCAATCATCGAATTGATGAACGTTATAAAGTAGAGCCTCAAACTAAAAATATATTAAAAATCACCTACAAGAAATGAAAAAGTTATTTGTTTTACTTTGTATTTTACTGAGTTTTTTCTCAAGCTCCGCACAATTTGATTTTCAAAATCAAGGTGAAAACCAAAATATGAGCCCCGTAAGTTGGGAAGCCAAAGTCGAGCAACAAAACGATAGTATATTTTCGGTTATTATCATAGCAGATATGGACGAAGGTTGGCATCTACCTTCACAAAAAGAATTAGCTTTAGATGAAAATGGACCGATTCCCACCTATTTCGATTTTAAATATGATGAAACTGTATTAGAAAAAATTGGCAAAACTTCTGAACCAAAAGGTATTACTAAGTTTGATGAAATCTTCCAATCTACTTTGACTTATTTTTTGAATGTTGCCAAATTTGAGCAAAAATTCAAAGTAAAAAAACAAAATGGAAATCTAGACTTAGAAATTTCATTTATGATTTGCGATGACGAAAAATGTCTACCATTAGATCAAAAACGTTTCAATTTTGTAGTTGAAAATGGAAAGTTAAAAACCACAGCGACCAAAAAAATTGAAATCGATTCTAAAGATGAAATTAAAACCAAAGCTCTGAAAATCGATTTGAAGGGTCAGGATAATTTCAATGTAGAATCTGAAGAAGAAAAAGATTCTAATTTCACGATTTTCTTGCTAGGTTTCGTGGGAGGCCTAATCGCATTATTAACTCCATGCGTATTTCCAATGATTCCTTTAACCGTTTCATTTTTCACGAAAGGTGCCAGAACCAAAAGAATTGGTCTTATAAATGCTATTCTGTATGGTTTTTTCATTTTTGTGATTTATTTATTACTCAGCGTTCCATTTCATTTACTAGATTCTGTAAACCCTGAAATCCTAAACAATATTTCTACCAACCCTATTTTGAATATTGTATTTTTTGTGATTTTTATGCTATTTGCATTTTCATTTTTTGGATATTATGAAATCACTTTACCGAGTTCATGGAGCAATCGCTTGGATCAAAAAGCCACAAGTGTTGGTGGTTTTATAGGTATTTTCTTTATGGCATTAACCCTAGCGCTAGTGTCTTTTTCTTGTACAGGGCCAATCTTAGGTTCTTTACTTGGCGGCTCTTTGACCGCAGATGGCGGTGCGACAATGCTGACTTTCGGAATGGGTGGCTTTGGTCTTGCATTAGCTTTGCCATTTGCACTTTTTGCTTTATTTCCGAATTGGCTAAACTCTTTACCAAAAAGCGGTGGTTGGCTAAATACTGTAAAAGTTGTGCTCGGTTTTTTAGAGTTGGGTTTAGCATTCAAATTCCTTTCCAATGCAGATTTAGTTGAACATTGGGGAATTTTGAAGCGCGAAATATTTATAGGAATCTGGATTATTATTGGTATTGCAATGCTTCTATATTTATTTGGAAAAATTAAATTTCCACACGATAGTCCTAATCAAAAAATAAGTCGAGGTCGCATGTTTTTTGGCGTTATCACATTAGCATTTGTTGTATACCTCATTCCTGGACTTTCAAACACATCCTATGCAAATTTAAAATTACTAAGTGGCTTCCCTCCACCTCTATTCTACAGTTTATATGAAAAAGAGACTGAAGGACCGCTAGGACTAAAAGCTTATAAAAATTTTGAAGAAGGTGTTGAGGCTGCAAAAGCAGCAAACAAACCAATTCTACTAGATTTCACTGGTTGGGCTTGTGTAAATTGTAGAAAAATGGAAGAGCAAGTCTGGAGCGTTCCTGAAGTTTTTGACGTGATTAAAAATGATTATATCTTAATTTCTCTCTATGTAGATGACAAGGAAAAGCTGAGCGAAGATGAAAGATTCAACTTTCAAAGACCAAATGGTTCAGTGAAAAAAATCAGAACGATTGGAGACAAATGGGCAACATTTCAAACTTTGAATTTTAAAAATAATTCACAACCTTATTATGTACTACTTTCACCTGATTTAAAATTGTTGAATGAAACCATCGCCTACGAGCCATCTTCAAAAGCATATCTGAATTGGTTAAAAACTGGTTTAGAAAATTTCAAAACTGAATAATAAAAGACAGAATACAAATACCAGTCATAAAAAAATCCGATTCAGTTTATGAATCGGATTTTTTAAATAAAGAAACATAAGGTTTATAAACCAATTTTTCTTAATATTTGAAAACCTATGCGTTTGTAAAGTGCTTTTGTTCCAAAGTAAGCAATAAGTTCTGCAACAATATTTGAAAAACTTAGTGCTCGCTTGATATAGACTAAATCTATATTGGCTTTTTGTTGATTAATATCTGCTTCTAATTTAAGAAGTTTTAAATCTTTATCAATTTCTTTAAATGAATTATACTGTTTCATAATTATAATTTAAACATCTTGATTATCCTTATCTTTATCATCTAAAATTTCTTTGTTAGTATTCAAAATTTTATTGAGTACTACAAAAACAGGTTTTTCAACTAATTTCTTTCCTGATAATAAAGCTATTATAAAAAGAAGAACGTAAAAGCCTCCTACAATAAAAAATCCATTCGCTATGCTTTGAATTTCATTTCCAATAAGAAAAGCTAATCCAATCGATAAAAAGATAAATATTAAAAGTAAAACAAATGCTTTAATGACTAAACTACCAACTGTAGCTAGTGTTAGAGCAGATTTTTTGAACAAATCTAACTTGTAATAATCTATTGAACTTTTAATGTAATTCTTAGTATCTTCAGATAGATTTTCAAAATGTTGACCTAAATTATTTTTCATAAAGTAGATTAAGAAAATTGATTATTTTTTAGAACTTTTCAATTCTTTTTGTAATTCAGAATTTTTCTTTTTCAATTCACTTAATTCAGATTCAAGACTAGTCAACATATCATCAGCTTTACTTGATGCATTAGAAAAAGTTTTTTCTAATCTTTCTTCAATATTTTTTCTCGCTGATTTTGCATAATCAGATAAACTTGAAGATGTCTCATCATATTTCTTACTCAAATTATCTTTCAAATGATCTGCTTCATCTTTGAGTTGTTTTCTGGTCTTTTCTCCGCTTTGTGGAGCGTAAAGCAATCCTAATCCAACGCCTACGGCGGTTCCAGTAAGTAGTGCTAAAATAGTGTTTCCAGTGTTGTTTGACATTTTTGTAATTTTTTTTAAGATTCACTCAAAATTAAGGTTTTTACATCTTCTTTTGTGTTAAAACCCGGTTAATAATCAATTATTATTCAGATTTTAAAAGGTTTTCATGCTTTTAAAACAAATAACCGCAGGAAAAATCCAAACGGTTATTGTTATCAAGTTTAAAATGTAAACTTATTTCAGCCGAATGACCAAATCATCTGCATAAACCATAACGCCGGGTTGCAGTAAAACTTGAGCTACTTCACCTTCAGCATTAGCGGTAACCGTAGTTTCCATTTTCATAGCTTCAATAATAAACAATGGTTGATTTTTTTCAACTTTTTGTCCTTTCTTAACTAAGATCTCACTTAAAGATCCTTGTAAAGGCGCACCGATTTGCTTCTCGTCTGACTTTTCGACTTTTTGATGAACTACCTTTTCTACTTCTATACTTTCATCTCTTACTTCGATATTACGAGTTTGCCCATTGACTTTGAAAAACACAGTAGTCATTCCATCGTCATCTACTTTACCAACAGAAACCATAGTGATCAAAAGTGTCTTACCTCGATCTAATTCTACAACAATTTCTTCACCAGGTTTCATGCCATAAAAGAAATTTTTCGTCGGAATATTAAAGACATTTCCGTATTTAGTATGATGATTGTAAGCTTCTGTAAACACTTTTGGATATAGCTTATAAGACAGAAAATCTGTGATGTCTAAAGTACGATCCATTCCATCAGCAAATAATGCCTCAAATTCTTTAAACTCTTTTTCGAAATCAACAGGTTCTAAATGGGCATTTGGTCGATCTGTATAAGGTGTTTCGCCTTTGAGAATAATCTTCTGTATTTTCTCTGGAAATCCACCAACTGGTTGACCCAAGTCGCCTTTGAAAAAGCTGACAACTGATTGAGGAAAAGATAAATTTTCACCATTTTCTAAAACCTCCTCGATTGTCAAATTATTACTAACTAAATATTGTGCCATATCGCCCACAACCTTCGAACTTGGTGTGACTTTTATAATATCGCCAAATAATTGGTTGACTTTGGCATACATATCTGTAATTTCGTGAAAACGGTCGGCAAGCCCTAAAGATTCTGCTTGAGGTTTCAAATTTGAATATTGTCCGCCTGGAATTTCGTGCTTGTAAACTTCACCAGTTCCAGATTTTAGACCAGATTCAAATGGATAATAATATGTTCTGACTTGTTCCCAATAGATCGAGTATTCATTTAGCTGTTCTGTATTCAATTTATTTTCTCTTGGGTGATGTTTTAAAACTTCAACTAAAGCATTGAAATTTGGCTGTGAAGTTAACCCAGACAAACCGCCAAGAGCAACATCAACAACATCTACACCAGCTTCAATAGCATTCATATATGTTGAAGCTTGCATGGAAGATGTATCGTGTGTGTGTAAATGAATCGGAATTTTAACTTCAGATTTTAAAGCTGAAATCAATTCTGTTGCAGCTTTAGGTTTCAAAAGGCCTGCCATGTCTTTGATAGCTAATATGTGTGCACCTGCATTTTCCAAATCTTTAGCAAGTTGTATGTAATATTTCAAAGTATATTTTTCGCGTTTAGGATCGAGAATATCTCCAGTATAACACATTGCAGCCTCTGCTAGACCTTTTGTGTTATTTCGAACGTGTTCAATACATGGTACGATGGATTTCATCCAGTTTTGAGAATCGAAAATTCTAAAAATATCGACTCCATTATTCCAAGCTTCAGTTACAAATCTTTCAATTAAATTGTCTGGATAAGCTGTGTATCCAACTCCATTTGAACCTCTTAACAACATTTGCAATAATATGTTTGGCATGGATTTTCTAAACATTCTGAGGCGTTCCCATGGGTTTTCTTTCAAAAAACGCATGCAAACATCGAAAGTTGCTCCGCCCCAAACTTCCATACTAAATACTTCTGGATGGCATTTGGCAAAATTGGCAGCAACTTTCTGCATATCGTATGTACGCATTCTTGTTGCTAACAAACTCTGATGCGCATCTCGCATCGTTGTATCTGTAAAATGAATTTTTTGTTCTTTAGAAAGCCATTTAGAAAATTCCTCTGGTCCTAATTCTGTTAAAATATCTTTAGTTCCTTTTTCATATGGCGTTGAAGCCGAACATTTTGGAATCTCAGGTTTTAAAAACTTAGGATTGTCTATCGTATTTTTGACATCAGGATTACCATTGACTGTAATATCTCCAAGAAAATTAACCATTTTAGTTGCACGATTTCTTGGTTCCTTGATATTGAAAAGTTCAGGCGTGTTTTTAATATAGTTAACTGTAACTTTTCCTTCTCTAAATGTAGAATCTTTGAGAATATTATCTAAAAACGCCATATTTGTTTTCACGCCTCTTACGCGAAATTCTGCTAAAGCGCGTCTCATTTTTTTACAAGCATCATCTAAAGTTCGGCTGCTAGCAGAAACCTTTACTAACATTGAATCAAAAAACGGCGAAATTTTCACCCCTTGATACACGCTACCGGCATCTAAACGAATACCAAAACCTGAAGCACTTCGATAGGTTGAAATGATACCATAATCTGGTTTGAAATCATTTTTTGGATCTTCCGTTGTAATTCTACATTGAACAGCATATCCATTGACGTTTACCGATTCTTGATTAGGTAAATTTATTTCTTCATCAGAAAGCTTATAATTATCTGCAATATAAAGTTGAGTTTTTATTAAGTCTACACCTGTTACAACTTCGGTAACTGTGTGTTCAACCTGAACTCGTGGATTGACTTCTATAAAATAAATGCTACCATCGTCATCCACAAGAAATTCTACAGTCCCTATATTATTATAATTTACCGCTTTACAAATTTTTACAGCATAATCGTATAGTTTGTTTTTAATATTTTCATCTAAATCTTTAGAAGGTGCAAATTCAATAACTTTTTGATAACGCCTTTGAACAGAACAATCACGTTCAAAAAGATGAAGCGTATTGCCGTGATTATCAGCAACAATTTGGATTTCTATATGTTTTGGATTTTCAACAAACTTCTCTAAAAAAACTGTTTCATCACCAAATGCATTTTTAGCTTCTCGTCTAGATTCACTATAAGCATTTTTCAATTCGTCCATACTTCTTAGGACACGCATTCCACGGCCACCACCACCTGAAGCAGCTTTCAGCATCAAAGGAAATCCTATTCTTTTAGCTTCTTCTGTAGCTATTTCAAGGTTTATCAAATCCTTTTTATTACTTTCTATAACCGGGACATCGCTTTCTATAGCGACTTTTTTTGCTGTAATTTTATCGCCCAAAGATTTTAAAACTTCAACATTTGGACCTACAAAAATAATATCGTTTTCAGCGCAAGCTTTTGCAAATTTTGCATTTTCAGATAAAAAACCGTAGCCTGGATGAATTGCATCTACACCATTAGCTTTGGCTACTCGGATAATTTCGTCAATATCTAAATAAGGTTTGAGTGGATCTTTATCGTCACCGACTTGGTAAGATTCGTCTGCTTTGTATCTATGCAATGAATATCTGTCTTCATAAGTGTAAATTCCGACTGTTCTTATCCCGATTTCAGTACAAGCTCTAAATATTCGAATGGCTATTTCTCCACGATTGGCTACTAAGACTTTTTTGATATTCATTTAGTTTAATTTTTTTGGATTTGATTATGCTTGGCTTTAAAGTTAATGAAACTCAACAAATAATTGAAAAAATTGAGAAATTCTCTCTACAAAATTTTCAAAACAGATTTATTTATGAAAATGAACAGAAATTCAATCTATGAAATTTGAATGAAAATTTATTAAATCCAATCTTTATCCGTGGATTCAATTTTATAAATCAAATAATTGAAAATATCATTAGCACTTTTAACTTTTAAATATTCAATTGTAACAGTTCCTGAAGCTGTTTCTAAAACTAAATCTGCATGATTGTTATTTTGTTGAAAAATATTCCGCTTCAGATGAACAGATTGTAGTTTATGAATTTCAATGAATTTAGTATTGGTATGTATCGAACCGCCACCAACACAAATGAGGTCTTGGTTAAAACCGATGTAACTTTTTTTAACTTTAAGCTGAATTACGTAAGCCAAAACTATAGCAATAAATACTATAGTTGAAACGCTCAGCCAATTGAAATAAAAAATATAAGCGAGTCCGCCCAAAACAGCTAATAAAATCAAATTTCGATACAAATAGCGAAAAATTAGACGCGGTTGAGATTGAAGTCTGTCAAATTTCTGTTCGGGCAATTTTAAATCATAAATAGAATTGAAAAGCGTATTGATATTGTCTGTAGACACACCCACTAAGCCAATCTTTTGTTTTTCTGTCACCTGGTTTGAAGCTGCTTGACTTACATAAATATTATTTATTTTGAAAAACTTTTTCAACGGATTGGTTTCAATTTCAAAAATCTGTGTTTTACTCTTTTTGATGACTTTATTGACCCGTTTGAACAAGCCATAGTCTACTTCATAATTTTGTTGATTTTTGACTATTTTCAAATTGAAATATTTCAAAATAGTCATTAAAATAGTAATTAAAAATCCTAAAATGAACAAGCCAAAAATCATAATGACTACAAAACTTAGAGTTTCAGGAATTCTATTTTTGAAATCTTCATCGAAATCAATGTCATATATATTGGACAAAAAGTCCATGATAAAATTGTACACATAAGCAAAAAATGCGAACAATAACCCAAGTCCTTTTAAGAAATTGGAGCTCACACCAACTTTTAACAAACGACTGAAACTCAATTGAAATAATAAAGATTTTTCTTCACTTTCAGCGTGTTCTGAAACTTCATCCGAAGTAGTAGCTTTAGTTTCAGAGTCCTGACTTTCATTTACATCTTCATTTTTTGCACGTTTCTTTTCTTCTATCAATTTATTCTTCAAAGCTTTTGCGAAATTGTTTTCCAAAGCTTTGATTTTGATTTCAGCTGTACCTTCTCCTGCCGTTTCTATTTCAAAACCGACTACATTAAAAACTTGTTGAAGTATATTTTGCTGTAAATTGATATTCTGAATTCTTTCAAAAGGAATTTCTACATGACTGAGTTTGATAACACCGTGATCCAAATGAAAAGCGTCTTCTTGTATAGAAAATTGGAATTTTAAATAAGATAAATAGGAATAAACAAATTGAATAACCAAAAGCAAAGCTAAGCCAAGATAGATATAAAGTCCATAATCTTGCATTAAGTTCTGCTTAAAAAACGGCACAGCCAACAAGTAAATATTTTGACGAATGCGTTTAACAAGATCTGCTAAAAAAATCAGAAATACGCCATTGAATGATTGCCTCCTTGGAACTGAAAAATCAAAATCACTCATCAATATCAGAAGTTTTAGCTAAAACTTTAGATTTAAGTTTTTGAGCATTATCTTTACTTAGTCCGTTAATAACCAAATCTCCCGAAGATGCGCCAGCAGTATAAAGTTTTAATGCATAAAGTTTGAATATTCTTGATAGCGGACCTTGTTTGACTTCGACATGCTGAATTCTATTAAAAGGAACTACAATCTCTTTAAAGTAAAAATAGCCGTTCTGATAAATTATATCATGTTGTCTTATCCCAAATTTTTTTCTTGGAAATCCTTTTTCAATTTCAATTGCCTGAAAAGTGAAAATAACTGAAACGATGGTTAAGACTGTTATTGGAATCCAAATCGGAAGAAAATCTAAAATCAAAAAAACGATTGGTGCAGCAAATAATAGTAAAAAAATCAGAGCTGTGTTGATCCAAATAATTTTTTTATAAGATTTTTCAACACCATTAAGATTTACTGTTTTAAAATCGGGCAAATCTGTAATTGGCAGTTCAATATTTTCAAAAACCATTAAGTATTTTTATTTATTCTACGATTGATGTTCGTTCTCCATTTTGATAATAACCTACAAATGCGTCTTTAAAATTCATTTTTTTAACAACATTGAGTAGCTGTTTAGCTTCTTCTTTTGTGTTGAAAACGCCTAGCGTGTATAGATTGAAATCTCGATATTGAGAATTTTTTACGATACTGAAACTTTCAGAAGTTAACCTAGTATTGAATTTTTTGAAAGCACCTAATTGAACTGCATAAAATTCATTGGTATCCAAAGGATGTGATGATGAATTTTGTCTCAAATTATCAACTTGCTGCTGAAGATCAGCTATTTGAGCTTCGTAATTTTCTACTTCTGAATTTTTAATAATTTGTTCATCTTCAGCTAATTCAATACCATCTTCTTCCTGACCGAGAAAATCTGGTTGTACCACATAAAATACAACTACACTTGCTATAAATAAAACTAGTAAAACAATAGAAGCTATCATAAAACCTTTTTTTCTGTTTTGCTCATCTTCAACAGCATTGGTCAGTTTTATAACTTCATATTCTTTAGTTTCAGCTTCAGCTTCAGCTGTTGCAACTTCATCTTTGTACTTTTGTAATTCTTCTTCGGTTAGGACTGGCATAGTTGTAGTTTTATAAGTTGTTAATAATCAGCTAAATTTAAGAAATCCATTTGATATTTTTGAAATTTGGCTTTCTTTTTTCTAAAAAAGCATTTCGCCCTTCTTTAGCTTCATCTGTCATGTAAGCCAAACGTGTCGCTTCACCAGCAAAAACCTGCTGTCCAACCATACCATCGTCAGTAGCATTGAAGGCAAACTTCAACATTTTTATAGAAGTCGGTGATTTTTCTAAAATCTCTTGAGCCCAATCATAAGCAGTGGTTTCCAATTGGTCGTGTGGAATTGCAGCATTTACCATTCCCATATCAAAAGCTTCTTTTGCTGAATAATTTCGTCCTAAAAAGAAAATTTCTCTAGCTCGTTTCTGTCCGATCATTTTTGCCAAATATGCGGAACCATATCCGCCATCGAAACTGGTAACATCGGCATCGGTTTGTTTAAAAATAGCATGTTCTTCACTAGCCAAAGTTAAATCGCAAACCACATGAAGTGAGTGCCCACCACCAACAGCCCAGCCTGGCACTACAGCAATAACAACTTTTGGCATAAAGCGAATTAATCGCTGAACTTCTAAAATATTCAATCTTGGTGTGCCGTCATCATCTACATAACCTTGATGTCCGCGTGCATTTTGATCTCCACCGCTGCAAAATGAATACACACCATCTTTCGGTGAAGGTCCTTCGGCAGATAATAAAACGACGCCAATATTAGGATCTTCTCGTGCGTCTAAAAAAGCTTCGAATAATTCACCAACAGTTTTTGGTCTAAATGCATTTCTAACCTCTGGACGATTGAAAGCAATTCTAGCAACACCATTAGATTTTTTGTAGGTAATATCAGTATATTCTTTTACAGTTTCCCAGTTCATATTTACAATTTTAATTTTTATTAATTGGCATTGGTGAGCAATTCACCTTGTTTTGAATAATATTCTAAATCTTTATAAGTAAATTTATCCTTATTCTCATCAAAAACAGAGCACTCGTCTATCGGACCAACATATAGATGTAAACTCATCGATTTGCCATCGTTCAAATTGTGTAGCGAATGGTAACCCATTTCATCGTTCATATATGACAATCGATCGCGAGTCATTTTGACATCTGCAGTTTTTCTAATTCTACCATTTTCTGTTTCAAAACGCTTTTCTTTCAGCTTGCCTTTAGCCAAATACACCCAACATTCTTCTCCATTATGACAGTGAATTTGAGTTTCCTGACCTTCTTTCCAACATAGTAATAAAAGTTCGTAGTCTTTGGTTCTGGCAACACAATTTCTTGTATAAGTATCTTCTGACCAAAATGCATAAGGTTCCAACTCTTCAACTGGGATAGACATGTTTCTGGCAATTTCAAAATAATCATCGCCTTCACATTGGGGTAATTTTTCTAAAAGTTTCTTTAAAGAAGTGATCGTTTCCAAAATATTAATGTTTTTACCTTAATTTTAGGCTTATTAAAATTTTCCTTTAAAATATTTATTATTGTAAATATAAATTTCAACTTAAGTTTATGCAAGAAGACCTCAAGTTATTTCACGAAATTTCTGAAAAATTAATTAAAAACGAGTCTAAAAAAGGTGTTGTTGAACCTATTTCACCTGAAAAATTATATGAAAAATTAGACTTACACCTGAACGAAAATGGACTTGATGACAACAAATTTGAAAGCTTATTAGAAGACGTGGTTCTTAGTACACCACGAACTTCTACCAAACTATTTTTCAATCAGCTTTTTGGCGGCCGAAATTCACGTGCGAGTTTAGGTGAATTATTAGCTGTTATGTTGAATAACAGCATGTACACTTATAAAGTTGGTGGTCCTCAAGTTGGTATTGAAAAAGCCATTATTCAGAAAGTTTGTGACATGCTGAATTTTGGCGAAAATGCTGACGGCACATTTCCTCCTGGTGGTTCCATGAGCAATTTTATGGCAATGTTGATGGCTAGAGATGCCTACAATAGACAAATAAAATACGACGGAATGTCTGAAAAAATGATTATTTACACTTCCGAGGCGTCACATTATTCCATTACTAAAAACGCAACTTTTGGTGGGATTGGCATTGATCAAATTAGACGGATCGAAATCGATAATCACGGACGTATGAGTCCTGAAGCGCTACATAAACAAATAGAAACTGATATTCAAAAAGGTTTTAAACCGTTTTTTGTCAATGCTACTGCAGGCACAACTGTGCTTGGTGCGTTTGATGATATTGAAGCGATTCATAAAATTACTGAAAAATATGACAATATTTGGCTTCATGTCGATGGTGCATATTGTGGTTCTGTAATGTTTAGCGAAACCTACAAATCCTTAATCAAAGGTGTGCAAAACGCAGATTCATTTTGTTTCAATGCGCATAAAATGCTGAATGTGCCACTCTCCTGCTCTATTATTGTAACAAAAAACAAACAGGACTTAAGACATTCTTTCGCTTGCGATGCCAACTATTTGTACCAAACTGATGGTGATGATTTCAATTTAGGAAAAACCTCTTTGCAATGCGGACGAAGAAATGATGCCCTAAAATTTTGGACACTTTGGAAATCTGTCGGCACAAAAGGTCTAGGCGAAATGGTCGATCAACAGTTCTTTTTGGCAGAAACTGCTAGAAATTACATTAAAAATCACCCTGATTATCAATTGTATTCTTATAAAGATTCTATCTCAATTTGTTTCAATTACAAAAATATAGATCCTAAAGATTTATGCAATTCACTATACAAAGATGCTGAATTGATGGTTGGTTATGGAGAGTTTAATGGTGAAACTTTTGTTCGTTTGGTAAGCATAAATAGCAATAATGAAGACAAAGATATTTTGAACTTTTTCAATGTAATGGAAAAATACGTTGAAGAAAATCACGATCAACTATCTAAAGTTTAATTTGCGCTGTCATTTTCTCTACAATTTTATAAGCTGCTGGACAGATTTCAACATTTTTTAAAGTCAAATTTGAAATTTGTTGAAATTTTTTCCGGTCAGTATGAGGAAATTCAGCACAAGCTTTTGGTCTAATATTGTAAATAGAGCAATAATTGTCAGCTCCTAAAAATGGACATGGAACTTCTTGTAGCACATAATCTTTGTCTTCATCTATTCTAAGATAAGTCTCTATAAATTTTGAAGGTTTCATCTTGAAATTTTTTGAAATCCTTTCAATATCTTTATTGGTAAACAAAGGTCCAGTCGTTTTGCAACAATTGGCACATTTCAAACAATCTACCTCTTGGAAAGTGTCTTCATGCAACACGGCCATGATTTGATCAAGATGTTTTGGTGGACGCTTTTTCAGTTTTTTGAAAAAGTTTTTGTGTACTTTATGTTTATCTTTGGCCAACTTTGGCAATTGCTTTATAAAATCATCCATACGACAAATATAAAATTGAAACATTGAATTCTAGTCAAAACAATCCCGATATTTTTGGTCTAGCAGTAGACGCCTATTTTAACACAAAAGATGAGACTCCCATCATTGTTCATGCTGAAGATTTTTATGATGATGAAATCCCTGTTGAATATTTATTTCGAAATTTTGATGAAATGCCAGAAATTGAACAGGAAGCAATCAATTTAGCGAGAGGAAAAATTTTGGATGTAGGTTGCTGTGCGGGAAGTCATAGTTTAGAACTTCAAAAACGAAAATTTGATGTAACTGCAATTGATATTTCTGAAAAAAGTATTGAAGTTTGTAAAAAACGTGGCGTTCAAAAAGCTTTACAACAGGATTTTTTTGATGTAAATGAAAAATTTGATACCATTTTAATGTTGATGAATGGAATTGGCATTGCCGGTAAAATTGAAAATCTACCTCATTTTTTTCAACATTTGAAATCTTTATTGAAACTCAACGGACAAATACTTTTGGACTCTACAGATTTAATTTATCTCTATGACGATGAAATTACAAATCCCAATAAATATTACGGCGAAATTGAATACCACATCAGCTATAAATCAAAAACATCTCGAGTTTTTGATTGGCTTTATATAGATTATGATTTACTAAAAGTGAAAGCTTATGAAGCAGGATTTCACTGTGAAAAAATTTGCACTGACGGACATTTTAGCTTTCTAGCCAAATTAAGTTTAAAATAAGTTATTCCGCAGAATAAACTTCTTTTCCACCAATAAAAGTTTGCAAAACTTTAGTTTCAGGGACTTTATGAATATCTACATTCATAATATCTTGATCGATAAAAATAAAATCTGCAAATTTACCAGGTTCTAAACTTCCTTTTTCATTGTCTTCAAAATTGGCATAAGCTGCCCAAATGGTCATTCCTCGTAAAGTTTCTTCTCTTGAAAGTGCATTTTCAGTATTGAAACCATTTTCAGGAAATTCTTCTAAATCTTGCCTTGCAACAGCAGCATAAAAAGTTAAAAACGGATTAACTTTTTCAATCGGGAAATCAGTGCCTAAAGCAATTTTTCCAGCCGCTTCCAATAGATTTTTGTAAGCATACGCATGTTTTATTCTATCTTTGCCCAAACGATCTTCGGCCCAATACATGTCGCTTGTTGCATGGGTTGGCTGTACGGATGGAATTATATTTTCACCATCGAAAAAACTGTAATCTGCTGCATCCATAACTTGTGCATGCTCCACGCGCCAACGTTTGTTAGATTTATTCTTCAACAAACTATCGTAGGTTTTTAAAACCACGTAATTTGCAGAATCTCCTATAGCATGTGTGTTCATCTGAAATTCAGATTTGCTAAGTTTAGTTGCAAGCGTTTTGAATTCATCCAGACCAATAACCATGCTTCCAAAATGATTGTCTTTGTCTGAATAAGGTGATTTCAATGCTGCGCCCC
Organism: Psychroflexus aestuariivivens; assembly: GCF_004010055.1. GTDB lineage: Bacteria > Bacteroidota > Bacteroidia > Flavobacteriales > Flavobacteriaceae > Psychroflexus > Psychroflexus aestuariivivens. Next base: position 40,451 of record NZ_RQVT01000048.1, read on the forward strand.
GAGAACCTAAAGCGCCATCTGCATAAACTTTTACAGATCTAACATTGAGTTTATCTGTTTTCAAAATACCTGAATCTAAAAATTGATTGATTTCAGATTCATTATTAGACAGCATCGCATAAATTCTGATTTTCATTTCATCAGATTGCTGCAAATCATTGATAAGGTGGATGACTTCAGCTTTCAATCCAGCATCTACTAAACTAGTAAGTCCGTAAGATAACGCCACTTTTTCAGCTGACTGAAGTGCTTCAGTTTGTGATTTTCTATCAGTTTCAGGAAAAGAATTTCTGATTTTAGACATCGGATTATCTATCAAAACTCCAGTAAGTTCACCTTCATTTTTCAGAATTTCACCGCCAAAAATTTCTGTATTTTCATCGATTTTTGCAAGATCTAGAGCTGCTTGGTTAACTAACATAGCGTGTCCATCAATTCTGGTCAATGCAACAGGCGTTTCTGGAAATAAAACATCTAAAGTGTCTTTGGTAGGATATTCTTTGGTCGCCCAATCATTCTGATCCCAACCTCGACCAATTATGTAATCTATATTTGGATTATTCTTATAAAATTCAGTTACTTTAGAAATAACATCATTGAAGCTTTGTGTCCCGTCTAAATCAACTCTGGTTAATTTTAGTCCAAGATTGTACAGATGCGCATGTGCATCAATAAGTCCAGGCAGCATCACTTTTCCTTCAGCATCGATAGTTTCAGAAGCTTCATAATTAGATTCTAATTCTTCTACTGAACCAACAGCAAGAATTTTATCGTCCTTAATGGCTATAGCTTCAGCTGTACTGAAATCAGAATCTACAGTATAAATTTTAGCATTTAAAAATAGAGTATCGACTTTAACTTTGGATTGGGAACATGAAACCAATGTTAAGGTGAAAAAGGATAAAATTAACGAACGCATGATTATACTATTCATTTAAAAAATATTAGATACCGAATTGTAAATTTCTTTTCTAATTGCAGGATTTCCTGCTGCAGCCAATGCGATAGATACTAAAAGTCCAATCATTGCATAAGCGAAATCTCGGCCAATCATACCTAAAGCTTTCTTCTTATGTTTGTTGCCTTTTTTCTTTCTAGATAAGCTAATAGCGATTTCTCGTCCACCTATAATTCCTAAGAAAACCCAAGTTGTACTCATTGGCACAGTAGAAATGAAAAGCTTATAAATCAGCAAAATCACGTAAGACAAGTCAATTAAAGTTGCTGCTCGAATGTCAGAAACTCTGGTTTTTTCGCTCACCACACCTTGAATTTTGTCTCCACGCAAATAGAATAACAAACCAAGACCAAAAAATATTGTCAATGCAAAAATACTAAACTGAAAAGGTGTTTGTTCTCGAGGAAGAAAGACAGCGATATTAGCACCATCTTGCATAACCCAAGTCGCCCATAAACAGCCACTTACAACCCATTGAACCATCACCCAATATTGACTATGCTTTCTACTTTTGAAGTATTTCCGAATGGTTTTATAAGATAAATACCAAACTAAAAATGAAATTACAAAAGCTAAGATATAACCAGACCAACTTTTAAGAACTACAGAAGTAATACCTGAAGTATCAGCACTAAACACACTAAGAAGTAAGAAAGTGGTCGAGACTGGCATTCTCAATCTAGTTAAAATCAAAAGTACTAAAGGAGCAATAACCTGAAAAAATGTAAACTTTTCAGGATGAGGATAATCTGTGGAACCGTCTGGATTAGTGAGGCGTTGATAAGTAACATCTCCATCGAAATAAAACCAACTAAAAGATACTGTGGCTAAGAAAATTCCGCCAATAAACAACCATAAAACCCACCATTTTTTGGTTTTATTACTTTCTATAAAAGTTCCCAAAGATTGAATACTATCGTTGGCAACTGCTGCGTAGGCTGCAAAAAAGAAACCTATCCACATGGCTAGATTGGCATTTGTCGTAGAGGTTGCAGCAATTATAATTCCAACAACCACGATTCCTAAAAATGTCTTTTCTTCAGATAAGAAATCGAGAATATTTAAATATGGTCGACTTCGGTCGTAACGCTTAAACTTTTTGGCCATTTTATTTATTTAAAGCATAATAGAGTTTGACAAAACTACTTATTTTGAATGTTCTAATGTTTCTTTTTTGTTAAGAAAGTTAAAGATTTTTTTTACCAGTCAAATTGATAAATCAAACCACCCAAAACCTGAATCCCTTGAACATCAAAGTTTTGCCAGCGCTCATAAGAATTACCCAACAAATTATTCCCGTTAACAAATGCAGACAGTCGTTTGTTGATGGCATATTCGGCGCTCAAATTTAAATCTACAAAACTTTTTAGCGTCTTTACGTCTTCAGGAGATAAGAAAGCATTTCTTTCTCCAACAAAAAATAAACTCCCGCCAAAACGCCATTTTTCAGTAAAATTATAATGACCAAAAGCTTTCAATTCTATATTTGGCAAATTCCAAGCTTCTGCCTCAAAATCTGTGCTGTAATTTGAATATTTCGCAAAAAGTCCTAAATCCAAATCCTCAATTTCATAATTTATTTCTCCAGAAAAACTAATTACATCGATGTCATCGTAAACAACACCAAAAGAATTACCGTTTTCGTAAGCTTCAATCTCTTGTGCAGTAAAAACTCTAGGATTATTTTTGAACAAGGCATAATTTTCTGTACTAGCGTAATTTATTTGCGTGGAAAAGAACAAATTGTCAAGCAATTTTGTATTGAAACCTGCAAACGCATCAAACATATTATTGCTAGGCGCAACAAATAAAGTTGGTGAAACAAAAGGATTGATTTCAGAAAAATTAGCATAAGTATTCTGCTCTAAACCACCGTCTACGCCAACAAAAACATTTTGTGCGCCATCGTTAAGTTTCAAATCTGCTCTCAAATCCGGATAAATGAAAAAATCTGATTCGCTGTTTTCAAGATCTGAATTATAAACCAATTCTGTTCCAATTTTTAGATTCAAATCCTCAATTTTAAAACTCATAAAAGGATTCAAACTCATCTGAAGATATTGGTAATTAATGCTATTTTCAGTATCATCAAATCTGTTTTCAAATTTTCCATTTAGAAAATCTAATTTCAAATTTGCTTTCAAAAGTTGTTGTGCCAGTGGCAATTCAAACTGAGGTTGAATATCCAAACGCTGTTCAGCACTGCTAAAATCATCACTAAAATTCTGAAATGACAAATCAACTTTATCCAAAATTCCATTGTAGAAATTGATACCACCTAATAATTTCAAACCTAAATATGTTTGTTGTGGATCAATTTCTGAAATCTGTGTATCAGAAAAATCATCAACATTAGGTAAACCATAATAATTATATTGTCTGTGTGAAATTTCAATTCCAGAATTCCATATAAAATTACGCTGTTCTGAAGTGAAATTCAGACCTAATTCAGAATCTGAAAAATGATCGTCCAAAACTACATCTTCAATACCGCCTTGGGAAGACAAATGCGACAATGAAATATCTAAATTCTTACCGCGATCAATATTCAACTGGCCAAAAAATTCAGCTAAAATAGTGGTGTAATTTCCAAAGCCAACTTTTGCATAATTGTTGAAATATCTAGGCCTTTGGGTACGTTTGACCCCAGAAGCTTGGCCTTTTGCAGGAGTAAATGTAGATGCCACTGGGACATCGACAAATTCGTATTCCAAACTTTTTCGTTGTTGTGAAATTGTGTCTTTAAGGCTAGGATTTTGTTTAATTTTGAAGGCGTCATTCACCGTTGGTGAATATTGTTTCACAATAATCATCCGATCGGATTTGATGGTATCGTTTTGACCAATTAGAAATTGACAACTCAAAAAAACAAGACTAAGCAAGCATAATTTTGAAATAACTTTCATGGGTTTCCTAGTTAAATTCACTTTTACAAATAAAGCAATCTTTTGATTAATAAATAACTCTTAAAGCACTTATTTTATTTCATTGAAAAGCATATTTTTAAACAAAATACGCTTTATGACAACTGAAGAAATCTCTCAAAAACTAAAAGCACAAGATGAATTTTTTAAATCCAAGCAACTTGATGATTTAGATTTCAGAATTGAAAAGTTGAAAGCTTTAAAAAGTGAAATGAAAACTCAGGAAAAAGCCATAATTGAAGCCATTTACAAAGATTTCAGAAAACCAGAATTTGAAGTTTTGAGCAACGAATTGTTTGTGATTTACAAAGAATTGAATCTTTTTATCAGATGTTTAAAATCTTGGCAAAAACCAAAAAGCGTTTCTTCAGCTTGGCTAAATTTTCCTTCTAAGGATAAAATTTACCGTGTGGCTTGGGGCAAAGTATTAGTTATTGCGCCATGGAATTACCCGTTCCAATTATCAATTACACCACTTATTGGCGCAATAGCTTGTGGAAACACCGTTGTATTGAAACCGTCCGAATATGCGCCAAATACAGCCGATATTTTAGAAAAAATAATTGAAAATGTGTTTGATCACAAACATGCTTTGGTTTGTCAAGGTGCGGTAGAAACTTCAAAAAACTTGTTGAATCAGAAATGGGATTATGTTTTTTTTACAGGAAGTGTGCCAGTTGGTAGAATTGTTTCTCAAGCTATCGCCGAAAACATGACACCTCACACTTTGGAACTTGGCGGAAAAAATCCATGTATAGTAGATGAAACTGCAAATTTAGAAGTAGCTGCAAAACGCATTTGCTGGGGAAAGTTCCTCAACGCTGGACAAACATGTATTGCACCAGATTATTTGTTGATTCACAGTAGTTTAAAAACTGAGTTTGTAAAAAAATTAATCGACACGCTTAAAACTTTTTATCAATCAAATTTTGAAAATAATCCCGATTATGCTGGCATTATCAGCCAAAAACATTTTGATAGATTGGTGGAATTTCTGAAAAATGAAAAATTGATTTTTGGTGGTGAATCCAATGCTGAATTGCTCCACATCTCCCCTACTTTAGTCGATGCACCAGATTTTGATTCCAAAATAATGGAGGAAGAAATTTTTGGACCAATCTTACCAATTTACACATATGAAAATTTTGAGGAGATGTCAGAAATCATAAAACGTTTTGACAAACCACTTTCTTTGTATGTTTTCAGTACAAATAAGTCAAATATTGAAAAAGTAAATCACGAATTTGATTTTGGTGGCGGAGTGATTAACGATTGTATTGTGCATTTTGTGAATGACAAACTACCCTTTGGTGGCGTTGGTTCAAGTGGACTTGGCAATTATCATGGCAAACATTCTTTTGAAACCTTTACACGACAAAAGTCTATTGTCCATCGGAAAAACTGGCTTGATATTCCTGTAAAATATCCACCTTATAACCAAGTCAAATTATTCAAAAAATTCATGAATTTTTTTCGATGATTTGAAATTTCATTTTGCTTTTCACACTTTTTTGACTCAATAGATTTATTGAATTTTCAGTCAGCTGAAGTATTCTGGGATAACCACCAGTAACTTGCGCATCCCGCATCAAAACAATAAGTTTGCCCTGAGGTGTAAATTGAATTGTGCCAGGCAAAACAGGACCAGTAATAATCTCATCCAACTCATTATCCAATCTTTCCTGAATTTGATATGCCATTCTATTTGTATTCTTAGATAATGAAAATTCAGCATTTTTTAGTTGATATTTTAAGGTTTTGCTCAACTTATGGAATTCCGCACCTGGAAAAGCTTCAAGTATTTGAGAATTATAATCCAATTCATGCTTAACTTCAGGATTTTTCTGAAATTCATCTTCAAATTCTTCATAATCTAAAACATCACCTTTGCTGAAGTTAGCCTTTGTTAGCGGATTATAAAAACTTTGGCTTCCAAAAACAGATTTTGATTTGAAACCATTTTTCACAGCAAGATAAGCCCAAACACTAGAGTTCAAATGTTTTATTTTCAAAATATCATTAGGCTTCACATCAATAGGTACGAAAGTTTGTATTGGACTATCATTCAAAAAAACATCGGCATCAATTGCAGAAACAGTCACCAGAGTCGGGAGATTGAATTCAACTTCTAAACCTTGCTGAAAAAATTCAATTACTGCTGAATTTTCTGGATTTCCTAACACCGAATTAGCCAAACCAACTAGATTACGATCCATCACACCCGAAATTGGGACACCAAAAGACATGGCTTCTGTACGTCCAAAGTCTTGCAGTGATGAGAAAAACCCAGGTTTCAATATTTTTAAACTCATAATTTTATTGACTTTAATTCGTAATCCTGTAAGTTATTTTCAATGTGTTGAAATTCTGATTTTGAAATAGGCATAAATTTCAAAAACTGACCAGAATTCAACAAAGTCTTCGATTCACTTTTCGAAAAATCAAATAAAGGAATTGGAGTTTGTCCAATAATTTGCCAACCGCCAGGAGACGATATCGGATAGATGCCAGTTTGCTCCCCACCGATACCAACAGCACCTGCATTAATATTGGATCTTGGCTGTGATTTTCGTCTAGAAAATAGCTTTGAATTTAATCCGCCTAAATACGGGAATCCAGGTAAAAAACCAATGAAATAAACTAAATATTTTGGTTCAGAATGCAATTTGATAATTTCAGAAGTTTCTAAAGATTTTAAACTAGAAATTTCTTGAAGATCAATACCGAATTCTTCGTCATAACAGACAGGTATTTCAAGGACAGAATTAGATATTTCATCTTTTAGTTTTGCCGCTTCTAACAGTTTTAAAATTTCATTTTTTTTGTCATAAAATTTATTTATAGTAAATCTATAAATAATTAACAATGAATTGTATGTGTTAATTATTTGAAGTATTTGTTTAGGTTCCTTTTCTAATAATACATTTTTAAAAGACAATAAATTATTGAGCAATTTTTGATTGATTTCGGTATCAAATTGAATCAAAATTGAGTGTTCATTATATTGAATAAAAGTTGCAGTATTCAGCATTTGAATTAACGTATTTTAATGTGATTATCATTTAAAAATTTGATTAAATATTTCAGAATTTCAATTGAATTTGGTGTGTCACTGTGCAAACAAATAGTATCAAATTTTTGAGAAATTCTTTTATTATTTATGGTTTTAATTTCATTCAACTGAATCATTTTTTGAACTCGCTTAGCAATGATTTCCTTATCAGTTATAACGGCAAAATTTTGTGTTCTCGACACCAAACTTAAGTCGGGATTATAATTTCGATCTGCAAAACCTTCTTTCCAAAATTGAATATTTTTATCTTTAAAAATGGATATTTCTGAATTTGGCGGCACAAAAACGACTAACTTTTTGTTGCGTTCTTTAACAACTTCAAAAACAATTTTAGAAATATCACTATTCGATTTTAAGTCATTATATAGTGCACCATGTGGTTTCACATGATGCAGCTCCGCTCCTACTTCATTGCAAGCCTTTTCAACCAAGTTAATTTGTTGGTGTAAATGATTTTTAAGCTCTGAAAAAGATATTTTTAAAGATTTTCTACCGAAATTTTCAAAATCAGGATACGATGGATGCGCACCTATTTTAGTACTGTTCGTTTTAGCTAAACGGACAGCTTTCAATACTGTATCATAATTTCCAAAATGTCCACCACAAGCAATATTACAAGATGATACAAGCGGAAAAATTTGCGCATCAAAATTACCACCTTCAGCTAAATCACAATTTAAATCTACAGAATTCAAAACTTTTTGGATAAATATAGTAAATCATAAGCGTTTAGTAAAAAGCCTCAAATCTTCATTAATTAGCACAAACCTTAACTATATGATATTTAAGGTGTTAAAATTAACATATTAAATTAATTATGAGTAAATTTTTTAAATTTTAAAAATTTTGCTACATTAGTAAACTAATCTTAAAAATTATACAATTATGAAAAGAGTTATTTTAACAGCAGCAGTAATGTTATTTGCCTTTCAATTTAGTATGGCTCAAGATGAAAAAATCACAGTAGGTGCACATTTTGGTATTCCTGCTGCAGGAGATGCGACTGATCTAACAACGTCAAATGTTGGCTTTGATGCTTCCTTTTATTTTGCAAATGATATTATCGAAGGTTTAGACCTAGGTTTAAGTTCAGGATACACTGTATTTTTCGGTGATGAAATTGAAGGTGTTGGAGAACTTGACGATTTTTCATTTATTCCAATTGCGGCTTCTGCTAGATATAGTTTTAATCAAAACTTCTTTGCAGTAGCAGACCTCGGTTATGCGGTTGGCGTTAGCGATGATACTGAAGGTGGATTTTATTACCAACCAAAATTTGGTTATATGTTTGGAAGCGTTGAGATATCCGCTTTCTACAAAGTATTTGAAGATGAATCTACACTTGGTTCTTTAGGAGTTGGTCTTGGTTACAGATTCTAAATTGAAGAATCTTTTTTAAATATAAAAGCCTGCATTTAAAATGTAGGCTTTTTTTAGTTTTGTACTTTACGCTTAACCCAACCAACCATCGCGGTCTAAACTTCGATATTGAATAGCTTCACTAATATGAACGCCTTGAATATTTTCAGACTTTTCAATATCAGCAATGGTTCTGGAGACTTTCAAAATTCGATCGTAAGCACGAGCCGACAAATTCAATCGTTCCATAGCGGTTTTTAAAAGATTTTTGGAAGATTCATCTAGTTTACAGTATTTCTTAATCTGCTTTACTCCCATTTGTGCGTTATAATGAATTGTTTCAGAATCTTTGAAACGCTCAGTCTGAACTTCTCTCGCAGTAGTCACACGCTTTCTTATTTCAACACTGCTTTCTCCCTTTCGTTCTTCACTCAATTTATCAAATGGCACTGGAGTCACTTCTATATGAATGTCAATCCGGTCCAAAAGCGGTCCGCTAATTTTACTCAAATAACGCTGCATTTCTGCTGGTGAAGAAGTTACTGGCGCATCAGGATCGTTAAAATATCCGCCCGGACTCGGATTCATACTTGCTACGAGCATAAAACTAGATGGATAAGTAACCGTAAATTTCGCACGAGAAATTGTTACTTCTCTATCTTCCAAAGGTTGGCGCATCACCTCTAAAACTGTCCGCTTAAATTCTGGTAACTCGTCTAAAAACAATATGCCATTGTGAGATAATGAAATCTCACCAGGTTGAGGATAAGCTCCGCCGCCGACCAATGCAACATCAGAGATTGTATGATGCGGACTTCTAAATGGACGTTCCGCCATTAAACCAACATTTTCTTTGACCCTTCCAACGACGGAATGAATTTTAGTGGTTTCCAGAGCTTCGTGGAGCGACATTGGTGGTAAAATACTAGGCAAACGTTTGGCGAGCATGGTTTTTCCTGAACCCGGCGGACCAACCATAATAATATTATGACCTCCGGCTGCTGCAATTTCCATGCAACGTTTGATAGATTCTTGACCTTTTACATCTGCAAAATCGAATTCAGGATTAGCCAAATTGTTATAAAAAATTTCTCTAGTGTTGATTTTCGTCGGTTCTAGTGCCACATCTTTGTCGAAAAAATCAATCACTTCTGTAATATTTTCAACACCATAAACTGCTAAATTATCTACGATTGCAGCTTCTTTTGCATTTTGTTTAGGCAAAATAAAACCTTTGAAACCTTCTTCTCTAGCTTTAATCGCAATTGGCAAAGCACCTTTGATCGGCTGAAGACTTCCATCCAAAGATAATTCTCCCATAATAATATAATCACCTATACCAACATCTTTAATTTGAGATGAAGCTGCTAAAATTCCCAATGCTAAAGTCAAATCGTATGCTGAACCTTCCTTTCGCATATCTGCGGGTGCCATATTGATGATGATTTTTTTTCCAGGAAATTTGTATCCATTATTTTTCAAAGCGGCTTGAATTCTAAAACTACTTTCTCTTATGGCATTGTCTGGCAAACCTACCAAATGGTAACCGATGCCTTTTTCCATGTTTATTTCGACGGTAATTGTTGCTGCTTCAACTCCAAAAACGGAGCTACCAAAAACTTTTATAAGCATAATAGGTAGATTGTGGTTAGTGAAGTCTAAAATATTAAATAATTTCCAATATATGTAGCCAAAACATAATTAAGCTTATATTTTCTGTTTGATTTTAAATAAAAAAAACCGAAACTCTAATGAATTTCGGTTTTGATCGAATAATAATTTTAAGTCTAAGACTTGTAAGCCTTTATTAAATTTGTTGTTGAAGAGTCGTGCTCATTTTCAATTTTAGTTGAAGTGATATCCTTTAGAGTGTTTTTTGCCAATTGCTTACCAAGTTCTACACCCCATTGATCGTAACTGAAAATATTCCAAATCACGCCTTGAACAAAAATTTTATGCTCATACATTGCTATAAGTTTACCTAATGAATTTGGAGTTAACTTATCTATTAATATAGAATTTGTAGGTTTATTGCCTTCAAAAACTTTAAAAGGAACTAACTTTTGAATTTGTTCTGAATTCAAATTAGAATCCTTTAATTCTGCATGAACCTCATCTTTTGTTTTGCCTTTCATTAAAGCTTCCGTTTGCGCAAAATAATTTGCCATCAAAATATCGTGATGCTTTTGATTACCGTTCAGTGAAGATTTAAAACCAATAAAATCTGCTGGAATTAATTTTGTGCCTTGATGAATCAATTGAAAAAAGGCGTGTTGAGAATTTGTCCCTGGTTCTCCCCAAACAATATTCCCGGTTTGGTAGTTTACTTTTGCACCAGACCGATCAACACTTTTGCCATTACTTTCCATAGAGGCTTGTTGTAAATAAGGCGCTAGCTTCTGTAGATATTGTGTATATGGAATAACTGCTTCACTTTCTGCATTTAAAAAGTTGTTATACCAAATGCTTATAAGTGCTAAAATAACTGGAATATTTGATCTGAAATCTGAATTTTTGAAATGTAAATCCATAGATTCAGCACCAACCAAAAGTTCTTGAAACTGTTTAGAACCAAGACTCACTGCTATGGAAAGTCCTGCTGCGCTCCATAATGAAAACCGTCCACCAACCCAGTCGTACATTGGGAAAATATTATTTTTATCTATCCCAAATTCTTCAACAGCTTCAATATTTGTAGATACCGCAACAAAATTGTGTTTGACATCTTCTTTTTTAGCACATTTCAGAAACCAATTTCTAACCGTGTTGGCATTGCTTAAAGTTTCTTGTGTAGTAAAAGACTTTGAAACAATGACAAATAATGTGGTTTCTGGATTCAAATCTTTGATGGTTTCCATGACATGGTCGCCATCAACATTAGAAATAAAATGTGGTGTAATGTCTTTTTGATAATATTTCAAAGCATCGACTACCATCTGTGGACCAAGGTCTGAACCACCAATACCAATGTTAACAACATCAGTAAAATTCTGACCTGTGAAAGATGTTCGGTTTCCAGAGTTAATTTGATCTGAAAAATTCTTGATCTTATCTAAAACTTTTTGAATATCTGAATGGACATTTTGACCATCTACTTTTGCTGAATTGTCTTTGGTGCTTCTTAAAGCGGTATGTAAAACTGATCTGTTTTCAGTTTCGTTAATAGCTTCACCTGAAAAATATTGTTGAATTGCATTTTTCAAATCAGCGTGAGTTGCAAGTTCTAAGAGTTGATTTAATACATTTTCATCAATAAGATTTTTAGAAAAATCAATCAAAAAATCATCGAATCTGATGGAAAAATCTTCAAATCTATTTGGATTTTCTTCAAATAAAGATTGAATATTGAAATTTAATTTAGAAAGTTCTTCCAGTGTTTTCCAACCTTCAGATTTGATTGGTGAATTGGATTTTAAAGCCATTTTAGTTTAATTTTAAAACGTTTTTCCTATAATGTTCTATTAAACCATCGATTGGTCTACGAATGATATTACCAATATCTAAATGATAACGTTTGGCTACGTCTCTTATAATATCCTCAGAAAAGAAAGCAATCGAGCCAATAAAGTGAATTGGTACTCCTTGAGCTTGTTTGAAACACATAACTCTTCGCTCAATAAATTTTTCAATCCCTTCATAAATAAGTTTATAAAAGTAACCGTTTCGTTCTTGAGCTGTAAAAATGAATTCTGCAAAAGATGCTAAATACGTATTGGGATTATCTTCTTTGTAAACGTTTCTTTTGATAGTATCTGCGTTGAGATCATAACGTTTAGCAAACTCTCTGCTCATGTCTTCACCCATGAAATTATAGTAATAATCTCTAATCAGGCGTTTTCCAAAATAATTTCCACTAGCTTCATCCATAAGAACGTAACCTAAGGATTCTACTTCCATATGAACATTTTTACCATCGAAGTAGCAAGAATTGGAGCCAGTACCCAAAATACACACAATACCAGGTTCTGTAGTTGCGGCTAAAGCTGCAGCAACCATATCTTCGTCTACATTTACTTCTGCATCTTTAAAGTAGTCTTTCAAAATCAGTTTCAGATTTTGAACTGGAGTGGGAGTTCCACAACCTGCGCCGTAAAAATCAACCCTGGTGACCAGTGAAACAATTTTTTTTAAATCCTCATTTTCTTCTAATCGAGCTTTTAAATTTTCAGGTTTAAAAACTGCTGGATTCAAGCCTTTAGTTCTGGTTTTTACCTTTACCTCACCTTCATCATCCAGTAAAATCCAGTCACATTTTGTTGATCCACCATCTGCAATTAGTATCATATGTGTTGTTTATTAAAAAAAGCTTGAACAGTTTCCCATTCAAGCTTTTGATGTATATTTTATGTTAGGCTTTTGCAACATGCAAGGCCAAGTCTACTAATTTTGCAGAATATCCATATTCGTTGTCGTACCAAGCGACAAGCTTAAAGAAATTATCGTTTAAAGCAATTCCTGCGTTTGCATCAAAATTACAAGTTGCAGTTTCAGATACAAAATCTTGAGAAACTACTTCGTCCTCGCAATAATTTAAAACACCTTTCAATGGACCGTCTGCAGCAGCTTTCATTGCTTTTTTAACGTCTTCGTAGGATACAGATTTTTCTGTTCTGACTGTTAAATCTACAACAGATACATCGGCTGTTGGTACTCTAAAGGCCATTCCTGTTAATTTCCCATCAACTTCTTTGATGACTTTCCCTACGGCAACTGCTGCACCAGTACTGGTTGGGATAATATTATTAAGCGCACTTCTTCCTAATCTGAAGTTTTTTCTAGATGGAGAATCTACGGTGAATTGTGTTGAAGTTGCTGCATGAATTGTTGTCATTAAACCTTCAACAATTCCAAATTCATCATTTATAACTTTGGCAAGTGGTGCTAAGCAGTTGGTTGTACAAGATGCATTGGATACCACAGTTTGATCTGAAGTATAATCTTTTTCGTTGACACCCATAACATACATTGGAGCAGTTTTAGATGGAGCAGAAATAACAACTTTTTTAGCTCCTGCTTCAAGATGAGCAGAAGCATTGTCCTTTTCTTTAAAAATACCGGTACAATCCATAATTACTTCAGCACCAACTTCGTCCCATTTCAATTGTTTAGGATCTTTTTCAGCAGTAATTCTTATGGTTTTTCCATCTACTACAAGATGCCCATCTTTAACTTCTACTGATTTTTTAAATTTACCATGAACTGAATCATATTTCAACATGTAAGCTAAGTGATCTACATCTAATAAGTCATTAATTCCTACAATTTCTACATCTTTATTATCCATTGCTATTCGAAAAGCAATTCTTCCAATTCGGCCGAAACCGTTAATTCCAATCTTAGTCATTTTTAAAAATTTTAAATTAATAATTAATTTATGTTGACACTATATCAGCGACTCTAATCAAATCTGTGTCCAATTTCTTTTGTCCATTAATAGCAATATCGAATGGTACATAAACAACCTTTTTATGACTGATACCAACCATAACATTAGACTTGCCTTCCAAGAGTGCATCAACTGCACCAACACCTAGTCGACTTGCTAAAACTCTATCAAAACAACTTGGAGAACCGCCACGTTGAGTGTGTCCTAAAACTGTTACTTTAACTTCGTATTCAGGCAAACTTGTTTGAATAAAATCTGCTAATGATGTAATATTTTTACCAATTTGATCGCCTTCCGCAACAACAATAATACTTGAAGTTTTTCCAGATTTTCTACTTTTTTGAAGCGATTCCAACAAACGATCTACTCCCATGTTTTCTTCTGGAATCAATATTTCTTCTGCACCAGCACCAATACCGCTATTCAAAGCTATGTCACCAGCGTCACGACCCATAACTTCCACTAAAAATAATCGATCATGAGAGCTTGCTGTATCACGAATTTTATCAATAGCCTCCACTACTGTGTTCAAAGCTGTATCGTAACCAATTGTAAAATCTGTACCGTTGATGTCATTATCGATTGTACCAGGCACACCAATAATTGGTATGTCAAATTCTTTATTGAAAACCGAAGCCCCTGTAAAAGTACCATCACCACCAATAACTATCAATGCGTCAATATTTCTAGATTTCAAATTGTCATAGGCTTTTTGACGACCTTCTTTAGTCATAAAGTCTTTGGAACGCGCTGATTTTAGGAAGGTTCCGCCTCTATTGATGATATTTTTTACGGATCTTGGCCCTAATTCGACGAATTCATTTTCGATCAAACCTTGAAAGCCCCTATAAATACCATCGCATTCTAGATTTGAAAAAGCGGCATTTCGAACTACAGCTCTTATTGCTGCGTTCATTCCAGGCGAATCTCCTCCTGAAGTTAAAACTGCTATTTTGTTAATTTTCGTATTCATTAATTCAAAAATATTTGAAATAAATCGTTTTACCTAATCAAATTATCAGCTAAAACGATTTCGGTTAATAACTATTATGAAAATTTTAGCAATTTCAGGAAATTATTCGTTTTTGACTAATATTTTGTATTCCCAAGCTTGAAATTCATGGGGTTCATCTTTTAGTTCAATTTCCTTGTTATTCATGAAATTAGTAAATTTTCCGCTTAAAGGTAATTTAAATAATTGTTTTTTATCTGAAAAATTAGCGATATAGTAAATTTTCTCTCCATCTTTTTGTCTTTCAAAAGCAATTATGTTTTCGTCATTATTTGTCTCTAGTCTTTGATAAGATGCTGCTTTCTTAGCTCCGTTTAAGGCTGGATTCTCATTTTTTAGTGTGCCTAATTTTTCAAGAATTGTCCAAACTTCGTTTTTGGTTTTAGGGATGCTATCTTTTTCGAAAAACTTCAGTCGTTTATTCATTCCGTATTCTTGACCGCTATAGATTAAAGGCATGCCTGGTAATGTATAAGTAAATGCCAACATGGTTTCAGAAGCTTCTCCCATTCGTTCTTTCACTGTTCCATTCCAAGAATTTTCATCATGATTGGTAACGAAATTCATCAAATAATCATCGTCTTGATAGGTCGTGTCAATTTTCTTCATGTAGTTATCCCAATCTTTCACAGACATTTTACCTTGGGCAATTTCATTCATAATATGATGACCTTCCCAATTGTAACCCATATCAAAAGCTTCGTAAAACAGATCTTTATCTTCACTTTCTGCCAGCATAAAAACTGGTTTTTCTTCCTTAAGTTTTGGAACTATTTGGTTCCAATATTCGGTTGGCACATTGCCAGCGACATCACAACGGAAACCGTCAATATTATGTTTTTCCACCCAAAATATCATTTCTTGGTTCATAGCTTTCCAAAGGTCTTTGTTTTCATAATTGAGGTGTGCGACATCTGTCCAACCCCATGATTCGCCAGTGTCTGGATTGATTGGGTCAGTGACATTTCCATCTTTATCTTTATGATAATACTCAGGATGTTCTTCAATCCATTTATGATCCCAACCAGTATGATTGGCGACCCAATCCAAAATAACATACATCCCATTGCGATGAGCAGTTTCGATTAATTCATCAAAATCTTTTTCAGTTCCAAATTCCGGGTTGATAGCTGTGTAATCTGAAATAGCATAATAGCTGCCCAGATATTTTTTCCTTTCCTCTGGGTCTTCTATATCTTCAACCGACAAGTCTCCAGTAGCTTTTCTGTTTTTCATTGAAATTGGATAAACTGGCATTAACCAAATCACCTTTACCCCGAGTTCCTTCAGCTGAGGAATATCTTTTGTGAATTCTGAAAATGTGCCTTCTGGCGAATATTGACGAATATTGGCTTCATAAATTACTGACGATTCCAAAGTTTCATTAGAAATAGGTTTAAAATCAGTCTCTTCTTCAGTTTCTTTAATTGTAGCCTCTTTTTTCTCGGCTTTTTGGTTACAGCCTATAATAACCATGGATAGGTAAAGGACAAGGCTAAATATCTTTAAATGTTTCATTTTTATTGATTTTATATGATTTTGCATTCGATTTATAAATCTTTATTTTAGAAGTTCCTGAAAAAATTTTCATTCTTCAGAGCTAAACATGTTAAAACCTGAGTCCAGTTGAAGCTCTTTTTTGAAAATAAAATCTGACTTTCCAATTATGCTTTTGAAATGTTTTCCTTCTAAATTTAACTCTTCAAATTTGGATAAATTGATTCGAGTTGATTCTTTATTCGTATTCAGAAACGAGACTACTGTTTGATTATCATGAATTCTAAAAATAGCATAAACTCCATCAAAAGGAGCAAAATGAATCATTTTTCCATCCAAAATAGCTTCAGAGTTTTTTCTGAAATTCAATATATCTTTTATGAAATTCTGAAAATCATCTTTTTCACTTGGTAGATTTTCACCAGTAAAGGCATTGATTTGATCACCACTCCAACCACCAGGGAAATCTGTCCTGATGAGTCCATGATCTCCAGGTTTTTCTGAATTATCCATTAAAATTTCGGTGCCATAATAAATTTGAGGAGTTCTCGGTAAGCTTATAATCAATCCAAGAGCCATTTTTGTTTTATCAATATCCTCATCAAGTTGAGTAAAAATCCGATCCATATCGTGATTATCAGCAAAAATCATAATATCTTTTGGTTCAGGATAGTAAAAATCGTTAGCCAATAGTTCGTAAACTTTAACTAGTCCGCCACCCCAAACTTGATCATCATCATTCAGCGCTTCTACTATTTTAGCTTGCATCGGAAAGTCCATCGTTGAGCGTAAATTCGACTCATATCCATCTTTATTATTCGCACCATCTTGCCAGTAGCCAACTAAAAGCTGATTGGTAGTCCATTCTTCACCTACGATATTAAAATTCGGATATTCTTTCATTATCGCTCCTGCCCAATCAGACATAAAAGCTTTATCTGGATAAGGATAAGTGTCCTGACGAATTCCGTGTAGTTGAAGTGTTTCAACCCACCAAATGCTATTCTGAATGATATATTTTGCTAAATATGGATTTTTTTGGTTCAAATCTGGCATAGATTTCACAAACCAACCCTGATTGTTGAGTTTAGTATCAATATCCGAAGCATAAGGATCTTGATTTGTTGTGCGACGGTGATTAGTGGTTGGGATATCTTTTCCAGATTCGTGTTTTTCTTGAAAATTCAACCAATTATCGAAAGGCAAATCCTCCATCCACCAATGTCCACTTCCACAGTGATTGGCAATCATGTCCATGATTAATCCAATACCTTTTTCTGAAGCTTTTTGAGATAATCCTTTGTATAATTCCAAATCACCAAATCTTGGGTCAACTTTGTAAAAATCGGTAATTGCATAACCGTGATAAGACGATGAATTCATATCATTTATTAATAATGGACTTGACCAAATGCTGGTAAAACCCATTCCTGAAATGTAGTCTAAGTGATCTATAATTCCTTGAATATCGCCTCCATGCCTTGCGTAACCGTTATCACGATTTACTTTGGTTTCTTTTAAAGTTGGGACAACATCGTTTTTCGGATTTCCATTGGCAAAACGGTCTGGAGTAATCAAGTAGATAGCGTCAGTATGATTGAATCCGATATAATCTTCGGCAGGTTTTTGTCTTGATTTCAGTTCAAAATCAAAACTTACTTTTTTTAACTTCTTTTTCTTGAATTTAATTTTGAAAGTCCCTGGCTTAGCTTTTTCTGAAATGATTAAATCCAGAAATAAATAATTTGGGCTGTCTGCCTTATGAACTTTTACAATTTCAACACCCTCGTATTTCAATTCTGGCTGAAAAGTTGAAATATCTTCAGCATGAACCAATAGCTGAATGTTATTCATTTCCATTCCCACCCACCAATTTGACGGTTCTACCCTCAAGTCTTGAGCTTTCATTTGAAATGAAAATAGATTTAAAAGTAAAAAGCAAGTAAAAGATAATTTAATCAAAAAACCTGTGTGATTATATTTCATAATTGAAGTTTTATTTCTGAATAATATTTATTGCAAAACCGCCTCCGGCTGCAGATTTCAATTTCAAAGTGGATTTACTTGTTACTTTTTTGGTAGAAATTTTATAAGCTTGTGGATTGGTTTTGTAGTGAGCATCTTTAGCATCTGCATAAATAGTTGCTTCGTAATTTTTACCCTTTTCAAGAAAGTCTAATTTTAACTTAGTCGATCTAGGAGAATTTCCATTGACGTTACCTACAAACCAGTCTGGTTTTCCTTTTGCTTTTCTAGCCACGGTGATGTATTCTCCAGGTTCCGCTTCTAAATAATGACTTTCATCCCAATCTATAGCAACATCTTTGATGAATTGAAAAGCATCCATAAAATGTTCATAATTCTCTGGTAAATCTGCGGCCATTTGTAACGGACTGTACATGGTGACATATAAAGCCAATTGATTCGCAATAGTTGCATTTACATGAGAATTATTATCTGGATTTAACTTACTGATGTCCATTTCAAAAATTCCAGGTGTATAATCCATTGGACCGCCAATCAATCTAGTAAACGGAAGAATAGTCACATGATTTGGCTTTGAACCTCCAAAAGCCTGAAACTCTGTACCTCTTGCTGACTCGTTTCCTATCATATTTGGATAAGTTCTTCTTAGTCCAGTAGGTCTAACCGCTTCATGAGCATTGACCATAATTTTATAGTCGGCTGCTTTTTTAACAGCATATAAATAATGATTGATCGCCCACTGACCATAATGATGCTCACCTCTTGGAATAATATCACCTACATAACCACTTTTTACAGAAGTGTACCCATATTTGTTCATAAACTGATATGCAGTATCCAAATGACGCTCATAATTTCTAATCGCTCCAGAAGTTTCATGATGCATCATCATTTCTATATTTTTTGAAGCTGCGTACTTTTGAATTTCTTCTACATCAAAATCTGGATAAGGCGTAACAAAATCAAATACATAATCTTTAGAATGTCCAAACCAGTCTTCCCAGCCTTCATTCCATCCTTCGACAAGCAAAGCATCAAAACCATGTTTGGAAGCAAAATCGATATAATCTTTTACGTGTTCTGTATTCGCTGCATGTTTTTGATTTGGTTTAGCTTTAGAAAAATCAGTTTCTCCAAGCTTAACAGATGGTAGTTCATCGGTATAATTCCAGCTACTTTTTCCTGTAATCATTTCCCACCAAACACCCATGTATTTAATGGGTTTTATCCATGATGTATCTTCGAGTTTATTGGGTTCATTTAAATTCAAATTCATATTAGAGGCCAAAATATCTGTGGCATCATCACTTACCATAATCGTTCTCCAAGGCGAAACGGCTGGTGCTTGCAAATAGCCTTTATTTCCGATTGCATCTGGAGTTAACCAAGATTTGAATGTTAATGAATCTTCATCTAAATTTAAATTCATCAATGAATATTCTTTCAAAGCCGCTTCATGCAAATTGATGTAAATTCCTCCATTGGTTTTCATCATTAATGATGTTTGAACTCCTGTTTTTGAAAATTGTTCTTGCGAAGCATTGTGG
Organism: Psychroflexus aestuariivivens; assembly: GCF_004010055.1. Classification (GTDB taxonomy): domain Bacteria; phylum Bacteroidota; class Bacteroidia; order Flavobacteriales; family Flavobacteriaceae; genus Psychroflexus; species Psychroflexus aestuariivivens. The sequence goes on from NZ_RQVT01000048.1 coordinate 60,193, forward strand.
GACAACGCCTTATCAAACAATTCATTGATTTCTGAGAGTTTTGACGTTGTATAATCATACTCTTGAGAATCATAATCACCTGGAATCCAAAAAGCAGTATGATCGCCTGTCATTGCAAATTCGGTATGTTCTTCTTTGATTACAAAATAAACTAAGTTCTTCTGTTGCGGAAACTCATATCTGAATCCAAGGCCATCATCGAATAGTCGAAATCGTAAAATAATATGTCTGTTTTCTTCGGGTTGTTCTAATGTTACAGCCATTTCTTTGTAGTGATTTCTAATTTCAGATTGTTCTCCCCAAACTGGTTTCCAAGTTTCATCAGCCCAGCTAGAGGTTATTTCTTTAATTTGAAATCCGTCTAATAAAGACTTATCGTCATTGACCAATTCCAAACCTAATTTACTTTCAGAGATCACTTCTTTCCCTTTATAGTTTAAACTATAGGTTGGTGTCCCATCGCTTTTTAATTTAAAACTAAGCTCAAGTTCAGAGTTGGACGAGCTCAATTTTTGAGCGTAAGTTGTTACTGAAATCATTAGTAATGCAAAAACTAAAATTATATATTTCATGCTATTTGATTTATTTCATTATTGAATATTAATAAGCGTACCATCAACTACAATTCCCAAAGAATCACCTCTCTCTAAACTAAAACTTGTTGCATCATGGTTTATTTCAGCCTTTATAATACGATTCCTAAAATTGACTTTAAATGAGTAAGAAGTCCATTCTTTTGGAATTTTTGGAGCAAAATGCAATTGGTTATTTTTCACCCTCATTCCTCCGAAACCTTCTACAATACTCATCCAAGTTCCCGCCATACTAGTGATATGGCAACCTTCTTTCACTTCTTTATTATAGTCGTCTAAATCAAGTCGAGAAGTTCTTAAATAAAATGCATATGCTTGCTCCATTCTATCCAAAAGTGCTGCTTGAATACTGTGGACACAAGGTGAAAGTGAAGATTCATGAACTGTAAAGGGTTCGTAAAAATCGAAGTGCTTTTCTATGTCTTCCTTTTTGAAATGATGTTCAAAAAAATAAAAGCCTTGCAAAGTATCTGCTTGTTTAATGTAAGGTGAACGTAAAATTCGATCCCAAGACCAATTTTGATTAATAGGTCTTTGGTTTTGATCCAAATCGTCAACTTTCACCATTTCTTTATCTAGAAATCCATCTTGCTGAAGATAAACGCCATGTTTTTCGGAATATGGAAGATAGAGATTATCAGCTACGTTTAGCATTGTATCAATCTCAGTATTATTCAGTTTTGTTTTTTGAATAATTCGAGCATAATCATCTTTGTAGTCTTTTTCAACTTTTTTAAGGTTTTCAACTGCATATTCTATACACCATTTTGCAATATAGTTTGTATACCAATTGTTGTTGACATTGTTTTCGTATTCGTTAGGTCCAGTAACTCCTAAGATGACATATTTATTTTTTTGTTCTGAATAATTAGCCCTTTGATACCAGAATCTGGCAATTGCAATCAAAACTTCCAATCCCATTTCCGGGATGTAAGAATAATCTCCTGTATATCGGTGATAATTAAAAATAGCAAAAGCAATGGCTCCATTTCTATGAATTTCTTCAAAAGTAATTTCCCATTCGTTGTGAGATTCTTCGCCATTCATAGTAACCATTGGATACAAGGCAGCACCATTTTTAAAGCCTAATTTTTCTGCATTTTCAATCGCTTTTTCCAAGTGATTGTAGCGATATTTCAAAAGATTTCTAGCGACTTCCTGGTCTTTGGTTGCCATATAAAAAGGAATACAATAAGCTTCTGTATCCCAATAGGTGCTTCCTCCGTATTTTTCTCCTGTGAAACCTTTAGGTCCGATGTTAAGTCGGTGATCTGTTCCGGTGTAAGTTTGATTCAGTTGAAAAATATTGAAACGAATGCCTTGTTGAGCTTTCACGTCGCCTGCAATTTCTATATCACTCATTTTCCAAATACTCGACCAAGCATCTTTTTGCTCTGTAAGAAGTTTTTCAAAACCAGAATCCTTGGCTGTTTTCAATATATTTTTAGCCGCATCAACCAATTTTTTTTTATCGTGATTTAGTGATGTGGTGTAACCACCAAATTTATGAATAGTAAAAGTTTGTCCCTGCTGAACAGATTTTGAATACGATGCGGATGCTTCAAGTTCTTTTTGAGACGTTTTTGCGCTCAAATCTAATGGAGAGTTATTTAAAAATAACTCAGATTCCATATAAGTGCAAATATGATAAAGTGTTTTTAAGGTGTGAGATTCTATGAAAGCTTGATGACCTTTAGTTTCAATATTTGTAGTTTTCCAGAATTGGTCGTCCCAATTGGTATCTTGATTTGTAATACCACTATCTATATAAGGTTGAAATGTGATTTCAGCATCTGAATTTAGTGGTGTAACATCGAATTTTATTGCGCCTAATTCTTCGTGCTCCAAACTTAAAAAACGTTTGATTTCAACTTCAATTTGAATATCATTTTGGAGGGTTGCTTTAAAACTTCTTCCTAACCAACCTTCTTTCATATTGAGTTCACGACGAAAATTTTCAACTTTTTTGGCACTAAACAAGTCAAAAATTTCATTGTTGATTACCAAATTGATTCCAATCCAGTTAGGAGCGTTCAGAACTTTGGCAAAATACTCTGGATAGCCGTTTTTCCACCAACCGACTCGTGTTTTGTCAGGATAAAAAATACCACCGATGTAACTTCCTTGAAAACTAGATCCAGAGTAGGTTTCTTCAAAATTGGCACGCTGTCCCATTGATCCATTGCCAATACTGAACAAACTTTCTGAGGATTCAACGCGGTTGACATCAAATCCTTCTTCTATAATAGACCACGCATCTGGAGTGATATAATCTTGATTCATTTGTAAAAACTTTTAAAAATTGTAGTTTGGTTTATTTAAAAAGCAATGATTTGATTTAAAACTTGTTCATCTATTTCTGTAAAATCATTAAAATTGAAATCTGCTTCATTCAATATTGAAGCTGAACCAATACCAACACTAATCATATTGGCATTATTGGCGGCTTGTATTCCTGCTTGAGAATCTTCAAAAACAATAGCATCTTCGTGTTTTACATCCATCATATCGCAACCTTTTGTAAAAACTTCAGGATCTGGTTTGGCATTAGACACTTCATTGCCATCAACAATCACATCGAAATAATGAGTAAGATTGGTATGTTTTAATATTATTCTAGCATTTTTGCTAGCGGAACCCAAAGCGATTAGATAATTATTCGACTTGAGAAAATCCAAAACCGATTTGACTCCTGGCAGAATATCCTCTTCAGTCATTTTATCGACGTATGATAAGTATTCTTCATTTTTAGAAGACATCAGCTTTTCAAATTGATTGTCGGAAACTGATTTGTTTCCCCATTGCAGAATTTTTTCTAGAGATTTCACTCTGGAAACACCTTTAAGTTGCTCATTTTCAGATTCTGTAAAATCTATATCTATTTTCTTAGCTAAATTTTTCCAAGCCAAGTAATGGAATTTTGCGGTATCGACAATGACACCGTCAAGGTCGAAAATAAATGCTTTTTTATTTTGTAATTTCATGAGTTTCTAGGTTTTTATCATCTTCGTCTTTAACTTTTACAACCAAAATAGCCGCTAAAAGCAAGCTAATACCAGCTGTAAGTAAAGCGAAAATAGCTTGATTGCCGTAAATATATTTTACTAAGGGACCGCCTATAATGGCATTGATTATTTGTGGGATGACAATAAAAAAATTGAAAATCCCCATATAAACTCCCATTTTCTTGGGATTTATAGAACCTGCTAAAATAGCATAAGGCATTGCTAAAATACTTGCCCAAGCAAAACCAATACCAATCATTGACAAGATCAACCAATCTTGATTTGGCATAAAATAAATTGATACTAAACTAATTCCACCAATAGTTAATGCAAATGCATGTGTTCGTTTTCTACCAATTTTTTTAGCGATTTTTGGCAACGATAAGGCTACAAATATTGACACTAAATTGTAAATTCCAAATAATACACCAACCCAGTCTCCTGCTTCATTATAAGCAATGCTACTCGAGTCTGAAGGTGGTAAATTATAAAAATGTTGAGCAATTGCAGGAGTTGTAAATACCCACATTCCAAATAAGCCGAACCAAGAGAAAAATTGTACCCAACTCAACTGTTTCATAGTTTCGGGCATTTTGGCAAAATCTGAAAAAATATCTTTCAGTTTGGATTCTTTTTCTTCAATTTGAATTTGATTGATTTTTTTAGCCTTTTCAGATTCAATTGCCTTCATTTCTTCAGGAGAATACTCTTCCGTTGTAAAAACGGTAACCAAAATAGAACCAATAAGAATAATTGCACCAATTATAAAAGAAAACACTAAATGATCGGGTACAGAACCTTCGGGAGCTTTATTTGAAATCCCGAAATAATTACTTAAAATATATGGTAAAAAAGAACCGATTACAGCTCCTAAACCAATAATTACTGTTTGAATACTAAATCCTAAAGTCCTTTGGTCAGAACGGAGGTTGTCTGCAACCAAAGCACGGAAAGGCTCCATTGCAATATTGAAAGATGCATCCATAATCATCAACATACCTGCTCCGACCCAGAGAGCTGGCAAAAACGCAATGAAAATATCAGCTTGCGGCATCAATACCAATCCGATAGAAGCCAATAATGCACCAACTAAAAAATAGGGTCTACGCCTGCCGAGTTTCGTCCAGGTTTTGTCGCTATAATGACCAACAATTGGCTGGACAATTAAGCCCATTAAAGGTGCAATAATCCAAAACCAAGAAAGCTGATGCACATCTGCACCAAAATTTTGAAGAATACGGCTTGCATTTGCATTTTGCAACGCAAAACCCATTTGGATACCAAGAAATCCGAAACTAAGATTCCAGATTTCAATAATTCCTAATCTACGCTTTTGCATATCGTTTTATTTAAATTAAAACGATAAGCTTTATTTAATTAGAAGCAACAAAGCTTATCTTTTTTGGAAGTAAAAGCATAACTTTGTTTATGTTGACAAATATATTTAAATTTTTGAAAGGATTAAAATTTTGTAGTTTCTCTTGAAATAATTTCTGTTTTTACGATACTCGTTATGTAGTTTTCCTCATCATCACTCACACTCTCTAATCTATCAATAAGTAGCTTTGCCGCTTCTTCTCCCATTTCAAAACCATGTTGACTAATTGTGGTCAATGGAGGAAATGCGTGTTTGGAAAGTACGCCATCTGTAAACCCTATAATTTGTAAATCTTCCGGAATTCTTAAGCCTTTTTGACGAGCCACTTTCATAGCTGTAATAGCATAAAGTTCGTTGACAGCAAAAACCCCGTCAATGTCATTGTTATTAATATATTCTGAAATTTGAACTTCTAAAAATTCTAGATTATCATCTGAGTTGAATTTATCGTCTATCTTCAATATTAGATTTTCATCAACGGTAAAATTATTTTCTGTTAAAGCATTTTTATAGCCTTCTGTTCTTAATCGACCAACACTAACATAATCTTTGGTACTTATTATTCCAATTTTCTGACATTTATTTTCTATCAGTTTTTGTACTGCTTTTTTAGAAGTTTCAATATCATCCACAATCACTTTATCGCACTCTATCTCGTCAATAACACGATCGAACATTACAATAGGAATACCTTGGTCTATAGTTTCAGACAGATGGTGATAATCTTTGAATGAAAGTGTTTCCTTAGCTACAGAAATAATAAATCCATCTATGCTTCCATTGGCAAGCATTTCTAGGTTAATAACTTCTTTTTTAAAAGATTCATTGGATAAACCCACAATAACATTGTAACCTTTGTCGTTGGCAAAATTTTCGATTCCAGAAATGACTGTTGTAAAAAAGTGATGAACAATTTCAGGAATTATAACACCTAAAGTTTTCGTCTTTTTATTCTTTAGACTTAATGCAATATTATTTGGTCTGTAATTATACAGTTTAGCAAAAGCTTTAACTTTTTGTTTAGTTTCATCACTAATCTCTTTACTGTCTCTAAGCGCTTTTGAAACAGTTGAAACTGAAACATCAAGTTCTTTGGCGATGACTTTTAAGGTAGGTTTTTGTTTCATTGATAAAAATTAGCAGTATTTAATGCCCAAATTAATCAAAATGTATAGAAAAGCTATGAAAAATTGCAAAAAATAAAAAGTTATCAACACGAAAACGTTGTCGCTGCAATGTTTTTAATGCTATTGAAAATAGTTTATATAATTTTAACATCGGAAGTAAAAGTATAACTCATTAATAACACAAAATTAATTACGTATGCAAACATTAAAACTACTAGGTCTGTTGCTTTTGCTAATACCTATTAGTGTCTTTTCTCAAACTACTGTAAATGGAACAGTGACAGACAACAATGGTATGCCAATACCTGGCGTAAACATTATTGTAGAAGACACTACAATTGGCACAACAACCGATTTTGACGGAAATTACTCAATCGTTTTAGAAAAGGGCCAAACATTGGTTTTTTCTTATGTTGGGTACAAAAAACAAAGAGTCAAATTTAGTGGAGAAAACACTAAAATAGACATTAAAATGGTTGAAGACGCTAAAGCCCTCGAGGAAGTCGTTGTTGTTGGGTATGGTGACCAAACCGTAAAATCTGTAACAGGATCGGTTGTTGCTGTTACTGAAAAAGATTTCACAAAGGGAAACATTATTACTTCCGAAAGCTTGATTCAAGGTCGAGTTCCAGGGGTTTCCATCACAAAAGGAGGTGGACCTGGTTCTGGGTCAGAAATCAGAATTAGAGGTGGCGCGTCTTTCAATGCAAACAATTCACCTTTAATTGTTTTAGATGGATTGCCGTTGAATAACACAACTCCAGCGGGAACAAGATCTATTCTATCTTCAATTAACCCTAGTGATATTGAGTCCTTTTCGATATTAAAAGATGCTTCAGCTTCTGCTATATATGGTAACAGAGGTGCAAACGGTGTCATCATCATTAATACCAAAAAAGGAAGAGAAAAACTAGAAATCACTTTAGATGTTCAAAGAAGTGTAACCAAAATCAACAATACTGTAGATGTTTTCACCGCTGATGAGTTTAGGAATTTTATCGGAGAAAATTTCCCAGACCGAGTTGGAGAATTGGGAAATGCCAATACTAATTGGCAAGATGAAATTTATCAAGATGCGATATCATCTGATATCAATTTTTCTGCAAGAGGCCAATTATTGGATTTCTTGCCAGCCCGATTATCTTTAAACAGATCTGATCAAGAGGGTTTAAGAAAAACATCGAATTTTGATAGAACGACCGCTTCATTATCTCTTAATCCAAGATTTTTTGACAATCATCTGAAAGTTGATATGAATGCAAATTACAGTTTAGAACAAAACAGATTTGCACCAGGCGTGGAAGGAAGTGCTATTGCTTTTGACCCGACCAGACCAGTTAGAGATCCTAATTCTCCTTATGGTGGTTATTTTGAATTTCTAGATGACAATGGTTCTGCAGCTTCAAATGTCCCTAGAAACCCAGTTGCTGAACTTATGCAAACTCGAAATGTGAGTGAAGCCAATCGTTTTTATGGAAATTTTAAAGTTGATTATAAATTTCACTTTTTGCCAGAATTGAGATTCGTTGCTAACTTAGGTTTAGACAGAACTGAAAGTGAAGGTTCATTAAGTAGACCAAGAAATAGTGCTTTGGGGGTGAATGCAGAGCAAGGAGAATTTATCGGTAATTTTTCTAGATATGAAAGCACATTAAGTAACCAAACATTGGATACTTATTTCGTTTACAATAATAGTTTTGATAAATTAAATTACGAGGTAACTGCTGGGTATTCGTATCAAATTTTAGAAAGAGAAGATTTCACTACCAATGAAACTTTAGACCCGAATGCTCAAGAACCAAGAACAACAGTTCAAGACGACATTGTTTTGTTAGCTTATTTCACAAGAGCAAATATAAATTACAATGAAAAATATTATTTGAGTGGATCATTACGTCGCGATGGGACTTCCAGATTTTCTGAAGACAATAGATTTGGAACATTTTATTCTGTTTCTGGAGCCTGGTCAATAAGCGATGAAGACTTTTTGAGTGAAAGCTATACACTTAGCAACCTAAAATTAAGAGCTGGTTATGGTTTAACAGGACAGCAAGATTTTAACGCTACTTCAGACTATTTAGCACGCTACCAGCTAGGTTTGTCCAATCAACAGTATTATTTTGGACAACCTATTACCCCAACACAACCGCTTTATACAAACCCAGACATTAAATGGGAGGAAATCAGCGAAATCAATTTAGGTTTGGATTTTGGATTATTCAATAATAAAATCTCAGGTTCGATAGATGTTTTTGAGAGAACTGCTAGTGATTTAATTTCTTTTGTTCCTGTTCCAGATGGCGCAAACTTCTCTAACCAAGGTTTTCAAAATATTGGAGAGTTTGTCACTAAAGGTGCTGAATTCAATATAAATTATAACTTATCTAATGATAATTTCAACTGGGATTTAAATTATAATGTTGCAGCATTCGATAGAGAAATCACAAAATTAGCATACGGACAAGATATTTTAGTTGGTGGTATTTCCGGAGGAACTGGTAGTACAATTCAAGTTCAACGACAAGGCGAATGGCCAAGTTCATTCTTTACTTACAAGCAATTGTATGATCAAGCTGGTAATCCAATAGAAGGTGCTTATGCAGACCTTAATGGTGATGGAAACATAGACGTGGCAGATAGATATGTCTCTGGAAACGGTCAAGCTGATGTTTTGATGGGCTTTCAATCGACAATTAACTATAAGAATTTTGATTTTTCTTTCAATTTGAGAGCTAGTTTTGGAAATGATATTTATAATAATGTATTATCACAGCGAGCACAAATAAATGCAGCTTATATCAATGTGCCAACCAACATCCCAACGCAAGTTTTAGAATCGAATTTTTTCAGTACACCTGATGTGCTATTGTCAGATTATTACGTAGAAGATGCTTCATTCCTAAGAATGGATAACATCACAGCGGGTTATACTATTGATGATTTCAATAGAAAATCTACAAGTCTTAGATTTTGGATGGGAGTTCAGAATGCTTTTGTGGTGACAGATTATTCAGGAATAGATCCAGAAATCAATAGTATAGGAATTGATAATACAATTTACCCAAGAGGAAGAACTTACTTATTGGGTGTTAATTATAAATTTTAATACATAAAAACATGAAAATTAAAAACTTATTAATTATTTTCCCTTTGTTAGCCATTATTTTCCTCACGTCTTGTGAAGATGATTTGGATACAGAGGTGAGAGATCCAAATATTGTTTTGGATGAAGAAGTATTTGATGGACCAGAATCCTACAAGCAAGCTTTAGCAGGCGTTTATGCCAATTTAGCTTTGTCATCTTTAACAGATCCTGGTGCGTCAAACATTGGTGGATTAGATCCCGGAACTGGTCAATACATGAGAGGTTTATTTAACCTACAAAATTTATCAACAGATGAAGCTATTTTCACTTTTGAAAATGACCCAGGAATCCGTGGACTTCAAAGAAATACATGGTCACCTGACAATCCACTGATTTTAGGTGCGTTTGCCAGACCAATGTTTCAAGTTTCCCTGTCAAATGAATTCCTAAGACAAACTTCTGAAACTGCTTTAAATTCAAGAGGTGTGCAAGGTGAATTAAAAGATGACATCCAAGTTTACAGAGCAGAAGTTAGAACTCTTAGAGCTTTAGCTTACTATCATTTGATGGATCTTTTCGGTAAGGCTCCATTTTATGACGAAACTACTGAACCAGGATTTACTCAAGGTCCTGAATACAATCGCGAACAACTTTTTGAATTTATTGAAAGCGAATTAAACGAAGTTTTAGATCAATTACCTGAAGCCAATACTAATGAATACGCCAGAGTTGATCAGGGTGTTGCAAATATGATTTTAGCTAAGATTTACCTTAATGCTGAAGTATACATCAATCAAGACCGATATGCGGATTGTTTGGCAAAATGTGAAGAAATCATTAACTCTACTTACCAATTGACAGACAATTATCTTTACAATTTTATGGCAGATAATGATGTTAATGGTGCTCAAAATGAAATTATTTTCCCAGTTGTGAGTGATGGTCAACAAACACAGAACTATGGTGGTACTACAATTATCATACAAGGTGCTGTGGGTGGTCCTGAACAAAATGGTGAAGATTTAGGTGTGAATCCAGGTGGTTTTGGCGGCTTGTTTAGGTTAAGACCTGAATTTTCTAGATTATTTGTAGAAAATCCACTTTTTGAAGATGACGACAGAAATGCTATAATTACTGAAGACCGAGATATTGAAATCCCTACTGTAGGAAATAATGCAACTGGTTATATCACTACAAAATTCAGTAACAGAACTTCTACTGGTGAATTCGGCTCAGACAGAACTTTTGTTGACACAGATGTTCCAGTTTTTAGATTAGCCGATGTATATTTGATGTATGCTGAAGCTCACCTAAGAGGTGGCGGTGGCGACTTAGCAACTGCAACTAATTACATCAATCTTCTTAGGGAAAGAGCTTTTGGTGATTCTTCTGGAAATATTAACAGTGGAGAATTAACTTTAGACTTCTTAATCGACGAGCGCGCTAGAGAATTATACTGGGAAAGTCATAGACGACAAGACTTGATAAGGTTCAATAGATATACTGGAAATCAATATATCTGGTCCTACAAAGGCGGACCACAACAAGGAACTTCTATAGACAATTATAGAACACTCTACCCTATTCCAACGGCAAGTTTAGCCACCAATCAAAATTTAACTCAAAATACAGGATATTAATTTTAAAACATAAGATTATGATTTATAAATTTTCAAAATTATTTTTAGTAGTGTTTGCTTTAGTAGCTTTCATAGCTTGTGAAGACGATGACAATCTTGAATTCACTACACAAACTCCAGATGAAATTAATTTCACAAATGATTTTTTAACTGAATATTTACTAAGTGCTGAAACTGCCCAAAACAATGCCGAGCGTTTTGTTTGGGAATCACCAGACTTTGGTATACCAACGCCAATTAGTTATGAACTCCAAGGTTCTATAACTTCAGACTTCACTGAATTTGAAACTCTTGCATCAACAGAAAACACTCAGGCAGCTGTATCTATTGGACAAATGTTGAGTTTAGCCAACGCTGCGGGGCTGGATAATGATCCAGAAACTGATGAACCAGACAATGGCATACTATATTTTAGAGTGAAAGCTCTTATCGGTTCAGATGAAGCAGAAAATTCACCAGAAGGGCTATCAGAAACTGTAGTTTTGAATGTAAGACTGGTTGAAGCTGGCGGCGATGAGCCTGGTGGTATTTGTGACAATGAAGCACTTTATATCGTAGGTGCTGGTGCTCCAGACGCAGGATGGGGCTGGAGTTCTCCTGTGGTTTTAGAATGTACCGGAGATAATGTTTACACAACTAATGTATTTTTAGACAGTAGTGGTGATGCTAATTTTAGATTTTTTACAGAAAATGGAAACTGGGATTCTGGAATTAATTATCCGTCATTTGTTGAAGAAGGTTTCACTATTGACGAGCGTTTTGAAGATGCACAAGACGGTGATAATAATTTCTTATTCACAGGACCAACAGGTATTTACTTCATAACTGTAGATTATAACGAAATGACAATCACTTTGACAGAACAACAACCTGAGGGTGATTGTGGTGAATTAGACTCGTATTGGTTAGTTGGTGCTGGAGTTCCTGATGCAGGTTGGGGCTGGGCTTCTCCTGTAGCTGTTCCTTGTGCTGGCGAAGGTGTTTATAAAGCTTATGTCAATTTTGATAGTGATGGTGAAGGTAACTTTAGATTTTTCACAGAAAATGGAAACTGGGATTCTGGTCTAAACTTCCCACATTTTATTGATGAAGGATACACCATAGATCCAATGTTTGAAGATGCTGGAGATGGTGACAATAATTTCTTATTTACAGGTCCAACTGGCGGATATCTGCTAACTGTAGATAGTGTAGATATGACTATTACTCTAAATTAAATTATAATAATTTTAAAAGGCTGTCTTAATTGACAGCCTTTTTTAAAATATCAATAGCATGAGAAAAATATTACTTTTTATTTGTTTGATTACAGCTGCTTTCGGATATAGTCAAGTGCAAACAGGAAATTTTACGGTTTCTCCGACCACTTTTGAAGAGGACGAAGAAATCACAATTACGGTTTCAGGAATAAATACTTCAACTTGGGGCGTTTCTGACGTGTATCTTTGGACTTGGTACGTTAGCGAAGATGGAAATACTCAAGCAGACTCTCCCACAAATGGAAGTTGGACAAATTCCGACGAATCACAGAAAATGACTGATAATGGTGATGGTTCTTTTTCCTATACATTTACACCAACTAATTTATATGGTGCCACTAACATTGGTCAAATAGGAATGCTCGTAAAAGCTAAAGATGGGACTGGCGATAAAAAAACGCAAGATCAAATTTTTCCTGTAGGTAGTTTTCAGGTTACTCTGAATTCTCCAGATGAAACGACAACAGTTTTGAATTCTGGTGAGTCTTTAAACATTAGTGCTTCAGCAAGTCTAGATGCTGAATTTGAATTGTTTCAAAATGGAACTTCAGTTGATATTCAAAATGGAATTTCTGAATACCTTTTTTCTCTAACAATTACCGAAGATTCAAATTTTGAATTGATTGCTACAGAACCGAATTCTGGAGAAGTTTTTGAATTCACTTTCAATGCAATTTTAACTCCAAATCCTACAATTGCTCCAGTACCAGCAGGAATGGAAAATGGAATTAACTATGATAATAGTAATCCAGATGAAATCACTTTAGTCTTGTATGCGCCGAACAAATCTTTCGTACATGTTATAGGTAATTTCCATAATAACAACTGGGTTTTGGACAATCAGTATTTGATGAATTATGATGATACCACCAATCAGTTTTGGTTAAAAATCGACAACTTGGATAGCATGCCGAGCGATGATTTCTTATTTCAATATGTCATCGAAACCAATATTAAAGTTGCCGACCCCTACTCCACTTTGATTCTAAACGAAATTAATGATCAATTTATTGAGGAATCTACTTTTGCAAATATTCCTGAATATCCCGAAGCTGCTTCAGAAATTTTAAGTTGGGTAAGACTGAATCAAACTGATTACCAATGGCAAGTCACAGATTTTGAAAGACCTGCACAAGAAGATTTGGTTATTTATGAGATGCTCATCAGAGATTTTGACGAAGATCATTCATTCAATTCTGTTGTTAACCGTTTAGATTATTTAGAAAATCTAGGCGTCAATGCGATAGAATTAATGCCTGTCAATGAATTTGATGGCAACATCAGTTGGGGTTATAATCCAGCATTCCATATGGGGCTAGATAAATATTATGGCACACCAGAAGATTTCAAAAATTTTGTAGATGAATGTCATGCACGTGGAATTGCAGTAATTTTAGACGTTGTTTACAATCATGCCACTGGACAAAATCCTTACTACAGAATGTATAATGATTGTGGCGGTTGCTACAATGGTCAAGCTACAGCAGATAATCCTATTTTCAATCAAAACGATCCAAATACTGCTTTTCAGTTTTTCAATGACATCAATCACGAATCTGCAGCAACTGAAGACTATGTTGATAAAATGAATCGTTTTTGGATAGAGGAATATAATATTGACGGATATCGGTTCGATTTTACCAAAGGCTTCACCAATACTTCAGGAGATGGCGGTAGCTACGATGCATCTAGAATTTCTATTCTAAATAGAATGTATGACGAAATTCGTGCTTTCGATAACGATGCTTATGTCATTTTAGAACATTTCGCACCAAATTCCGAAGAAACAGAACTTATAAATCATCGTTTCACGACAAATAATGATGAACCAGGAATGATGATTTGGGGAAATCATAATTTCGATTATAGTGAAGCTACGATGGGTTACAACTCGAATTTCTCTAACGTATCTTATCTGAACCGTGGTTGGTCAACACCTTCCAATGTTAGTTATATGGAAAGTCATGACGAGGAACGTTTGATGTACAAAAATCTTGAATTTGGTAATTCTAGTGGCGATTACGACATTACAGAACTCAACACCGCTTTGGACAGAATGGAACTGGCAGGGGCGTTCTATTTCACGATTCCTGGACCAAAAATGATTTGGCAATTTGGTGAATTGGGTTACGATTATAGCATTAATTATTGTGAAGATGGCACAATTAGCGATGATTGCAGAACTGCACCAAAACCAATAGTTTGGGATTATTTAAATGATTCTGACCGTACGGATGTTTACGATTCTTGGGCAAAAATGATTCAGTTAAAACGTGATAACTCAATTTTCAGCACAGACAATTTCACCCTGGAAACTAACAATCCAGCCGAGAAGAAAATTTATCTTGTAGATGACAATGCAGCTGCAAATGAACCTGAATTTGTAATAATCCTTGGAAACTTTGGCGTTACAGACATCACCACACAAGCCTTTTTTCAAGAAGCTGGAACTTGGTATGAAGCAGTTTCAGAAACCGATCTGAATGTTCAACAAACAGATATGAATATCACTTTGGCACCTGGAGAATTTAAAATTTACTTCAACAATCCACCAAATTTAAGTCAAACTGAAATTAAATCTTTAAACTATTCTGTATACCCAAATCCAAGTCAAGATTATTTTTCAATTTCAAATTCAGTTGAAAAAGTTGAAATATATGATTTGAATGGCAGACAAATCAAAACTTTTGAAGGAGACTTTTCTGCGAATCATAGATTCGAAATTGAAGATTTGAGCAGTGGTATTTATATATTAAGATATGAAAACTATAGACAATCTGAAACTAAAAAATTGATTATAGAATAGCCATTTTTCCCTGATTTTGTTTGAAATCGGTTGTCAGTCTGGCAGCCGATTTTTTTTTTATTCAATATCCAATTCTTCATTCGGTTTCAAATGAAATGTTTTTCTAAAGAAATACACAATCAAATACAGCAAAGGCGTGTCCAATAAAGCGATCATTGCTTTGAATAAAAATCCACTTAACAACAAACCGCCGAACAAATCCCACTCTAACTCGCCAAAAACACTTAATAAAAACACGACTGTAAGTGTGTCTATAAATTGAGACGTGAAAGTTGAAAAATTATTCCGAAGCCATAAATATTTACCTTTGGTTAGTCTTTTCCAGAAATGATAGATATAAATATCGATGTATTGGGCTAAAAGATAAGCCAACATAGATGCGGAAACTGCAATCCCTGTCGCCCCAAATACCTTGTGAAACAAAGAATCGTCCAGCGGCGACCATTCTGTGGCTGGCACTGCATCAGCGACCAAAATAATTACAAGCGAAAATACAGAAGCAAAAATACCGACCGTCACCATACGGTTGGCTTTTTTACGGCCGTAAATTTCACTGACGGCATCGGTGATCAAAAATGTTAGTGGATATGGCAAAATACCAACTGAAATTTCAAACGTATAAATTCCAAAAAAATCCCAGAAAAAAAACTTCTGGAAAATCAAATTCGAGGCCACCAATGATGCCACAAATAATGCCGCAAATGTGAGATAAATTTGTTGTGCTGAAAGTTTTTCTTTTAGTGTCAAGTTTTTTGAAATTGATAATTACCTTTGCTGACAAATTTAAGTTGCAAATGTGTTGTAAACTTAAAAATTGAAAATTATTGTCAATCAATAACTAATAAAATTTTCTTAACTTTTGAATTCGAAAACGACAGCTTATATTGCGCTAGGTAGCAATAAGGGGAATAAAATCGGCTGGTTATCTCAAGCCTTAAACTTCATTTTTGAAGAAATCGGCGATGTAAAACGAGTTTCAAAAATATACAAAACACCAGCCTGGGGATTTGAAGGCGAAGATTTTCTAAACGCTGTCGTAGAAATAGACACGCGTTTTTCTGCTGAAAAAACCTTAAAAAAACTGCTGAATATTGAGCTAAAACTTGGACGAACTCGTATTGAAAATTCAGGTTACCAAAGTCGTACCATAGATTTAGATTTAATTTTCTATGGTCAAGACCAAATCGAAAGTGAACATTTGACCATTCCGCACCCAAAAATGATTGACAGAAAATTTGTTTTGTATCCTTTAGCAGATTTAATTCCAAATTTTGTACATCCCATTTTAAATTCAAAAATTTCGGATTTGGTCAAAACTACTTCAGATCATTCAGAAATCAATCCAATTACTGAAACTTTAGCTCCAAAAACAGCAAGTTTTAGACAGGTAAATTATTTGACAATTGAAGGCAATATTGGCTCTGGAAAAACCAGTTTGGCTGAAATGATTGCTGAAGACTTCAACGGAAAATTGATTTTGGAACGCTTCAAAGACAATCCTTTTTTACCAAAATTTTACGAAGACCAAAACCGTTATGCTTTTTCACTGGAAATGTCGTTTCTCGCTGACCGCCATCAACAGTTGATGGACGATATTTCTCAACTTGATTTATTTTCAGATTTCGCCATTTCAGATTATAACCCTAACAAATCATTGATTTTTTCAAAAGTTACTTTACAAGAAGATGAATATCAGTTGTACAAGAAAATTTTCAATATCATGTATAGCGATGTTCCAAAACCTGATGTCTACGTGTATTTGTACCAAAATACCGAACGATTGTTGGAGAATATTAAAAATCGAGGTCGTGACTACGAACAAAATATTTCACCCGATTATTTAAAAAAAATTAATGAAGGTTATTTGAATTTCTTCAAATCTCAAAATAAAATCGACGTAAAAATAATCGATATTTCAGATTTAGATTTTGTTAACAATAGAGAAGATTACTTATTTCTTTTGAACAGAATTTCAGAAATCAATGCTAAACTGAAATAATTCTATTTACTTTGAAAAGTACACGATTTTTTAGCTTAATTCTTACTTATTGCTAATTGAGGTAATTTGTATTTTTTCAATTATTATGTATGTAAACCAAATAAACAATTTTATTTATTACTTGATAGAATAACGTAGTTTGTTTGTTCATAACTGCTTTTCTTAGTTCTGATTTAAAATTAGAGGCAGTAAATATGTATGGATTTTGAATTATTAAATCAAGTAAATGATTCAGCTTAATTTTAAAATTACTAACCTCTTTATCAGTCTAATTAAGTTTGATGTAATTTAAAATTTCTTCAATATTTTCAACTGATTCTGCTGACCACCTCAGTCTATAATCCATACTTAGCTTTTACTTCTTCATGAGAAATCGTGCGACCGTTTTCAATATCATCTATTCCTTGTTTTATCGATGCCATTTCTGCTTCAGACAAGTCGTTCCACCAATCATTATTTTCAGTTTTTGAATTTTTTAAAGCTTTCAAATATTGAATTGTTTCATCATCTTCAAGCTTTGCGAGCCACTCAATCAATTCTAGTTTAATCGTTTCTTGTCCCATAAAGTCTTTTAATCAAAAATACAAAAATTAAACTTACCTCTTTTTTTTAAAATTACGCAAAACCTTCTAAATAGATTCTATAGTTTGAGTAGCATTTAAAACTAACCTTAATTGCAGTGTTTTTTTGTTACTTCAATTCAATCTTTTCACACTTTGAAAACACATTGACCAGAATTTATAACCTAAATTTGTTTTTGAAAACAAGATTTATGACTACAATTCTTAAAAAAGAAATCATTAGAAGTATTGAAATAGAGAAACAAAAAGTGTCCAATCTCTATGAAATTAAAAGTAAAACTGAAGATTTCACCAAACAATTGTTTTTAACGCTTTTTGATAAAAATACAGATATAGAACAAGGCATGGAGGTTTTGGAAAACCAGTTCATATCACTTACTGAATTGGTCTGCTTCAAAAATGAAAATCCATGTCGAGAAATTTGGACAACTTTCATGGGAAAATTACCAGAAATTCTCAGGAAACTCAATGCTGACGCAGAATTTATAAGAGACAACGATCCAGCAGCCAATTCTTTAGATGAAGTATATTTAGCCTACCCTGGATTCTATGCCATTGCCATTTACCGACTCAGTCATGCTTTACTAGATTTTGGATTACCACTTGTACCACGCTTAATGTCCGAATGCGCACATACACAAACTGGAACAGATATTAATCCAGGTGCAAAAATTGGAGTTCCATTTTTTATCGATCATGCCACTGGTGTCGTCATTGGTGAAACAAGCATTATCGAAGATCGTGTAAAAATTTATCAAGGCGTAACTTTAGGAGGCCTTTCGGTAGACAAATCTATGACTAATAAAAAACGCCACCCAACAATAGAAAGCGATGTTACTATTTACGCCAATGCTACCATTTTGGGCGGCGAAACAGTTATTGGAAAAAATTCAACCATCGGTGGAAACGTTTGGTTGACCAAATCTGTTGCAGAGTCTTCGACAGTAACACATCAACCTCATATAAAAATTAAAGAAAATCAATCCTCATGAGTCGAAGTATATTAGATTTAATCGGAAATACTCCTTTAGTTGAAACCAAAACACTTGTCAAAAATCCTAAAGTCAAACTTTATTTGAAATTAGAAGGTCAAAATCCTGGCGGAAGTGTAAAAGACAGAGCAGCCTACAACATGATAAAATCTGCCATGGAACGCGGCGAAATCGATAAAAACACAAAATTGATAGAACCAACAAGCGGAAACACTGGAATTGCATTGGCAATGGTTGCTGGAATTTTTGGATTGGACATAGAATTAGTCATGCCAGAAAACGCCACCAAAGAACGCGTACAAACCATGCAAGCCTATGGCGCAAAAGTAACGCTTACCGATGGCGACAAAGGAATTTTGTATTCTCGTGATTATGCTGAAGAGAAAATGAAAACTGGTAATTATTTCATGTTCAATCAATTTGCTAATGACGACAACTGGAAAGCCCACTACAAAACTACAGGACCAGAAGTTTGGCGTGATACCGACCAAAAAGTCACACATTTTGTATCATCGATGGGAACTACGGGAACAATTATGGGAACATCTACTTTCCTGAAAGAGAAAAATAAAAACATCCAAATGATAGGCGTTCATCCATCTGATGATGCAAAAATTCCAGGCATAAGAAAATGGCCAAAAGAATATTTACCAAAAATTTACGACGAAAGCAAAGTTGACAAAATCTTTGAAGTCAACGAAGTTGAAGCTAAAAAAATGGCAAGATATTTAGCCGAAAACGAAGGTATTTTCTCAGGTATGAGTTCTGGTGGCGCAACAGCAGCCGCGGTAAAACTCTGTGAAACTTTAGATGAAGGCGTGGTAGTTAGCATTATTTGCGATCGTGGCGATCGCTATCTTTCATCAGATTTGTTTGAATCAAAAATTTAAAAATTCATTTTTAGAATATCAAAACCCATCAACTCAAATATCAAGTTTAGATTATTTATAAACTCAAACGTTATAGTTTTAGAATAGCTGATTTTTTTAACATACTAAGAGTTTAAATTCAAATAAAATTTGGAATTTAGCTAACCAATGCTAAAATTCATTTTTATGGCAAATGTTTTCATAAGTGGAACAGGTTCTTATGTTCCTCCAAAAGTTGTCCCGAATTCTTTTTTTGAAAAAGTCGGCTCTACAGATGAATGGATTTTCAATAAACTCGGTATCAAAGAACGTCGCATAGTTGAAAATGAAGCTACGAGTGACTTGGCATCAAAAGCAGGACTGAAAGCCATAGAAAATGCAAATCTAAAAGTTGAAGACATTGACCTAATTATTGTTGCTACAACGACTCCAGATCGTCAAGCACCATCATGTGCTTGTTTTGTACAAGAAAAAATGAAAGCTTTTAATGCTGTTGCTTTTGATGTTGCTGCGGTTTGTTCGGGTGCTTTATTCACTATTTCTGTTGGTTATCAATTTGTAAAAAACAAAGTTTACAAAAATGTACTTGTCATTGGTGCAGATACTTTTTCTAATATCATCGATTGGGAACGTAGAGATTCAGTATTTTTTGGCGATGGCGCTGGTGCTTTAGTATTAAGTGAAACTGAAGAAGACAAAGGTTTTATAGATTTTAACTTACACTCAGATGGTCGTGGTAAGGAACATTTCACTATTCCCGGTGGCGGTTCTGAAAATCCAACTTCTGAAAAAACACTAAACAACAGACAACACTTTTTTCAAATGAATGGCAAAGAAGTTTTTGAAACTGCAACGAAAGTTGTGCCTGAATCTATACACGAACTTTTAGAAAAAACTAAAACTTCTGTAGACGACATTGATTTTTTAATTCCACACCAACCTAGCATCGGTATTTTAAAAAGTATCGCCAAAAGCATTAATCTTCCATTTGAAAAAGTCATGACAAATATGGATAAATATGCCAATACTTCTGGTGGAACTATTCCAATTGTTTTAGATGAAGTTCACAGAGAAGGACGTTTTCAAAAGGGAGACAAACTATTATTTGCAGCTGTTGGCGCTGGCTGGACTTGGGGAACAGCTTTATATAAATGGTAAAAACATCAAAAAAGAAAAAAATGTTAGAAGGAAAAACTTACTTAATTACTGGAATTGCAGATGAGAATTCTTTGGCAATGTATGTCGCCAAAAAAATTAAAGAAAACGGTGGTCAGGTAGTTTGTACTGGTCTTGGAGTAAGCAAACACCACAGTAAGCTTTCTGATAAAGCAAAAGCTTTCTTGAATAAAACTTATGACGATTTTCAAAAAAGTGTGCATTCCGTTTTAGGAAAAAAAACGCACACTGAAATTCTGGACGTCACTTTACCTGAAAGTATTGAAGCGTTTTGCGAAAAATTAATATCAAAAAACATACAGTTAGATGGGTTTTTACATGCCATTGCCATGGACAAAACTATTAGAAATAAAGTTGTAAAACCATTGCTAGATGTTAGTTTTCAAGAATTTTGTGATACGATGGAGGTTTCAGCTTATTCTTTAATTAGTCTAACAAGTCATTTATTTAAAAATAATTTACTAAACGCAGATTCTTCAATTTGTTCTTTGAGTTATATTGCTGCTTCCAAAGTAACATTTCATCCTTACAGAAATATCAGTATTGCAAAAGCTGCTTTAGAGCGAATCACAGTTGAACTGGCTGATGAATTGGGAAGAAAAAACGGCACACGTGTAAATTGTCTCCGATTCTCTCCATACATGGGAAGCAAAGCTGGCAATGCAACACTCAATGAGCAAGATGTGCAGTTTGCCCATCGTAAAAGTCCGCTTGGCAACGCCCTACCAGAAGATTTAGCTTATGAAGTTCTAAACCTGCTTCGTCCAAATGGCAGAACTACAGGAGAAATTAGACATGTCGACGGAGGTTATAATATTATGGGATAAACAACATTATATTTTAAAATACAATTTTCAATTCACTACAACGTTATATTCAATTATTCATTTATGAAAATAAGTACGCCTAAATTATTAAACAAATATTTTTTTGCTTCTATATTTTTATTTACAGGTTTTTCATCACAAGCACAACTTGGATTTTGTCAAGGAAACTCTGGCAATCCAATTTTTGAAGAAAATTTCGGCCAAGGCTCTCAAAATGGGCCACCACTTTCTACAGATATAACCTCATATGAGTATGTGAGTCAAGGTCCACAAGATGGAGAATACACAATTTCTTCCAGTTTATTTCAGCTTGGTAGTTTTCATAATACCGGAGATCATACTGGCAATGCAAATGGGAAAGCCCTAATTGTGAATGCAAGTTTCGATGCAGGCTTGTTTTATCAAATACCCATTACTGGTCTTTGTATTAATAATTCCTATGAGTTTTCAGCCTTTCTAATGAATGTATACGATGCTGACTCCAACGCATGTCCAAATAATGGTATACCCGTAAATGTTAGATTTCAAATTTGGGATGAAACAGATACCACACTTCTGGCAGAAGGTAATACCGGCAACATAAATGGAACGAGTAATCCAATTTGGCAGCAATTTGCTTTGACCTTCACGACTTTGCCTGGGCAAAATTCTGTAATTTTGAAAATGCTAAATAATGGTGAAGGCGGTTGTGGAAACGACTTAGCCATTGATGATATTGTTTTTAAATCTTGTGGAGATTTAACAGAAATTATTACTGAGGATGGCAGTTCAAGTCTACAGGTTTGCGAAAACGAAAACATCGATAATTTAACCTTGGAAGCAAGTCCAGATTTTAGCGTCTACGATTCGCCGAGCTATCAATGGCAGGAAAGTTCTGATGCTGTAAACTGGACAAATATTCCAGGGGAAACTGGTAGTGAATTAACGATTACAAACCTGAACAATAGTCAATTCTATAGAACTTTAGTTTCTGAAGACCCAGCAAACGTAAATAACAATTCATGCAATAGCATATCGTCTATTTTTGAAGTTCAGATTGTCGAATTAATTGATCCTGTAAGTGAAGGCGATGTTTTTATTTGCGAAGGAGAAGGAGATGAACAAAATTTGTTCGTTGAAATAAATAACAATATTACGGTTGATTGGTACGACAGTCCAACTGGCGGAAATCTTTTGGCAGAAAATACATTTGAATTTGAACCTGAAGAAGATGGCACCTATTATGCCGAAGCCACAACCACAAATGGGAATTGTACCAATCCAAATCGAGTTGCTATTCAATATTTACTTTACGAAACACCGCAACTTGAAGATGAGAGTACAGTTATTTGTGAAGGAGAAATTGTAACTTTAAGTGAAAATATTCAAAATGTTGAATATTTATGGAGCACAGGCGAAACAAGCGACTCCATAGAAGTTCAAGAAGCTGGAGAATATACATTGGAAATAACTACTGAGAATAATTGTGTAGTTTCCAAAATTTTTACTGTTGAGACAATTACTGCTCCTGTAATTGAAAATATTTCTCAAACCAGCAACACTTTAGTTGTGGAAATGGCCTCAGAAGGAGATTTTAGTTATTCTATAGATGGTAATAATTATCAAAATGAACCAATATTTTACAATCTTGAAGGCGGTTTATATACCATATACGTACTTGAAAATAATGGATGTGGAATAGCAACTAAAGAATACATCCTTCTAGTTATTCCAGAATTTTTCACTCCAAACGGTGATCAAATCAACGACAAATTTGAAATTGAAGGTGACACTTATTTCGATGAATTTGAAATTGTTATTTTCGATCGTTATGGTAAAGTTTTGAAACAAGGCCGACAAGCTCCATTTCAATGGGATGGCACTTATAATGGGAAAAATATGCCCACAGACGATTATTGGTATCGTCTAAAAATAGATAATAGAACATATACTGGAAATATCACTTTGATGCGCTAATCTTCAATTCTCGATAATCTTTCGTTAATAGAACTCTGAAATTTGCACTAAATCATTTTATAGTCCTAATTTTAAAATAAAAAATTATGTTTGGATTATTTAAAAAGAAAAGTGAAACAGAAAAATTACAAGAGCGTTTTAAAAAATTACAAAAAGAATCTTTTGAACTTTCTAAAACTAATCGACAAAAATCTGATGCAAAACTAAAAGAAGCTGATGATATTGCTAAAAAAATAGAAGCTTTAAAATCTAACGCATAATTTTTACTAACAATTCTTTGAGAATATCGCCACTTGGCAGTTGATTCGCGTTTACACCTTTGCTTTTCATATCGGCTTCACGAATCATAGCAAGCGCACGACTGGCTTTTTTCATAGAATAGTTTTTTGCTGCAAAGACATAATCCTTAACAAAATATGGACTAACCTCTAAGGCTTTTGCAACAGGATATTGTGACTTGTCCTTTAAAGCATGATAACGTAGAATTTTATTGAAAAAACTATATAATTGTGCAATCGTAAGAATGATGGGGTGATTTTTAGGATTTTGTGAAAAATAATACACAATGCGATGTACTTTCACTTCATCCAAAACACCAACAGCCTTTGTCAACTCAAAATTATTGAAATCTTTACTTATGCCTATGTTTTCTTCAATAATTTCTGGGGTGATTTGAGCACCTTTTTTTAAAATATGTTGAAGTTTTTCAAGCTCTTTATAGATATGAGATAAATTGTTTCCTAAAAACTCAACCAACATTTCTGAAGCTTTTGGTGCAATTGTGTAACCTGAAGTTTGCAAAGTTTCAGAAATCCACTTTGGGACTTTATCTTCATAAATCGGTTTAGTTTCAAAATATTCAGCTTCCTTTTTCAAAACTTGAAAGACCTTTTTCCTACCGTCAGGTTTCTTATATTTCACACAAAACACCAAAATTGTGCTTTGTTGCGGTTGTTTTATATAGGGCAACAATTTATCGAAATCTTTCATCAAAGCTTGGGCTTCACGAACGATTACAACCTGATGTTCTGCCATCATCGGAAATCGCTTTGCCTCGCCAACCACATCTTCAATCGTCACATCTTTACCATACAAAATGCTTTGATTGAATGCTTTTTCATCTTCGGTTAAAACCGTATTTTCTATTTTTTCTGCAATGAGATCCACAAAAAAAGTTTCCTTCTCCCCTATTAAAAAGTAAATCGGTTGAAACTTACGCTGTTCTATCTCTTTTAAAATGGTTTTAAAATCTTTCATGTCGGCACTTATAAGATAAAATTCAACTGATTTTTGTTTCTTTGAAAAATGAAATCACTGAATTTTCCAGAATATGAATTTAGATTCAAAAGTAAAGAAAATAAAACAGCTATTTTTTCAATTTTACGCAAAAAATTTTTGATTCTCACTCCTGAAGAATGGGTTCGTCAGCATTGTGTAAATTTTCTTATTTCAGAGAAGAATTACTCTAAATCTTTATTGAATGAAGAGAAGCAAATTAAACTAAATGGCATAGATAAACGCTACGATATTGTAGCTTTTAAGCCCGACGGAAATATAAGATTGGTGGTGGAATGCAAAGCGCCAAATGTAAAAATCACACAAGACACCTTTGACCAAATTGCCCGGTATAACATGGCTTTGAACGCTGAATATTTAATGGTAACAAACGGGCTTTTTCATTATTATTGCAAACTAGATTATGATAAAAAAAAGTATGATTTTTTACCTGAACTACCAATTTTGAAAAAAAAATAATACATGAAAGTTGCTGTCGTCGTTCTAAATTGGAATGGAAAACCTTTATTGGAAGAGTTTTTGCCTTCTGTAGTAAACAATTCACCTGAAGCTGAAATTTATGTAGCCGATAACGCTTCAACAGACGATTCTATAGAATATTTAAAGGAAAATTTTCCGAAGGTAAAAATCATTCAAAATGCTATAAATGGCGGATATGCTAAAGGTTACAACGACGCTTTAAAATCCCTTACCGAATCGATTTTCGTTTTACTAAACAGCGATGTTGAAGTTACAAATAACTGGTTAAAACCAATTGTTAGTATTTTTGAAAATCAATCTGATGTTGCTGCTATTCAGCCAAAAATAAAAGCATATTCTGACAAAACTAAATTTGAATACGCAGGAGCTGCCGGCGGTTTTCTGGATGAGTACGCTTATCCGTTTTGTCGTGGTCGAATCTTCGATCACACTGAAATTGACCGAGGACAGTATGATCATGAATGTGATATTTTTTGGGCAAGCGGCGCTTGTTTTGCTATCAGACGCGAAGTTTATGAACACCTAAATGGTTTTGATGAAGATTATTTTGCCCATCAAGAAGAAATAGATTTATGCTGGCGAATTCATCAACTGGGAAAACAAGTCAAGTTTACTCCAGAAAGTACAGTTTACCACCTTGGTGGCGGGACATTGCAAAGTTCAAATCCTAGAAAAACCTTTTATAATTTCAGAAATTCTTTATTCAATATTCTAAAAAACACTTCAGAAAAAACCTTCCGAAGATTGTTTTTTAGACTTCTTTTGGATGCTATAGCAGGACTTCATTTTTTAAGTCAAGGTCGATTTAGACATTTCTCAGCAATTCTTCAGGCCCATTTTAGTTTTTACAAATATTTTTTTAAAATTAAAGCGAAACGCTCAAAAAATTCAAATTTCAAAAAATATTATTATATCAAAAGCATAGTTTGGCACAATTTTGTATTAGGTAAAAAGCATTTCAATCTATTGAAGTCAAATAAATAATTGTTAACAAAGGTTTCATTGATGAATTGCTTTTTAAATTTGTACAATACATAAATAAATAAACACAAACCCTATGAAAAAAGTTTTTGCAATAGCAATCACAGGAATTTTATTGACGACTTCTTGCGTTTCAAAGAAAAAATTTGCTGAGCTTGAAGAAAATTACGATCAGACTAAGAGCGAATTGAAAACCGCTGAAATGAAACTCGCCGCTTGCGAGGATGATAAGAAAAATATAAGATCGGCTTATGAACGCCAAATCAAAACGCTTGAAAATACAAATTCCGCTTTACTAAATACGCAAGGAGAGATTGTTACTCTTTCTAAAACAGGTGCTGAAAATCTTGAGAAATCTTTAGAGAGCATGAAAGAAAAAGACATGCAAATAAAATCTATGCGTGATGCAATTAACAAAAAAGATAGTGTTACATTAGCATTGGTTACAAGTTTGAAAGGTGCTTTGGATAACATTAACGATGAGGACATCGAAATTAATGTTGAAAAAGGCGTTGTTTTTGTTTCTATCTCAGATAAATTACTTTTTGGTAGTGGTAGTTATAAAATTACCAATGAAGCTAAGCAGGTTTTAGGTAAAGTCGCTAAAGTCGTAAATGATAAAAAAGATTTTGAATTTATGGTTGAAGGACATACGGACTCTGACCCTATTTCCAGAGAATGTTTTGAAGACAACTGGGACTTGAGTACTAAACGTGCCACAGCGGTTGTTCGTGTTTTGCAAGATGAATATAATGTAGATCCATCACGTATGACTGCGGCGGGAAGAAGTGAATATGTGCCTGTTGCATCTAATGAAACTGCTGCTGGAAAAGCTAAGAACAGACGTACTAAAATTATAGTACTACCTAAGTTAGATCAATTTTTTGGTATGATTGAAGAAGGCATGAAAGAAGCTAAATAAGTTCAATCTCAACACATTAGGACTAGCCCCGCTTTCGCGGGGTTTTTATTTTCAAAAAAATAAAATGTGGGTCTTGTTTAAAACAAGATAATTTCTATATTTGCACTCGCAAAATAAAAAGGTCGCGTAGCTCAGTTGGATAGAGCATCTGCCTTCTAAGCAGACGGTCACAGGTTCGAATCCTGTCGCGATCACTTTAAAAAAGCTAAACACCTGAATATCAGTGTTTAGCTTTTTTTATTGTTCGATTATTGTTCGATTTTATATTCTTATATCAGTAAGTGTCTTTGTAAGAAGTAAAAATTTAAAGTCGTCTTTACCTATTTTTAAACTTATTCATATTTTACTCAATTAATCGTAAACGCCTAACATCTTCTTTTACTCTTCGATATTTTTTAATAATCAAGTCTATACCTTCTTTAAATTTATCCATTTCACTTTCAAAACTTTTGAAATGAGGTTCCCAGTTATACCTATAGGTATCTTTGTATATTAATATGCCAGTTGAATGATACTTCCAATAGTATTTAAAACCTAAAAACTCAAACTCATTATAGGATTTTTTCCAATGATCAAAAATATGCTTTAAATAATCCTCTGGTTTATTAATACTTATTATAAATTTATTTTCGTCATACAACACCTGAATATCATCAAAATAGTTTTCACAAACACAACTATATGTTTTATCATCAAAAGTTATTGGTATAAACTTCTTGTTTTTAAAAACCTTATTCAATTTATCGCATGTTGAATTGGCATATTCCAATGACCTTTCAAATTTTGTCTTTAAAATATCAAACGTGAATGGCTTCTTTTTAGCGTTCTCACTTTGATATTCTAATTCCGAACTATTAATTATTTCCTTAAACTCAGTAAGACTCGAATCAATAAAATTAAAATCTTCATCAGTATTTTCAAATCCTACTGGTTCTCTTATATCTCCTCCTTCTGTCAATAAATGTTTAGAAAATAAAGCTCCCATTTCCCGATTGTTGTTCTGGGAATAAGAATGTAAATTCATAGAACCGATAATCATTAGATCACCATTATAATAAGATTTACAGTGAATATTTGGGTGATGTAAAAGGTTTAATGTTTCAAGTTCCAAAAAATTTAATTTTTCATTTCGTGAAAGCTTATTTTCCCTGTAAACAATAACAATATTGACCCCGTTGTGATCAGCTTTTTTTAATGCTTCATTTACTTCTTTAGAGGTTTTAATATAAGGAACAATAAGTATAAGTTCTTTTTGTGCTGTTGATATCAGTCTTAATAACCAATCGTTAAAGTCACTAGTTTTTAAAAATCTTGCCATAAATTACTCTTCAAAATAGTCTAAATCTATTTTTTTAATCTCAATAGTTTGTTGTGTTTGAACGCCTAAATTAAACTCTATAGCTAAATTAGCCAAATGCTGACCGTCGATAAGAATGATCTTTTGTTGTTTGCTATTATATGCGGTTGAGATTGCACTTTTAGAAAACCTAGATGTTGTCAAAAAAACACCTTTGTTGACGCCTTGAACAGCTAAAGAACCAATAAAATTTCTTATGTCTCCTGAACCAACTGTATTATCAGTGAAACGTTTGGCTTGTACATAAACAGCTGTTTTTATTAACAGTTTTCGTACAATTTCAAGTGATTTTGTCAAATTTCACAACTATTTTTAAATATATTTTTCTTAAAAAGAAAGCAGCCCACTCAGGCTGCTTCTTTATATTTAATCTTCTTTTATCGAAGATTAAATAGGACGCTAGTGTGTGAACTCTCGAAAGAGTCGTTATTTGAGCGGAGCGTTTAACTAATATACTTCTTGACTTTTTTTAGCATCTAATTCTTTCCCAAAATTAAAATTATTCCATTTAGTAAACCAGTATTTTCTATTATTTATAATTTTTGATTTAAGTAATCCTTTTGATGAATCAAAATCAAACAATTGAAATAGCCTGTTCTTAAAGGCTCTATCTAAATAAGGACAACTCAACAAATCAAAAAATAACATTACCAATTCTGTATTTTGAATACGATTTTTTGCTGAAATATTTTCGAACTTACTAATGATGTATTTTTTTAGTATTTGTTTAAGCGCTTCATACCTTACTTTATTTCCAATATAAAATAACAAAACGGTTATAGAAAAATAGTGTAAAGAAAAAGTACATTTCTTATCATTAATATCTATGCCCATATAATAAGCTAGGGTTGTCTCATTAAGCCTATACTCGCGTCCCAATTCTTTTAATGATATCAATAGATATAGAGTTTCTATTTGTATATGCTCTTTAATTCTATCTTTTTTTAGTACTAAAAAAATCTCATCATAGATTTTCTTGAAAACTCGATTACTTAAATCTTCGTTCAGGTAAAGTTTTGCGAACTGCGTGATTTTATTTGTTATTGAGCATAACTTGATGGTGCTATTTACTCTTGGTGTGACAGTATATATGAAGAAGGCTAAGTCTAAAATCTCTAACAACACTTTAGTTGAGTTAATATCAACTATTTTGCTATGTTTTACATAAGATTTTATGAAGTTTATAACTTTGTTGTCAATGCAGCCAAGAGTAAAGTTTTGAATATCTTTATACTTGATATCAGAATTTTTAATAATAATCTTGAATTCTGTTATTAATTTATTTGAGCTGACGTAAAAAGATTTTGTTTTAATCTCTCCTTGAGGAAATAAACTAGTATTTTCATTTTCTGTATTATCAAAGGATAAATTTTTTTCTAGTAATTTTACAACATTTACTTTTGCTACCGTTATACCTGTAAGGATGGGTTTTGAATACTCTTTGCTTTTTTCTTCATTAAGACCCAATTTGTAGTCCCTCAATTTTATCCGAAACCTACTGAGCACTTCATCTTTTACAACCTCATTGTTATAGAAAATAAAATAATCATCCACGTATCTAAAAACCTCATAATCTTTTTTGTGGATCAAAGGTGATTCTAGCTTTAAAAGCTCTTCATGGATTGTTTTGTCAATTTTTTGTAATATAATTTCTGCAAAAATTCTTGAGAATTCTGGGCCTATGACAATACCATTTGTCTCTCCATAATTCAGATTTTGCAATAATCGGTCAAATTTACCACCGAAAGTAGAGCTTGACTTCCCTATATTATGTTTGACTATCTCTTTTTCTAATACAGCCCAGGTTATTGAATGGGAATAAATACTATCGAAACACTTTGAGATATCGAATTTATAAAGATGTTCGTATTTTTTCTCGCACCTATGGTACTTGTATGACTCATAAAATTTGTGGATGTTGCTTATTTCTTTATATGAAAAATATGTTTTGAGATTTTCATATTCTTTATTAAACTCTTCGATTCCTTCTAACTCGTTATCTTGAGCTAAAGTATCTAAATGAAGTCTATCTTTGAAATAAGAAAACTGAGCGACTTTGATAGGATGTCTGATAGAAAAATCACTTTGATTACAATAATATAAAATCAAACTGTTAAACTTATTATAGAATTCTATTACAGATAGCTGGCTCTTAGGGTGAATTATTGTTAGCTCACGAAATTCTTTTTTTTTATGTGAAATTTTATATTGAAATGGAATTGCTTTTAGAGCTCCCTTTTTAATATTAAGCGTAAAATGAGTATCAGATTCATTTTGAATAAAATTGTCTTGAACTCCGAACAGAATTCTGATTATTGATTTAACTTCAGTGTTTTCCGAATTCCAACTTATTTTATTAGAACATAATTCAATGTTATTATTTACTAAAAATTCATAAAAAAACCGATTGGAAAAAGTGGCTGGTGTTTCAAACGGAAGTATGTCTGACAGAACTACTCTTTGTTTTTTATTTGTGATATAGCTTTTTTTCTTGCTCATTACTTCCAAATTTTCATTATTTCTTTCAATTGTTTTCCATTAAATTCTGAAAATCTCTTTCCTTCGAAGCCATCCTTGAAAGAGTATTTGCATAAACGTCTTTTTAATGATACAGATGTTAATTTCGTATGAATATTTTTTTTGAGTAAACCATCCAAGTCTCCAATTTGCTTTTTTTCACTTAAGAAGCTATTTGAGTAATAAATTCCTATCAAGATATTGGATTTATTATTTGCAAGTTTCGTATTTCCTGTTAGAAAGCGAATGCGCCAAACGAGTAACTTCCTTGCTGTTTTTTCATCCACTACAGATAAATTATTATAATTTTCAAAGGCAGTATTTAATCTCCATTTGAGCTTCTCATATTTTTTTTCAGTCAATTTTGTTTTTATAACACCCTTTTTAACTGAAAAATTATAACCTAAAAACTCAAAGTTGTATTCTTCTTCGTCATTAATCTCTCGCATTAATGTCTTAGAAGAATTAATTAGCACTTGACTATTATCTTCAATAGCGTATTTAACTTGATCTAAATAGTTAATTTTGGGACCATTTATATTAGGAGTAAAAATGACTACTATATCATCGACATATCTCGCATAATAAATTATATCATCTTGTTGTTTAATAATTCGATCAATTTTTCGCATGTAAAGTTCAGCTAGATATGCGCTAACACCAATACCTCTAGGCAGCCCTTTATCGCTTCCAGATAAATCTTTATAGCTTCTTAAGATTTGATGGATAATTTTTCGAGATTTTGGTGAAAGTAAATTGTCTTGATTAATCTTTTTAAGTATTACAGTGTGATCTATGGATTCATAAAAACTTGAAATATCTGTTCTTATTATTGTTTTTGGAAACTCATTTTGTAATAAACAAATTAGCTGTTCTACAACACTATTACGATTAGATTGTTTTACATTATATAGTCTTGAGACATTATATTGAACTTGTTTGATTGCAAAGAAAAGCTCAGGTTTATTATCTATTGTGTAGAGATCTTTTCCGCCAGGAATAGATATTTGCTTAAGACTTACACAAAAATCTTTTTTTGAAACATTTACACTTATTGATTCTAGAACATTATCAATTTCAATGTTACGTTGCTCTCTAACTTCTTCTTTGACCTCATTGAAAAATTTAGATAAAATGAAGTTTCCAGATTTTTTATTTTGCTTTGCGAGCTTACCGTAATTTTTAATCTTGTCAGTATAAGCCCTAATTGTAGTTAAGCTTAACTTGTCTTCTACAAATACCCCGTTCCTATTAGCAATATCAAATATTGTTCTAAAATTATTAGCTGAGAATGATTGGTCTAGCATATCTAAATTAATTAATAATAAACTCCTTTATTAAAAACTGTGTAAAAAATAATTCATTAACTATTTTCAACAATTTCAATCTCCTCCTCCGTCAATCCATACAACTCATAAACCATCTGATCAATTTCCTTATCGGTTTGGTTGATTTGAGTTGTTAGGCTTGTTGCTTTTTGTTGTTCTGAAAGGAAATACTCTTCCCACTCGGCTTCTTGGGAGAGACTGAGTTTTATCTTTTTCTTTTTTAGCTCTTTGATGAAATTGGCATAACTTAACTCATACCAGTCTTGAAGCTTTTTAGGCAGCTTTTCTAATTCTTCTGGAAATTGACGTTGTAAGCTACGTTGGAATTTACCTGACAATTCATTTAACTCTCTGGTTTTAGATAGAATGAATTTTGCTAATGAAATGAATAGAGTTTGATTTGTATTATTTATATCTGGAATGGGTATAGATTCAAAAGCTAATTTAGTTATGTTAGTATTTGATTCTCCAAAATATTTACCATAAAAGTAACTAATAAGTTTAGAATTTATTATTGCAATAAAAAATCTGACATCATGACTCTCTTTTTTTACATTTACGAGATTTGCATTTGGAAATATCATGAAATTTTCTAAATCAATAGTTGCAAAGATTTTATTCTTATTCTGACCAACTATTCTTTGTAAAATTATTTTGGGACTGAAATGCCACTTTTTTGTCTTTTTATCTATTTTTTGAACGCTTACATATTTATCAGTTCTATCAGTATAATATCTATGTATATCTCTTCCCTCTAAATATTTATTAAAATCTTCTTTGATACTATTGTAGTTTTTTAGTTCAGAGCTTTCAAGTGTCCCTTGATCAATTATTTCACTATTGTACTCAAAGGTTTTTGGAACACTCATCCATCCTTTATGTAACTCTAAATAATCACCAAATTTTTTTTTGCATTTAATTAACTTGTCTAATGTTGAATTAGTATTTATTATAATTTTTCCATCATACCTTTTCATAATTAATTCTTGAGGCAAAGTAGTCTCGTTTTTATAAACATCAAAAAGATCATTTGACAACAATTGCTTTTTTTTATCAACAACCCTCAGTATTACATTATTAAAATCAGGAACAACGTTTCTTAACAACAATATACTGGTTTCTGTATTAACATCATCAAATGGATAAAACCTGTAGGGAAAATCAATTATCTGAAATAATGATGTTTTTTCTAAAATATAATTACGTATCTTTTTAAAACTGACACTGGTATAGTATGAATTTGGTGTAATAAATCCCAGAAGACCACTTTTTTTTAATAATTTATCAACAGACTTAAACAGAAATAATTGATATAGATCCATTTCTGAAAACAATATGTTTTCAAATTCATCCCAAAAATATTCTCTATCCAATGATTTTATTTGTTTGGTAGAAACATAAGGCGGATTACCAATCACTACATCAAAACCTCCTTTAGCAAAAACCTGTGGAAATTCATTTTCCCAATTAAAAGCTTTATCACCAGCGACTTCAGGATCATCAATTAAGGAGTTTCCGCATTTTATGTTATTACTCAGGTCGTTAAGCTTTCGGTTAGGTTGTGCTGTTCTCAGCCAAAGTGATAACTTGGCAATTTCAACAGATTCATTATTGATGTCAACACCAAACAGGTTGTGTTCTAAAATGCTGTTTTCCACATTAGGAAATATAAAACCACCTCCCATAAGTTTGGTTTCCAGTTCATCCAGATACTGGTGTTCTGCCATTAAATAATTGAGGGCTTCATTAAGAAACGCACCAGAACCACAAGCAGGATCAACCACGGTGATTTGTAATAACCAATCTCTATAATTATTCAGCTTTTTTAATAATTGCTTTTTGGTCTTCGTTTGTCGCTTGATGTTGTAATCTTCTTCAACAAGATTGACTTCGGTTTTCTTTTCTTCGCAAAGCTTTCCAACGGTATTTTCAACAATGTATTTGGTGATGTATTTTGGCGTGTAAAACACACCATCTTTTTTTCGTTTACTTACTTTTACTTTAGTTTCAGATGGGTTTTCTTCTAGCTTGGTTTGTATTTCTTCAATTTCATTTAAAGAATTTTCAAAAATATGCCCCAAAATATTCACATCTACTTCGCTATCAAAATCGTATTCTGAAAGTTTCAAAGTGTGTTCATACAACAATTCATCATCTATTTTGATATTGTCTAAAATTTCATCTGGTCTAAACAAACCACCGTTGTATGGATAAACATTGTGTTGTTTGCCCTTATGTCCTGTATTTAGGTAACCAAAATATTTTTTGAAGCGTTTATATAATGGTGTGTACGCATCCAACTCTTTGAGCTGCTTCCATTGTTTAAGAATAAGTCGAACTGAATTTGGTGGTAATAAATGGCGATCTTCTGCAAAAAACAAAAACAGAAATCGATCTAGTAGTTTTTGAGATTTTTTGAAAAGCAACAGGGCTTCAATATCTGGATTTAATTCTGTTAAGTTATTGTATAATTCTCTTTTGAAAAAGCTATAATCTTTATACAATTGTTTCGTTATGATATCTTCCTGACTATGAGAATCATTTTTAACTTTCTTAGGTATATTTTGACTTATGTTTTGGTAGGCTAAACAGAGGTATAATAACTTAAATTCCTCTTCGGTAAGTTCAAACAAATTGAATACTTGGTGTTCTATAGCATTATCAATATAAAACCTGAGTTTTTCAAAATTGGAAGTAATGACATAAGTACAACTGGATTGGTTGTTTTTATAGCCAAAGGCTTGTGTTTCTACTTTGCTTAAATCTGTGGTGTTAGTTCCTTTAAGTTCTATGACGCCAATTACTTTGTCATTGACTATGATTCCTCCATCTGCCTTTTTGCTGTCTTTGACGTTTTTTAGTTCTGTAGTTAGATTATAGTCAGTAGCAGGATTTAGCGTATAACCAAGAATTTTGACAAATAAGTCTCGCAAAAAACCCTCCTGATATTGTTCTTCTTTAGCATTTCTTATGTTTTCCTGAATACTTGGATCATGAAAGTGAGCTTTGTAGGCTTCCCACTTTTCTTGAAGTTCAGTTTGGTTTTGCGCCTTCAGGTATTTTTGAACAACGGTTGATTGAAATAACGCCATGAATAGTTTTTAATTAGCAATTGGTTGAGTTTATAAAAATAGGTTTTTTTTGAATACTACCAATTAGGCATTAGTTTTAATCCGAAATTGTTCTTATTCTTATTAAAAATTAGCGATGAATTTTGATTTCAAACTATTCTATTTGTTGCTCAAGTTTCAAAGATGTTGTTTTTTTGTTGCTCTCGTTGTTGCTGAATATTACTAAGACGTTGGAATACTGTTTTTCTTGTTGTTTAAAGTTGTTGTTTGCATGATATAATATCAACAACGGT
>NZ_RQVT01000046.1 GCF_004010055.1 Psychroflexus aestuariivivens
AACTTCTCGATACTATTTCAATAGCTTCTTATCGAATCTTTTGAAATCACTCGAAGTGACAAATTTAGATTGAAAGATATTAGATTTCAGATGTTAGACTCATGAATTTGAAACAGAAAATTTGAAATATTATGGCCTACAGCTTAAGATGCATAGCATTAAAACATATTTATGTAGTTTAAATCTAACTGATCAAGTTCCTGATGTAGGTGTAATATTCTCCTTTTTTGCCTTCAACTTTAACTTGGAGGTCGTTTTTGGTGAGCCAGTTTTGGCGGTAGGCGATTTCTTCCAAACAAGCGATTTTCAAACCTTGGCGTTTTTCAATGGCATGAACAAATTGTGTAGCTTCACTTAAGGCTTCATGGGTGCCAGTATCCAACCAGGCAAAACCACGGCCTAAAAGTTGAATAGCAAGTTTGTCTTCGTCCAGATAGGCTTGGTTGACCGATGTGATTTCTAATTCTCCGCGATGTGATGGCTTTACCATTTTGGCTTTTTGAATCACTTCATTGGTGTAAAAATACAAGCCAACCACTGCATAGTTGGATTTAGGATGTTTGGGTTTTTCTTCTAAAGATTTGACGTTTCGGTTTTCATCAAATTCAGCCACACCATAACGCTCCGGATCTTTCACATAATACCCAAAAATAGTTGCTTTGCGTTCAGCCTCGAGCTTTTGAACGGCTGCTTTCAAAATCGGCACAAAACCTTGTCCGTAAAACAAATTATCGCCTAAGACCAAACAGACATCATCATTTCCAATAAAATTTTCACCTATGATAAAAGCTTGTGCCAAACCATCTGGTGAAGGTTGCACTTCATAAGATAAATTGATGCCATAAGCAGAACCATCGCCCAAAAGTTTTTCAAATAAAGGCAAGTCGTTTGGTGTAGAAATAATCAGAACATCTTTAATTCCAGCTAACATTAAAGTCGATAAGGGATAATAAATCATAGGTTTATCGTGAACTGGCAACAATTGCTTAGAGACGACTTGGGTTAATGGATCTAGTCTAGTGCCGCTACCACCGGCAAGGATTATTCCTTTCATTATAATTGATTTTTTTGGTTATGGGTTTTCTATTTAAATACAAAGGCGTTTTCATTTAGACTTGAAAACGCCTTTTATACTTTTTAATTTCCTATAATATTTATTTTGAAACCGATCTCTTCC
This sequence comes from Psychroflexus aestuariivivens, assembly GCF_004010055.1. GTDB lineage: Bacteria > Bacteroidota > Bacteroidia > Flavobacteriales > Flavobacteriaceae > Psychroflexus > Psychroflexus aestuariivivens. The sequence goes on from NZ_RQVT01000046.1 coordinate 1,178, forward strand.
ATTTTCAACTGATCAAGAATGCGTCGACCATCAAACACAAAGGCTGGTTTGTACATTTTTTCGTAAATGTCTGCCCAATCTAAAGTTTTGAATTCATCCCATTCCGTCATTACAGCGATAGCATGTGCGTTATGGCAGGCTTCTTTCGCTGAACTGACGACTTTCACGCGTCTGCGAATTTCTTCAGAACTATGATGTCCTAGGTATTCCAAATCTGCATAAATCTGTTCCGTTTTGACTTTTGGATCATAAACAATGATGTCTGCCTGTTCATTCAACAAATGATCTGACACATAAATCGCAGCAGATTCGCGGGTGTCATTCGTGTCTTTTTTGAAGGCCCAGCCCAACATTGCAATTTGCTTACCAGAAACTGTGTTGTATAGCGTTTTGACAATGTTTTTGGCAAATCGACGTTTTTGGTGATCGTTAAGTATAATGACTTGCTCCCAGTAATCAGCAACTTCTTCCAATCCCAAAGTTTTGGCTATATAGACCAAGTTTAGAATATCTTTTTGAAAGCAAGAGCCACCAAAGCCTACCGATGACTTTAAAAATTTAGAACCAATTCTGGAATCCATACCTATGGCACGCGCCACTTCATCAACATTAGCGCCTGTTCTTTCACAAACTTCACTCATCGCATTGATACTAGAAATTCGTTGTGCTAAAAAGGCATTGGCCGTCAATTTTGACAATTCTGAAGACCATACGTTAGTGGTTAAAATTTGTGCTTCCGGCACCCAGTGTGCATAAACATCAACCAGAGCTTTCATCGCTGCTTGACCTTTATCTGTATCTATATCTCCTCCAATCAAAATACGATCAGGATCCAACAAATCATCAATAGCGGTTCCTTCGGCTAAAAATTCTGGATTTGACAAAATCTGAAAATCGACATCATTACCCGTGTTATGAAGAATATCCTGTAAGGCTTCAGCTGTTCTTACTGGTAAGGTTGACTTTTCTACTACAATTTTATCGTCTTTAGCTACACGAGCAATTTGACGAGCACAAAGTTCAATAAATTTTAAATCCGCAGCCATACCTTTGCCCATTCCATAAGTTTTGGTTGGCGTATTGACAGAAATAAAAATCATATCGGCTTCATCGATAGCCTCCTCAACTTTAGTTGAAAAAAATAAATTCTTACCCCTAGTTTCTGCCACTATATCAGACAGTCCAGGTTCATAAATTGGGATGTTTTCCACATTCGGGTCGTTCCATGCAGCCACACGTTCAGCATTGATATCGACGACATGCACCTTGATTTCCGGACATTTTTGGGCAATCACTGCCATGGTTGGTCCACCGACATAACCTGCGCCAATACAGCAAATATTTTTAATTGATTTCGTCATTGTACTTGATTATGATGTCATTAATTGATAATAGACTTTATGTTTATAATTTCTAAGTTATTGTCATTGAAAAGTTCTAGGCGAATTTATAAGAAAACTTTAAAAAAACAAGGCTACGAAATTAGATATTTTTTCTAGATTATTAGATATTAGATTTCAGATTTGAGACTCATATATTTGAAGTTGTTGGCTTTTTTCATTTAGCTTAAAGTTTATTGCATAAAGCTTATAGCTGAAGAGAGGGAGATTTGGGGAGAGTGAGAGATCTTAGATTTAAGATGTTAGACTCATAAATTTGACATATCCTACTGTCAGTTCGAGTGTTTATTACGGCTGGCAAGGATGTAATAGATGTATCGAGAACTATTCATGATTTAGTTAGAATAACTTCTCGATACTATTTCCCTGCTGCTGATTGCATCAGTAAAATCACTCGAAGTGACATTTTAGCTAATAGATTTGACGTTTCTAGGTTTTTAAATAAAACTGATGATTTGTTAAGAAAAACAGCATTATCTTTTTTAGCTCACCCTCGTTTCTATTGTTTTAAGTGTTCGTGAATCTCCTAAAGTCGATTTGTCATCGCCCAAAAAAGAAACAAACCCCGAAGCGTCGGGGCTAGGCCGATTTTATAATACTGGAAATACTAAAAACAAGTCTGCCTCCTGCTATTCCAGCAACCGTAAACTACTGCTTCCATCGCCAGCCTGTCGCAGTCTTGTTTTTGCATTTCAGGCGCATTTTAAAAGTAAGCCGGTTTTATTAGATGCTTAGATGTTAGACTCACAAATTTGAAATATCCTGCTGTCAGTTCGAGCCTGCCCGACAAGGTCATTCAGGTGGGTGTTTAGTACGACCAGCAAGGGCGTAATAAATGTATCGAGAACTATTCGTGATTTAGTTAGAATAACTTCTCGATACAATTTTCCAATTCACTAGCGTTCATTGAAAATCACTCGAAGTGACAAATTTAGATTGGGAGATTTTAGATGTCAGATCTTAGACTCAAAAATCTAAAATGAAAAATTTGAAATAGAAAATTTGAAATATTCAAGCTTACAGCCTACTGCCTATCGCTTAAAGCTAAAAAGATTAAGACTGTTAATAATAAATTGTTATGTCTTTATGCTTTTTAATTTTCTAAAATGTTCATCAACTTTTGATTTAGGTATAGTTTTTCTTTACCAACTCTTACTGATTTCAAAAAGCCTTTTTCTTCTAACGCCATCAAGTAGTTCCCAACTGTTTTTGGTGTTCCTAAGCCAACATCTATTAGGTTTTGTCTTTTTGTGTAAGGAAGCTTGAAAATGACTTCAACTAAATCTTTGGAATATATTTTTGGAAGTTTTTCTTTTATTTCTTGTCCGATTACCTCCATCAATTGAATAATTGATTCAAGTCTATCTAAGCCTTTAATTGCTGTTTCCTCTACCATGTCTAGCATGTAAATAATGAATACGGACCAATCATTTTTTTCAGTAACTGCTCTTAAACCTTTGTAATATTGGTCTTTATGTTTGATGATGTATTCACTTAGAAATAGGGCAGGAATATCCAGAAGCTCTTCTAATTTTAATTGAAGCAAAAGTAGAATCCGACCTGTTCTTCCATTACCATCTAAAAATGGATGAATGGCTTCAAATTGGTAATGTGATATTGCCATTTTGATTAAAGGGTCGATTGTATCATTATTATTTATGAAGGTTTCAAGATTGGCCATTTTTTCTCGAATGACGTCTTCACCTGAAGGAGGTGTGTATATTATTTCTCCATTTGTATTCGATAGTGTTGTTCCGGGCGTTATTCTTATTCCAGCTGTATTTTGTTTAATACATTGAACAATCTCGATACATAAATTAGTGGTGATAAAAGGTTTTTTTTTAAGGCTCTTAAAGCCAAGCCAAATAGCTTCTTTGTAGCTGATTACTTCTTTAGTTGCAGGGTTGTCGAATTTTTTATCCGCAACAACTGCTCGGTATAAATCGTCATTTGTTGTAATGATGTTCTCAATTTCAGAACTTGCCTTTGCCTCTTGTAAATGAATGGTGTCAAGAAACAAGCTAGGATTCGGTAGGTTTCTTATTGCTCCATTTAATTGAGCTAATGCTCTACTCGCTTTAATTGTTTTTGTTAAGATTTCTTTTGTTTCCAAGTCTGCTTTGGGTGGAAGTAGAGGAAGATTATTAAAGGGTTTGGATTTATCGAAGTTATTCATAAACGAGTGTAAATTTTACATCTGTGTATTAATCAAGGGTAAAAATAAGTAAAATTTACTTCTATCGGGTTGTAAAAGGTAAATTTTACTCTTGTTTTATCGCATGAGGCACAAATTGCAATATATCTCAAGGCTGTAATTACATTTGGCTTACTTGTTTATAGCTTATTGCTGAAGATGAGGAGATTGAGAAAGAGGAGATATTAGATATTAGATTTCAGATATTAGACTAATAAATTTGAAATATTTTGGCTTATAGCCTACTGCCTATAGCTTAAAGCTAAGGATTGGGAGATTTGGTGAGGGGGGAGATTGGTGAATTTCAGGTTACAGGTTGTTGAGATTCCGCATAAATTTCTTAGGGGATTTTGCGGAATGATAGTTTGTTGTGAATGACTCGTGGTTCTTGTGTCCTGTGTCCTGTCTCCTGTTTCTAGGTTCTTTTCTCCAAACTGTTGATTTCAGATGTCAGACTCATGAATTTGAAATGAAAAATTTGACATATCCTACTGTCAGTTCGAGTGTTTATTACGGCCGGCAAGGACATAATAGATGTATCGAGAACTATTTATGTTTGAATTACAAAGACTTCTCGATACCATTTCCCTGCTGCTAACCGCATTAGTAAAATCACTTGAAGTGACATTGAGATACTCAAATTTAAAATGAAAAATATGAAATATCGTGAAACTTAAAAATGTATCGAGAACAAGTTATGCTTTCTTCTCTCTACTCTGGATTGAAATGCAAATTAGCCGACTGCTAAATTCGTGTACTACAAAAAATATGTTTAATTTTAGAAAAAAAATCATGTTGAGCCGATATATCCTCTTTCTAGTTTGTTTCATAAATATGGGTTTATGGGCTCAAAAGCCAGGAAATTCAGACGCGTTTGCACATACATTCTCAATTCTAGCTCGTGATTCTGAAACTGGTCAAATGGCTGTGGGCGTCCAAAGTCATTGGTTTTCCGTGGGAACTGTTGTACCCTGGGGACAGTCTGGCGTAGGCGTAGTGGCAACACAATCTTTTGTCAATGAAGCTTATGGCTATGAAGGCCTGAAACTCATGTCCAAGAACATGTCACCAGCCAAAGTTTTGGAACAATTGCGCAACAAGGACGAAGGCCAAGTATTCAGGCAAGTCGCTATGATGTCTAATAATGGAGAAATTGCAGCCTTCACTGGCAACAAATGCGTGCAAGATGCCAGGCATATCATAGGTGAAAATTATTCTATTCAAGCCAATATGATGGTCAGTGAAAATGTGGTTTATAATATGCGTCAGGCTTTTGAAGAACATTCCGATTTAGCCTTGGCAGAACGCGTCGTCAAAGCCTTGGAAGCCGGACAAGCAGCTGGCGGAGACATTCGCGGTAAGCAATCTGCTGCATTGATTGTGGTTGATTCTAAACCTAGTGAATTGCCGTGGAATGATAAGTTGGTGGATTTACGGGTAGATGATCACAACCAACCGATTCAGGAGTTATCACGTTTACTAAACGTCCATCGTGCCTATGAATATATGGCAAAGGGTGATTTAGCCATGGAAGAAGGCAATGCAGAATCCGCTTTAGAGGCTTATCATCAGGCTGAAAAATTATTGCCAAATCAAGATGAAATTCAATTTTGGAAAGCGGTAGCTTTAGTCAATGCCAAACAGGTCAAAAACTCGATTCCAGTTTTTGAACGTTTATTTAAAAAGGATAAAAAATGGCAAGAGCTCTTAAAGCGACTTCCAGCATCTGAATTAATCGCTATTGACCAACCCGCACTAGATTATCTTTTAAAACTTTAACTATGAAAAAAATTATATTACTTATCAGTCTATGTCTTTTAGCTGCATGCCACGACAGTCCAAAAATAAGTAAAGGCAAACCTAAAGTTAAATCTGCCAAATACGGCATTGTAATTCATGGTGGAGCGGGTTACATTACCAAATCAGGACTCTCAGATTCTCTTCAAGAGGCTTATCATCAGAAATTAGAAGAAGCCATTAAACGCGGTCATCTTGTTTTAGAAAACGGTGGCACAGCGATGGAAGCTGTTCAAAAAAGTATTAATATTTTAGAAAATTCGCCTTTATTCAATGCTGGTAAAGGCGGTGTACTGAATGCGAATGGTGAAGTAGAAATGGATGCTTCTATCATGAATGGGGAAAACAAAAATGCTGGTGCAGTCGCAGGCGTTCAACGCATCAAAAACCCGATTAATCTGGCTAGAGATATTATGATTAACTCACCACACGTCATGCTTAGCGGGACTGGTGCAGAAGCCTTTGCCATAGATCAGGGTTACGATTTGTTGGACAAATCATATTTTATTACCGCTAAAAGTCAGCGTGCCTTGGAAGCCGTTCAAAAAAGACAATCTTCTAAAATTTCTAAGGTTGATGCGACTTTTATTCAAAATAGAAAGTTTGGCACAGTAGGTTGTGTGGCTTTGGATCAGGATGGTAATTTGGCTGCAGGCACGTCTACGGGCGGTATGACCAACAAAAAATGGGGACGCATCGGCGATTCACCTGTCATCGGTGCAGGCACTTATGCCAATAATGAAACCTGCGCCATTTCTGCCACTGGTCATGGTGAATATTTTATCAGAAATGTGGTAGCTTACGATATTTCAGCAATGATGGCGTACAAAGGCATTTCTTTGAAACAAGCTGCTCAACAGGTCATTCAGAAAAAATTAGCTGCTTTGGGCGGTGAAGGTGGCATCATTGGCATTGATCAAAAAGGAAATATGGTTGCTGAATTTAACACTCCCGGCATGTTCCGCGCTCAAATGAATTCGAAATCTGAAATTAAGATTGAAATGTTTGGAAAAGGTGTGGATTGAAGCTGGTTTCTTTAGATGCTTAGATATTATATTTTAGATGTTAGAACCCTGTATTTGAAGCTATTGGCTATTGGCGGTTGGCTGGAGATTTGGTGATTAATAATCTGAGGTTTAGAATTTTAGGTTTTAGATTAACTGATGTTTTCGGAAGAAAAACTTTCTTCTTCAAATATACATTCTATTCTTTTTTAGCTCAGCCTTGTTTTTGTTTAAGTGTTCGTGAATCTCATGAAGTCAATCTCTATTGATAAAGGCTTTTCCATTCTTTTTTCCATTGATGAAATCCCGAGGGGTCGGGAGAATCAAACCCCGAAGCGTCGGGGCTAGGCAAATTTTAAAATACTGGAAATGCTAAAAACAAGTCTGCCTCATGCTATTCCAGCAATCGTAAACTACTGCTTCCATCGCCAGCCTGCCGCAGCCTTGTTTTTGCCTTTCAGGCGTATTTCAAAAGTAAGCCAGTTTTCTTTAGATTGGTAAATGTTAGATTTCAGATACAAGACTTTTAAATTTTAAGCTGTTGGCTTTTTGCATTTGGCTTACTTGTTTAGAGCTGGAGATAGGAAGATTTGGTGAGGGGGAGATTGGGGTTTTTAAATTTTGAATTTTGAATTTCTGGTTTCCGATTGGCTGTCAGTTCGAGCCTGCCCGACAAGTTCATTCAGGCGAGTGTTTATTACGACCGGCAAGGGCGTGATAAATGTACTTCGACTATGCTCAGTAGAGCTATCGAGAACTTTTTATATTTGAGTTACAATGGCTTCTCGATACAATTTTCCTGCTGCTGACCGCATCCGTAAAATCACTCGAAGTGACATTTATTTCACTAGAAATATTCAAGCTTAAAGCCTATTGCCTATTGCCGGAGATTTGGTGAGCGGGAGATATTAGATTTTAGATATCAGTTTTTTAATTTCAGGTTACAGGTTGTTGAGATTCCGCATAAATTTCTTGGGAAATTTTGCGGAATGACAGTTTATTTATGATTGACTCGTGGTTCTTGTGTTCTGTCTCCTGTTTCTAGGTTCTTTTCTCTATACTGTTGATTTCAGGTTTCAGGTTTTCTAGATCCTGTTGCACTTTAAAAAAAGTTCAAACTAATTTGACTTTTCTAGCAAAGCCAGAGCATCTTTAGGATTGGCCTTGGGTTGTTGACAGGTTTTATTGACGCATACGTAAATCAAGGTTTTTGATTTCGCAGATTCTGAAGGTTTTTTACCTTTGAGTAAATCAAGGTTTTCTGAACTTCCGCCAAGATAAATGGCGTTGGCTTTATAATGTCGTTGCATTTCTAAAGCAAAATCCTGAGCGTCTTCACCCATAATCGCAACTTCATAAAAGGGATGCGTCATCCAACCTGCTAAAATTTGCCATGCAGCATGATAAGGTCCAGATTTATGAAGTTTTGTCTTAACCTGGGCAAGCATGTGTTCTGAAGTTTTCGTGTAGCTTTCCTCATCGAAATAACGCCCCAACAAGAATAAGCTTTTCGCCAATACTGCATTGGAAGCTGGAATGACATTATCGTTGATTTCAATTTTCTTGGCAATGAGTTGTTCTCCTTTGTTTGACGTGTAGAAAAATAATCCGCTGCGGTCGTCTTGAAAGTCTTCAATACAAATTTCAGCTAAATCTCGGGCATTGTCTAAATATTCTTTATTGAATGTCACTTGATATAGCTCAATGAGCGCTTCAATCAGAAAAGCATAATCGTCCAAAAATCCAGAAATGCTGGCTTTTCCATTTTTATAGTTTCTGAATAATCGACCATCTTTAATTTTCATAGTCTTCAACAGAAATTTAGCATTCTGTTCTGCTAATTTAAGATCTTCCGATCGACCAAGTGCTTTATAAGTCTGAACCAAAGCTTTCAGCATCATAGCATTCCATGATGTAAGTACTTTATCATCCAGCCCTGGTCGTTCTCTTTTGGAACGCCTTTGAAACAATTCAGTTTTGATCTTTTTTAATTGTGCATAAAATTCACCAGTTGCTTCATCATTATTTAAAGCAAAATCTTCTGGTCGTGATTTTGTAAATAAAATATTCCGACCTTCTTCCCAATTGCCTTTGGGTTTGGTATTATAAAATTTTTCAAAAAAAGTCAAATCTTTAGAACTTAAAACTTCAACCAATTCTTGATGTTTCCAGGTATAAAACTTGCCTTCTTCGCCTTCAGAATCGGCATCAAGTGAAGCCCAAAAAGCCGTGTTCTCGTCCATGAGTTCACGTTTCACGAAATCAATGCTTTCCATAATGATATTTTTGTAGTGCTGATCAGGTTGAATACGATAGGCTTCTGCATACAATTCAATAAGTAATGCATTATCGTAAAGCATCTTTTCAAAATGTGGAGCAAACCACACGCCATCTACAGCATATCTGGAAAATCCACCCCCAATTTGATCGTAAATTCCACCAAAACTCATGTGGTCTAGCGTATGTTGAACTGCTTTTAAAGCTTCTTTTTCACCAGTTAAGACATAATATTGCAAAGGAAATAGCCAAGTGTTTGCCATCGGAAATTTAGGTGCGCCTTTGAAACCGCCATATTCGTCATCTATATATTTTTGCCAAAATTGAAACAAAGTTTTATATTCAGTTTTAGAAATTACAGAATCTGTTGATTGCTGTGGTGAAATTTCATCTATGGTTCGAATGCCTTCAGTTAACTTTTCTGCTGTGCCTAAAAGTTGATCATACTGCTTGTCATAGACTTTGGCAATATTGTCAAGTACTTTTTTCCATTTGTCTTTTGGGAAATAAGTCGCGGCATAAAACGGTCGTCCATCGGGCAAGGCAAATGCATTGAGCGGCCAGCCGCCACGTCCAGTTAAAATTTGGGCGGCATCCATGTAAATTTGATCGATATCTGGCCGTTCTTCGCGATCCACTTTGATGCAAATGAAATGTTTATTCATCAAATTAGCCACATTTTCATCTTCAAAAGATTCGTGTGCCATAACGTGACACCAATGACAAGCAGCATAGCCTATACTAATGAGTAAAGGTTTGTTTTCATTTTTGGCTGTGTCTAAAGCTTCTTCATTCCATTCGTGCCAATGCACTGGATTGTCTTTGTGTTGCAGTAGATACGGACTTGTGGCTTTTGAAAGTTGATTTGCCATGGATTTTGATTTTATGCTTTAGTTGGTATTCATTCTTAAAGCTAGTATTTTACAAATATCGTAAACTTTGATTAGTCTTTGATTATTATGAGATATGGTTTTTTTGGTTTCAGGTTGGTTTAGTTTCAAGTTACAGGTTTTGTACGAAGATTAGGTGATTTGGAGATACATTATAGGTTACATTTCAACTTGGAACTTTCTAACTTGTAATTTGGAACTGTTTGGCTAGTGATTGGTGATTTAAAGCTGTTGGCTTTTGGCTGTTAGCTTTTGGCTGGAGATTTGGTGAGGGGGAGATTGGGAGAATTCTGAATTTTGAATTAAAAATTGCAGGTTGTTAAGATTTCGCATAAATTTCTTGGGAAATTTTGCGGAATGACAGTTTATTTATGATTGACTCTTGGTTCTTGTGTCCTGTCTCCTGTTTCTAGGTTCTTTTCTCCTTTTTCTACATTCGTGAATCTCCTATTCTTTTTTTAGCTCACCCTCGTTTTTATTGTTTTAAGTGTTCGTGAATCTCATTCGTCGATTTCCATTAATGAAGGCTTTTCCATTCTTTTTTTCCATTGCCGAAAAAAAGAATCAAAAAAAGTCTAGGCCGATTTTAAAATACTGGAAATCCTAAAAACAAATCTGCCTCCTGCTATTCCAGCAACCGTAAACTACTGCTTCCATCGCCGGCCTGCCGCAGCCTTGTTTTTGCATTTCAGGCGTATTTTAAAAGTAAGCCGGTTTTCTTTAGATTGGTAGGTTTTAGATGTCAGACTCATATATTTGAAGCTGTTAGCTTTTGGCTGTTGGCTGAAAATTTGGTGAGGGGGAGATTGGGAGAATTCTGAATTTTGAATTAAAAATTGCAGGTTACAGTGTATTGAGATTCCGCATCAATTGCTTTGGAAATTTTACGGAATGACAGTTTAAAAAAACGGTAGGCTTTTTGGCTCATGATTCCTGTTTCATGGCTCTTCCCCCCTTTTTTATTTTTCTTTTCTCAATAGTGTTAATTTCAGGGTTAGAGGTTTCAGGTTATCGGGTTGATTTCAACTTGAAACTTATAACCTGTAATTCAGAAGTGACTCAGGCTTTTGACATATCGGATTCAACAGGTTCTGTAATTTCCTTAATTAAAATTAAAATCACGGCTTAGTGACAATCAGTCATTTATATTTGCTCAAAAAAAAATGCGCTGGATAATTACTTTAGTTATACTGCTTGTTATAGAAATTTATGCTTATCAAGCCTTTAGAACCATTTTCAAAATTCGGTATCTAGCGTTTTTATATTTTGGCATCACCATTTTTGTAATTGGTCTTACAATTTATAGTTTCAATCAGCCCAATCCAGCGGGAGGTTTCAGTGGACTTCGCGGCTATATGATTGGTCTAATTTTAAGTTTAATAACTTTGAAAGCGGTGGTGACAATCTTTGTCTTTGGAGAAGACATTGCGCGTTTCTTTATTTATTTATACAGAAAACTGTTTACAGATTCAGGGCAAAGCTTTCCGTCACGGCGAAAATTTGTGAGTACCGTAGCGCTTGGGTTGGGAGCTATTCCATTTCTGTCTTTGCTTTATGGCATGTTCAAAGGTCGTTATGATTTTAGGGTTTTGAAATATGAATTGACTTTTGACAATTTACCTCCCGAATTTGATGGTTACCAGATTACCCAAATCAGCGATATCCACAGTGGAAGCTTCGACAATACAGAGAAGATAGAATATGCAGTTGATTTGGTCAATGACCAAGCTTCAGATGTTATTTTTTTTACCGGAGATTTAGTCAATAATTTAGCTACCGAAATGTCTGTTTGGACTGATATTTTTGGAAGTTTGAAAGCTAAAGACGGCGTATATTCCATACTTGGCAATCACGATTATGGCGATTACTACGATTTCGAAAATGAAAATGCTAAAGCAAAAAATCTGGACGATCTTGTTCAAATTCAACTTGATATGGGTTGGGATTTACTTCGAAATGAACATCGAGAAATTACGCGTGGAGATTCAAAAATTAATCTGATTGGTGTTGAAAATTGGGGCAAAGGTGGTTTTAAAAAAGCAGGCGATTTTGACTTGGCGTCAAAATCTGTAGATTCAGAATCTTTTAAAATTCTACTCAGCCATGACCCGTCTCACTGGGATGAAATTATAAAAAATCATCCAAAAGATGTGCAACTGACTTTAAGCGGTCATACCCACGGGATGCAATTCGGTATCGAAATTCCGGGTTGGTTCAAATGGAGTCCGGTGCAATATCGATATACACAATGGGCGGGAATTTATAAAAAAGCCCAAAGATTTCTGAATGTAAATCGTGGTTTTGGTTATTTGGCTTATCCAGGAAGAGTCGGAATTTGGCCGGAAGTTTCTGTTATCACACTGAAGCGTTCGGAGCAGGTTTAGTAATTTTGAGTTGGTTGACTAGTAAACTAGTTGACTGGTGAATTGGTTTACTGGTGAATTGGTGATTATAGGTTGCAGGTTATTGAGTTTTGAATTTCAGATTGGAGCTATAGACTTTTTTGCATAATGCTTCTGGCTCTTAGCTTTTTTTTTCTTGTTGTCTCATTCTAAAGTAGAATTGGTATTAAAATTTGATACTCCGAAGTCAATTTAAGCACTAATTTTAAGTAGCCTTTTCTTCGTCTTCATCATCGTCAAAACCTTTTCTTGTCATGGTTCCCCACCCAGATTCAATTTTGAAAATCTTTTTATAATAACCTTTGATTTGTGCAAAAAGCATGATCGGATGAAATAAAAATGGCTCGAGATAGGCTGCAATCAAAAGCTTACCAACTTGACTGAATTTATTATAATGCGGGAAATTTTTGGTGTACATATAAATGGCTGTTGTAGAAAAAATGCAGCCAAGTATGTAAGCGAACAAAAATAACAACAAAGTTATTTCCCAATTGATCCAACCGAAAATACTGAACACGATAATAATAATTAGTCCTAAAAACTCTATTATAGGTGCACCAAATTCATAAATCCACCAAAAAGGCAAATAAATTCTACCCATTTTTCCGTATTTTGAATTAAAGGTGATTTCTCTGTTGTTGAAAAGCGTCTCCCACAAACCTCTTGCCCATCGGTCGCGTTGTTTTGCAAAAATCTCCCAACTTGATGGCGATTCTGTCCAACATAATGTTTCTGGAATATAAACTAATTTGTAGGGCAGATTTAAATCCTCCATATGTTTTCTCATCCTAACGCATAATTCAAAATCTTCGCCTACGGTTTTGTTGTCGTATCCACCGACCTCAACCAGACGATTTCTAGGAAACATCCCGAAAGCGCCAGAGACCAACATCAATCCATTGACGCGACTCCAAGCCATTCTACCCAGCAAAAATGCACGAATGTATTCTACAACCTGAACTCTAGTCAGGTAGGATTTAGGTACTTTAAGCTGTTTTAGAATTCCATTTTTAATTTCAGAATCGTTGACGATTCCAATGCCAGCCCCACTGGCAATCACTTCACGATTGGTTTCTTCTAGAAATGGTCTGACCATTTTCAAAATGGCATCTTGTTCAATAATGCAATCTGCGTCTGTACATAGAACCAGCTCTGACGAGGCAAAATTAATACCAGCATTAATGGCATCTGCTCTCCCTCCATTGGCTTTATCAATAACCGTAATCTGTTTGTATTGCGGATTTTTACTTTTATACAGCCCGCGTACTTCAGCCGTAAGTATGGATTCTGTAAAAAACTGAATGCTTTGACTTTCCAGTTCAAAAGTAGATATCAATTTTTCTAAAGAATCATCGCTACTTCCATCATTCACCACTATCAATTCATAAAAAGGATATTGAATAGAAAGCAGTGATTTCACATTGGAGACAATGGTTTTACCTTCGTTGAAAGCTGGTGCTATAAGGGAAACCGTTGGAATATCAGTAGCACTGGAAATGTCTTCAACTTCTAAAAATTGCTCTTTCCTTTTATTTCTTTTAATCGAACGTTTTGCCAGTATAATAAAAGCAAAATACCAACTTAGTAGGGACAATCCATAAATAAGAAAGAAAAAACTAATGATATAAAATAATATGTCTGCCAAACTGAATTTTTTTTAAGCTGGAATATTTTGTTTCAAAATTGGACTGAAATGGTTTTCAACTTCACCTGTAAAACCACTATTCCATAAGTGTTTTGCTGCGGTGAGTTTGACCATATAATCTCTGGCTGTCAATTGTGATTTGAAAAAATCTTTATTCGAACCAATATCATATTGACTAAGAATTTCTAAGATCAAAATTTTATGAAAATCTTCTGGAATCGCTGCAAAATTAATTTTTATTTGGTCTAAGTGTTCATTTGTTAAGTCGAATGAGCCTAAACAGCTAATCGCTACTTCACGAACATCGTAAACTTCGGATTGCATTTGATGAATGACGAAGGAAATATATTCTTCGATGTTGAACTTTCTTATAATTCTGATCAACAATTCGATGCCAGAATTTGTGATTTCTGGATGGTTGATTGCTTTTTCCAACTGCTCAATCTCAACTTCAGGATAGTAATCGCTTAGTTTTTCAACGATTTTGATTTGTTGCCATAGTGTAATGGTGTTTTTCAAATAAGCTAAAAATCTTAAACTCGACCAACCCATAAAAATCAAAATTCCGATTTGTGCTTCACGTCTAACGTAAATATTTTTATGATTTCGAAACTTAATAATATGTTTGGCGTGCTGCTTTTGGTTCATTTCATAAATTTCACGAATGCCTTCAGCTTTATTGTACCATTTTCTTTGTTTGGTTCTGTTGTAAGAAAAATTATAAGGTGGTAATTTCTGGTATAATAGATTTATTTTTTCGTGACTTTCGCCTATGAAAAGACCGCCTGCATCAATCATTAAATCCACGTACAATTCTACTCGTTTTGGATGTTTTTCGTCCACGCCCAATTGCTTCATTTGGCGTTGAATTTCTAAAAAATGATGCTCATCAATATCGCCATAAAGGTGTTCGCTAATCACATCAGCTACAAAAGCTTTTAGCTTTTTATGATATTTCGTTTTAAAATAGGCGGATATAAGCCTGAAGCACATCAACAGGAGAATAAGCACCAAAACAGCAAGTGCAATAAAAATGGCCAAAACAAGCAATTCTTTAATTGACATAAGCTTTTAATTTTACTTCCAAATCATCCAAATCAAAGGGCGTTTCAAAATAGGCATCGGCACGTTCGATTTCAGCCAAATTGGTTTTGATTTTAGACAATTCCATTTCACTGACAATAATTAAGCGCTGATAAGACAAGGATTTACTAAGTTGAGACAAATGTCCTAAAGGTGAAATTCCATCAAAAATAATATCTGTAATCACTATGTCATATTTATTTAAGGCTTGTTCTTCAGTCAATTCATTTAATGCGTTGATATCTAGTGTTTCAAAACCAAGACGTTCACACAATCTTGCTAAAATGCGCCTTAAAATAATATTGTTGATAAGTATGAGTGTTTTTAATTTCATAGCGTCTCACAATATAAGGAAATATATCGAAAACAAAAGTGTTCCTGAATTGACACCAATATCAGTTTGTTGAATACAGCTGCTGTGGAAGAATTCAATACTTGAAATCGATGCGCTCTTTATTGAAAAAGGTGTCATTTTCAATAAAGCTCTACAAAATTGACATTCAAATTATTAAATAAAATTTTCTGACTTAATATATATTTTTGAGTATCTTTAGCAAAATTAAAACCATTAAATATGAAACGACAACTATTTTTTGTGATTTGTACTTGTTTCAGCTTTTATGGCATTCAAGCCCAAATTAGTCCAATACAGGATTATTCATGGAAAATTGATCGTATAATCACTGAAGACGAGACCTACATTCCACCCGAAAACACCAGTTTTAGCAATAATGTATTCACTGCTGAATTTCAAGCTAATAATTATATTTTTGGTTATTGTTTAGAAGTTGATGGCACGCTAAGCTTCGATGATGCGAATCAAAATTTTACAATTTCTGAATCGAGTAGCGCATTAGATTGTGGCCAAGGTTCTAGCGCAGAAGAAGCTGAAGCGCTAAACAATCTTATGGATTTAGAAATGTTTTTTTCAGAAGAATTTCTTCACGATTGGGGCGGAGCCGATAATTTTCATAATCCTTTTTCTTATGAATTCTCTTACGATGCTAACATGATTTATTTAGACATCACAAACGGTGAAGGCAGTGTTGCTAAATTTTATGTCAACACCTTAGGTTCCGAGGATTTCGGTAACAATGATTTAAGTCTTTCGCCAAATCCTGTGAAAGATGTGCTTTACGTCAGAAGCGAAAATGCTCTTCAAATCGATGATATTCAAATCTTCAACCTCAACGGACAGATGGTCAAACAAATTGGTACTGTGAAAAACTCACAAATCCTAATGAATGATTTGGAAAATGGCGTTTACATTTTAAAAATTTCAAGTAAAAACCGTTCTATCCATAAAAAGATCATCAAGCAGTGATTCTATAAGAATATTTTGCTTGGAACACTCCGATGCTGATTGTTTTGATTTTCAGTAGGAAAAAGAAATATTTCAGAAAAGCATCTACTCTGACTGTTTCAGGTGTTTTGGATTCTTCTTCCATAATGAAGACCAGCCGCCACCATAATTTTTTTCGATTTTCCCTTTTACTGAAGCAAATAGAAGCACCAATACGCCTACGCCAATATCGCTAATTATTGCTATATTATTTTCATATCCTAAAACCCAAGGTGCGATTATAAGCCAGATTGCAATCGGATAGTTCCATTTCCTAAGCACACGTGTGGCCTCCCAAAAGGCAATTACTGAAAAAGTTATAATCACTGGACCAAGAATGTGTCCATTATCTGCAGCTAAGGAAGAATACTCAAAAAAGCTAGGAGCAATCATCAGCCATAAGCCTAAAATTGTATTTATAATTCTTGCCCACATATTATTTTACTTTTTCGATTTCAGACTGAACTCCCCAAAAGGCTTTCCATGTTGAAGCCTCGGATTTTTTGACTCTTTGCATAAATTGCAAACTGGCAAGCATTTCATCCATTGCAGGACCAATCATCGCAATAGAAATTACAGCCGAACAAAGACATAAGGTACACCAAGCAGAAAACAAAACAGGTTGAAATACTACTAACATGACACTTACAAATCCAAGAGGACCAACTGCCAGTCCAAATACAATAACA
Organism: Psychroflexus aestuariivivens; assembly: GCF_004010055.1. Taxonomy (GTDB): domain Bacteria; phylum Bacteroidota; class Bacteroidia; order Flavobacteriales; family Flavobacteriaceae; genus Psychroflexus; species Psychroflexus aestuariivivens. Next base: position 17,901 of record NZ_RQVT01000046.1, read on the forward strand.
ATCCATGGCATAGTTTTCCAGCGTTTTGTTCCACCGATTATTCCAGTAACTGCATCCACAAAATATCCTATTGCGCCTATTGCAGCATCGGGAATTGGCAGCACATGTGAAACTTTAGAGTTCAGAATTATGACACTTCCATCTCCGAAAAAAGGTTCCCATACTGTGTCTATAATTTCCAACTGATACAAAGCCAGGTAACTCGCAATAAAAACACCAACTACGGCTAAAATAACAATAGGAATTCTTTGATCCCAAGTTGCTGGATTATAATCCCATCCTGGCGGAATATAGCTTGGATTGTTTGCCATTATTTCAGATTATTTTCCTTATACCAAGCATCGGGATCTTCTTTGAGATTGTCTATGATTTCTGGAAGTGTATCCATAAGTCGGTGTTTCGGTTCCCAATCAATATATTTTTTTGCTCTACTAATGTCCAATTCATAATGGTCATCGGATCGATCGATCATCCATGGTTTTATAAAAGGATCTCCCACCAGATCGCGTGCCCAAGCCCCTGTTTTAGCAATGGATTTTGGAATCTCATGAGTTTCCCATTCATCTTCTCCATGAATCAGTTTACCTATTTTATCCTGAAGTTCTTTATAAGTAGGTGTTGTCGGTTCACCGATGTTCAAGGCAAGATCTTCGGGCAATTCATCTCTTCTATCCACTGTTTTTACAATGGCATCCAGGACATCTTCCAAATGAACAAATACATCACCAAAGTTCATATCTCCAGAATAGAAGTGACTGATGAGGTCTTCTTCATAAATTCTTTTGATTTGCTGACTTATGGGAATAGAATTTCCCATATTATTATAAATACCTGCAATTCTAAGAAATGCAGTTTTTATATTTTCATTATTTTCTTTAATGATATTTTCTGCACTAATTTTTGACTCTGGATATCCCCAGTTGGCTTCAATAGGAGAATCCTCATCAATTTTCACCCCAGGTTCTACAGGTTTGTATATAAGATCCGAGCTTGCATAAATGAATTGATCAACTTCAAAATCTTGTAGCTGACTCAAGAATTTTCGAGTGCCTTTAACATTGATTTCTTCGTATCCTGGGCTATCTTCAGTGTTGAAACTGTAAAATGCTGCCAGATGTATGACCGATGCGATTTTGCTTCCGTATCCGTATCTTATTCGTTCCATAGCTGAATCGATGCCCTTTTCATCAGTAATATCGAAGTTTACACATTCTGCTTTCAATGGAGGGTAAGGCGGTCCTACCCGATCAAGTCCTACAACCCTGTAATTTTCAGCTAATTTTTCAATAAGGGGAAAGCCTATTAAACCACTACTTCCACTTATTATGACTACTTCTTTATCTTCATTTCTCGCTCCCGTTTTGGTATGTTCAATTTTTTCATCCATATCTAAAAATTAATTTTATCTCTTCTAAAACTAGTTATAAAGTTGTTTCAAAAAAAATATTTCGAATACTCATTCCTTTCAATTAACCAAATTTTATTAAAAACATGCTTATTTAAAAGCTTTAATGCAATTAATAGTTGTTCAATAGTTAAAAAGTTCTAAACACTCACAAAAATATGCGAAAAGGAAAAGATGATTGAAATATTTTCAAGAATTGTTCTTTTCTTTTACTATTCAAAACAAATAATTTTAAACCTAATAAATCGATCCATTTTCATGACAAATCATGAACTTATCATCACAATTTTATGTTAATCGATTCATGCTTTAAATGATAAATTTTAAATTAAATGACTTACAATTCAAAATTAAAATATAATTTATTTGAAATTTTGACAATAAAGCCGTTTAAAAAAATCTAATTGTGAAGCTCACAAACCCGTATAAAATTGGAGTCATATAATGAACTAAATGAAAATGTTAAGCAGAAGATTGAATTAATTACATAGAAAATATTTAATAGTTTCTTTTCAAACTTAATATCAAAGCTATAAAGCAGACAGTATTGAATTTAATAATAATGAATGATGAGTAACAATGCAAAGGATAGTGTACAAAAAGAAAATCAGGAATGGAAAGATTCGCTGAAATGGATCATCGAAAACAAGTCGACTGAAAGAGCTGGTGAATTATTGCAAATCTTACAAAATCTTGCAAAACAAAAGGGTGTTGAACTTCCAGAATCTATAAATACTGCCTACCAGAACACAATTTCAAAAAGTGAAGAAGAGGATTATCCTGGAGATTTAGAAATTGAAAGAAAACTTATGGCCTATATAAGGTGGAACGCTATGACGATGGTAGTTAAAGCCAATAAGGCCGATGAAGGCATTGGAGGTCATATTTCTACTTATGCGTCCATAGCACAACTTTGGGAAGTAGGGTTTCATCATTTTTTTAAAATACACGACAATAATGTAGCTGATCAAATATATTTTCAAGGGCATGCTTCTCCGGGAATTTATGCCAGAGCTTATCTGGAAGGTCGCTTGGAACAGGAGCATCTTGAAGAATTCCGTCATGAAGCACAATCAGAAAAAGGGCTTTCCTCCTACCCGCATCCTCACTTAATGCCAGATTTCTGGAGTAACCCTACTGTTTCAATGGGACTTGGAGCTATTCAGGCTATTTACAGAGCCCGGTTTAATAAGTACCTTTATAATCGAGAGCTCATTGATAAGGATAATAGTAAAGTTTGGGCGTTTTTAGGTGATGGAGAAATGGATGAGGTTGAGGCTCGTGGCGCCATACATATTTCTAGCAGAGATAAGCTCAATAATCTCATTTTTGTTGTGGACTGTAACTTACAGAGACTGGATGGACCGGTGAGAGGAAATTCAAATATAATCCAGGAGCTTGAGGGAATTTTCAAAGGCGCAGGATGGAATGTTATTAAATTACTATGGGGTAAAGAGTGGGTCGAGTTGATGGAAAAAGACAGTACAGGAAAACTCAGTAAAAAATTAAACTCCCTAAGTGACGGGCAACTTCAGAAGTATGCATTTAGCGATGGTGAATTTATAAGAAAAGATTTATTTGAAAGTGACGACGATTTAAAAACACTGGTTGAAGACTATTCAGATGAGGAACTGGAAAACCTAACTCGTGGAGGTCATGATTCAGAAAAAATATACAATGCTTATAAAGCAGCAGCAGAGTCCAAAGAGAAACCTAGTATCATTTTAGCACAAACTATTAAGGGTTATGGTCAGGGCAGCGCAGGTGAGGCAAGCAATGTATCTCATAAAACCAAAAAACTAGATAAATCACAACTTCAGGAATTTAGAGATTTCTTTGACGTTCCGGTTTCCGATGAAAATTTGGATGAAATACCTTTTATAAAGCCTGAGGAGGATAGTGAAGAATTGAAATATCTTTTAGAAAAAAGAGAAAAGTTAGGAGGTTTTATTCCTAGAAGAAAAGATAAAAGTGATACCATAAAAATGCCAGATCCAGAAATCTTTGAAAGCTTCTTAGAAGGTTCTGATGACGATGAAGTCGCGACCACCATGGCTATGGTTCAAATTCTAAGCAAATTGATGAAAGATGAAAATATTGGAAAGTTAATCGTTCCTATTATTCCAGATGAATCCAGAACGTTTGGTATGGAGTCATTGTTTAGACAGGCTGGGATTTATGCCCCTCACGGACAAAACTATGATCCTGTTGATGAAGATAGTTTGCTCTATTACAGAGAAGCAAAAAACGGAGCTATACTGGAAGAAGGAATTACTGAATCCGGATGCATGGCAGAATTTATTGCCGCCGGCACTTCACATTTCACCCATGGAATCAATACCATTCCATTTTACTTTTTCTATTCCATGTTTGGTTTTCAGCGAACGGGAGATTTGATGTGGGCTGCGGCAGATGCAGGGGCGAAAGGATTTTTGATGGGAGGTATCGCAGGGCGAACCAGTATTCCCGGAGAAGGACTACAGCATCAGGACGGGCAAAGTCATCTATATGCCCTGGCCTATCCCAATTTAAGAGCCTATGATCCTGCCTTTGCCTATGAACTTGCAGTAATAATCGAAGAAGGAATTCAAAAAATGTATGTGGAAAATGAAGGGCTCTTCTATTATATCACAATTAGTAATGACACCTATACAATGCCTGAAATGCCAAAAGATTTGGATCGTGAAGCCATTCTTGATGGATTATATAAATTCAAATCATCTAATACCCGTAAGCGAACTAAAAAAGCTCATTTGTTTGGGAGCGGCGCGATTATGAACGAAATAATTAAAGCAGCTGAACTACTTGAAGATGAATACGATGTAGGTGTTGACATATGGAGTATTACAAGCTATAAAGCTTTATATGATAATGTTATTGATACCGAACGCAACAACCGTTTAAAATCTCAGGTCAATAAAGAACTGAATTATTTAGAACAGCAGTTGGCTGGTGAAAAAGGAATCTTTGTTGCTGCATCAGATTATCTGAAAACTTTACCTAAAAGTCTTGCCGCTCATTTTCCCGATGAACTTATTTGTTTGGGAACCGACGGTTTTGGTAGAAGTGATAACAGGGAATCTCTTCGTAAATTTTTTGAAGTTGATGCAGCACATATTGTTTATTCCGCACTATATGGACTGGCAAAGCAGGAACAAATCACTCAGGATGAATTGAAAAAAGCGGCTAAGAAACTCGATATAGATCCAAAGAAAACAAATCCAAGAACGGCTTAAAAATTTAATTATGGCAAAAGAAATAAAAGTACCTCAAATATCTGAAGGTGTAGATACAGCGACTATTTCTGAAATACTAGTTTCCAAAGGTGACAAAATTGAAGAAGATCAGGGAATTATTGCAGTAGAGACAGATAAGGCTTCAACCGAAATCCCGGCGACTTCTGCAGGAACTGTAAAAGAAATAAAAGTAAGTGAAGGAGATGAAGTAAGCGTTGGTGATGTTATTCTTGTATTGGAAGAAGACGATGACGATGCTGAAGAAGAGAAAAAGGACAAAGAGTATAAAGAGGATAAAGAGGAATCTACTGAAGACAAAAAAAAATCAAAAGAAGAGAAGAAAGAAAAATCTGAAGATAAAAAAGAGCAGAAGGAAACAAAAGATGAAGAAAAAGAGGAGAAAACAGCTGAAAAATCTGAAGAAGATAAATCGTCTAAAAAAGAATCCTCTGGAGATGTCTATGCTTCTCCGGGAGTAAGACGCAAGGCTCGAGAGCTGGATGTTGATATTCAGGACATAGAAGGCAGCGGAGAAAGTGGTAGAATTACCAAAAAAGATGTCAAAGAATATAAAGAAGGGGGTCAGGAAAAATCTACTTCAAAACAACTCGAACTACCTGACTTTAGTCAATGGGGAGCTGTAGAAACAAAGCCTCTCAACAGCATAAAGAAAACGACTGCCAAAAATGTACTGCAGTCCTGGCAATCCATTCCGCATGTGTTTCAGTTTGGAGAAGCAGATATTTCTGGAATTGAAAATTATATAAAAGAACACAAAAAGGAAGTTGAAAAAGCCGGAGGTAAACTTACACTGACTTCCATCCTCACCAAAATTGCAGCTTCAGCGCTGCACAAATTTCCTATGTTCAATGCCAGTATAGACATGGAAAAAGAAGAAATGATTCTTAAAAAATACGTCAACATCAATATTGCCGTGGATACCGATGACGGCTTACTGGTCCCAGTCATTAAAAATGCAGATCAAAAAAACATTAAAGATCTTTCTGTAGAAATTTCAGAAATAGCGCAGAAAGCACGTGATCAGGAACTTTCCAAAGAAGATATGGAGGGAGGTAATTTTTCTATTTCCAATTTAGGCGGAATTGGCGGAACCAATTTTACGCCAATTGTTTACCATCCACAGGTAGCAATTTTAGGTGTTTCTCAAGCTGCAATCCGACCTGTTTACATCAATGACGAATTTGAGCCTCGCACTATACTTCCACTTAGCTTATCCTATGATCATAGGCTAATAGACGGTGCTGATGGAGCTTCATTTATGAATTGGATCGTTAAGGCACTTGAAAATCCGTACGAAGCTTTATTAAGTTAATCTGAAAATTGAAAATGAATGTCAAAACATGATCAAAAAGAGTTAGTTATTATAGGAGCAGGACCAGGAGGCTATGCGGCCGCTTTCCATGCCGCCGATCTTGGACTGAAAGTTACTTTAATAGATCCTGAAGTTAATCCAGGTGGCGTTTGCCTTTATAGGGGATGCATTCCCTCCAAAGCACTTTTACATCTGGCAAAAATCAAAGAGGAAGCTATAAAAGCCTCAGACTGGGGACTACACTTTGAGGATCCCGAGATAGATCTTAAGAAAATTTCCAAATGGAAAGAAAAATCAATCAAGAAACTTACTAATGGCTTAGGTCAGTTAAGCAAATCCCGGAACATAGAGTATATCCAGGGGAAAGCTAAGTTTACAACCGATGATGAACTGGAAGTAAGCCCAAAAGAAGGTGATAAATACAAATTGAATTTTGAAAACGCGATCATTGCCACTGGATCCTCTCCTATCTCATTACCAGATATTGAAATTGATCATAAAAACATATGGGATTCTGCTGATGCTCTTGAACTTAAGGAAATACCTGAAAAGCTACTGGTCATTGGTGGTGGTTATATAGGTTTGGAATTGGGAAGTGTATATTCTGCTTTGGGAAGCAAAGTTTCTGTAGCAGAAATGACTCCAAGCTATCTTCCCGGAACCGATCGTGATTTAGTTGAAGTATTTGAAAAAAATCAACCTTTTGAAGAAGTTTATTTTGAAACTAAAGCTGAAGACATTGACATTACTGAAGAAGGAATAAATATAGTATTGAAAGGTAAAAAGGAAGAACACGAAATGAAATATGATCGTATTTTACTTGCAGTAGGAAGGCGACCTAACTCTGAACATCTGGGTCTTGACAAAATCGGAATCACCACTAATGATAAAGGGTTTATAGAAGTCGATGAGAAACGCAGAACCAGAATAGATCATATTTTTGCGATCGGTGATATCACAGGAGAACCCATGCTGGCTCATAAAGCAAGTCATGAAGGAAGAGTCGCAGCAGAGGTTATTTCTGGTAAAAAAGGCGCAGGTTACGATCCCAAAGCGATCCCGGCTATAGTCTTCACCAATCCAGAACTGGCCTGGTGTGGATTATCGGAAGAAGAAGCTAAAGAAAAAGACAGAGACGTAAAAATCGTAAAATTTCCATGGCAAGCCTCCGGAAGAGCAATTGCCATAGGAGAAGATACAGGTTTGACTAAACTTATATTTGATGCTGAAAGCGAAGTTATACTGGGGGGAGCAGTTGCCGGAAAAAATGCGGGAAGCCTGATTCCAGAAATAGCTCTGGCAATCGAAATGGGCAGCACCGCTTCAGATATATCACTAACAATTCATCCGCATCCAACCCTTTCTGAAACCATCATGGAAAGCGCCGAATTATTTTTTGGAGGGGCAACGCACTACAAGAAATCTTAAAGATTATTAGAAATTTATCCAATAAAAAAGAGCAACAGAAGTCTTTCTGTTGCTCTTTTTTATTTCTCAAAATGAATAATTAATTTTCTATGACCTCAGTTTCAGCTGAGTCTATAACCTTGAACTTTTCTAACTGTTCTTCTTCTCCTGTGAAATATGGGAATACATCCAGAATTGGAGATTCTGTAATAGAAGGAATTGAGTAATCGCTTGTTGTTCCTTCCAATGCCTGATTAGTATTTTCAAAAGCCTCTTTAACATCATTGGCCTGCACTAAAAGATAAATATTTGTTTTTTTCTCTTTCCCGCTTTCTTCATCAAGCGCTATAAGAGAAACTTTTGATTTGAACCAGCGGTCAGAATTTTCAAAAGGATGAACTTCAGAAAAATTGGCCACTTTTAGATTCATGATTCTGAATTCCTCACTGGTGTAAGCTTTCATCTCCTCGTTGATTCTTGTTTCTGCTTCAGTAAATGAAACCGCGTCCAGCAAATAAGTATCCGTGGTTATTTTCTTTTCTCCTGTTTCGTGTGTTTTTCTGTATTTCACCTTACATTCAAACCAAATTACACTCATATCTTAAATTTTTTGAGCGCCAAAAATATGTTTTTTAGCAAGCCTTACCTCCAAAATCTAAGCTAGATTTTCATAATTATTTTCTCTTTTTTATAAATATTTAGTTATCAAGAATTAGCAATTGATTAATCATCACTATTTAACTTTTGGTAAAAATAGCTGAACACAGGATTTAGGTGAACTAAAATATTTCAAATGATTATACTCTTTCAATTTATATAAGAAACAAATTCAGAAGTCATTTAAAACGCTATTTTTATAATTGAGTTTCATAGGTCAGTAGAATTCTATCAATAATTCAAGATGTATTACAGATATAAAAAAGGGAGAGGTTTCACCTACCAGGATGAACAGGGGAAAACCATCAAAAATAAAAATCTGAGAGAATGGTTTGAGTCTTTAGTCATTCCTCCAGCCTGGACCCATGTGGAAATATCTGAAGATAAAGATGCAGACTTGCTTGCCACAGGAAGAGATCTGAAAGGCAGAAAACAATACATCTATCATCCAGATTTCAGGGCACGAAAAGAAGCCAAAAAATTTGACAGAATTATAGAATTTGCTGACCAACTGGAACATATGAGACGCGTCACTGGTCAACATCTTCGCATCAAGAAAAATACACGCAATCGAGTCCTGGCAACTATGGTCCGGTTATTAGAAACTGCATTTTTTCGACCTGGCAGTGAAGTCTATGCAAACGAGAACGATAGTTATGGATTGACAACTCTTCGCAGCAAACACCTGAGTATAGATGATGATAAGATGATTTTTTCTTACGATGGTAAATCCGGAAAAGAACAGGAAAAGGAAATTATTGATAAAAAGTTGACCAAAATCGTTCGGGATCTGGATGATATTCCCGGTTATGAGATTTTTAAATATTACGACGAAGATGGCAATAAAGTGAATGTTACAAGCGATGATCTCAATGCCTATATAAGAGAACATATGGGTGAAGAGTTTTCCGCCAAAGATTTCAGGACCTGGTCCGGAACCATGATTGCTGCAATAGCTTTAGATGAATTGGGTGCCGTTAAAGAAGATGATCAAAAATTGCTGGACAAAAATATACGGAAAGCTGTGATACGCGTGTCAGAAAAGCTTGGAAATACACCAGCGGTAGCAAGAAACTCATATATAGACCCCAGAATTATCGATGAATATGTAGATGGAAAAACCTTGAATTATTTTGAAAGTGAAATAGAAAAATTGCTCAATTCTAAGAAGAGCCTTTCCAGGGAAGAAGTTGGGGTTTTGTATATATTGAAAAATGAGATTGATCAAGATTGAATTATCCATAGCATTAAAGCATTACAAAACGTAGAGTTCTTTCAGTTTTCATTTTAAAAACCCATCATAGCTATCTTGCTAAATTCAGTTATTAAAGTTTCTGCCATTCAGGAGAAAAGTAAGTGGTCCGTCCTCCTACTTTTATCTTTTTGATTTGAGCTTCAGTATGAAAGCAAGTTTCGTCTTCTTTTCTGAAATGCATCAAAAAATGTTCAGGAAAATCTCTATAGTGAGCATCTTTTTCAATAGCTACTTCAATCACTTTTTTCATAGCCTCAAAAACACTTTCAATATCATGTTCAGTCATATTTGCCACTTTTTTCTGAGGATGAATTTTAGATTGATATAAAATTTCATCCGCCATCCAGTTTCCTACTCCAGCAGCAACGCTCTGATCCATGATTATTTTTTTGATGTCTGTCTTACGACCGTTCAAAGAATTTTTAAAATCTTCAAGCGACAGGTCGCGAGCATCGTCACTTAATTTATGTGAAGTTTTAAAATCGGTAATAGAATCTGCAAGATCCCACCAGCCAAATTTTCGCTTATTTTCAAAGGCAAAGTGAAATCCATTTTTAAAAGTTAACTGTAAGTGTCCAAATTTTGGACGATCCTCTTCACTTTTATAATAATTTGGGCGTCCGGTCATGCCAAAATGAATCACCAATATTTTTTTTCCAGTAGTCTTAAGAAATAAATACTTACCAAGACGGTGGGTTTCTTTGAATTCCTGATGAAGCAAATGCTCGTTAAAATCAGATTCAGGCTTCTTGAGCAGTCTGTCATCTCTACAATCCATAGCAACAATTTGCTGATGCAATGCAGTGCTGTCTATATATTTCATGTAATTCTCGACTTCTGGTAGCTCTGGCATATTTTTTAATTTAAAGTTATAAAAAAACGACGATCTATATTCTTCATACTAGAATTTCTATGTTATACTTGAATTACTAGCAAATCTGTTGCTTTTTTGAAATTTTCTTCATCTCCATTTAACTGAAAAGTGAAATACTTCACGTATTATCTTTTAAATAATTAAGATGAAATTTAACAAGACACTGTTTGAGATTTCAACCCTAACTTTTGCGAAGTAAACGGAAAAAATCTGAAATCATAGTTATATATTTTCAAGTTACAAAAACTTTTTTCAGCAATAATTATGAAATAAATTTATAATTTAAAAAATGTATAAATCAAATTAAGCGACTTCAAAAACACACCATACCACACTGACTCAAAGCGATTTATACATAAATATATTTCCCGATTTCATTTTTTATATTATCTTTGGAGCTGAAAAAAACTAACTAAAATGTCCTATAATTATCTAAAAAAATCAATCGCTTTATTTGCGGTTGCCTCGCTTCTAAGCTTTATCGGCTTAGCACAAAGTCCTACCGATCCTGCACAGGGATTTAATGTTTTTACCGAATCCAACCTAATTTTATCGACTAACGAATCTGAAGGTCCTGTCGCTTGTGGTGGAGATTTGACATTAGCGGGAAATTACCAAGTTGCGACCAATCAGCCAGGAAATTTTATGGTGAATGGCGTGAAAATCGGTCTCATTGTCAATGGAAAAGTAAATTATCAATCTGGAAATGCACTTCAAGTCAACCAAAATGCGTATATAAAAATCGGAAATAGCCAAGGTTCTAATGTATGGTATTATGACCAAAACAATGCTGCTTCACCGATTCGAATTACGCCAAATTCGAATTACAATTCTTCTCCAAAAATTATGTTGCAAGCCAATTCAAATCAACTTAGTGTTGGCGCAAACAACAACCCGGTTTTTCAGGATAATTTAATAGATTTTGCGAATGCTTTTCAGGAGATGAGAACAACTTCTTCCAGTATTTCTGAATGTGATGGAAATGCAGAATTAACCAATCCAAATGGACAACCTATTCCTAATACTAGTCTTCCAAATCAAGTTAAAATCAATTTGAATGATGGTGTCAACTACCTGAATGTAACAGGTTCAGACATGAACAACGTTCAAGTTTTTACTTATAATCAACAGCCAAGTGCTTCAAAAATATTAATTATCAATGTAGATGCACCTGGAACTTTCAACTGGAATGTTTGGAATCAAGCGGGTATTGGTTTTAATCAGTGTCCATATATTCTATATAATTTTTACAATACCACAGACTTGAATATTGTAGGACATTCAACAATAGAAGGTACAGTTTTCGCTCCATTTGCAGATATTACCAAAACTGCTAACCAATCGAATATCGAAGGACAAGTTATCGGGAAAACATTGATTCATAGTGGTGGCGAGATGCATTATGCCAATTTTTCACCATCTATTTCTGGTTGTTCGGCTCCAACAGGAGAACCGCCTGTAGCTGGTTTTGATGTCAATCAAAACTCACAATGTTTGGCAGGAAATAGTTTCGAATTTTCCAACACTTCAAACACAGGAACTGCTATTCAACCTGAAGCGCCGCTAACTTATAATTGGAATTTTGGCGATGGCACAACTAGTGACATAATGAATCCGAGTAAAACTTATGATTCTGCAGGAACTTATGAGGTGACGCTTACAACGACTAACGATTATGGTACGGATTCTGAAAGTTTCGAAGTTATTGTTCTCCCAGAAGTCGATGCCGATGTTTCAGTAACGACTTTGAGTTTAGGGTCAAATTCAGTAACCAAACAGTTTACACTTAATAATGAAAGTGAATACACGGATTTCTCTTGGTCGATGACTGAATTTGGCTCAGATTTATTTCCAAATCAAGACGTCGTAGATTTTGAATTTACAGAAGCTGGATATTATGAACTCAGTGTTTCCACTGTAGATGTAAATACTTGTGAAAATATCACAATTGTTCCAGTTGTTATTGAATCTGAGGAAGTGAATACAGGAAATGATGGTGGTTTGGAAAGTGAAAGTTTGGGCGATGCGCTTTCCAAAAGATATGTTGAGCGCAAAATGCAAAGCAAACCTACCGTACTTAATAAAACCGAAGCCAATCGGTTTGAAAAAAACAAATTTTCAGCACGTCCAAGCCATTCGCTTTCACTTTGGGAAATGTTTCCTGCTGAATTGGAGTCAGGTAATGTTGCTCATATCACTTCACCTACCGATATTTTGGATTACACTGTAGCTGATGAAGTCTTGAGTGTTGATTTTTCTATAAACGGACAAACCAAGGGCGTCGTTTTAGGAATTAAAACCACAGATCGAATTTACAATCACACCAAAGCTTCTTGTGATAGACTTCGTGGGGCTGAAATCATTAATGTAAGGCAACTTGAACTAGACGGTTATCATTTCTTGATGCAAGCTTTAAAACAAAGAAACGGCACAATCGAATATGCTATTTCTTTCGCTGTGGGACAAAATTCAACCGAAGATAATTATAGACTTCAATCCAATTGGTACGTTCATGATTACAACGTATTTGAAAATATGTACAATTTTCAGGTGTGGTCTACTAATCCAGAAAACACAGAAAAATTAGTTCAGGATATTTTGAATAATTTACGCGTTAATAACACGCTTCAACAAACTGAAACCCGTAAATTACCAAATACTTACGCTGCTAAAGTATCAAGGGAAGGCAAAGACATGTTGCTAAAACTTAGAAGTTCCGAAGCACAAAATATCGAAATTTCTATGAATGAAGTTTACAGTGAAACAGGAAATTCAGAATTGTGGTACAACCCATATCAAATCAATACTGAAGAAACACTTCGTTTGGAAATCAAAGATAGTTATGAGTTTGACGGTCAAATCAAAGTTGAAGGAGAAATTCAAGATGTCTTTTACCATGCCGATGGAAATTGGGGATTGGATTACGATTCAAGTTATACGACAATTGAAGAATATGAAATTTACAACGATTTCAACAGAACTTATCATGCTGATGAAATGCCGATTCATAGAAATGTGAATTTAAAAGCCAATAGCGAATATGATTATTTAACGCTTTATAAATCTTTATTGCCAGGTAACCTTTCAGCAGATTATTCAGAATATAAATATTTAGTTTTTACAGCAAAAGGCAGTGGTTTACTTGAATTAGATTTGGTAAAATCTTCTATTGAAGCTTGGGAACAGCAGTTCAAAACAAATGTTCATGTGGGAGAAGAAAACCAAACTTATTACATTCCATTCGATGCGTTTACTTCAAGCGGAACAAATGGAAAAATCACAGCTGAAGATTTATCGATGATTACATTTACATTTTTACCTATGCAAGCGGGCACTAATGAATTGGATTTGAATATCAAGGATGTGAAATTTGCAAAATCTGCACCGGCAAGTCAAAATTTATATAATCAAACCAATGAATTGGTTATTTATCCAAATCCATCCAAAGGAAACATCAACTGTTTACTTTACAGTGAAAACACTGAAAATGCTACACTTAGAATACATGATGTCACCGGGAAACAAATTTATTCTGAAATGATAAAATTAGATGAAGGCCGAAACTCTTTACTTTTTAATTTAGATTTAGATCCTGGTTTAATTTTCTTAAACATCTCAAGCGCATCTACAAATTTCGGCACCTCAAAAATTGTTGTGGAGTGATGTAAATTCTTAATTATTACAGTTTATCTAAAAGCCATTTACTTTTCCTCTTTAGAAAAATTGGAAGTAAATGGCTTTTGAAATTTTAGAAAGGCTTCTTATGAATCATTATAAGGCTAAACTTTTAGCAAAGCAGCGACGCAATTTCAATTTTGCTCTGAAATTGATTTTATAAATTGTTATTCTATTATGAGCTTTCAATTCGTCTAAATGAACATGTTTTTTATTGCTAAAAGCTAAACATTTACAATAAAGTCTTTTTCATTTTTATAATTCAATTTAGTTAATCACTCCTCTTGATTGTATCAAATTTTATCTTAACCTTTTTTTTACCCCATTCTTTAGAAGCTTCTTCATCTAATCCCATGTAGATGTCGATTTTCTTTTCCCATCTTTTATTCATTTTATCTTTAACGATGTAGGTACCTTCTAAGCCATTTATTTTAACCTCTGCATTATGACCTAAACCCATTTTTATCAAATCACGAGATACTGCAATCGATTTTTCACCAGGAACTAAAGTATCACCCCAAGCTGCTAAACCAATGTTGCCTTTTTTAGTTTGCGATTCGACTGAATTGTATGCTGTAGCAGTCACAGTCATCGTTTGTAAATTGTCTTTTTCTTTGCTTTGGTCACAACCAACTATAAATAATAGCGTCGAAAAAAATACCAAAACTTTTGAATAATTGTTTTCTTTTATCATATTATCAATTTACATAAAATTCTACGAAAACCATTTGTTTTAAAGAATTCTAATATTAATTTAATAATGTTTAAACAAAAATCATTATAATGGAAATGAAAGTTTTACGTTAATCCTACGTATTAAAAACTCAGAATTTTATTTTCATATATGGAGTGTTAGAGTCCTAATCATAAGACAAAAAATATTATACTGTTTTTAATCTTCATTTTCTTAACTCGATATTTGATGATAGAAAATTGAGAGAAAACTTATCTTTATAATTATATTCTAATTGTTAAGTTTCACAAAGATTGTTATTGAAGTTGACTAAGTTCCTGAGACATTTTCTATGATGAAGTTTCTGCCACATCTGATTCTCTTTTTATAACTTGACCTTTTTTCAAGTATAATCTTAAATCTTCGAGGGTAAGATACAAACATGGGACGATGACAAGAATAATGGAGGTTGCGAAGATGATCCCAAAACCCAGTGAAATGGCCATTGGTATTAAGTAAAAGGCTTGGCTTGATGTTTCAAGAATTATAGGTGTTAACCCTCCAAAAGTGGTTAGAGTAGTTAATATGATAGGTCTGAATCTTCTTAAACCTGCTTCGTGTATAGCTTCGTAAATGCTCAGTTTTTTTCTCTTTTTATTGGCATAATCGATCATGATCAATGAGTCATTCACCACCACTCCTGATAAGGCTATAACTCCCATCAAACTGACTAAAGACAAATCATAGCCCAAAAGAATATGACCTAAAACTGCACCAACGATACCAAATGGAATAGCGGTCATCACAATGATAGGCTGAATATAGTTGGAGAAAGCCATAGCTAGTAAGGCATAAATGATAAGTATAGCCAGCATGAAATTACTCCACAACGATTGGGTAGATTCTCTCATATCAGCCTGACCGCCCTCAAATGTCCAAGTCACACCAGGATAATCTGCTTTTAGTTTTGGAAGTTCTTGTTCTTTAACCCGAGCTAGAACACGATTCACTGCATTTGCAGGTTCAACATCAAACCCGATATTGACCACTCGTCGTCCATCCCTCCTATTTATGCTGGTAAAAGCCTCTCTTTGACTAACATCTACAACATCTAATAAAGGCACTTCAACACCTGCAGGTGTTCTGATAATAAAATTTTCTAAGTTTTGAATATCTCTACGCTCTTCTAATGGAAGTTTAACCCGAACTTCGATTTCATTGATTCCCCTCAACTGCCTAAGTGCTAAAGCACCAAAAAAAGCGTTGCGAACCTGTCTTCCAACTTCATTTGAGGTGAGCCCCAAAATTCTTCCCTCTGGTAATATTTTGAAATCGTATTGCAACTTTCCTTTATTGTAATTATCACTCACATCACGTGAATTTTCCAAGGCTTCCATGCGGTCATAAAATGCCATACTCGCTCTTTCAAGCACTTCCCTGTCTGAATGACTTAGGTCTACACTAATGTCTTGACGATAACTGCCTGGCCCTCGTTCTGCTTCAAAAGTGATTTGATCAACCCCTTTTATATCTCCTATATTATCTCGCCAAAGTGCGATCACTTCTGCTGCTGACATATCTCTCTGGTCGGGCGGTAGAAGCACGATTTCAGTATCTATAAAATTCTGTCCTCTTATATTGGTTTTGATACCCTCGGCAATCTTATAAAGGTCATTCTCTTCAAACATACGCTGAGTTGCAGCAGTAATTTTTTCAGCAACTTCTTCTGCTTGCAAACGGGTCGTTCCTACTGGTAATCTAACACCAGCTTCAATTTCCTCTGCAGCAACCTGGGGCATTAAAATCATTCCCATGTGATCGCTATATGCAAAACCTCCAACAACAATTAAAAGCGAAAAGGCTAGACTAAGGGTGATGTACCGAAACTTAAGACATAAGTCTAAAAAAGGACGATAATAAGTCTCAATGATGTGTTCAAATCCTTTAGCAAAAGATTGCTGATAGCCTTCTAGTTTAACTATCCATTTCTTTTTCTTTTTGGTAGAAAGATGAGCTAAATGAGAAGGCAAAATAAATAAGGCCTCAAATAAACTCACTGCCAGAATCACAATAACGACAGCAGGTAGTGGCCACCAGAATTTACCGGTTTCACCGGGAATAAATAACAATGGTAAGAAAGCTATAATAGTTGTAAGGATACTAAAAACAACTGGTTTGGATACATCTCTGGCACCCTCGATAGCTGCCTCCATAAAGGACATACCTTGTTGACGTTTTTCGTATATATTTTCTCCAACTACAACTGCATCGTCAACAACTATTCCTAGTACGACTAGAAATCCAAACATAGAAATCATATTGATACTGACCCCAATCATTGGTAATAATATTATACCTCCAACGAAAGAGATAGCCATTCCCATCATCACCCAAAAGGCCAGACGATATTCTAAAAATAAAGTGAGAATCACCAGAACTATTACGATCGCTAGAATTCCATTTTCTGTGAGTAAAGACAGTCGTTCCCTGTAGTCTTCTGCCCTATTGCTATCTATTCTGAATTTGACACCTGGAGGAAGTGGAAATTCGTCCATAATTTGCTTAACCGATTCTGCGATGACTAAAGGTGATTGATCGCCAATTCTAAAAATTTCCATTTCTACGGAAGGCGTCTGATTAAACTTTCCGTGAAATCCGGATTCTTCAAACGTATCGTTTAAAACTGCAAGATCTCCTAAAGTGACATTTGCACCAGAATCTGAAGTAAGGATAGTGATTTTTTCAAATCCGTCTGCCCATTGCTTACGTTCCTTCATCCGCAACAGGATCTCACCAGAGTTGGTTTCCACAGCTCCAGCAGGCACATCCTGACTACTTTCTGAAATAATATCAGCGACTTGACCTAAGGTTAAGCCATATTCCTGAAGTTTATACCTAGGGATTTCAATAATGGTTTCATAATCGGGCACACTACCTATTTCTACCTGAGTAATCTCTGGGTTGCTTAAAAGAGTGTTACGCATTTGCTCGGCGAGTTTACGAAGAGTCCAAATATCTACTTCACCATAAAGCGCTATTTCCATGACATCCCGCTGTCTGGCCTGTAAACTTACCTGAGGCTGCTCAATATCATCTGGAAAGGTGTTGATGCGGCTTACCGCCTGATCGATATCCTGAAATGCTTTCATTCTATCGGTACCAGCCACTAGCTCGATTGTTATGTTACCAGTACCTTCACTTGCTGTGGAAACAATTTCCTTAATTCCCTGAATACCTCGAATAGTTTCTTCAACGGGTAATAAAATACCTTGCTCCACTTCTGCTGGAGCCGCACCAGGATAAGTCACATTTACCTCTACAAAATCCAATTGAAATTGTGGAAAGACTTCCTTCTGAATGTTAACCATGGTGTAGATTCCACCACTGATAAGCAAAATCATAATCAGATTTGTAATCACTGAATTACGAGCCATAAAAGCTATGGCTCCTTCTTTTCTAGGTGTATTCTGACGCTCTTCCCCCATTATTCCTCTTTATTACTCGACGATTTCTCTTCAGATTCAGATTTATCCTCTCTGAGTGCAACTCCTTCTGCAACAGTACTCAAATTAGTGATTACGATTTTATCGCCTTCGTCTAGACCTTTTTTGACGTAAGCATATTTAGCATCCACTAGTTCCAATTCAAGTTGTCGAATTTCTAATTTCCCTTCTTTCATGACCCATGCGGTATTGTTTTGTCTGACATAATCTCGGTTAAGCCTTACTACATCAGAGACAGATTTACCTTCAATATTTACTTCAACAAAAGAACCTACGATTAATTCTGGACCATCAATGCTTTTGGATCTTTTCAAAGGATCAGAAACTTTAACAAGAATACGAGCCAGTCGAGTTTGAGTGTCTAAAGCTCCTATTTGTTTTTCTAAATATCCTATACGCATTGCTTTTTCAGGCCACGCAGATTGATTGCGAAGTATCACTTTGGAGCCTTTTTCATCAGCATTTGGAAAGCTCAACCACCTCAGCTTGGATACAGGAATTGTGACTTCTACCCAGTAATAATCCGTACCAATAAGTCTTCCCAGATCATCTCCAGGCGCCACCTGTGAACCCACTGTAACATTCTGACTTAGAATATGAGCATCAAAAGGTGCTCGAATCCTTGTACGGCTTAAATTCAATTCAGCCTGATTTACATTGGCTTGGGCTGACTGAATATTCGCTTTTACGGCATTTAACTGAGGCTGTCGTAAAACAAGATTCCGCTGATTTTTTGAGAGGCTATCCATACCAATTAATGCCAGATCCTGCTCAGCAACCTGCTGGCGACCCATTTCAATATTCAGATTGGTTTTCTGTTGCTTAAGATTTCCTTTTTGAAGTTCCAGCTGATTTCGATAATCTGCGGGGTTGATTTGAAGTAAAAGCTCTCCTTTTTCAACAAAGCTACCAGGTATAAAATTTGCGGATCGACTTACAACAGGTCCTGAAACCAGTGGACTTATCATTACGTCATCTACGGGTCTTACTGTTCCCGTTGCCTGAATATTAGGTGTAAAATCTTTACGTTTTGCTGTTGAAAGACTTACAAGCATAGCACTTTCTTTAACACTGCCTTCACTTTTAGCTGTAGGTTCAGTGCTGAAAATTAAAAAAACAATCGCTACAGAAACCAAAATGATTCCAAAGCATATCAATAGTATTTTTTTTGTACTCATATTAGTTAATTAAGACTTTTCTTTGGTTTCGCGTTCAGTTTCAAATCCTCCCGCTAAAGATCTGTAGAGACCAATTCTAAATTCAAGTAGCCGCTGTTCTGCCTCGATCTTGTCTCGTTTTAATTGCTGCTGTTCATCTAAGGCCAACAAAACATCGAGGTAATTGCTGAGACCATTTAGAAATTCTAATCGTATTTGGCTATTGGTTTTATCAGTCAGATTTAGTTGCCTTTTCAGAACTTCGAGGCGTTCCTTTTGTTTTTTCTCATTGACTAGAGCATCTTCAACATCTTTGAATGCCTGTAAAACGGTCTGTCCGTAATCTGACATCGCAGAATTCTTAAAAGCTTCTGAACGGTCTGCTTCAGCACGTAAACGTCCGCCATATAATAGAGGCGCAACCAGATTACCTGCGATATTGTAAGCCCACTCATCAAAAAGATTGCTGTAAGTATTGGATCGCGCTTGAACAGAAGTGCGTATCGACAACCTTGGATATTTATTTCTTATTGCTACCGCATAATCACGATCTGCTGCCAAAACACGTGCATGGGCATTTTTAATATCTGGACGACGACGGGCTAATTCTAAAGGAAGTCCGCTTTTGGGAAGCGCCCCTAACTCGGGTAAGTCTAATTTATTGATTTCTAACTCGTTTTGAGCTGGTTTTCCTATAAGTAAAGAAAGTTGATTTTTTGCTAATTTTAAGTCACGCTCAAAAGTGATTTGTAAATTACGTGTAGATTCCAAGAGTTGTTCTTGCCGTAAAATATCAACCGCTCTTACTTGACCACTGCCAAATCGTGCTCTTATTAGTTTTAAAATTTTGTTGTTGATTTCAATTTGCTCTTTTACCAATTCAATTTGTCTTTTGGTTGTGATGACTCTGAAATAGGCAATACTAATTTCAGCAGAAAGACTCATTGCTCCAGCTTGGTAATCGTAAAAACTTGCTTGGGCTCGAAAAGCTTCAGCTTCCTTTGCTGAACTCAACCGCCCCCACAAGTCTATTTCATAAGATGCAGAAAGACCAGCTTGTGTGTTTTCACCTCCAGCAAAGTCAGGCACTGGTCTACTAATTCCACTTTGTAGTGAAGATTCTATTTGCGGCCACAAATTTGATCCTTGTATCCGAACATTTGATTTAGCAGCTTGGAATTGTTGCCATATGGATTCTAAACTCAGATTTTTGGTAAGTGCTGTATCTATAATTTGGTTGAGTTGTTCATTCTCGAAAGCAGTCCACCAGCGATCTGGTATAGCTTCAGTTCCAGAATAACTAAACGCTTGGGGCTGTGGAATAGGAGGTTCAGCTTGATCTAACTTTGGACCACAACTTAAAATGAAAAGTAATGTAACCACGCAGAAAAGATTTCCCTTGTGAAAAAAACTGAATTTAGTGAGCCAATCAATCATATTAAAAATGAAATTACATTTACTTACTTATTAAGTTTTATTTAAAAAACGTTGAATAAAATACTTCAAAGTATTCTAAAGTTAAATATCAAAGTCAATTGGCTTAAGGGTTTAAGCATTCTTTAACTTAAACTTGTTGAAAAATACTATGAGCCTTCAAGCTAAACAATCTCATTTATTTGGATGAATTTGGATTATTTCTTAGTTGATTTTTCAGAACTAAATTAAGAATTCTGTTATTTAAAATAAATCACAGGTTAAACAGGCTAATGGCTAAATTTTGCCCAAGGCTCTTTTTCTGAAAGGTTCATGAATGACGTCCCGTCGTAAAGACTAATTCCTTCCCAAGTGGTAAACCAAATTTGTCCTTTATTATCTTCAAAAATATTTTGGATGGTATTTGTCGCTAAACCGTCTTCCTTGGTGAAATTGGTAAATTTTGTTCCATCATATTTGTAAACGCCAAAATTTTCAGCAGAAAACCAAATATTCCCCTTACTGTCTTCAATAAGCTAGAATTTGATAAGGTAAAACTTAATATTAGATTAAATATCCTTAATTTTTATGGATTAGAAATTTCCATTCAGAATATTGTTCAATAAAGTGAAATCATAAAAATCAAGTTTTGCATATCAATGATTTATAGATTCAAAAAAATATTTCAGCTTAAAGTTAAGCTAGTAATTCAGTATTTGATCTCTAAGTCAATTTGCTTGTCTTTTTCAAAAGCTTTTTTATCCAATTCTGTACCTACTGCTATTCCAACAGCCAAACCAATAGGCAAACCTATACTTATAAAAGCCATATTTCCTAAGCTAGCTCCAAATGCAACACCAAGAGGAATACCGAATGCAGCCATACCAATTGCTAACCACATATTTCGATAATGATTTTTAGTCACAAGTTTATGCTCCTTTTCAATTAATTTAAGAATCCGAGATTGTTCCGTTTTAATTTTTTTTCGTAATTTTTTTTCTGATCCCGAAAATGCGTTTATTTCTTCAATTCCATTATTAATAGAGTTTACGACGTCAGTATTTAATTCCTTTTTTCTCAATTCAATCAAAAGTTTATCAAATTGACGATAAAAATCAGTAAGCCTTTTATTTTGAATATTACCTGGCTCTTTTAGCGGATTAATTGACATAATAGATTTTTATATTAGGCAAAACCTTAAGTCTTAATGAACTATTTTTAGTTTATATTTCAATTTTAGCTAAAAATAGATGATTTTCTTTTAATTCAAAATCAATTTTTTGATTTAAAAATTACTGACTCTTTTTATTGTATCTATTTCAAAAAAGGAGAATTAATTTCTTTGAAATAAACCTAAGAATTGTATAATATCCTTAAATCGCAATAATATAACTAAGATAGGAAAGTGATAAAAAAAATGGAAGGAAAACAAATCCACGATGAGATTGTTTTCCTTTAATTGGATTTAAAAAATAATGAATGCCTGATGATTGATATTAATTTGAAAGTGTGTAAATCATCTTCATGCTATCCTCATATTCAATAACATCCCCTGATTCGGTAAGGATACTTCTATAAGAGCCATCACTTAAAAAAGGAGATTTTTCGATAGGCACATCGAAAGTAATAGTTTGACCATCATCTGTAATAGTGCCCTCCAAGTCAACCTCATTATCATAGATTATACTAACTGTATTGTTATCTAGTTTCCAAGTTGGAAAATAATGATCCCAATGACCACAACGAAAATTTTGTTCCAATTCGCCGTTTGAGTTTTCCTCTACACGAAAGTGATATGAAACAGCGGCTGGATGTTTCACAGTACCGCCATCGGAAAAAGAAATTTGATAATAACAATCTCCATCTTCATCGCAAACATCAGTTGTAAATACACCGTCATTATTTAAATCTACACTTTCGCTTAAAATAAAACTTGACAATTCGAATGTTTTACCTTCAACAGATAGATCAATAGCTTTTTCAGAATCATCATCTTCACAACTTAATAAAAAAAGGCTTAAAATTAGAAATAAAAATTTAAATTTTTGCATAATGTTCAGTTTAAGTTATAAATATAATAACTCTTTCTTTATTTTAAAATGATATATCTTAAAATTTTTTCAATTTACAGTTTTCAGAATGAAACCATTTTTTCACCTTGCGATATTTATTGCTGGCATTTTTATTTTTGGATTCTCTTTTTCAGCCATTTTCGCCTCCAAATTAATACTATTACAACTATTAATATTATCGGCCAAATACTTAATAGAAATAGCAGAATTTCTTTAATTATATGCCAACCATTTTCTAGTGATTCTTTTGCCTTGGTAAAGAAGCCTTTCTCAAAAGTTTCTGGTTCTGATTTGAAATCAACTTTTTGATAAATTTCTAAGTCAATTGTACTTTGACTCACTCTATTCTGAAGATACCTTAGCCTTCCTTCTCTTGCTTCTATTTCCTCGGTTATCTTCCTAATTGCATCTTCTGCTGCAATAACGTCTTTTATTTCCCCAGAACGATTTCTAAGAATATCAATATACCGCTCTCTAACTTCTTTTTTTGTTTTCAATCGACTTTCTATATCGATAAATTCTTCTGTAACATCATTTGAATTTATTTCTATTTTACGAATAAAAGTTGACGTCCCTTTTAAGTCATTCAAAAGTTTATTAAAACTTGAGTTATCTACTCTTATAGTAATATGATTCGAAATTTCGTAGTTGGTACTAGTCAAATTCATGTTTGAAATAAATGCATTGTATTTGGAGCATAAATTTGAAATTTCATTTGTCGATTCATCTACATTTTTTACTTGGAATTCTAAATCCGCATTCCAAATTATTTTTCTATCCGTCGGTACTTCTGGTTTTTCTATATCAATGTTAGAAGATGTTTCCTTGTCTTTTCGCATTGATACAGCCTGTGTATTATCTTCAGTTTTAGAATTACATGAAATAATCAATAGCAGAAGTAATAATAAAATTCCAAGCTTTTTCATAATGTAAATTTTAGATTTTCAGGGAGGTATAATATTACAAACGATTAATTTTAATATTTATGATTTTTAGAGTAGAACTTGCGTTTAAATATTACAAAAATATTGCTTAGTAGGAAAACTGTAAAACCATGGCTTGAAGAAATTTGCATATCTTTTTACAATAAATTTCCGCCTTGGTCAATTATCTCTAACTTCATTTTTTTGAAAAAATGTGATCTAAAGAAATTGCAAGTAGGTTTGAAATTGTAAATAATTCTTGAGTTAGAGTGTAAGCTACCCTTAATTAGAACTGTTTATTATTCCAATCTAGTAACAAATTTATTGTTTTT
>NZ_RQVT01000031.1 GCF_004010055.1 Psychroflexus aestuariivivens
CTTTGAAATTGAATTTAAAAGATATAGAATTTTTACGCGCTACTGCGCATACACGAAAACGTTGTGGTGCATTTACGAAAAACGATATGAAAATTAATTTAACGATATTCTTCTTAATCTTTAATTCACTTCTGTTTTCACAAGAAATGAAAATAATTCAAGCTGTTCAAGAGAAAGATTCTGACTTTTTTGACTATGAAGATTATGAGGCACCTGACAAGCCAATCGGAGAACTAATATTTTTGAAAGGTTGCAGTTGGTATTGCGGTGGCTCGGTTAAATCGATTAAAGCTTCGTCTGAGTTAATAGAAAATAACGGAATTACTTACTCGCCCAAAAATGCTCACGATTTTGACAAAAATACAGCTTGGATTGAGGGAGAAACTGATTTTGGTATTGGAGAGTTCATAGAATATTGTTTTGACTTTAGCGAAATTAAAGGATATAATGGAGGTTTGGGAATAAATAAAATTTTATTAGCAAACGGATACAAGAAAAATAAACTGATCTGGGAAAATAATTCTAGAATTAAGCAACTGAAATTTTATTTAAACGGAGAACCTCATGCAATTATAAACCTTTTGGACTCATTTGAAATTCAAACAATTGACATTGGAGAAATAAAATTCCCAGCAAATAAAGAGACGAAACTAAAATTTGAAATAACTCAAGTTTACGAAGGAGAAAAATATAAAGACACCGCAATTAGTTTGTTGATGTTTGAGGGAATAGGAGTGCACTAAAAATAAAAAACGACACCACAACAATAGCTATAGGCAATAGCTTGGGTTTGGGATTGAAAAACGAAAGTTCGGGATTTATTTTCTAACTTTACGACTGAAAACAAAACTGAATGGCTTTTTTGGCGCTACTGCCCATAGCCAGACCGTTGGCAAACATTATGAACAAATGAAATACAAAATTAGAACAATATCGGTTACTCTTTTCGTATTTACATTTATTACAATACTATTAAGCTTTTCATATGTAGCTTATAATTTTAAAGAAGTAATTGATATAAAAGCATATGAATTTATTGTTTTTATAACTGCTACTTTATTAATTATTGGAATATACTGGATTTCTGTAAAATTGACTTCTGGAATTGCTGAAATTGAGCTAACTAAAAGGGAAATTGAGTTTAATTGGTTAAAAAAACCGATATTAAAGTCTCAAGATAATCTCAAATTCGATTTATATAAAATTGATAGTTGGAATATTCAAAGAGAATTTCACTACGATACCCTAAATATAAGTTCGAACTTTTCAAGCATGACCATTTCAAGATTTCCAGAATGGAGAGATGATAAGGATGATTATCAAAGCTTTATAAATTCTTTTTCAAATAAAATAAAAAGCATTAATAAAAAAAAACTTAAAAGTGATAAAAGAAATGAAAAGCCTAACCAAACAACAGAAAATAAACTAATAAGTAATAAATAAGCGAATTATAATAGTTCTAATAAACCTAAAATTCTAATGGTTATTCACATAATTGCTATGATTCTTGGTGTTTTTTATGTTTATAAAAATTGGAATACTGGAAAATCAAACATACTAATCGTGATTGCAGGGTTGAGTGGATGTATCAATTATATTAAAAAAATATAGACAAAATCGGAATCAAAAATAACGTTTGCCAACACTATGTATCTTCAATGGCGAGGTTTGGGAGCTGAAACCAAAAGTTTGGGATTTATTTTCTAACTTTACGACTGAAAAACGAAGTGCATTGCTTCTTTGGTCGCCACTGAAAGATACACTTCCCGTTGCCCACAATACAAAGATGATTATGAAAAAAGTTTTAGTTATTGCACTTTTAATCTTCGGATTTAGTTCCTGTACACAAGAATTAACGTGTGCGGATTTTAAAACGGGAGAATTCCTGATTCCAGCTGATTCTCTATATGCGAAATCTTTTAAGGTCATAAGAAAAGGTGGCCAGCAAATAGAATTTGATGAAAAAGGAGATAAAACTTTAGTTGACATAAAGTATAAGGACGACTGTAACTATGTTCTCACCTATAATGAAGACTCGAACAATTTAGATGAATCGAACAAATATATAAATGCATCTGGCGGTGTCAAAGTCGAGGTTTTAGAGATTAAAGGTGATACTCTGTTTTATTCGGGAGTAATAGAAAATGATTCACTTCGCTACGAAATGCCAGGCAAGTTGGTGAAGTTGAAATAGTACTGTGGGCAACACTGTGTATACGCAATAGCTGGGTTTGTGAATGAAAGCAAAGTTTGAGATAATTTGCTAA
>NZ_RQVT01000034.1 GCF_004010055.1 Psychroflexus aestuariivivens
CTTAAAAGTTTCAGTGGCTAATTCACTCTTCACTTTCACAAAATACACGCCTTGATTCAAATTATCTAAATTAATGCTGTTTTTGATGTTTGTAAAGGATTTCACCAACTGACCTTTCATATTGAAAATTTGAACTTCGTCTAAATTGATTTGTTTCGGATTCTCAAAATTCAACTCACTTTGCACTGGATTGGGATATACAGAGATTGAGTTTAAATTTTGGAAATCCTCAGTATTTAGGTTGCAATTTGAAGTAAAACTATAGTTTGTATAAAAATCTTCGTGATATATCGACCAGGTATTGTAAGGTGCTTCGTTATTGCTTGCCGCTTCAGGGTCAGACACTTGAATGCAAAAATTATGTTCTAAATCGTAATCAATAAATAAATTTAATGTCAAATTTTCATAATTATAACTCGAATTATCTAATGTAATCGAATTGATATAAACATTTCCTAAGTCAACATATTCTAAATGTTCCAAATTACTTAAATCTAAACTTTCAATGTAAATAAAAGGACCTACATCTACAGATTGGTTATTCAAGTAAATTTCCCTCAGATTCAAATTTGAATTGAGAATGTCTTCATTTTCTCCAGATACCCAATAAATTGGTTGTCCATATAAATTTAAGATTTCGAGTGCTGTAAAACCTGAAATACCCGTGATGTCTAAATCGTTCGAACTATAAACTTGGGTTGAAAGATCTAACTCTGTTATTGTTTCAATATCAGCGGTGAGAACTTGCCCGTTGACGGTGCCGTCGCTATCGATCCCTAGGTCGATTAATGCTTGTTCAAAACCCTCATCGGGGATATTTGTAGTTTGGGAATAGCCAAAATGCAAACACATTAGACATAAACAAAAAGGAAGTAAAGTTGTTTTCATTGGTTTTGGTTTTATTACCTTATAAAGTTAATTAAAATATTTAAAAATAAAGGAATTAATAACAAAATGTATATCCAACCATGTGTTAAATAAAAAACCCTCTAAAACATTGCTTTAAAGGGTTGATTGAATTATTTCTGTAAGATTTTTTATTCAGCAGCAGCTTTCAAAATACTTTCTAAATCGATTAGTGCTGTGTCGAGATTTTTCAAATATTGTATTAAATAAATAGCATCATTGCTATAACCAATACTAAATTCATTTTGGGTATAATGAAATTTATTTTCAAAATACTCTGTGTATCCATTAAATATTGTGGATTCGTATAAATTTTCTGAAGAAGCCAATCTTAAAAGTAAATCATACATCACATCAAAACCACGAATCACATATCGGTTTGGGTAATAACCATGTTCATTTTTATAGTTGGTACTGAAATTACCTTCGTCGATATCTAAATAAAATTTGGACACTGATGGAAAGGTGAAATTCAAATCACTTAAATAATAATTGGAAATTTCATCTTCATAAAAACTGCTACGATTTGAAGTGAACAATCGCACTTTATAATCATCACGTTGAAAAGATTTTAAGAAAGAGACTGCAGACTCAGCAATACCAAGACTTTCAGTTTCTAAAATAAACCAATTGGTTTTGTCTTTCACCAAGTGCGGTTTCAGGTCAGATTTTTGTAAATATTCTCCATCTTCCTGCTCAACAAATTTGGCATCTGGAAAAGTATAGGCATATTTACGCTCAATATTTTGAGACAAACTGTCTGCCAAGACAATTAGATTGACAGAATCTTTAGTTGAATTGATATAGGAAATCAATGCTTCCTGCATTGCCGACGGTTCTGGTAAAGTTTTGAAAAGGTTATAAAATTCAAAATCAGGATTGACCAAAGGCGTGATGACTGGGATACTATCTTTTAGTAAAGCTGAAGATACGATTTTAAGATTTTCATCTAGCAAAGGACCGACGACAGCATCATAGTTACTAAAGTCATGTTCTATAATTTTTTGGACACGATTTGGGTTTCGCTTGGTGTCGAACACTTTCAAATTGACGTTTATATTTTTAGCCCTTGCAGAATCTATTGCCATTTGTACACCTTCATAAAAGTCTAAAGATATTTGAAGCAATTTATCCTTTTTAATAAGTTTTTCAGGATTTATGGTATCATTCCGAAATTTATCCATTGAGAATGGTAACATCAAGCCAATGGTTTTAGTGCTAAAATATTGTAATTCTTCTTCTAGATTGAGTTTTTTATATTCTGTTTTTGAAGCATCTTCAAACTGTGGAATTTTAATTACTAAACCATCACTAACTCCTTCGTTTTTAAGAGATGGATTCACCTCAAACAATTCTTCTTTAGTTACTTCATACTCATCCAAAATTGATTTTAAAGAACTTGAAGATTTCAATTCCAAAAACTTATAATCTTTATTTTTAGCTTTTGGTAATTCTTTTTGAGCATAACTTTTTCTTTGAATTTTCAAAAACTGTCCAGGCTGAATTTCTTCTTCTTCAATACCAGGATTCAGGTTTTCCAACTCGCTGATGCTGAGTCCGTATTTTTTAGAAATTCCGTATTTAGTTTCTTTCGGCAAAACCAAATGCATCAAAGTGCTGAATTGAGAATTTTTTACACTTTGGTTAAAGTCCAAATCCTCATTATCAACTTTATAGACGGGAATGCGCAGAACATCATTCATATTGAGTTCACGGTCTGCCAAATACGGATTGTACTTGACCAAGTCTTTCACTTTAAGGTTGTATTTTCTAGAAATACTATAAAGTGTTTCTTTGGGACTGACTTCATAAGCCCGCAATTCCAAAGATGGGCTGAATTCAAAATTCTGGTTTTGAGGCACTAATACATTTTGGCTCTCAATCTCGTTGAAATCATCAATATTTGGATTTAACTTTTTTAGAGTTAATACTGATGTATTGTATTGTCTAGCTAAAGATTTCAGACTTTCATTCTTTTCGACTTTATGACTAATAAATTCTTGGGCATTTAGATTGCCAAAAAGCATCAAATTGAAAACAAATATTAAAAGATATTTCATAATTATTCCCATTCTATAGTTGCCGGTGGTTTTGAACTGATATCGTACACTACTCTATTCACACCTTTCACTCTATTTATTATTGTATTTGATACTTTTTGAAGAAATTTGTAGGGCAAATCTACCCAGTCTGCCGTCATTCCGTCTGTAGATTCTACAGCACGAAGCGCCACAACTTTCTCGTAAGTTCGTTCGTCGCCCATCACGCCAACAGAATCTACCGGAAGCAAAATAGCACCAGCTTGCCAAACGCGATCGTAAAGTTCCCATTCTCTCAAAGCATCGATAAAAATAGCATCGACCTCTTGCAATATACTAACTTTTTCTCTGTTGACCTCGCCTAAAATGCGAATGGCCAATCCAGGACCAGGAAACGGATGTCGACCTAGTAATTTAGAATCGATGCCAAGTTCTGCGCCTACTCGCCTCACTTCATCTTTAAAAAGCATTCGCAAAGGCTCCACTACTTTCAGTTTCATAAAATCTGGTAAACCGCCCACGTTGTGATGTGATTTTATTGTTGCTGATGGCCCGTTGACAGAAATCGATTCGATTACGTCTGGATAAATCGTGCCCTGCGCCAAAAATGTGGCATCTTCAACTTGAGAAGCTTCATCGTCGAAAACTTCTATAAACGCATTGCCGATAGCTTTTCTTTTTTGCTCCGGATCAGTAATACCGTGAAGTGCAGACATAAATCTATCTGTAGCATCTACACCTTTCACATTCAGACCCATATCTTTATATTGATGCAAAACCGCTTCAAATTCATTTTTACGCAACAAACCATTATTCACAAAAATGCAATGTAAATTCTTGCCGATGGCTTGGTGTAATAAAGTTGCTGCAACGGTAGAATCTACGCCACCACTCAAACCTAAAATTACTTTTGAATTGCCAACTGTGGTTTTCAACTCGTCCACCGTCATATCTACAAATGCAGATGGCGTCCAGCTTTGCGGAACTTCAGCAATTTTGACTAGGAAGTTTTCTAAGATTTGTTTTCCGTCTGTAGAATGGTAAACTTCTGGGTGAAATTGAATGCCATAAGTCGGTTCGCCTTCAATTCGATAAGCCGCATTGAGCACATCATTTGTACTAGCGATTCTTACTGCATTATTCGGTAAGCTTTTGATGCTGTCACTATGTGACATCCATACTTGAGATTGTTCCAAAACCTCATCGAACAACAACTCCTGATCTTTGATAAAAGACAAATTGGCGCGTCCAAATTCTCTGGTGTTTGAACCTGCCACTTCTCCGCCAAAATGTTGCGCCATGTATTGCGCACCAAAACAAACGCCCAATAAAGGAAGTTTACCTTTGATTTGGCTGAGATCTGGTTTTGGCGCTTCTGGATGTCTAACAGAAAATGGACTACCAGATAAAATAACAGCTTTAAAAAGGCTGATGTCGTCTGGTAATTTGTTAAAAGGGTGAATTTCGCAGTAGATGTTCAATTCTCTCACACGTCTAGCTATCAGCTGTGTGTATTGCGATCCAAAGTCGAGTATGAGTACGTTTTTTTGCATAAGCAAAAGTAAAAATTTGCAGATTAATGGGAAGTGAATCTGCATTTTTTTTTAGTTGACTTTTATTTTAGTAAAATTGCTATTCTAGGACTGACTTATGAATTTAAAAAAATTCGTTTTTTTCGCTTTTCGTCGCTTTTTTCGCTTTTTGACCTGTTTTGTTTTGATACATTAGCTATACTTGAGCTATGCTTAAACTACGGAGAAGCTATACTTGAAGCTTGAGACAAATAAAAAGGCTTTTCGATTTAATTTACTTCATCGATATTGACGTAAATGATTTGATTTTTTTTAATAAGTCAATTAAAATAGTAAAATACTTATCTAATTATTTAATTTGATTTATCGAAATTTAATATAGTTTCAGTTACTCTTAATACATATGTTGAGCCAAATTCACCAAAATAACTGATGTAATATCCATTTTTTGAAATTACAACGAAACTATAACACGGATAATGGTATTCAAAAAATAATTTTTCAACGATGCCTTCAGGGTCTTTGACCCAATCTACACTGCCTTCATATTTATCCAAGCCTTTCTTGTCTTTGTAAATATGGATGGGTTTTATTCCAGCTAAAATATTCATATTCTCTATAAAACGTTCATTTTTTTTTCTAATTTTTTCTTTAGTTGCAGAACCAGTACTGTTACAGCGATCTTTCCCTGGATAATAGATAATCGCTATTGGTTTATTAGGATCAATTTCACGTTCTGTAGCCTTTGATAATAAAGCTTCTAATTTTGGTTTATTGGTTAGTTTACCACGTTTTTCTCGTAATGTAAGCTTTCTATGGTGTGTAGAATCTCCAGGAATGTCAAGTAAGGCATTCGTCGAACGGATTTCTTCGAACTTGGCTTTACTTATTTCTACATTGTTTTCATTGAAATATCTGATCTTTGGAGAACAACACAAAAATAGAAAGCCTAATAATATAAAAACAATACTTTTTTTCATAAGTTTAAAAATTGAGTGTCAACTGTCCCGCTATTGGTTCGTTACGAGAAAATTAGCTATTATTTTTCAATTCATGTTTTAACTTTCAGAAAATCCTGAAGCTCCAATTTCAACCGGAACTCCACAATGAGCGATATGCAGTGATGGCAACTGGCTTTATTTCGTTCTATTTATCTTTTCAGGTTGTTGATGGGTTTCAAAAATATCCATTATTTCAACTCTGTTTTGTTCAGAATTTATCCAATAAAGTATTTTGTAAGTTTGATGAAGTAAATATCTAAATTCAATTTCTCTTTCAAACAACATTGGCTCTATTTGTCCAATCTCAGGCTGATTTATTAATCTTAATGTTGATTGAACTATTTTTTTATTTTCATTTTTTGCAACTCTCAAACTTGCATTTTCTTTTAAATGTTTAAAAATCTTTTTCAACTCAGTCTTAGCGAAGTCTGTCCAATAGATTTTTAATTCCATTTGTCAATTTCTGCAAGTAAATGATTTGCTTCTGTCAACTTCCCATTTTTTGAATCTTGAAGCGACTTATCAATTCTAGCGTTTAATTCAACAGAAGTCATTGGTTCAAGGTTTTCGAGTGAAGAGTGTTCCTTTTCTTTTTTTAATAACTTTTCAAATTTTGAAATGGCTTTTTCACTTTGAAGTTTAAAGAACTCCTGAACAAATTCGATTTTACGCTCTTCTATATTCATCATCAATTATTTCTCCAAATATACAAATTATAACTTTCAAATTTATTGTGTTTTCGTTTTCATAGCTTGTTACCAACTTATATTTAAAACAAAAAACATTAATTTTCTATCGGGCTTTTATATGTTTCCAGATTAGTCAATTTACTTGAACTTTCTAATATTTGAGTTGCTTTCAAAACAGAAGCAAACCAAAATTCACCAAAATAACTGATATAATAACCATCTTTTGAAACTACAACGAAGCTAGAACATGGATAATGGCGTTCAAAAAATAATCTTTCAATTGTACCCTCAGGGTCTTTTTTCCAATTAAGTAAGTCACCATATTTATCCAAACCCTTATTGTCTTTATAGATATAAAACGGTTTTACTTCTGCTAATTTATATAAATCCTCTTTAAACTTATCGTGATGTATTTTCACCCTTTTCCTATAAGAACTTCCCCCACCACTATTGTTACAATAATCTTCACCAGGATAATACAAAATAACTATAGGTTTGTCGGAGTCAATTTCTCGTCCAGTTGCTTTAGATAATAAAGCTTCAAATTTAGGCTTATTGGTTAGTTTCCCTAATTTTTCTCGAAAAATAAGTTTTTTATGATGTAAAGAATCTCCAGAGATTTTAACAAAGGATTTGCCAGAAAGTTTTTCTTCGAACTTGGCTTTACTTATTTCTACATTGTTTTCATTGAAATATCTCATTTTTGGAGAACAACACAAAAATAGAAAGCCTAATAATACGAGAACAATACTTTTTTTCATAGGTTTAAAAAGTTAGTGTTATCAAATATATATAAATCCAAGTAAAATATATGAGATACATTTCAATTATTTAACCTTCAATTCAATTTTTGAATCGAAAAAAGGATTTAATTTACAAAGCTTTAAGCACATGAACTTAAAGGCTTTATAAACCATAAAATGAAAACATTAAATAAGAGTTTTAAAATTTATTTGGCATTTTTAGTATTGTCAATAATCACTACTGCTTGTTGTGAAACAAATTACAAAATTATAGGCAGTGGCACTTTTACAGCTTACAATATTGAAACCGATGAAACTTTTACAGAATCTTCAGGAACTATTACTGGCGAATTTATTTTAGAAGTCATTCTTGACACCAGAGTGGTCGGCTCAATTTTGAATTTAGACTTGATGACTTCAGCTTACGCGACAAGCTGTGGAGAATCTTTTGACAATGCTTTAGACTTTTCAACTTTAAAGCTTTATACCAATAAATCATTCTTATTAGATGGGCAAGTTATTGAAGAAAATTCGAATCTAATTAATTTGGAAGATCTTAATTATATAGATAATTCTGCTGGGTTCACAATTTATTTTGAAGATGCTTTCATAGAAAGATTGGAATTCTCTGAAGAGGTTTATGATTTCACTTTTGAAATCAAAACCTCTGATGGTTTGGAATTGGAAAACAGCCTTCAGTTAAGTTTTGAAATTGAATGATCCATAAAAACAATTAATTTTTCAATCTGTAGTTTTTATCATGAAGAATTTATTTTCTAGATTTTTATAAGAAAGTTTAAAGTTTGATGAAAAAAACTTGCAATTTCTAAGTTGGTCTTAAATTTTATTAAGATATAATCACCTCTGTTAAACTCATTTTAAATTGTTTTTTGAACCCATTATTTTCATTGAATACTTTTAGATTTATGAAAATCACTAATAGAAAAACATATATTTATGAAGTTTTTAAAAATAATTATACCGACTATTTTAGGCATATTACTAATAAGCTGCGGTTCAAGCGTAAAAACGGTGAGACCCAACAAAGCAGATTTAAGTAAGTACGACACTTACGCTTATCTACCAAATGC
Organism: Psychroflexus aestuariivivens; assembly: GCF_004010055.1. Classification (GTDB taxonomy): domain Bacteria; phylum Bacteroidota; class Bacteroidia; order Flavobacteriales; family Flavobacteriaceae; genus Psychroflexus; species Psychroflexus aestuariivivens. Next base: position 8,002 of record NZ_RQVT01000034.1, read on the forward strand.
ATCATTAGAGATGAAAAATCTACCAAATGAAAATGATTATCTCAACAGTTTCATGATTGAAACCATAAATGATGAAATGAAAGAATCTGGCTATACTTTAGATAGAGATAATCCAGATCTTTTAGTTCTTGTGAGTGTGTCTACAGATCTCGCTGTCAAAAGAAAAAATGAACCTGTATATGCAAGATTTCCCTACGGAAATGCAGTTGCCGCAACTCCAATAAGTCCTTTCTACCAATCTTTTTATTATAGAGGATGGCACAATTGGTATTATCCAGGAGGCGTTATTGGTTATACAACCGACACGTATTCCTACGAAGAAGGTACAGTCGTTGTTGATTTAATTGACAGAAAAACCAAACAATCAGTTTGGAAAGGAAGAACCTCTGAACCTATTTTGAATCAAACTAAAACTGAAGCCGTGATTGACGCAATCAATGATATATTCAAAAATTATCCATTGAATGAATAGTAGATTTTAAATAAAATAAGTTTTAAAATATTTTTTTAGAATCGGATTCGCTTCACCAAAGTGAATCCGATTTTTTTTTATGATATTCTATTCAATACATTTAACATTCTCCATAAATCAGGTTATAGACAAAACATCTTGTTAAGACAACTCGTTTACCCCATATAAATCTTTAATTTTGAAATTTCAAAAAATCAAAAAGGATGCAAAATCAAAGAATACTTAAGTTTGTAGAAGATATTTTAGACAACGTACCTACCGATTGGCTAAAGCTAACCACTCACAGACTGGATATTTATAACGAGAGTTTAGCCAAAACTGAATTTTTGGAAGCACTTGAAAATTTGTATAAGAATCAAACTTCAGAAACTTCAAAACTAAGCCAACTTCCTACAGCTTATGATTATATCAGGTTAGGCCATCCTTTATCCTCAGTTCTGGAATGGGCTATTGCACACTTACATGGCTTGAAAGCAGAACAAGTTATAAGTTTTTCATCACAAACAATGCCTATTTTAGCCGTGCTGAGGCAAAATAAATTCAAGAATAAAAATACTCAAATTGTTTATACTGAAAAATTACCAGATTTTTTTGATTCTGAAACCCTCAGACATGTTTATGGCTATAATTTTGAATTGAAAAAAATTAGTAATAATGATGATATTCCTGAATTTGATGGAAGCCGTATTTTCATTTCACAAAACAATGAAATCGGAAAAACTGAAGTTCCACAGTCAGTTGATTTCTTAGTAAATATTTACCCAAAGCTTGGTAGCATAATTATATCAAATAGTGAAGATAATGACCACTATATTTCAGAAATTCAACATGTGCGAAGAAGAGAAACTATCGCTATGACACCAGCAGATTCTTTTTCTGCCTTGCAGCGTCTAATCGGTAAAACACCTTCTGCAAAAGCTAAGGAAAATAAAGAAACAAATAAAACAAGTGTTGTCAATTCGGTTCAAAAAATTACCGATACACAATCAAAAGTACTATTAGGATCCTGTGGATTGTCTGTTCAGTATGCCATAATGATGGGACTGATCGACGATGCCAAAGCAAAACATCCTGGCAAAAGCATCAAAATTGTTGTTCCTCCCAATTGTTATGGCGGAACCAACGACCAAGCCAGACGAGTTGCCGCAGCAGTTGATGGTGTAGATATTTTAGATTTACCCGTTGATGGAGATCATGATATGGTGCAAAGTACCGATTTGGTTTTAGACCAAGTTGCCAAAATGGATGCTGTGCCTTATATCATTGCTGAGATCCCAACCAATCCAAGAGTGGAAGTTCCAAATTTAGAAGATTTAAGAGCCGTCTTGAGTCGAACTCGACAAACGCCATCAGGCAATCAGGCAATTGACCCAGTTTTTATTCTAGACCAAACCTTCTGTCCTAATGTTCAATTTTTAAGCAAAGATGGCATATTCTCTTCCATCCGCACAATTTCATACGTGAGCGGTTCAAAATTTCCAAGTGGTGGAAAATGCACGACTGGCTATTGTGTTGCCAATGAAAAAGCTGAAAATTTGATGCCTACTATAGAAAAGCATTTTCAACTCTGTGACAATGAAGCCACTGATCTTCAAGTTGAAATTCTAGCAAAGCAATTGCCTTCGATGAATCAAAGAATCAAAGATGCTTATAAAAACACCCTAGAATTCGTTGATTTTATCAAAGAAAAATTACCCGAAGCTAAAATCAATTTTGTCCCAGATGAAGTGGTTGAACAAGGATTTACGCCTTCCGTCTTTTCACTTGACCTCCCAACCAAAGGAAATACTGCGGAGGAACGGGAAACTTACAAAAGAGCTTTGAATCAGAAACTCATAACAATGATGATTTCAGAAATTCCTGAAGAAAGCAAACATTGCGTGAGTTACGGACAGCTAAAGGGTTGTTACTGGACCATTCCTGCAACTTCTACACAAGGCACAACCAAAGAAGAAGACAAAGATTATATCGCACGTGTCTCCGTCTCGCCCAATTTGGATTTGGAACGGCACAAAGCAGTGTTTTTAGATTTTGTCAATCAGCTTTGATTGTTGAGGAGGTTTAGTATTTCATGAATTTGGATTTATAACTAGATTTTACCATTGAGGCTATTTCAGTGGCTGAACGATTAAATCGATAAATGGGATTTTATAATATAGAGTTTAAAATAACTCTGTAACTTTTTTAAAATCCCCTCTATATTTTCAAAGCTCAAATTACCCAACAAATAAACTATTCTTCATTACTGCTTATAGCTTCTACAATACCTCTGAAGCTATTTAATCCAGATTCTAAGTTTTCCATAATCTCATTGGCTAAAATGTCAGGGTCAGGTAAATTTTCTAAATCAGTTAAGCTTTTATCTCTCAACCAAAATATGTCCAAACTTGTCTTATCTCTTGCAATGACTTCGTCGTAAGTATATTTTTTCCATCTCCCATCCTGATTATCTTCACTCCAAGTTTCTTCCCTTTTGTCAATATTTTTCCCATTATAGAGCTCTACGAATTCTTTCAAATGCTCCTCACGCATTGGGCTTTTCTTTGGCGTATGATGTACGTTTGTTCTGTAATCATAAAACCATATTTCTTTAGTCCAAGCCTCTTTACTTGCTGCCTTATTGGTAAAAAACAACACATTAGCTTTTACGCCTTGTGCATAAAAAATTCCAGTAGGTAGTCTAAGTATGGTATGTAAGTTTGTAGTTTTTAATAATTGCTTTCTCACTTCCTCACCAGCACCACCTTCAAACAATACATTATCAGGAAGAACAACAGCTGCTTCGCCATTAATTTTTAATTGTGTTTTAATGTGCTGTAAAAAGTTCAGCTGCTTATTAGAAGTCGTCTCCCAAAAGTCCTGACGATTATAACTTAAATCTTCTTTTTCAACATCACCCTGTTCATTCGTAGAAGTCATGGTGCTTTTCTTTCCAAATGGTGGATTAGCTAGTACGTAATCATATCGAGTACCATCATCTGATACAAGAGCATCATTTGGACTAATAAATGATTCTCCATCAATTTCTCCAATGTTATGTAAATACATATTCATTAGGCACATTCTACGGGTGTTAGCAACTATTTCATTGCCGTAAAAAGTTTTGTTTTTAATGAATTCTTTTTCTTCTCGGTCTAGGCTGTGGTTCTCTACTATCCAGTCATAAGCTGCTAAAAAGAAACCACCCGTACCACATGCAGGGTCTGATATGGTTTTTAAAGGTTTAGGCTGAACACAGGCTACCATTGTTCTTATTAACGCCCTAGGCGTAAAGTATTGTCCTGCTCCACTCTTGGTATCTTCTGCATTTTTCTCCAGAAGCCCTTCGTAAATTTTCCCCTTAATATCTGCTCCCATCATTGACCAATCTTCTTTGTCTATAAGATTGATGACTTTTAAAAGCTTGGCAGGGTCTTGAATTTTATTTTGACTTTTGGTAAAAATCTGCCCTAATGTTCCTTTTTCTGTGGATAAAGTCCTTAGTAATTGAACATAAAAAGATTCTAGCTCTGCTCCACGTTTGCTTGACAGCGTCTCCCAATTAGCAACTTCTGCGTCTTCTACTTCATTACCTTCTACATCTTTTAGCTTAGGAAACTCTAAGCCCTTATTGTATGGTGGCTTGTTGAGTTCATCTGCCATCTTAAGGAACAGCAAATAAGTAATTTGCTCTAAGTAATCTCCATAACCTACACCATCATCACGTAGTACGCTGGCAAGGTTCCATATTTTTGATATTATTGTTGAGTCTGTCATCTTTATTTATTTCTATTTAATACGCTAATTACTAACCGTTTTACGATTTCCATTTCTTCTGGTTTGCTTGAAGCTATAAAAAGGGTTAAACTCGCTAGTGTATCATTACTAATTATAGGTTGGTTTTGTGAGTTGTAAAGCATATTATTTTGCTGTAAGAATTTAAGAAAACAAGCGGCTGCTATACGTTTATTACCATCAACAAACGAATGGTTTTTTACCACTAAATACAAAAGCATTGTTGCTTTTTCTTCTAATGTTGGATAAAAATCATTTTCTCCGAATCCTTTTGTAATTTGGGCAATAGAACTTTGAAAACTTTTGTCTTTTTCTTTGCCAAATACATCAGTGTCAAATTCGGTGAGCATTTGACGAATTAACTTTTCATAATCGTCTAAACTTGGGTATTTGGCTTCTTCGGTTGTGAGTCCTTGCGTGTCTAGTTGTTCGTGGTCGTAATCATCTAACAAACTTAAACCTTTAGAAAATTTTGTTAGCCATTCATTATCTGCTGCTTTCTCTTCAATGGCTCTGCTTAAGATTTGAATGCCACTTTTTAGTAGCTGAACTTCTTGTTCTTTTTGCGCCAAACGTTTTTCGTTAACGGCATATCCTTTTACCAAATAGTCTTGTAAAACACGATTTGCCCAGATACGAAATTGTGTTGCACGTTTAGATTTTACACGGTAACCCACCGAGATTATGGAATCCAAGTTATAGTGTAACTGCTTTCGTTTTACGGTTCTTGTTCCTTCTTTTCGAACTTGTAAGAAATCCTTACAAGTTGCTTTTTCATCCAATTCTTGGTCTTTGTACACACTTTTTAGATGCATTGTAATATTTTGAGGTGTAGTCTCAAAAAGTTCTGCCATTTGTGCTTGAGTAAGCCAAACCGTATCCTGCTCAAATTGTACGTTAATTTGAGTAGTACCATCATTGGCTTTGTAAATCTCTATTTGGTTTTGTTTATCCATCTATTTTTTTCCAACTATTGCAATTTTTGCACAAGTTGCTACTTCTTTTTCTCTTTTTTTATTTTTTCCAACAATACACTTGCTGGCTCATAATCGGGCTGAGCTTTGCATTGAGCTATTTCTTCTTCACTTAGTAGTTTTCCTTCAAAAGCTTTTTTGAGAATACTCTGGCGTAAGGCTTTGGCTTTTTCTAAACTCTCGCTGATGTTCTGCTCTACAGCATCACAAACCGATAAACGGGATTCTATTTCTTTGACGATTTGATGTTGTTCTTCTGGTGAACAAATGATAAATACAGAGTTATTAAGTTTTACAAGTGTTAGCCTTGTGATTGCAACTCCAGCGATATTGCTGAGCATTCTATTTCTTGTTATCTGTGCGTTTAAATAATGTTCTAAAAATTTTGGAAGTATTAGATTATGTGAAGTTCTAAATACACCTACGCTAGACAATAGTGAAAATTCTTCGTCAAAATTATTAATTGCAGCTCTGCCTGTAGTAGCGCCATCTTTTATGTACAGAATATCACCTTTTTTCACGTCACATCTAGCATATATTGCTAAATGGTCTTCTTTTGTTACGTAAGAAAGATTTTTTAAATCAATTCTTCCTTCTTTTATATTTTTAGCTGTGATATATTTAAAATCACCATTTTCTATATTTTTTGGCGAAAAATGAGTTCCATCCATTATTTTAAGACAAACATTTCCAAATTTTTCCCAATCCCAACTCGAAGGTAGTTTTGGTAGCTTACAATAATCATCTTCTGATATTCCATTAAACTGTTTAATTTTTTGTGGTTTTGCGGGCTTTTTTCCTTCATCCACAATCTTCTCCCAATTCTTTAAAGCCTTTTTCCAATCTTCAATTTGCTCTTCGTAATACTTTTGACGTTCTACTTTTATCTGTTCTAACAATTCATCAGCAGAAGGTAAGTTAGTTTGTTTCTCTCGCCATTCTTTAGTCAATTCCCCCTCAAACGCTTTTTTCAACACCGCTTGTCTATAAATTTTGAGTTGCTCTTGTGCTTTTTTAAGGTCGGCTATGCCTTGGTCTAAATCTGAAAATAAGGCTTCTATTTTTTTGACTATGGCTTTTTGGATGGTGAGGGGTGCAATTTTGAATCTAATAGAATTAAAACTAGTTTTATTAACTAATGAAACTGTCGTAGAGGTGCTCAACTTTTCTAATTGATTTCGAAAATAAATAGATTGGGCTTGATAGAAAGTAAATTTTGCTTCAATTCCTGAAACTGGCTTGATAGCATTTATTTGTTGATTAAAAGCAACTTCTTTTTTATTTAAACCAACCCTGCCTAAGTTTCCTATACATGTTACAAGTACCGAGTTAATAGGTAAAATTCTTGCTTTCTCTTTCCCTTTTAAGCTTAAATACTCTAAGGATGTTATTATTGTATTATTTTCAATTTGTGGTGGTTTTATGAAAGGTATTTCATCTCCATAGTTTTCTTTTTCTTTTTTCGGTGGTGTATTACCAGTTACTGTTTCAAAAGCTTCTTGTAAAGTACATTCAATCCAATCTTGTTTCATTTATATCTTTTATAAAAGCTTAATGTTTTCAATTAATAAATCACACAAATCATCTCTTGTAAAGCCTTTAAATTCTTCTTTTGTATCATCGTTAATTAATACTTTAATTTCCTCAGCCATGAATCCTTCTGCAAATGCGCTATGAACATGTTTAAACTCTAGTTTTGATTCTCCTAAAGTATAGCTTCCAATTTTTTCATCAAAAGTTGAAGTTATTGAAGCAAGTAAGTTTTTACAAATGAATTCTATCGATTCATTAAGTTGTACTCTCGAGTTCCTTAGATTTATATCTATGATTTTTATGAAGTTTTCTTTTGTATGATAAAAATCCAAGAGATAATCTAATATAGGCGTATAAAGACCAAGTCTAAAGTATCTAGACTTCTCAAAGTTTTTATTTAGGTCATTAGAAAGCTGTCTAAAACTAAAATTATTATTTAGCTTAATTATTTGCCTCAGTGATAAAATCTCTAAATTATTAAACAAAGACATTAATTTTAAAGACCTATAGTAATCGTTGTTATTGTATCTATCTCTGTATTTATCGTAAAGTTGTTGTAATAAAACTTGACCAACTTTATTACTGTCAAATTTAAAAATGCTGTTACTGTAGAACTTATTGATATATCCATCAAAGTCAGCATTCTTACCAAAACGATGTTCATAAATAGACTTTAAATTATTAATATCGGCTACCAAAATAATTTTATCAAAACCAAACTTATTATTGAATTCCTTATTGTCTTCCAATGTATAAGAATCGTAATGGGCAGATATCACATTAAGAATCCTGAAAATGTGTTCAGGGTCCATACGGTCTAAATCATCAATAATTAATACCGTTTCTTTCTCATTTTCAACCTCTAATTGTTCAACAAATTGCCTTATGAGTTGGGTATGAAAATCATCTTCAAATATAGAGCCTTCTTCTTCATATAAATATTCTATATAATTCTTAGTCTTTTCAAAATCATCAATTTGAATATTGCTTTCGAAAGCTTCAAATTTTTGAAACAAGTCTTCCACTTCATCTACTACCTTTGTAAGTGGGGCTGTCTCTTTATTTAAAGAGAAACCTATTTTCAATAATGACTTTATTATTGATACTGGATTATTAATGGCAAATTGTTGTGCAAGAAGTGAGTTAGAGAATTCTTCTTTATCAAAGGTTACCCCTTTAGAAATTAGCTGAAGTAATACATCGACTTTTATATACCTAAAAATATCTTTATTAGAAGCAATTGAATAATTAACAGGAAATACTTTAAACACCTCATATTCATTTTTTTTATTTTCAAAAAAATTGTTTAGAAATGTAGATTTACCTTTCCCAAAAGGTGCAGATAAAAATATTTTTCTGTTGAATTTATTTTTTATATGGTCATCAAATTCTTTATATGCTTCACTTGGAAGTTTGTAATCAATATCTTCATAGACCAACTCTAATTCATAACCTTTAAAGTCAGAAAAGTCAAAGCTTAGTGAAACTGTATGATTGTTTTTTAATTCAGGGAAGTTGCTATTAAGTTTATAACCTGTTTTAGCCTTTTTAAACTCTAAGTTATATTCGCCCTGTGAAGTAATTGAGATGAACTTAAGTTTAGCAGAAATTACATCATTATCTATTTCTACTTCCTCTCTATCTTTGAATATGTTTAAGTGTAGAATTTTAATGAAAGGTACTTCCTCATTAAAGGACATAGATTGGCTACTATTTGTTTCATCAAAAATTAAATTTCTTTTCATAAAGTAGTATTTAAGCCACTAATACTTCGTTTAATTCATTAATTACATTATCCATTTCATTTCCGAAGAGTTGATACATTTTACCTCTGCCACCTTGATTATCAAATGGGGTATAGTCCAAATCCTCTAGTTCTAAATGATAACTACTCACAATATGGTCCTTAATCATACGTAACCATTGCATTTGTTCTTTATCAAATCTATTATGCTTTCCTGCATTTTGTTTAAAAATCCAGTTTTTAAAATTTTCATCAATGGTTTTATCAAAAGCTACTAAATTACTGTCTATCCCACATGCCCTTCTTATCAGTGATACTAGAGCAGTAAGCTCATCTTTAGGTTGTTTGCTTTTCACCTCTTCAAGTTGAGAATAAGCATCCCAAACATAATCTGGTGATAACAAAGGTTTTTCTAATTTCATCTTTTCCATCACCTCTTTAATCATTTTGAAAGTGATTTCCCTTCTGTTATAAGGTTGATTATAAAAGATGCTTAGAGCTTTAATTTCGTCTTTATTAGCTTCTAAATACGCATTAAAATCTTTAACTATTGCTTTGGCTTTATCTACAGAATTGGTGTCCCATTCACTTTTAATCACCGTGTCTATATTGATGCTATCAATGATTTGGTCATGCTCTTTTCTTACGTTCTCTAAGTAATCATTAAACTCACCATTAAAAGTTTTGCTTGCTTCATTTATTAATTCTTCCTGAGCTTTCTTTTTGGTTTCTTCAACCAATGCTGGTGTTCTGTCCTCAATGGGTATTTTATCAATTTCAGGTTGAGCTTTATCATTAATGGCGTCCTGGTCAAAAGCTGTGATGAGCTCTTTTGTGATTTGTTTTAGGTTTTTACCCTTAGAAAACTCTAGTATTTTATCTTTCTCTTTATCTGTGATTTGCTTTTCTAGGCGTATCAATCGGTTAGCTAAAGACATGAACAAATCTTCTTCTGCCACACCCATTGTAATGGCGCCAAGTAAATCCTTCATCGCCACACTTGGTTTACGTTCTAGGGGTCTACTATCTGTTTTCTTCGATTTGGTAGCGCCTACAGCATCTACAATAACAAAGTGTGTTTTACTATTTGCCGTTCGGGATACCAATTGTAGTGAATCTTTATTTATAGTTCTAGTTCCCCTACCTTTCATCTGCTCGAAGTAGTTGACACTTTTCACATCACGCATAAAAAGTAGAACCTCTAAAGGCTTCACGTCAGTTCCTGTAGCAATCATATCTACTGTCACCGCTATACGTGGATGATAAGAATTTCTAAATCGATTTAGGACCGACTTAGGGTCTTCTTCAATTTTATAGGTTACTTTTTTACAGAAATCATTGCCTTCATCAAATTCTTCACGGATGATTTTTATGATATCATCTGCATGACTATCGGTTTTGGCAAAGACTAAAGTTTTTGGCACTTCATAGTCACCATTTTCATCACTTCGATTAGGGAAAATTGTGGTTTTTAAAGCTCTTTTGTATTCACGAATAATGTTTCTAATCTGACTAGGGTTGACTACTTTTTTATCTAAATCATTGCGCTTATATTCAGTGTCTTCATCTTCTTGCTGCCACCTCTTCTTTCTAGTCAGCTTATCCCTCCTATCTACAAACCAGCCTGCTTTCACAGTCTCTCCCTTCTGTGAAATTTCAGTTTCAATCGTATAAACATCGTAGGGTACATTTACCCCATCAGTTACAGATTCTTCATAAGTGTATTGGCTCACTACATTTTCATTGAAGAAGCCAAAAGTTCTTTTATCAGGAGTAGCGGTTAATCCTATAAGGAACGCATCAAAATAATCTAAGACTTGTTTCCATAAATTATAAATGGAACGGTGAGCTTCATCTATAACAATAAAATCAAATTGTTCAATAGGCACTCTTGGCGTATAGTCCACAGGAAAAGCTTTCTTTTCAGACATTTTACTTTTCAGCCAACTACTCTCATTAGGATTATCTTGTTCAGCACTTTCTTCCAGTTCTTCTCCTTTTAAGATAGAATACAGGCGTTGTATGGTAGAAATAGAGACTTGGCTATCAGAAGCTATATAACTTGAAGTTAATCGCTGTACGTTGTATAATTCAGTAAATTTCCTGTTATCATCATTAGGCTGAAAAGTCATAAATTCTTGTTCTGCCTGCTCACCTAAATTTTTTGTATCTACCAAAAACAAGATTCGTTTAGCATCAGCATGCTTCAGTAATCTATATACAAAAGTGGCAGCAGTAAATGTTTTCCCAGCTCCAGTAGCCATTTGAATCAAAGCTTTGGGTCTGTTTTTCTTGAAAGAATGTTCAAGGTTATTTATAGCAACTATTTGAGCAGGTCTTAATCCAGTTTCATTCAAGTCAGGCATTGAGAGCAACCTCTCTCTTAGGCTTTTCCCTTTTTTTAGCCATTCTCCAATTGTTTCTGGCTTATGAAACCAAAACACTGCCCTTCCCCTAGGTTTTGGGTCTCTATAATCAGTAAAACGAGTTATAGTGCCAGTGCTTTCATAAACAAAAGGCAGCGGGTCATTATTTAAGTATTTTAATTTCGCGTTTGCATAATTTGTAGATTGGTCTTCTACGACTGTTAATCTATGACCTTCATCTTCTCTCTTGGCTTCAATTATACCAACAGGCTTCTTGTTTACAAAAAGCACATAGTCAGCTGGTCCAACATCAGTTTGATATTCCCTTACTGCAACCCCTTTTTTTGCATTTAAATCAACTTTACTCTTTGACTGAACTTCCCAGCCTGCTTCAATAAGCATCTTATCGATTTTATCACGAGCTATTTGTTCAGGATTTTGATTGGCATTCATTCTCACGTATACTTATTGTCTATAAAGCAAGTTACTTTTAGAAACTTTTCATTGATAAATTGTAAAAGTTTTTAAATGTACAAAAAACGCAAATTGTATTCAACGAACTGCAAAAAATAAAAAATTTAAGTAAGTTTAAGTTTCAGATAAAAAATGAGAAGCATTAAAAAACGACATTAAGACAAACAAAAACTTACAAGCAGAATAAATAAATTTACAATAGGAGAAAATGTATAATTGTGTACATTGTTTAATTTAATTATGTACATCAAATTTTAAAGTTTTGTACATTAATTAAAGAAGTCTTGTAGAGTTAATCTTTAGTATTTATAATGTACTGATTTGTAAAGCAGTAAACACATAAAAAAACCGCCTCAGAATTTGAGACGGTTGAACATTATATTAAACCTTTAATACTTCATATGTCTAGGACAGAATCAAGCACTTTGTTTTTGTTTCCAAAAATACCAAAGTCCTAAACTCAAACCAAGTAGAAGCAACACAAAAATGTTGGTATCTATCGGTGCTTCTGGATCTTGAACATCTTCAAAAGGAGGCAATGGGGGTTAATAAGCCAATACATTCGATCCAATAAAAAAGCATCCCACGGCCGCTATCTTAATCAATCTATCTAATATTTTGGTTCTCATGTTTATTATTTTATCATTATTTTTTTAACAATTATTTTTTCATCAACTTTTAGGCGTGCAAAGTAAATTCCACTTTTCAGCAAACCTTCTAAATTCATTTTTAGTTGCTGATTCTCTACCTTGTGTGCGTCTTCATATAACTTTTGACCTAAGGCTGAATGAATAGTCACTTTTATTTCCGAATAAGTATCAGGCAAAGTGATGGTGAAATTACCATGACTCGGGTTTGGATAAAGTCGTACATCAGCATCCAGATTTGGTGTCTCTGTACTTAAAGTCTCATTGAAAAGAATTTCAAAACGATCGCTGATATCAGCGCCTTCTGCATCTATTGTGTAATAATGGATATAATCCGAATCTGACTCCAATAGAGTTTCTGTGCCACTATAGTTGTCTTTTAAAACAACGTCAACATTTTCAAATTCTGGCACATCAATCCTCAAGGCATAGTTCAAACTTTGATAATTTGTAATGTCTAAATCTATTTGTTCTCCGTCTTCAGGAATAGCTCGACTTTGAATACTAAAGCGTTCTCCCTCTGCTCGACTAGCTAACTCTTCAGACTCCATAAAAAATTTAGTTGCGTCTGTTAAGTCTGCTAAATTGGTGAATTGGTCGCCAAACTTGATTACTGTACCATCTAATGCATTATCATCATTGATGTTTTGATTTGCGTCAAACAAATCAATTTGAATTTTGGAAACAGATGAATTGTCTGTATTGCTGTAAATTTCATTATTCAACTGATTGACAGCTTTATCTGCTTCAGAGAAATTTAATGCAGTAAGGTTGTCATTCGGATCGGCTTGGTCGGTTTGAATAAACACAGATTGTGAAGCTTGCAAGTATTGGTCAGCATTGCTACTTACATTATTGTTGCTACCATCGGACAAGTCTATAGCGACAAAACCGCCTTTGTTGTTGACACCAGTATCCCAAACCCAGAAATAATTGGTGTTTAGGTTAGAAGATTGCGAAGCATTCAGCACACCCGTCATATCTACTGGCGATTGGTATGGATTTCCTATTAAATTGAAATTGCCGCCTTCTTCCGTAGAAAGATTACTGGCATTGATTGCAAAATTCCCAGTGTACAAAGTCCCTTTGGTTCTTATCACTGTTGGCGTTGCTGGTGGAGACGCTTGGGTTAAATCTATAGTTCGATCTCCACGAATTAGTATATAATAACCATCACCAACCTCTAATGTATTGATATTTGTATTGGTGACAATTTCGTAAGCTTCGGTAGAATTATTAAATATTAATAATGAAGGATTATTGGTTGCGGTGTCATCAAAACCATTTGTACTGCCTCCACTACCAGTAATATGAGTTCCCAAACCAGGCGTATTATTTCCACCTTCTTGCCAATTTTCTCGAATTGTTCCAGAAGTGTTTACTGGTGAAGCAAAAAAGCGAAATGCACGTTGCGGTGGAATATAGCGTTCCACCATCACTTCACCTGTAATGGAAGCGTTAGAACCGACTGTATCTACAAAAGCAGTTTCTGTGGAATTAGACTTTAAAACTAAAAACCCATTGGATTTAAAAGTTCCTGAGTTCAACTGAAGTAAATCCGTTACATTCATTTCGTTACTCAAATTTGGTCCGCCCAGACCAGAATTGACCACTCTATTGATTGTATTATTCACAAAAGAAAGTTGATCTATATTTTGATCTGTCACGCCTACAAAATCAATTGTAGCGTTAGTGGCATCGATAATACCGTTAGTTTTGGTAATGTTTCCGCCTAATTTTAACGTTTGCGAACCTAACGGCAAATCACCTTCGGTAAGATTTAAATTACCTTGAACTTCAAAGCCGTCAGGAATACTGAAATTAGCATCATTGTTTAAGGTTAAATTGCCTTGGTGTAAATCATTTTCAAAAAGTCCGGATTGAATTGTCGTTGGTCCAATAAATTCTATTGTGCCTGCTCCATCTAAATGTCCATTGCTTGCACTCAGCTGATTGCTCAGGATTAAATTCTGTAAGGCATTCACCTCTAAATTACCATTAATTAAATTCAGAGCATTCACCTGTAAATTGTCAATATTGGAAATCACTTCTCCAGTATTGTCAACATTTACAGTTGCTAAATTCAAATTTGATAAGATATCGGAGAAAATATTTTGATTACTTCCTAAAAAGTTAAGGTCAACTGCAGATAAATTCAAGCCTGAACTCTGATTGACCGTTAAATCCCCATAAATATCTAATGTATTCGATAAGACTGTTGTTCCAGTAGATGATAAATTCAAGCTGTAATATCCTCCGATTTCGGTGACTGTTTGATCAGTTCCGGCATAAATAATTGTATTGGGGTTGGTTGATGCATCAACTGTTGCGCCATTGTTAAGGTTGAAATTATTTAGAATTTCTAATTCTGTACCCGATTGCATTTCAAGGTTTGCATTATCGGAAACCACTAAGTTATAAAGCGAAGTTGTTCCAGAAATCGTTGCGGTAGACGCCGTGGCATCATCTAACAAATATATCGTGCTTTGACCAGGATTGATGGTTCCGTTGACGTCCAGCGTACCGAAATTGATTCCGCCGCCACCTTCATTTGGGCCGCCATAAAGGTAAATCTGGGAAGCACCTTCAAGATTGAAAGTTGCGTTGTTAGAAACTTCCAAGGTTCTCATTCTCACCTCTCCAGCTGTAACATCTGTAGATCCAGATTGTGAATAGCCACTATTGGTATTGATTGTGGGTTCAAAGGCATAATTGGTTGCATCGGGAATAGATACATTTGCCGTTTCATCAGGTACCCGTCCTCCATTCCAATTGGACAATACATTCCAGTTTTCATTGCTAGATGGTGTGTTGTTAACAGCACCTATCCAAACAAAATCGCCTTCGCTTTCTTTTTCTGAGAGCATCCAATATTTAGTAAAATTAGTATCGTTATTTTCAGCTAAGTAGAAGACAGAGTGGTTACTCAACTCTACCCAGTTTTCTGAACTACTTGTATTGGTGCTACCGTGCTCATGAGGCGTCACCCCGCTATATGGCAAGTGGTGATCCCATGTGATTAAATCTCCTTCGGGATTGGCATTCAGGTCTTCATCCTGATAGGCAAAACGAACAGTAAATCTAGATTGTGCTGACCCGCCTTCTCGCCTAATTTGATATAAACGTTGGACTGCACTTCGGTTTGCTGTAGTTCCGTTGATTTCAATACCTCCAGTATTATCGATGTGTTCACCATATTGACCTCTAGAGACTAGCATCGTTACTGCTGTTGGTATAGCGCTACCTCCAACAGAATTAAAGATAAGACGTGTATTTTCATTACCGAAGTCATAAGTCACATTATTTTGTAAACCAGTTCTTCTAATTTTACCCGTGACATCTCCGCTTCCCGTTGTCGATGCTGAACTTCCCATAGTCAACACCCACGAATCTAAATCATTAAAATCTTGGGTACTATCTGCAAAATTCGTACTTCCATAAGCAGTTTGTGCATAACCTGTATAATCATTGACCAATTCTAATAAGCCAATATCAGCATTTGGATTATCCGCCGCTAAGTCTAAAACCCCATTAATGGTAAAATCACGATCAGCTTTGACGCCATTGGTATTTGAAATTGTAAAATTATTGATGATGTTTGAAGATGGAACTTCATTCCCCATAGTAATTTGGCTATTATGTTGACTATAAAGTAAATTCAGACTCGTTCCGAAGTTAGGCGAAGTTTGTAGTGTCCCACCAGAACGTTCAATTGTAGCGCCAGTAGAAATATTAAGTGCATTTCCTCCCAGATTTAAGCTACCATCTAAAATTTTCAAAATACCTGTAACGGTTTGATTTCGACTTAAAGTCACTCCAGAATTTGAGGAATTATTTACTGTAAAATTGATATTCGTAGTTCGGTTTTGCACGCCAGTAAATCCAGACCTAATAATACTACTGCTTCCAAAGACTGAATTCTGAGCGATACTTCCAGTATATTCTACCGTAATTTGATTGGTTGAACCAGTCTGGATAAAAAACCGCTCTCTGGCTAGACTAGACACTTGCGAGCTGACTCCTAAAGTTTGTGGAGAAGAACCCCGTAGATATAATCCAGAATTATTTAAACTACCATTAGATTGATTAATCGTTAAACCTCCATTGATAAAAGCATCTCCATAAACGTCGAAATAAATTGCAGAATTGCTTCCACCATCAACGTAAATAAATTGGCCACCATTGACGATAAATTCATCCAAAATTTCTACAGAAAGTTGTGGGTTATTTCCAAAATCTGTAAGAAATTGACCACCTGAATTTATTACAAACCTGTCCGTTCTTGCGGCAAACTGAGTGTTTGAATTGGTATTTATATTTACTGTAAAATCACCATTGATTGTCAATGTTCCTAACAATTCAAAGAAACCATCACCAGTAGTGGTATAAGTCACATCGCTTCCGTTGCGAATGGTAATATTGGTTTGTTGACCCGAAAAAGGTGGATTCGGAGCAGCTATCCAATTTCCATTATTATAGATTTGCCAAGTAGAGGTACTAGCGAAACTTTGATTATTTCCAATTACAGATCTGTAATCTCCCTGTTGCTGAGCCACAAGATTAAGGCTAAAGAAAGAAATAAAAACTAACAAACTAAGCTGTTTTTTTTGAAAAACAGCTTTAATGAATCGGCGAATGCATTTTTTCATAACTCTAAAAATTATATCGTTTTTTCCGAAAATAAAGACTTAAACCACCAATAATTCATAAAAAAGGTTAAAACATGTTTAAGTTTACATAAACCTTAATCTGGGGTGCTCTGAATTCGTTTTTTTAATTTTTTCTAAACAATTGTTTAATAAATTGAATTTTATAAAATTAAAATCCACCAAAGCAAAGGCAAAGCCTCAACCCAAAAAATTGTATAATAACGACTTCGCTGGCGACCAGAATATAACAGGAGAAAAAGAAGTATAGCATAACGCAAAGCCAATTCAGCAGAATTTGTGTAAAATTCAAAATAAACCTCAATCAGTATAGCAAAGAGAATCAAAATACTACCAATAATTTTTGCTTTGGATTCGCCAAATAACTGCGGTATGGTTTTCAATTCAGCATCATCCCAACCCAAATCCCTGATTTCAAATGGAATAATTAGCACCAATACCAGCAAAAACCTCAGCAAAGCATAGCAGATGTCCTGCGGTCCTATGTTTGAAAAGTCAAAGTCATTGGACAACAAAGGCAAAAACACAGTTGCGCCAGTCCATACTATGGCAATAATAAAGACTTTAAGTCCAGACATATTGCGTAGATTTTTCGATTTTGGTGACAATGGTACGGCATATAAAAAAGTAAGCACACCAAGCCCTAAAATCAAAAAAAACAAACCTAAATTCAGTTGAAATAAAAAATAAAACATCAAAGGAATTACTGCAAAAGAGAAAATTTGAATTTGTTGTAATCGCTTATTTAGACCTCGAAATTGAAATTTGGCAATGCCTGAAAACTTTACAAAATTATAGGCAGTTATGGTCGCTGTAAACAAAAAGGCATAAAGATTTAGGTCTCTGTTCAAATTCAATTGCCAAATCGAAATTTCTGCAAATACCACTACCGCCAAGGCAACATGAATGCTGGCGTTCAAATAAAAATCAAAGATTTGTTTAAGATATTTCACATGGCAAAAGTAAAAGATATTTGGTGAATAAATTTACACCAATATTAACGATAGTATTTCCGTCTTTAACAAGTGTTTCTTTATAAAAAATGTATTTTTGCAAGCAAATTTTTAAAGAATCTTCAATGAACACTGAATCATTTGCGTCAAGACATATCGGCCCTAGAGATGAATCTGTGCCAGAGATGCTCAAAACCATCGGCATAGAATCACTTGGTCAACTTATTTACGAAACTGTTCCCGATGATATCAAGCTAGAAAAACCACTTAATTTGCCTGCGCCTTTAACCGAATATGAATTCTCTAATCATATTCACAAGCTCGGTTTAGACAATCAGGTATTTCGTTCATTCATCGGTTTAGGATATCATGAAGCCATCGTTCCGGCTGTGATCCAAAGAAATATTTTGGAAAATCCGGGATGGTACACCGCTTACACGCCATATCAAGCTGAAATTGCACAAGGCCGACTAGAAGCATTGTTGAATTTCCAAACTATGGTTTCGGATCTTACGGGAATGCCTGTGGCTAATGCTTCTTTATTAGATGAAGCTACTGCTGCTGCAGAAGCCATGAGTCTTTTGTTTGCTGTGCGAAGTCGCGACCAAAAGAAAAACAAAGTGCAAAAATTCTTTGTTGAAGAAAACGTACTTCCACAAACATTAGCTTTATTAGAAACTCGTGCCGAACCGATGCAAATCGAATTAGTTATTGGTAAACATGATGAATTCAACTTTGGTGATGACTTTTTTGGCGCTTTGGTGCAATACCCAGGTAAATACGGTCAAATTATTGATTTTGAAAAATTTACAAAAACAGCCGTAGAAAATGAGATTAAAGTTGCTGTTGCTGCTGATTTGTTAAGTTTAGTCAAGCTAGAAGCCCCAGGCGATTGGGGTGCAGATGTAGTTGTTGGCACAACTCAAAGGTTTGGAATACCATTAGGTTATGGCGGACCTCATGCGGCTTATTTTGCAACTAAAGAAGATTATAAAAGAAATATTCCAGGACGAATTATTGGGGTAACTAAAGATGTGGATGGCAATAATTCATTGCGGATGGCGCTTCAAACTCGCGAGCAGCATATCAAGCGTGACAAAGCCACCTCCAATATCTGTACCGCACAAGTCTTGCTAGCGGTAATGGCAGGTATGTATGGCGTTTATCACGGGCCAAAAGGTTTGAAACATATCGCTGACCAAATCCATAGAAAAACTGTCAGTTTAGCAAATGCTTTAGAGAAATTAGGCTTTTACCAAGTCAATTCATTGTATTTTGACACAATTCTTATCAAAGGTGATGCTGAAAAAATCAAATCTGAAGCAGAATCTAGAGGTTACAACTTCTACTATCCAGATGCAGAATCGATTTCAATTTCTTTGAATGAGACAACATCTTCCGAAGATTTAGATCAAATCATCAGTATTTTCGTCAAAGTGGCAAACCAAAATAAAGTTGAAATTTCATCTTTAAGTGAAGGAATTATTGAGTCAAGTGATTTGCACCGAGAAAGTGAATTCATGACTCACGATGTGTTTAATGTTTATCATTCTGAAACTGAATTGATGCGATACATCAAACGTTTGGAACGTAAAGATTTGGCATTGAACCATTCTATGATTTCCTTGGGATCTTGTACAATGAAATTGAATGCTGCCGCAGAAATGTTGCCATTATCCAATTCACAATGGGGGAACATTCACCCATTTGTGCCAAAAAATCAAGCCAAAGGTTACCAAACCATCTTAAAAGAACTGGAAGATTATCTTACTGAAATCACAGGATTTTCTGCCACTTCGCTACAACCAAACTCAGGAGCTCAAGGAGAATACGCAGGATTGATGGTCATTCGCGCCTACCACAAATCTCGTAATGAAAGTCATCGTGACATCTGCTTAGTACCATCTTCTGCACACGGCACCAACCCCGCTAGCGCTGTTATGGCTGGCATGAAAGTCGTGGTAGTCAAAGCGACAGACAAAGGCAATATAGATGTAGAAGATTTGAAAGCCAAAGCAGAAAAACACAGCAAAAATCTTGCGGCTCTGATGGTGACTTATCCTTCAACTCACGGCGTTTTTGAATCTGAAATCAGAAACATTACAAAACTTATTCATGAGCACGGCGGACAAGTTTATATGGATGGAGCCAATATGAATGCCCAAGTTGGCCTAACTAGTCCAGGTAGAATTGGTGCTGATGTTTGTCATTTGAACTTACATAAAACCTTTGCTATTCCGCATGGTGGCGGCGGTCCAGGTGTTGGTCCGATTTGCGTAGCTAAGCAGTTGGTAGAATTCCTGCCTAATAATCCTTTGATAGAAACTGGTGGGAAACATGCAATTTCAGCCATTTCTGCAGCCCCATTTGGTTCATCATTTGTATGTTTGATTTCTTACGCATACATTAGAATGTTGGGTGAAAAAGGTTTGAGAGAATCGACCGAATATGCCATTCTGAATGCAAACTATATTAAATCAAGGTTATCAGAACACTATAAAACACTTTATTCTGGAGAACGTGGCAGAGCCGCACACGAAATGATTATTGATTGTCGTGAATTCAACAAAAACAGTGGCATTGAAGTAAAAGACATTGCCAAACGTTTAATCGATTACGGATTCCACTCTCCTACTGTTTCGTTCCCAGTGGCTGGCACTATGATGATAGAACCGACAGAAAGTGAAAGCAAAGCAGAATTGGATCGTTTTTGCGATGCGATGATTGCTATTCGTGAAGAAATTGAAACTTGCCAGAAAGACGAACCTAATAATGTGATGAAGAATGCACCACATACTTTAGCAATGCTTACTGCTGAAGATTGGCCGTATGAATACAGTCGACAAAAAGCAGCCTTCCCACTGCCTTATGTCGCTGAAAACAAATTCTGGCCAAGTACAAGACGAGTGGACGAAGCTTTTGGGGACAGAAACCTGATGTGTACTTGCGCTCCGATTGAAGCTTATATATAAGTTTATTTCTACTGATTTAGAAAATTATAAACACCTGAATTATTCATTTAATTCAGGTGTTTTTTATAATAAGCCTAACAAAAAGCAACATTCAAATGTGTTTTGACAACAACTTTGAATTCATCCTTGAATAGAAAATAGCTTGAGTTTGTAAGCTTGAATTTTAAAAAATTAACAAACACTTACAAGGCTATTTCGTTTATTTCGTTTAATATTGTCATTGAAAGCAATTCACAACAATTATGGATAAATCACAAACTATAAACAAACCATCAAAGGACGATCAAAAGCTTGCTATAGAATCCTATAATGCTTTAGCATCCGTAATTGAGCAGTTAGAAACTGACAATCCAGAGATTGAAATTGAAGCCTTACAAGAACGAATTAAAATTCCTTTGAGTGCATTAAAGTTATTAAGGGAAATTTTAAAAACTATGAGTCAAGGCAAGCCGTTTTCTCTCGTCCCCATTGCGACAGAAGTCACGACTCAAAAGGCTGCTGAAATTTTAGGGTGTTCTAGACCTCATTTAGTAGGATTGCTCGAAGAAGGTAAAATTGAGTACACTAAAATTGGAAAACACAGAAGAGTCAAGTTTTCGGATGTTATGGATTATAAAAACAAAATGAAAAGAAGTCAGAAGCAACACATTATTGACATTATGAAATCTGACGAAGAATTAGGCATCTATGATTCATAGTGTAAGATTCAAATGTGTATTGGATACCAATGTTATTTACCCAATTGAAATCAGAGATTTACTTTTTTGGTTTGCGTATTTCGATATGTTCACGCCTAAGTGGAGTGAGCATATATTCGATGAGTGGAAAGATGTTATGAAGCGCAAGGGTATTTCAGATGAAGAAGCTACTAAGAGAACAGAAAAGGCAAATCTAGCTTTCCCTGATGCTTTAGTCAAAAATTATTCTGGACTAATACCTCATTTGACTTTACCAGATCCAAAAGACTGTCACGTTTTAGCTGCTGCAATAAAAACTAACGCCAACCTAATTGTAATAAACAATATTAAGGATTTCCCTAAAGACTATTTAGCGAATTTTGGTCTAAGAGCAAAAACAGCTGATGATTTCTTGACTGATGTTATAGACTTGAATCTGGATCAAGCGATAAAGGCATTCAAACAATTGGTTTTAAATAGACGAAATCCGAATTTAGATGAATTTGAAGTCCTGAAAATTCTAAGAAAGCAAGGATTAAAAAATACAGCTGATTTTCTACATTCACACCTTTAATTCGAGTAACGAATCAATTTATTTTATATATTAAATTCAAGTTTTAAAAAATGTTTTCTAACTTTACATTAGTTATAAAGACCCATGAATTTTACAAGTGAACAACACGATCGGTTAATTGCTTTCACCAAGCAACACTTCGTTGATTATTATGATGTTCAGCAAATGATTGTTAAGGATTTGAAAGTTAAAATTCATGAGCAAATCGAAGCAGATCCCGAATTGAATTTTGATGAAGCTTTACAAAAAGCTTTCAAAACCTATGGCGTTTGCGGGTTTAGTGATGATTTTGAAAAATACACTAAACAAATCAACAAACAATGCTGGTCTTATACTTGGCAAACTACCAAAGGTATTTTGCAAGAATCCAAGTTATGGCTAGGCGTCTTGCTAATTTTTTTCTGTTCAGTCTTATTTTTAAGTTGGAATCCATTCAATAGTATTTTAGCAATTTCTGTAGCAGGTCTGGCCATGGTTTTTGCATTGATCATGATTATTAAACGAAGAAAAAAAATTAAGCATAGACAATACAATCTATATATGGAAGAATTGTTGTCCAACAGCGTCGGTTTTTTACCCTTTACCTACTTACCCTGGTTGGTCGTTTCCAACTTATATAATTATGCTGGCGACCTATGGTATATCAACTATATTGTTGCTGCAATCATCACTTTAGAAGCTATAGCTTTATATATTCTGAATTTCAAACTTCCAGAACAAAAACGAGAAATTCTTGAAAAATATCTCACTAAAAATGATTTAGATGCTGATTTATCATCAGAAGAAAGTATATTAAATACCCAACAATCTTAAAATTTATTTCAAATTGCGAATGATTTAATTTAATTTTGTCCTAAACTTTAAGATTTAATCACATTAGCTGTAACTTGCAGAAAAAATTGAATTACCGATGAGTCAAGTAAAAATTGTAGGCGTAGGAAGTTATATCCCTGATCTTATTAAGAAAAACGAGGATTTTCTTAAGAATGAATTTTACAATCAAGATGAAACAGCATTTGACGCGCATCCAGAAGTAATAATCAAAAAATTCAAAGCCATCACTGGCATCGAAGAACGACGCTACGTCGATAAAAATTTAAAAACCTCTGATATTGCAACATTTGCTGCAGAAAAATGCATCGAGAATGCAAATATTGATGCAGAAACTTTAGACTATATTATTGTAGCACATAATTTTGGTGACGTAGGCTATAATACACAACAAGCAGATACTGTACCAAGCATTGCCTCTAGAGTAAAAGAAAAACTAGATATTGATAACCCATCTTGCGTGGCCTACGATTTGCTTTTCGGTTGTCCTGGCTGGATAGAAGGCTGTATACAAGCCCAAGCTTTTATAAAGGCAGGAATGGCTAAACGCTGTTTGGTTATTGGTGCAGAAACACTTTCTAGAGTCGTAGATCCGAATGATCGTGACAGTATGATTTATGCAGATGGTGCTGGTGCAACAATTTTAGAAAGTTCCAAAGATTCTGGCGGAATTTTAG
The DNA here is from genome assembly GCF_004010055.1 of Psychroflexus aestuariivivens. Classification (GTDB taxonomy): domain Bacteria; phylum Bacteroidota; class Bacteroidia; order Flavobacteriales; family Flavobacteriaceae; genus Psychroflexus; species Psychroflexus aestuariivivens. Next base: position 31,337 of record NZ_RQVT01000034.1, read on the forward strand.
CTCACAAAACTGCCACTTATACTAAAACAGAAGCTAGCTATATTTACTTCGATAAATCTTTTTCACCCAATAGAGAAGACGACCGGGGCTATATTAAAATGTACGGCCGCAAAATTTATAATTTTGCACTTTCTAAAGTTCCTGAGGCAATGAAATCTTGCCTAGAAGCTAGCGGTAAGCAGATTGATGACATCAAAAAAATATTTATTCATCAAGCTAATGAAAAAATGGATTTTGCCATAGTTGATCGGTTTTACAAACTTTTTGAAAAAGACATGCCCGAAAATATAATGCCGATGAGTATCAACAAACTTGGCAATAGCAGTGTGGCAACTATTCCAACTTTATACGATATGTTTTTGAAAGGTGAATTTGAGCATGAAGCTTTAGAGTCTGGCGATACAATTATATTTGCAAGCGTAGGTGCAGGAATGAACATAAATGCTATCGTTTATGAAATCTAACAGCTTGAAGTGAAGATTTTGAGGTAGATTTTTTATGAAATTGATGAATTACAAATAAATGTACGAAAAAACCTATCCTGACAAGCGTTTCAACATTACTTTAGATTTTTTAAAAACTCATGCTGCTCCACCACAAACAGTTTTGGATTTAGGTGTGGAAAATCCATTTTCAAAAATCATGACATCTCAGGGTTACCAAGTTGAAAACACCAAAGGTGAGGATTTAGATTTGGATTATAAAATTGTAGAAACATACGACACTAAATTAACCACTGCTTTTGAAATTTTCGAGCATCTGCTCTCCCCTATGCAAGTTTTGCAACACATCAAATCCGATTATTTATTTGCCAGCGTGCCTTTGAAATTGTGGTTTGCCTCAGCTTATAGAAGCAAAACGGATCCTTGGGACAGACATTACCATGAATTTGAAGACTGGCAATTCGATTGGTTATTAGAAAAAGCTGGCTGGGAAATATTAGATCGTAAAAAATTTAGTAATCCCGTCAAAAAAATAGGCATTAGACCAATATTAAGACATTTTACGCCTAGATATTATTTAGTGCATTGTCAAAAGAAGTCGTAAATCTTGGATATTCTAATCATTATACCAGCTTATAACGAAGCACAATTTATAGCTGAATGCTTAGATTCACTTTTGAATCAAAGCATTCTTCCAAAAAAAATTATAGTTGTCGATGATGGTTCTACGGATGAAACACCACAAATTCTGAAAAAATATGCTTCTGAAAATCAAATCATTTCAGTTTATACCAAGTCCAAAAGTGATGAACACCAACCAGGCGCTAAAATTATAGAAGCATTTCAATTTGGCTTAAACCAAGTAGATTTCTCTTATGATGTTTTGTGTAAGTATGATGCCGACTTGGTCTTTCCAGAAAATTATTTAGAAATCATGAATGAGGCATACACCAAAAACCCAAATCTAGGGATGTTTGGTGGAATTTGCAGTATTCAGAAAGGCAATGAATGGGTGATTGAAAATCTTACAAATCAAGATCATATTCGGGGAGCGCTAAAATCCTATAGAAAAGCTTGTTTTGATGATATCGGTGGGTTAGTTACTGCAATGGGCTGGGACACAATAGATGAGTTTCAGGCTAGATTCAGAAATTGGGAAGTCCAAACGACATCAGAATTAGTTGTGAAACATCGCAAACCGACTGGACATTCTTATGCTAAATCTCTACCCAAACGCTTTGGTATTTCGCTGTTCCAAATGCGGTATAGTTTTATTTTAGCTAGCATCACCTGTATAAAAATGGCTTTCAACAAAAAAAGTTTTGCGTTTGCCAACAAATCTATTCTTAGTTTTTTGACTGCTAATTCAAAAAAAAATCCCTTCTTAATCAGTGATCAGGAAGGGAAATTCATTAGGAATTACCGTTGGAAAAATATTAAGTCGAAATTATTTTAAAACCTCCGAGATTACTGTCCCCGTAGCTCCGTTTGGTAATTCTATACCTAATAATGCTGAAACTGTTGGTGCAATATCTGGAATATGATATTTCTTATAACTTTTGCCTTGCTCGATTCCGTTTCCGAAAAATAACATTGGCGCTTGTGTATCGTAACTATTACCGCTCCCGTGAGTTGACCCTTTATGCGGATAAGTAATATGAGAGGTTTCTAAAACGTAGGCTATATCTCCACTTCTTTTCTGATGAAAACCTCGTTGAATCAATTCACCAACACCATAACTATAGTTTGTATTTTCCAGCATGTTTCTCGTAAAAACTCTATCTATTTGCTCATATTGGAGTAAGAAATGTTTGATTTCATTTTGGATATTTACAAAATCCTGATGTGAATTGAATTTGTCATAATTCAAGAAAATTTGATGATTTTGGATTTTTTCAATGAGATCATTTCCTAAACCTGAATTAATTAAGTGTTCGTTTAAAGCATTTTGCATTTGTTCTACTTCAAAATAACCTGCTGGGATTTTTTGATCTTTTAAAAACTGAGGAACATGAACAGCACCATGATCGGCAGTAAGGAAAAGTGTGTATTCTCCTTTTCCAACTTTCTCATCCAAAAAAGTCAACAAATCGGCAATGTTTTGATCTAACCTAATGTAGGTGTCTTGTATTTCTTTAGAATTGACCCCAAAATTATGACCAACGTAGTCTGTGCTAGAAAAACTTAAAGTGAGAACATCTGTATACTCATCTTGGCCTAGCGTCTCTTGCTCTATGGCTGTTTTGGCAAAATCTAAAAGCAAATCGTTGCCATAGGGTGTAGATTTCAAAATATTGAAACCGCTATTTTCATCGCTTAATTTTTTTAATTCATAAGGAAAGGTTGCTTTAGTCTTGCCTTTGAAACCAAATTCATAATTGTTTTCATCTTCACCACTTTCAATATAGGAATCTATGTCTGCATAGGTGTCCCAAGTTTTTAGATAATTCTTTGCCACATTAGATTTATTGAATTTTTCAACCCATTTCGGCAATGCTTTCATATAAAAATCACTACTTATAAAATGCCCTAAATCTCCACCATAAAACCAATAAGCTGCATTGGCAGTATGACCTGCCGGTAGAATTGCGCCTCGATCTTTAATTGACACACCAATTGTTTTGCCTTTAAATTGAGTATGCAAACGATTTTGGTCTGCAAAACTTGTGGTTAGCATTCGGTGTGGAGACATTTTTCCATCAGAATTATCTTTATCTAAACCGAGCGGTGTCACACTATAATCTGAAGCACAATAGACACTTTCTTTTAAAAATTTATCATACCAATTGTTGGCCACAATACCATGATTCATTGGACTTGTACCAGTAAAAACTGAAGCATGACCAGGTCCTGTATAAGTTGGTACATAATCGAAATGAAAATTTTTCATTTCAAATCCTTCACGTTTCAAACGTTTGAAGCCATCTTCAGAATAATGTTTTTGAAATTTAGTAAGGTAGTCAAATCTCATTTGGTCGACTACAATGCCAACAACCAATTTGGTTTTGTTAGTATTCTGCGCTTGAAACGGAAGAACGTAAAGTGTCAGAAACAATAGCCAGAGTAATTTTTTCATATTTAAATTTTAAAGCAAAGATAAGTATTCGTCTAAAATCTGAGATTATCTGTGAGTTAAATAGAAACCTCAAGATTTTATTATATTTTTATGCAAAATTCTAATTAACGCAGAACATGCTGTCAAGTTACATAAAAAGCATTGGACAATATTTTATCATGATTTTTGATATGTTCAAACGCATGACAAAATTATCTGAAATGCGACGTTTGATCATGCAGGAAATCGATGATTTGATTGTCAATTCTATGGGAATTGTAATATTTATTTCATTTTTCATAGGTGCTGTAATTACCATTCAAACCGCATTAAATCTTTCTAACCCTTTCATTCCCAAATCTTTAATCGGATACGCTGCCAGACAATCTATAATTTTGGAATTCGCACCGACTTTCATTTCTGTTATCATGGCAGGAAAAGTTGGCTCGTTTATCACTTCCAGTATTGGTACGATGCGTGTTACTGAACAAATTGATGCTTTGGAAGTAATGGGCATCAATTCTTTAAATTATTTGGTATTGCCTAAAGTTATAGCTTTGATGGTGTATCCTTTTGTAATTGCTATTTCAATGTTTATAGGAATTATTGGGGCATATTTAGCTGCAACATATGGCGGATATTTGAGCGGAGAGCAGTTTTTAGAAGGTTTGCAAGACGAATTTGTCCCCTTTCATGTTGCTTATGCATTTATTAAATCGTTCATCTTTGCATTTTTATTGGCCACAATTCCTTCTTTTCATGGTTACTATATGAAAGGTGGTGCTTTGGAAGTAGGTCAAGCTAGTACAACTTCTTTTGTTTGGACGAGCGTTGTTATCATTTTTTCAAATTATTTTATCACACAATTATTATTGAGTTAGTATGATTAAAGTCGAAAATTTACATAAATCATTTGGTGATTTAGATGTTTTGAAAGGCATTTCAACTGAATTTGAAAAAGGCAAAACCAACCTCATTATTGGACAATCCGGTTCTGGTAAAACTGTCTTTTTAAAATGCTTGCTTGGATTGATTAATCCAGATAAAGGAGATGTTTATTTTAATGGAAAAACCTACAATGATTTTACAGTTGAACAACGCCGTAATCTCCGTAAGCAAATGGGAATGGTTTTTCAAGGCGGTGCACTTTTTGACTCGATGACTGTAGAACAAAACGTGACTTTTCCTTTAAAAATGTTTACTAAAATGAGTCGTTCAGAAATGAAAAATCGAGTTGCAGAAGTTTTGGATCGCGTCAATTTAGTAGATACAAATGATAAATTCCCTTCAGAAATTAGTGGCGGGATGCAAAAACGAGTCTCCATTGCAAGAGCAATTGTCAACAAACCAAAATTTTTGTTTTGCGATGAGCCAAACTCAGGACTAGACCCTAGAACTGCAACCGTTATAGATAATTTGATTCAGGAAATCACCCACGAAAACCAAATTACAACTGTCATAAACACCCATGATATGAATTCTGTATTTGAAATTGGTGAGAAAATTATTTATTTAGAAGGCGGTAAAAAAGCTTGGGAAGGCGATAAGGATATTATTTATAAAACAGATAATGAAAAAATTGCCGACTTTGTCTACTCTTCTAATTTATTCCAAAAGGTTAGAGTTGCGCAACGTGAAGGACTTTAATTTAGTGAATTAACTTGAATGTCATCAATATTCAATTTATAAGACAACCATTTCTGAAGCTTATCCTCTGTGGTCGATTTTTGTTCTTCCTCGAGTTCGGGTTTCCATTTGATACTAAAGGTTGGAATGGTGTCAATTTGTTCAAAATTGGATGTCAAAATATCTGCAAAACTTACCGCTTCTATGTTTTCATAATTCAACCTAATTTCTTCTGCTACTTGGTCAAATTTAATCAAACGTTTGCTCTTTTGAAGCTTAATCATTTCGGTTTCTAAATCTTCAATATGTTTCTTTGATTCTGCTAATTCAAGAGAATCACGACGTTTAAGCTCGACCATATATTTCAATTGATCGAAATTTTCAGAATTTTCATTTTGAAGTACATTCAACTCTGTATTCTCCAAGTACTCGTAAGTATTTAGTTTATCTTTCCAAAGTAAAATCACATCTTTAGGTATCTCTTTACCTAGAAAAGAAACTTCAATTTCAGGATTGATTCCAGAATTATAGCTTATTACTGTTGAATTTTTTTGAAGAAAAGATTGTTTGTAACTCGCCAATTCACTCTGGATAAATTTGGTTGCATCGTTTTCGAAATAAGATTCTTTTAATAAATTGTAGAAAAGATATACACTAGGAATCATAACCACTACTGCAATAGTTGAAGCGATTTGAGCAATACGTTTTCGACGTAAAGAATTTGCATATTTGACCAAGGGAAATCTCAGAAATTTTGACACCACAAAGGTGGATAGTGCAATAAATATAGTATTGATCGTAAATAAATACATCGCACCACCAAATACGCTAAAATCCCACACTGCCAAACCGTAACCAGCTGTACATAATGGTGGCATCAAAGCTGTGGCAATAGCTACACCAGAAATTACAGTGATTATTGTACCACGTTTGGCTTTAGCAATAATCAAGGCTAATCCACCAAAAATTGCTACTAAAACATCTAAAATAGTAGGATAAGTTCTGGCTTTCAATTCTTCTGTAAGTTCGGTAAGAGGTGACAATTGAAAATATAAAAAAGCAGTGATCAAACTTAGACCAACCATTACTCCTAGATTCACTAAAGAACGACGTAAAGTATCAACATCATTAATAGCCACGGAAAATCCCAAACCCACAATTGGTCCCATAAGTGGTGAAATCAACATCGCGCCAATAACCACCGCCGTGCTTCCAACATTTAGACCAACGGATGCCACAATAATGGAAAAAATTAAAATCCAAGCATTATGTCCTTTGAATGGAATATCTTTTAGGATGGCTTCCATGGTTGCATCCCGATCGGTGTCGTGGCTAATGTCTAATAATTCGTATAGAAAAGACTTGATGCTTCCATAAGTTTCCTTAACGTTGCTTTGGACTTGCTTGCCTTTTTCATTTTCATTTTTAGATTCTTCAGGATTTGTCTGTGAACCTGTATTATTGTGGTCTTTATTTTCCATTGTTACCCGAAATTTATACTATAATTACTCATGAAAACAAAGAGAAGGTTTGATTAATGTTTAGATTATTAAAAAAATCTATTACAATTGTTTTCACTTATTTAATCCAATCTACCTCTGCATTCGGCTGAAACACATACATTTTGCCAGTATCAACATCCTGACATTGGTAACGTTTTCTAATTTTTTGTCCTTTTTTAAACATTCTCCCATTATGAATTTTAAAAAGGCTTCCTATTGGAATTTCAAATATATAATTTTTATCATTCGGTAAGTCAAATTGTTTTAGCACAACAGATAATCTGGCATCAGTATCGCTACTGGCTGTAGGATTCTTGAAGTGTCTTGCTAATTCTGGCAAAACAGCTTTAGGAAATATTTGCGGATGAATAAAAGGCAACATCAATTTTTGAAAGGTTCTCTTCCACTCCACGCCGTGTGGCTTGATTTGCATACCAAAAGTTTTGAAGGCTAACAAATGTGCGACTTCATGCACTAAAGTAATCAAAAATCGATATTTATTGAGATTGGCATTGACTGTTATTTGATGAAACCCGTCGGGCAACAATCTATAATCACCATGTTTGCTTTGCCTTTGGTTGACTATTTTCAACTGAATCTGGTAAGCTTCAATCATTCCCATGACAGGTCTTACAGCACCTTCTGGCAAATATTTAGCTAAAGTCGAATCCATTATTATGGCGTTGAACTAGACACTTGAAGTAGTTTTCCATTATAAAATTGATGTCCAGTTTCAGAAAAATGCTTGATATAAGTTGCCATTTCTTCAGCTGAATTCGGAGCCTGAATGCCAGGAAAAGCTTCTTCTAACATTTCGGTTTGCACTGCACCTAAGGCTAAGACATTGAAAGACGGCCCCTCATTTTTGTATTCTTCTGCCAATAACTCTGTCAAGGTAATAACTGCAGCTTTACTGGAGCTGTAAGCCGCCAATCCAGGAAATTTCACACTGCCTTGCACACCACCCATACTACTGATAGTTACTACGTGCGAAGTTTCTATCATCATTGGTAAAATTTTGTAAGTCAAATCAATTACACCAAAAACATTGGTTTGATAGACTTTTTTTACTGCATCCATTTGTGTGTCTTTAAAATCTTGTTTTAAAAACTTCCCAGCATTATTGATCAGGATATCAATTTGACTTACTTTATTTGCAATAAAATTTACGGCCGCTGTCACACTTTGTTCATCACAAAGGTCACAAGACAACGAATGAACATTTTCTAGTTTTAAGGCTTTTGTATTTTCATCATTTCTAGACAATGCAAAGACTTGGTGACCATCTGCTGCAAATTTTTTGGTCAATTCAAAGCCTATGCCTCGACTCGTGCCAGTGATTACAATATTTTTTGTCATTGATTTAATTTTAATTTATCGTCTTCAGCATTAATTAAATTCATAACACCAGGCTTCATTTGATCAACCAATTTCTGGAAAAACTTTAAATCCAAATGCTGTATTTCATCATCAACATGGTGATAATATTCAAAATTGGTAAAATCAAATGTGCAAATCGTTTGTGATGGAATTTTGAAAGTTTCAAAGAATGGATAATTATCACTTCGTTTAAAGAGCTGAAATTCTTGAGCTTTTGGCAAAAAACCTAAAAAAATATTATCGTAAGCTTGATTGAAAACATCTGCCATATTAGAACCATTATAACCCGTAAGATAAGCTTCAAATTCTTTATTTACCATAGGAACTCCCAACATTTCGATATTGAAAACAGCCATAGGTTTCATGTTTTTTGATTTCATCTTTTCGGCTAAATGTTTCGAACCTAACAAGCCTTTTTCTTCCGCAGAAAACAAGGCAAAAATTACGTCTCGATTTAGATTTTGCTGACTAAGATAATTTGCAAGTTCTAAAACGGCAACTGTTCCGGTAGCATTGTCATTGGCTCCATTGGCAATACTATCGCCTTCCACAGGTTTTGAAAACCCGATATGATCGTAATGTGCGCCTATAAGTAGTGGTTTTTTATCAGTGGTGTTTGTGGCTTTTAAAACGCCAACAACATTATAAGCCTGTATATCTTGTATTTGAAAAGAATCGCGATAAGTTTCAAAAAGAGGTTGCACATCGAAACTTTTAAAAGCATCTTCAATATAAATTGCGGCTTTATTAATGCCTTCTGAACCAGTGTCTCTTCCATTTAATTCATCTGATGCCAAAAAATTCATTGCTTTTTCTGTTGAAAAATTGAATTTTTGCTTTTTTTCTGTAAACTCAGCTATAACTTGCTGATTGTCTTGTTTTTTTTCTGACTGTTGACATGCTAAAGTTAATAGCGATAAGAAGCCTAAAGTAAGTAGTGTTTTTTTCATAGTGTGAATATAAAAAACTGCCTTTAAAGACGATAAATTTGGTCTAAAAAGGCAGTTATATTTCAAAATAATAAAATATTAAGCCAACATTGTAACTGGATTTTCCAGATAGGTTTTAAGTGTTTGTAAAAACTTGGCACCAGTTGCACCATCGACAGTTCTATGATCACAAGCCAGGGTGAGCGTCATGGTATGACCGACTACAATTTCACCATTCTTAACCACTGGTTTTTCGACTATAGTTCCAACAGAAAGAATAGCTGAATTAGGCTGATTGATTATACTTGTGAATTCTGTAATTCCAAACATTCCAAGGTTAGAAACTGTAAACGTACTACCCTCCATTTCATTAGGCTGTAGTTTTTTGTTTTTAGCTTTGGTTGCTAAAGATTTTACATTATTCCCGATTTGAGTTAAAGATTGCTGGTCGGCAAATTCAAGAACTGGAACAAGTAAACCTTCTTCTACGGCAACAGCAACGCCAACATGAATGTGTTTGGCAATTTTTGTGGTCTCTCCATTCCATGAAGAATTGACTTGTGGATGTTTTCTTAAAGCCATTGCAGACGCCTTGATTACCAAATCGTTGAAAGACACTTTTACATCTGGCATATCGTTGATATGAGTACGAGATGACATGGCGTTTTCCATATCGACTTCCACATTCAAATAATAATGTGGCGCGTTGTTTTTGGATTCCAAGAGTCGTTTGGCGATAGTTTTTCTCATTTGAGAATTTTTGTTTTCCTCAAACTCTTCTTCGCCAACAGGGCTATAAATTTCTGTCGTTGCAGATTTAGCCTCTTCTTTTGGTTGCTCTACTTTTTCAGACTTTTCAGCCTTTTGTTCCTTTTGATCTGAAGGCTTGAAATCTTCAACATCTTTTCTGATAATCCGACCGTTATCTCCTGTTCCTTCAACTTTTCTTAAATCAATTCCTTTTTCTTCTGCAATTTTCTTAGCTAAAGGTGAAGCTAAAATACGCCCGTCTTCATCGGTTGAATTCGATGACTTATCGCCTTTAGTAGCTTCAGTTTTCTTATCTTTAGAATCGCTTGAAGTATCTTTGTCGTCAGTATCTTTAGACTTTGTTTTTTTATCTGAAGATTTTTTATCAGAATCACCTGATTTTAAATTTTTAAGGACTTCATCTACATCTGTTCCATCTGGACCGATGATTGCCAAAACATCGTCTACTGGAGCGCTTTCACCTTCATCTATACCAATATGCAATAGTTTACCGCTAAAAAATGATTCGAACTCCATCGTTGCTTTATCGGTTTCGATTTCAGCTAAAATATCGCCTTCTTCAACATCGTCACCAACGGATTTCAGCCATGAAGCTACAGTTCCTTCTTCCATTGTGTCGCTTAGCCTTGGCATGGTAACAACTTCAACGCCTTCTGGCATACCAGAAGTTTCATCTTCTGCGCTATCCTTTTCTTCCGATGACTTCTCTTCTTCATCACTATCTTCCGAAGATTTTTCATCATCAGATTCATCTTCAGATTCTGATTTGTTTTTGGAAGATTCTTCTTTTTTGCCGTTCTCAATCAAATCATCAATATCTTCACCTTCTTCTCCAATAATAGCTAAAAGTGAATTTACTGGTGCTCCTTCGCCTTCTTCAACGCCAACGTATAGCAAAACACCATCATAGAATGATTCAAATTCCATAGTGGCTTTATCGGTTTCGATTTCAGCTAAAATGTCGCCTTCTTCAACTTTGTCTCCCTTTTGTTTAAGCCATTTTGCCACAACACCTTCTTCCATAGTGTCGCTTAGCTTTGGCATATTTACTACTTCAGCCATTATTTATAATTTATGAGGAATGAAAGGATAATCTTCTTGTTCGTAAACCACGTCGTACATCACATTTTTTTCTGGAAAATCTGATTCTTCAGCGAATTTTTCACACTCACTGACTTTATCTTTAACACGCTGGTCTATTTCCTTGATGTCATCTTCCGTGGCGTATTTTTTATCTAAAATTACTTTTTTGACTTGAGAAATTGGGTCAATTTTTTGGTATTCTTTAACTTCGTCTTTAGTTCGATATTTTTGTGCATCACTCATAGAATGACCTCTGTATCTATAAGTTTTCAAATCCAAAAATGTTGGCCCTTTGCCAGCTCTGGCACGAGAAATCGCTTCATCTAAAGCTTCTGCAACCTTACTTGGATTCATAGCATCTACGGGGCCGCATGGCATTTCGTAACCGAGTCCTAATCTCCAAATGTCTTCGTGACTGGATGTTCTTTTGACGGAAGTCCCCATCGCATAACCATTATTTTCAACACAAAAAACTACAGGCAGATTCCAATTGGTTGCCATATTTAGCGTTTCATGTAGCGAACCTTGTCGTGCTGCGCCATCTCCCAAGAAGCATAATGTAACCGCATTATTATTGTAATATTTATCAGCAAAGGCAATACCCGCACCTAAAGGAATTTGACCACCAACAATACCATGTCCACCATAGAAACGGTGTTCTTTAGAGAAAATATGCATGGAGCCACCCAAACCTTGGGATGTTCCTGTAGCCTTACCATACAATTCTGCCATAACACGCTTAGGGTCAACACCCATACCAATTGGTTGGACGTGATTTCTATAAGCCGTAATCATCTTATCTTTTTTAAGATCCATTACATGTAGTGCGCCAGCCAAAATAGCTTCTTGACCGTTGTATAAGTGCAAAAAGCCTCGCACTTTTTGTTGTATATATACTTGAGCCAACTTATCTTCAAATTTTCTCCAAAACAGCATGTCCTCATACCATTTCAGATAAGTCTTTTTTGTGATCTTTTTCATTGATGCGTAATTTTCTTTTGACTTGATTTAAAAAATATCGAAATACAAAAGTAACACTTTAAATAAGATTTGAAAACACTTTAAATAGTATTAACTTTCAGAGTTGAATCCTATGAAAAATGACGATTTGTAATATATATCTCAAAAAATTCATGTTTATGAATTTAGCCATCGTTGGATTTACATTTACCTCTTGTTCAGATGATGATGACGGTGGTGGTTCAAGTTGCCAAGATTTACTAAGTAATTACGAAGCAGCTTTTGAAGCTTATTTTGCAGATCAATCTAACCGATAATTATCTTGAGTTTCAAGCTACTGCTTAAGCTTATCAAGACGAAATGTTTATTGTGATAAATCATACAGGTTATAAAACTGAGTGCAAGCTTTAATAAATATTGCTTATTATCTTCTTATCAAAATAACTCTTAGAAAAAGGTAGTTATTGAGCTTTAAATTTTGAGCTAAAAAAACATGTGTCAAGTTGAACATTCGAGACATAAATTTATAGGTGATTTCTTACAAATCTGATGTCTGGACTAATTACGTATTCATTTTTGACAAAAGCAACTGCAAACCACTTAATAATGAATTCCAATTAAATAACTCTATATAAAAATCAAACGAACTCAGGTTAAAAGTAAACATTTATGGCGTAAATAAAATATTTCAAAATATCAAAGGAACAATTCCTTAAAGCTATTTTTTGAAACATCTCATACATATACTACTTTAAATTGAGGTAAAGAAAACATAAATTTTATGTAACTCAATTTAAAGTAGTGTTATACTTGCCAAGACCTATTATACATAAAGTTAACGGTTTTGGCTATGGTTTTGTTGCGGAAAAATCACCAGGATCTTTTCCGCCGTGGCAGAAAGATAGCAAAATGCGGTGAATTCCGATTAGGAATTCACCGCAATGAACTATAGCCGTTGTTGGCATTTCGTTGTTTTTATTATTCTAGTATAAGTTCTACTAAGTCCAAGTATGAACTAAACCCATCAGCACCCAAATATCCAACGCCTTGTTTATAAAAAATCAATCCATTGTCAATTAAAGTCCCATCATTAGTGATTGTATATTCTCTAATTGCTAAACAATCCTCATATGTACAATCACCTGTTTCGATAGTTTCGTTAAGACTTTCAACTTTTTTGTAATGACTACAAGGGCCTAATATACAGTTGCCAAAAGAATCCCATTCTTGATTGAGAGTTGGACTATTTGGTAAATAAAGAACTTCTGATGGATTCTCTGAACCTGGTGCAGAATGTTGGTAAATATTTCCTTCATTGTCTACTCTCAAGTAAATAGGCTCCCAAGCTAAAACTCCTGAGGGTTCTATCTTGAAATATTCTTGTCCTGCAATTTCTACAGTTTCTATAACTGTAAGAATCAAATCGTCTGAACCACCTTCATATGTCCATTGATTTCCAATTGTTAATGGCCAATAACTTGAGCTTTCATTTCCAGTACATAAGAAAATTTCTTCTTGATTCTCATCTTCATTTGGGTCATTAGAATCACTTTCGCTACAACCCATAAAAAATAATAATGCTAATAAAGTTAGGTTAAGAAATAGTAGTTTTTTCATTTTTTAATTTTGATTTAAGTTATTATAAATTTAGTTATAAAATTCAATTCGTTCACTCACAATGAATGCCAACTTTTAATATTTGTATAGTAATTAAGTCAACGTACTTTAAAACTGTTTTACTATTTGGTAAGTGTTATTGTAAAATCTATTGTGACGTCTAATTCAATGTCAGATTCTTGAATTAATTGTTGGTCAACTCCTGATATAACCATTGTTGTAGCAGTAAGCTCTTCTACAACATATTCTTGAGATTGGATTTCATTAGGGTTGCCAACTACTGGTGTACCTGAAGAAATTGAAACCAATCCTCCTGCTACAGTCAATATATTACCGTCTAAATCCCATTCACCTTCAGAATAATAATCATTTATTGGTATTGTTTGAGTTTGAGTCTGACCTGAGTTTGAAGAGGTAAGTTCTATAAAGTACGATCCTTGACTGGAAAATAAATTATCAGCTTCATTGAATGTCATTGTTGCATTTTCATCAAAACTTTCTCCTGATAAATTTGTAGTCACTGAATTTCCTTCTTGAGAAACAATTGTTGTGCCAGTATAATTGATAGACTCAATATTCCATTCACCACCAATCTCTCCATTAATTGTTGCTGTGTCATCATTGCTTTCGCAAGAGGTTAAAACTACTGCAAGTAGTAAAATTAATAAGCTGCTCAATCTGTTTTTCATAATATAATGTTTTGTTAATTTAAGGCTGCGAATATAGTTCAATAATTAATATATACAATTGTTTTTTAAGTTATAAATACTGAGACGCTACCATTTTATAGGACAGGATATTAACAAATTTTAATCGATTTTTTTTATTATTTATGCTGCTTTTTTAATCATTATATCTTCTATGATATGTTCTTGAGTCAGGAACTTCTTTAAATTTCGTATCAATTTTATCAAGTCTTACTGCTTCATTTGAAGTAGAGTTTTTTTAAATTCCGACAGCATTTTTTCTAACCATTTGTGGTCAAAATTCTCCACTTGACACTTTTAAGTTAGTATTAGGTTTTTATTTGAACTCAATCTAAAAAGTTGTTAATCTTTTTTTGTAAATCTTCTAAACAGTCTTGAAAGTATCTTTATACCAATTCAAGTTTTCAACATTCATCTTTTTAAATAAAAATTCTCTTACATTTGAGTTATAAAAAAAATTTATGAATCCTTCTGCTTCGGGTTGGTTGAGACACGCAGTTCAATTAAGTATAAAAAAATTTGAAACTAAAATTAGTTTCGAAGACTTCTATTCAGAATTGAGAATAGCCGGATTCATTTATGGCACTAATCAAAATTCTGTTTTAGAGGTAGATGCGGTACACCAACTAACGCAACAAGAATTGGCTAAAATAAATCTTTTAGCTGGTTTAGTTTTTATAGATTTTCAACAACATCAATCTTCAGATATTGAGAACATCACCACTCGAATTCTGAAATTTTATGAGCAATTGAACTCTCAAAAACAGGCTTTTAAATCTATTTTTAGACTAAAGACTAAATCTGATATTAAGTTAGAACACTCAATTCATGAGCGTGTTCAAACTAATGAAAGTATTTTTCAGAAAAATTTCAGTCATCTTATAACAAATGCTTTGCTATTTACCGATGTGTTGACTTTTCAACACTTTCTCACAAAAAATACGTCTACGGTTGAGTTTGCCAAAACATTAGAATTTCAAATTGTCAGTCTCGTTTTTTCGGCACTTCAACAGAAAACCAACAGGTCTAAATACGAATATTTAATCATCAAACTTTTGCAAAGTTCTCTTCGTTACACAAAATCCAAAAATTTAAGTGAAAGTGATTTTAGAACTTTAGAATTCGAAGAATTTAGCGAAAGTCCGACCTCAAAATATTTGATGGATTTAACATGTATGGCAGTATATAGTGACGAAATTGTAGAGCCCGAAGAAATGGAGATGCTTCAAAAATTAGGAGAAAATTTAAAATTATCTCCTGAAGAAGTTGACTTATCAATCTCATTTTTATTTGAATTCATCAGCATAAATAAACAGAAAATTGCATATTTCAATTATAGCAACCCCTTAAAGCATTTCTATAATCGGAGTCAAAGAACTGCAAAAACTTTGCTGACAAGAAATAAAAAACGATTGATTCAAGAAATCATGGAAAGCCGCGAGTTGTTTGTGCTCCTTCATCAATCAGCGCAAAGGGAGTTACTTCCCGAGGAAAAGGCTAAAGTGAAGTCGCAATTAATGGACATATTCAAAAGCATACCTTCGCTGGCCATTTTCGTTTTGCCAGGTGGCAGTGTGTTATTACCTATTATTATTAGCTTTATCCCACAATTACTTCCGTCATCTTTCAATGAAAACAAGGCTAATAAAAGCGAAAATTTAAGTAAAAATAGTGATTAACCACTGGACTAAAAATTGAGTTATACTGATCATAATTGGGATTTCTTAAATTTATTTGTCATTGAAGGAAAATCGACGAGACTTCCCTTCGTTGACAAACTTCTAAAACAAACAAACAAAATTTAATTTTTATACTTTACGCCGCCTCCAGATTTTGAATCCTCGATATCTATAGAATTCGAAGGTTTATGATAATATTCGATATGACCACCACTAGAGTGGTTTGCTTTTAAATTTTCTAATGGGTAAACACTGGCATCCGAACCGGAACTCACCGAAACGAATACAGACTTTGCTTTCAGGGCTTTTGCTTCAACATCTGAGCCACTGGATGAATCTATGCTTAAATTATCGGTTTCACCTATTATTTCAACATTAGATCCTGATGAAGAACTAACGTCAATATTTTTCACATTTACTTCTAAATTAGAATCAGAGCCACTAGAAGCATCAAAAATAACTTCTTCGCCAAAAACATTCATGACTAAATCTGCGCCACTCGACACCGAAGCGTCCATTTTTTTGAGTTTAGCATTGAATTCTACATCAGCACCACTAGAGACTTTCAGTTCTAAATCATCGAAATCCAAAACACTTTCAGCAGTTAAACCAGTACCACTTGAAACTGAAATATTATTCAGACGCTCAGTAAAATACAAACGAATATTTTTAGCATCTGCACTGCCGATATTCGATTCTGCACTGATTAATA
This sequence comes from Psychroflexus aestuariivivens, assembly GCF_004010055.1. Classification (GTDB taxonomy): domain Bacteria; phylum Bacteroidota; class Bacteroidia; order Flavobacteriales; family Flavobacteriaceae; genus Psychroflexus; species Psychroflexus aestuariivivens. The sequence continues at coordinate 47,801 of NZ_RQVT01000034.1, forward strand.
ATTTCCCGCCTTCATCTTCTACTATCAAAATATCGAGCAAATTGGAATTGGCTTCTACTTCTATGTAATTTTCTGTACTAGGAATTAGTTTTACCTTCCATCCTTTTTCTAATTTCACTTCTGTGAAAGTACTCAAGTCCATGCGCTCGTTAAGCACTTCCCCGGTTCCATTGACTTGGTTTGAAAAGTTAAAATTCGAATTACAACTTGTGGTTAGCATCACAAGGAAAGCTAAAATTGATAAATAGGTTTTCATAGTTTTTATTTTAAAGGTTGAATTTTGTTTTAAATACTCTTTTCTTCTATAACTTCGCCTTCAGTTTCGATTACACAATCAATACATTTCAAAGTCTGATCTTCAAATTTCACTAAATGGCCGAAATATTCTGGATCTATTGCTCTGCGATTCAAAAATATTTGTAAGTTATTGTCGACTCTAAAGATCATATTTTCTGGAATAAAAAGTGTAATATTCAGACTGAAATTTTGATCTAAATACTCTGGATTATTCAAAAAGTAGCTGTCTAATTTTAGCGCATCATTTCTAATTTCATAATTATAATCTACTTCTGAAGCGCGTTGCCTAGCCAAACTAACACTAGAGGCGCTTGAAGATTTCTCCAACCTAAGTTTAATTATAGAATCTTGGGCAGGTTTCAAAGCTATATTTAGATTAGAACTGTACAAGAACTCTTGATTATTATTATCCACCACCAATTTTTGTCTTGAACTTTTGATTAGCGTTTCACTGTAAAGTAAATTATTGTTCATTCTAACTTCCAATGTATCTGTCGCAAGATTAGATAAACTCTCCACCTCAACTACTTCTGCGCTATAAGTCCTTTCCAAGCCTTTTTTGACCCCAAAAGTTGTTACAGTTATTACAGCCAAAATCCATAGTGCCAATAATGAAATATGAGTTGTTTTCCCAATTGATTTTAGGTTAGAGAACAACAATTTCAAGCTTAAAATAAGTAAATAAAAAAATGGAATAGCAGCAATAATAAAATAAATAAGCAATTGAAGCCAAGTTGGCAAATCCAAAGCAAAAATTTCTGCGTGAGAAAAATCCCCTAATTCCAAAACTGAAATAGTTCCAAAACTGAATAATGAAACTAATAAACTCACTAAAACTAAACCTGAAATCAGAAACAAAATCAAACCTAAAAATTTGGCTAAAAACTGCCCTAAAGTTCTTAAAACTTCACCCAAGCCATCAAAAAAACGAGTTACACCAGACTTGGTTTGTTGCGAATATTTTTCATAATCGATGTCACCAACTTTATCAGCAAACTTATCGTAACCTTCTTTAACTTTTCTTTCTATATTCGACAAATTGACGGGCTCGCCTTGCATAGCAAGTTTTTCTGCTGTGGTTCTTGCTGGTTCTATAAGAATCCATAACAAAATATAAATCCCTAATGTAATTCCGAAAGAAAGAAAAGCAGAAATAACCCAAATCAGACGAATCCAAAAAACATCAAGTCCAATATAGTGGCTCAATCCTGAAGATACTCCGCCAATATAATTGCGATCAATATCTCTGTATAATTTTTTTGTAGCATGTTGACGGTGAGTTTTTTTAGAACTAAAATCAGCATCATCTTCTATACGATAAGCTTCTGGTTCTCCCATTATTTCAACGACTTCATCGACGTGTTTAGTGGTGATAACTTCGTTTCCATGATTGATATTATTGCTAAATATTTCGGCAATTCTGGCTTCAATATCTTGTAATATTTCGCTTTTACTTTCTTCGTTGCTCAAATATTTTTCAATAGTTTTAAGATACTGATCCAGTTTTCTAAAAGCGTCTTCATCAATATGAAAGAAGACATTGGCTAAATTTATGTTGATTGTTTTATTCATCGTCTTTTGATTTTGATTGTGTGACTTGTTCTACGGCAAAGCTGAGTTCGTTCCAGGTTTCAGAAAGTTCATTCAGAAAATTTTCACCTTGTTCGGTTAGCCCATAATATTTTCGCGGTGGCCCACCAGTCGATTCTTCCCATCTGTAAGACAGTAGGTCTGCGTTTTTTAAACGAGTGAGCAAAGGATAAATCGTACCCTCAACGACTAAAAGCTTTGCGGCTTTCAGAGTTTCTAATATTTCAGCAACATAAGCGTCGTTTTGATGAAGTACTGACAAAATGCAATATTCCAAAACTCCTTTCCGCATTTGTGCTTTTGTGTTTTCTATCTTCATAATTCCATTATAAAATGAGTTTTATTACAATACAAAGATATATTTTTTAAACACTACTATGCAATACAAAGTAATATATATTAACTTTTATTTAACTTTAAGCTCAGAATAATATTTGTAAAAAATGAAGAAACCTTAGTATTTATAGTGGTTTGATAAGAAAATAATTAAAAAGGTGAAAATGAAACGTAAATGGAAATTTTACTTAAAAATTGATATTTAATAGGTAGACAAAAAATTCATGGTTCAATTAAAGTTGAAACTTAGAGTTAAAAATATTGCTCTCAAATTATCAAAACTTAGAAGTTTAAGTAAAAAAAAAATCAATTCTCATTAAAATAAGAATTGATTTTTAAAGTTGAATTTTAATATTAATTTCAAACAAGAGAATAAAGCCTTTCTATATAAACCTAGTAAAATTGGAATCCTTATATTTGCCTTTTTAAATGTAAAAATGATGGTTAAACTCCACGATTTAGAATTTGAGCCTTACCTCAGCCACAATGAAATTCAACAAGCAGTCAAAAATTTAGCGCAAAAAATCGATGAAGATTACAAAGGCAAAACGCCGATTTTTCTTGGTATTTTGAATGGTGCATTTATGTTTTTGTCGGATTTAATGAAATACTACGAAGGCGATTGTGAGGTTAGTTTTACCAAACTTGCTTCTTACGAAGGAACCTCTTCCACTGGAGATGTTAGAACATTACTTGGCGCAGGAAATCTTAAAAATCGTGATGTCATTGTAGTAGAAGATATTGTAGATACTGGCAACACATTGGAACATATCGTTGCACAACTTAAGACCGAAGCAGTTGCTTCATACAAAATTGCAAGTTTATTCTATAAACCTGAAGCCTACAAAAAATCATTACCCATAGACTACGTCGGTCTCGAAATTCCAAATAAATTTATCGTCGGTTACGGTCTTGATTATGACGGATTAGGTAGAAATATTTCAGAAATATATCAATTAAAATAAAAATCAGATGATTAACATCGTATTGTTTGGCCCTCCGGGAGCAGGAAAAGGAACCCAAGCTGAAAATCTTAAAGAAAAATATAATTTGAAACATATTTCCACTGGAGATGTTTTTAGATATAATATCAAAAACGAAACAGAGCTTGGTCAAAAGGCTAAATCCTACATCGACAAAGGTGAGTTGGTGCCAGATGAAGTCACCATAAAAATGCTAAATGAAATAGTCGAAGAAAACATGGATAGCAAAGGTTTCATATTCGATGGTTTCCCAAGAACAGAAGCCCAAGCCGAAGCTTTGAATGATTTGATGGATTCTAAATCTACACAAATCGATGCGATGATAGCTTTGGAAGTTCCTGACGAAAAACTCGTTGAAAGACTTTTGGAACGCGGCAAAACTTCAGGAAGGAAAGATGATGCAGACGAATCTGTTATCAGAAATAGAATAAAAGTATATTACGAAGAAACAGCTGTTCTTAAAGAATTTTATAAAAAAGAAAACAAATACTACGGCATTGACGGCGTTGGTTCAATTTCAGAAATTACTGAACGCATCAGCAAAGTCATTGACCAATTATAATTCATAAATACATCAAATGACTGAAGGTAATTTTGTAGACTACATAAAACTACACCTGAAATCCGGAAACGGCGGAAAGGGCTCTGCGCACTTAAGGCGGGAAAAATATATTCCCAAAGGCGGACCTGACGGCGGTGACGGCGGTCGTGGTGGCCATATTATCATCAAAGGCAACAAAGATTTGTGGACACTTTTTCATTTGAAATTTAAAAGACACATAAAAGCAACTCACGGTGAGCATGGCGGAAAGCAAACCAGTACAGGTGCTGACGGAGAAGACCAGTATATTGATGTGCCAGTCGGAACGGTGATTCGAGATACCGATACCAATGAAATCATTAAAGAAATTACAGCCCACGAAGAAGAATACGTTATTCTTGAAGGCGGTATGGGCGGTAAAGGAAATTCTCATTTTAAAAGCTCGACAAATCAAACTCCTAGATTCGCACAATCTGGAATTCCTGGCGAAGAAAAAGATGTTACTTTAGAACTGAAACTCCTCGCAGATGTTGGTCTTGTAGGTTTTCCGAATGCCGGAAAATCGACTTTGCTTTCTGTCATTACAGCAGCAAAACCGAAAATAGCCAATTATGAATTTACAACACTCAAGCCCAATCTTGGAATTGTAAAATACCGCGATTATCAATCTTTTGTCGTGGCAGATATTCCCGGAATTATAGAAGGTGCCGCAGAAGGAAAAGGACTTGGTTATCGTTTTTTAAGACATATTGAAAGGAATTCAACTTTATTATTTTTGATTCCCGCAGATGCGCCAAGCGTCGTAGAACAATATGAAATTCTTTTAGACGAATTGCGACGTTACAATCCTGAATTGCTAGACAAAGCAAGAGTAATAGCTATTTCTAAATCAGATTTATTAGATGATGAATTGAAAGCTGAACTTTCTAGTGAACTCGAGAATGCATTCGGTAAAATTCCACATATGTTTATTTCATCGATTGCTCAACAAGGTCTTCAAAACTTGAAAGATTTGCTCTGGAAAACACTAAACCGCAATCCAATTGAATCTGAAATGGACTAATTAAAATCAAATTATTTATGCCAAAACTGGTCTGCAAACACAAAAAACTTGGTTTCGACAATTTTTCAAAATGCCAGGTTTTTGTGGATGGAAATCCCCTATTTCGACTTGGCGCCAATGGATTTGATTTCAAAAAATTGGAAGCTAAAAAGCATGATATTTATGTTAAGCGTTTCTGGTTAACAAGTCCTCTTGTTGAATTTGACTTAAGCGACGGTGAAGATGTTCTGGCAACGATTAAAGCCAATCAGTTCGGAATGTCTGATAATTTAAAATTTATAATTTTTATTATTACAGTTTTAGTAACCGCATATTATACTTTTTTCGCTGATGAATTTCCGTTGTCCATATCTTTTGCAATCTTGGGTGTGTTCTCTTTAATTTTAATTAACGAAATTATTAAAATCACTATTTTCAGTAAAAAGTATTTCAATATTAAACTTGAAAATATTGATAAAAGCAAAATAAAAGTTTAAAATCTAATTAGTATTTTTTAAATTTTCCAGCTAAGAAAAATCAACTCTGGTTAAAGTTTTCTTAGATTTTATAATTTCCATTCGGTTCTTGAGTTCAAAAATAATTAACTCCTACATATTTCTTACCTTTGTAAAAAATTGCATCAAATATGAGCACTGCAGTATTAGAAAAACAAGAAACTGTTGAAACTTCAACAAAAACGAAAACCAGAACGGCAAAACCGAAATGGTTACGCGTGAAGCTTCCGACAGGAAAAAAATATAGGAATCTCAGAAAATTAGTCGATAAATACGATTTGCATACCATCTGCACCTCTGGAAGTTGCCCAAATATGGGCGAATGCTGGGGAGAAGGCACAGCTACATTCATGATTCTTGGTAATGTTTGTACGCGTTCTTGCGGTTTTTGTGGTGTTAAAACTGGTCGCCCTGAAGACATTGAATGGGATGAGCCTGAAAAAGTCGCACGTTCCATCAAAATTATGGGTGTGAAACATGCCGTTTTGACTTCTGTAGATCGTGATGATTTGAAAGATATGGGCTCTATCATTTGGGCTGAAACTGTGAAAGCTGTTCGCAGAATGAATCCAGAGACCACTTTAGAAACATTAATTCCAGATTTTCAGGGAAATACTAGAAATATAGATAGAATTATAGAAGTTTCTCCAGAAGTCGTTTCTCATAATATGGAGACCGTCAGAAGATTGACAAGGGAAGTTAGAATTCAAGCCAAATACGACAGAAGTCTTGAAGTTTTAAGATATTTGAAAGCGCAAGGTATTCGCAGAACAAAGTCTGGCATCATGCTCGGTTTAGGTGAAAAAGAAGATGAAGTTATCCAAACTATGAAAGATTTGCGAAGCGTAGATGTTGATGTTGTTACCATTGGTCAATACTTACAACCAAGTAAACAACATTTACCTGTTCAAGAATTCATCACGCCAGATCAGTTTAAAAAATACGAGACAATTGGTAAAGAGCTTGGCTTTAGACATATAGAAAGTTCAGCATTGGTAAGATCTTCTTACAAAGCTCACAAACATTTGGAATAGAATGAATCACAAAATAAAAGTTGGAATCAATGGCTTTGGTCGGATCGGTCGAAGCCTTTTTCGTTTGCTTTATAATCATCAACATATTGAAGTTGTAGCCCTCAACGATTTGTCAGACACGAGAACTTTGTCACATTTGTTGAAATACGACAGCGTTCATGGTCAATTTCCATTTGAGGTAAGTTATGATGCTGAAAATATTATCGTAGATAATCAAAAATTTCCATTGACTTCAATTTCTGCTTTAGAAGAATTAAATTGGGGAAAATTTGATGTTGATATTTTAGTTGAATGCACAGGAAAATTTAAAACCAAAACTGAGTTGAATCTTCACCTCGAAGCCGGAGCCAAAAAATTGATTTTGAGTGTTCCACCAAGTGATGATTCTGTAAAAATGATTGTTTTAGGTGTCAACGACCAAGTGCTTTCCCCAGAAGACAAAATGATTTCTAATGCGTCTTGCACTACTAACAATGCTGCGCCTATGCTAAAGATTATTCATGAAGCTTTGGGCGTAGAACAAGCTTATATTTCAACAATTCACTCATTCACTGCTGATCAAAATTTGCATGATAAACCACATCGTGATTTACGACGTGCTCGCGCGGCTACGCAGTCTATCATTCCTACGACAACTGGAGCGGCAAAAGCATTGACCAAAATTTTTCCAGATTTAAGCGAAGTTATTGGTGGTTGCGGTATTCGGGTTCCAGTTCCAAATGGGTCTTTGACTGATATGACATTGAATGTGAAAAAATCCACGACTATAGAAGAAGTCAATCAATTATTTAAAAATGCAGCAGAAAATTCACTGAAAAATATTTTACAATATTCAAAAGAACCGCTCGTGTCTATAGATATCATCGGCAATACTTATTCCTGTATTTTCGATGCTGAAATGACTTCAGTCATCGGTGGAAACCTTGTAAAACTCATCGGCTGGTATGATAATGAGCGTGGCTACAGCAACAGACTTGTAGAGTTGATATTGAAGATGAATGAGGTTTAGTCCTTAATTCTTTCCTTAGCTAAATTCAAAATAAGTTCAAATTGTTGGTCTTGAGACATTTCGCTGTTATCTACTTTTATGGCGTCTTTGGCTTGAATTAAAGGTGAATTTGCTCTTGAAGAATCAACTTCATCTCGGGATTTTACATTTTGGAAAACTTCCTCAAAAGTAATATTTTCGCCTTTCTTTTTCAATTCTTGGTAACGGCGTTCTGCCCTAACTTCAGCTGAAGCCGTCATAAATATTTTCAATTCTGCTTCAGGAAAAACGACTGAACCAATATCACGCCCATCCATCACGATGCCTTTATCTTTACCTATTTCCTGTTGAATAGCAACTAGTTTTTCTCTGACTTTATCAATCTTTGCAATCGCACTCACATGATCTGAAACATGCATTTTGCGTATTTCATTTTCAACATTTTCACCATTTAAAAATACATCATTGGAATTTTCTTCAGGATTGTATTCAAAATTTATATTGATATCATTCAATGCTGAAATGAGTTTATTTTCTTCAACCTCAGCTACAGAAATCAAATTATTTCGCAAAGCGTAAAGTGTTACCGTTCTGTACATAGCGCCAGTGTCTACGTATTTATAATTTAAAGTTTTAGCTAATTTTTTGGCAACAGTGCTTTTCCCTGTGGAGGAATGTCCATCAATGGCGATGATAATTTTCTTCATGTTAATCAGGATATTCTATTCTTAAATGGTAAATATTATTCAGTTTGGCTTTCAATATTTTTTTTATGGACTGAATTTCTTTAAAAGTAATATTCGCATTTACAAATTGATTGTCTTCAATTTGCTTATTAATTATTTTTTCTACAAAATCATCAATCAATTGTGTATTTGGCTCTTTCAAGCTTTTGCTGGCAGCTTCAACTGCATCACACATCATCAAAATTGCAGTTTCTTTGCTAAAAGGAATCGGTCCAGGATAACGAAAATCTTCAATATTCACATTGTCTTCGTCTTCTTCTTTTTGCTTAGCATAGAAAAAATAAACCGTTGAAGTTCCGTGATGCGTACGAATGAAGTCGATAATTCTATCAGGAAGATTTCTTTTTTTGGCAATTTCAATTCCTTCTTGCCTATGATTGATAATTACTTCTGCACTTTCTTTAGGCGATAATTCGTCATGAGGAGACACCGATGTTGTTTGATTTTCTGTGAAGTAAATCGGGTTTTTCATTTTTCCGATGTCATGATACAATGCACCAACTCTTATCAATAAAGAATTGGCTCCAATTTCATTTGCGGCAGCTTCAGCTAAATTAGCTACATTTAGCGAATGGTGAAATGTACCAGGCGCTGCATTTGAAAGTTCTTTCAGCAATTTTGAATTGGTATCAGTGAGTTCTAATAAAGATAAATCTGAAACTAAACCAAACACCTTTTCGTAAGTATAAATCAGCGGTTGTACAAAAAGTAAACCAACACCACTTAAAAGAAAATAGACGAAATTATTATAATTTATTTCTGACAAACTAGCTTCCTGAATCATATTGAAAGCAAAATAGGCGAAAATATAAATCAATGTAATTTGCGCCACAGAAATGAACAAATTAGCACGTTTGTAAAGTTCGGAAACCGTCAATATCGTAATAATTCCTGCTGTGATTTGCAAAAACATATATTCATAACTATCAGGTACAATCATTCCTAAAATCAGTACAGTGATGACGTGTGTAAAAAGTCCCAATCTTGCATCAAAAAAAGCTTTTAAAGTAAGCGGTAAAATACAAATTGGTACGACATAAATATAATCTGTATCAACACGCATAACCATTAAAGTTAAAAATACGACGAACAAAATATTGAAAAAAATAAAGGTCAGCTTGTTGTTATTATCGAAAATTTTAGGTCGGTATTGACCGATAAACAAGTACAGCATCAACAAAGATAGAGCCACCAACAAAGTATAACCAGCGATTACAACTACGAATGCTGAAGATTCTAAACTTTGCGACTCATATTCAAATTTTAATGATTTCAGTTTGCGTAATTTTTCGCCATCAATGGTTTCTCCTTTTGCTATAATTTTACTCCCTTTTGTAACTTGACCGCGTGTATAAGAAATCTGATTGAATTTGGACTGAATTTGTTTTTCGTTTAAACTCTCGTTGTATTCAACATTAACTTTCAAAATATCAAAAAACATACTCAATAACTCGTCCTTTATATCTTGAAATTCAGAATTATCGATTCGATTTTGCAGGTAAGATTTCAAGTTTTGTTGTGTAAAAATATCTCCTAAAGTAAGCTCTTCGACCTGATTTTTTTTGGTCAAAAAAACCAACTGATCTTTGCTTTCTTCGGATTGTTCAATCCTAATTCCTGTTTGATAAATTTTAGAAATTGTACGATTTATAAAATCATGAAGTAAAGAATCATTTTGAACTAAATCTTTCTGCTCATTATTTAATTGATCCAACCAAGTATTTTGAACATTTTTGGCTTTATCAACATCAAATTTATAATATGGAATATGTGTTTCTTTGATTTTGGACTTCTCAGCAGCAATTTCTTCGTCAGACTTTAGAATAGCAAAGTCAAATGGTGCATACAAATTTTCATACTGCCAAGGTTTATTTTTGGTAATTTCATATTTGAACTGACCACCAGTAGGAAAAAAATAAACAATCAAGAAAACGCTTACAGCTAACAAAAAGAATTTGTAAATTCTAGATTGATTTTTATAAAGATTATCGACTAATTTTTTCATATTCCTAAATTATTCAAATTTATGAAATAATATGAGTTAGCAAGGCTAGAGATTTGAATTTAATCCAGATTCAGAAAAAGATGAAAAGATTATGACCTTCTTAAAACTTAAGCCAGATTTTGCGCTAAAATTCTTAATTTAGCAACTTTAATAATAAAACATAGCATTATGTCAAAAGATATTGTAATTGTAAGCGCTGCAAGAACGCCAATAGGAAGTTTCCTAGGAAGTTTAGCTAGCGTTCCAGCCACAAAATTAGGAGAAATCGCCATTAAAGGTGCTTTGTCCAAAATCAATTTGAAACCTGAGTTGGTCAGCGAAGTTTTAATGGGAAATGTTGTTCAAGCCAATAATGGCCAAGCTCCTGCAAGGCAAGCCGCCATGGGTGCAGGCATTCCTGACACCGTTCCTTGTACGACTGTAAATAAAGTTTGCGCCAGCGGTATGAAAGCTGTGATGCAAGGTGCGCAAGCTATTGCGCTTGGCGATGCTGAAATAGTTGTAGCCGGTGGAATGGAAAATATGAGTATGATTCCTCATTATTTACATCTTAGAAATGGTCAAAAATTTGGACCTACACAAATGGTAGATGGTTTACAGCGTGACGGATTAGTCGATGCTTACGACAATAATGCCATGGGAACTTGTGCCGACCTTTGTGCTGCAGAACACGACATTAGCAGAGAAGAACAAGACGAGTTTGCAAAAGAATCTTACAAAAGAAGTGCTGAAGCGTGGAAAAATGGAAAATTTGACGATGAAGTCGTTCCAGTAGAAGTTCCGCAAAGACGTGGCGAGCCAATCATTTTCAAAGAAGATGAAGAATTCAAAAATATAAAATTGGATAAAATTCCAAATCTAAGACCGGCATTTAGTAAAGACGGCACAGCAACTGCAGCAAATTCTTCTACCATAAACGATGGCGCTGGTGCTGTCATTATGATGAGCAGAGAAAAAGCTGAAGAACTCGGTCTCGAAATTTTAGCTACAATCAAAAGTTATGCAGATGCAGCTCAGGAGCCAAAAAGATTTACTACAGCTCCAGCAAAAGCATTGCCTTTGGCATTGAAAAAAGCTAATTTAAATACTGATGATGTTGATGTATTTGAATTTAATGAAGCCTTTTCTGTCGTTGGCATTGCCAATACTAAAATATTAGGTTTAGATTCTAAAAAAGTGAATATCAATGGTGGTGCAGTTTCACTTGGACATCCTTTAGGTTGTTCTGGAGTTAGGATTTTGATTACGCTAATAAACGTCATGAAACAAAACAATGCTAAAATTGGAGCTGCAGCCATTTGTAACGGCGGCGGCGGTGCTTCAGCAATGGTTTTAGAACGCTAATTAATTTTATAGAAATTTTCAAATGCTATACGGAATTTGTCCCCTAAGTGTCGTGCCGGTGAGAGCCGAAGCTAAAGATGCTTCCGAAATGATTACTCAATTGCTATATGGTGATCATTTTGAAATAATTGAAGAGCAAAAAAAATGGATCAAAATTCGCATAGCATTTGATGCCTATGAAGGTTGGTTGGATCGAAAGCAATGTTTTGAAATTGACGAAAAAACCTATCTTCTACTGAATGAAAAACAAAAACATGCTTCAGATTTACTGAGTTTAGTAAATACAAATTCCAATCAGTTGATGCCAATTTGCATTGGATCCGCCATTCATGCTACAGATATTCTAAAACATGAATTTGATGGCAGTATAAACTCAAATTTCGACAAATCAAATCTTGTAGAAATAGCCATGTTGTATCTCAACTCACCCTATTTGTGGGGTGGAAAATCGCCTTTTGGAATAGATTGTAGCGGATTTACACAAATGGTTTATAAAATTAATGGAATTCCCTTACAAAGAGACGCGCATCAGCAAGCAAAACAAGGTGATGCGCTGTCTTTTATTGAAGAAAGTGAACCTGGAGATTTAGCATTTTTTGACAATGAAGAAGGTCATATTATTCATGTTGGAATTATGCTGAAAGACAATTTTATTATTCATTCACACGGTCAAGTTCGCTTAGATCGAATTGATCATTCTGGAATTTTCAATGTGGATACCAATCGTTATTCCCATAGCTTACGAGTGATTAAGAAAATCGTTTAGAAACTTGCTCCAAATCCAAATGAAAACCAAAATCCATCTTCACTATGGAAAAAATTGAATGTACCAGTAAACAAATCTGCGCCATTCAGCCAAAATCCAAGTCCGTAATCGTGATGCCATGTTTCAGATTCATTCTGAACATCTGACCAAACTCGGCCAACATCTGTCCCGGCAAAAACGCCTAGTTGAACTGGTAACAAAGCCGTTTTAATTTGGTTAAAACTATACCTCAAATCAAAATTTCCCACCAAACTTTGTTGACCGATAAATCGATCTTTTCTATATCCACGAAGTCCATTGTTTGCCCCTAAAGTTGCGCCTTGATAAAACTCATAAGTATCATCAAAAATCAATTGAGACTGGGCTTTGGAACGCAAAACCAACTTTTTATTTCCACTTATTGAATTGAAAAACTCCAAAGAAGGATTCAGATACAAGAAATTTCTTTTAGTGTCGTCTAAATTCAACTTTCCTCCAAATTCCAGTTGAAAATCCATGCCGCGTTTTGGATTCAAATTATTATCAAAACTTTGGTATTGATAAGCAGTTTCCAAACCTGCAAAATTTTTACTTTCAAAAAAATCAGGATCTTCAACGAGCAAATCTTCTCCGATTTGGTCTAAAAATCGACCAGCTGTGCGTTGAACTCTATAATTTTCAAAAGTAATTTCGTGTTGAAACACACTCCCGTATTCTGAACGTTTTGTCAAACCGATGGCAGTTTCAATCATTCTAATTTTCACCCTGTTGAAATCTCTTCCTAAATCATCATCAAAATTTGGGGTATTGTTTCCAATACCGAAAAAGTTTTGAGCAAAATTTGGACTGGTATAATGCAAACCAAGGTGCAAATTATATTCACCTAAAACATTAGCAAATTCACCTTGATAACCAAAGTCAAATCCACCTGTAGCAGTGTAAAATCCAGCATTTAATTTATGTCTAAATGTAAAAGGATTCAGTTGAAATCCTTTGAAAGTGTAAATATCTTGAACTCCAAAAAGCAATCCATCATCAGGATTGAAACCTATTCTTGGTAAAATGACGTTGGTTCTGGATATTTTTCGATCCTTGTCGAATACGTTTTGTTTGTATTGGTCGGATCTCACTAGTCTGGCACTGTCCTTTTCTTCTATTGTGTTTTCTAAAGTTTTATAGTCGTAAATCACAGTCTTTTGTCCTGATTTTATTTTGAATTCATCATCTCCGTGACCGCCTATGAGTCGCACTTTAATTGAACTTTTATGGTCGCCTTCAACTTGAAAAATATCGTCATCATCTAAGCCATAAATCCAAATTTCTTTGGTGTCTTCTGGCGAAAATGTTTTATCAACAATAGTATATTCTCGTTCGCCTTTAATATTTCTCATTATTTTGACTCGAGTCGATCCGTCTTCTTGACGAAACACATCGATAAAATCGTCTTTATCAGTAGCAGTAATCATGCTGTACTCACTCAAAATGCCGTAATACCTTTCAGCAATTGATTTCAAATTTCCTAATCTCGCTTTGAAAGTTTGTTTAAGTTTTTCAGTTTCTTCGGCATCGATTTCTTTAGGAAAATTTGAAAACGCACTATTGATGACTTCATCGGTCAAGTTATTTTGAATAAATTCAGCTTCTGCTAACCAATCTTCACCCGTTGCATTTCTAATAATTGTGCGATCCAAGCCAAGTCCAGAATTATTCAGCCATTTTAGATATTTAATATCTTCAGAATAAGGTTGATAAATTCGAGGAAAACTCGCCACACTTCGCAGTGAATTGAAAAAACCGCCATCAAAATTGGCAAAAACTTGATCGCGATCTCTTGGAATTGGTTTAAAAGTATGGTTGCCGTCTTCGTCTTCAAATTCTGACCAACGCCACTGGTCTTCGTGTCTGTCCCAGTCACCAAGCAACATATCAAACAATCTGGCACGCAAATATGAAGATTCGTCAACGCTGTATTTTTCATCACGCCGTAGCCTTTCAAAAACATCGGACGTACTTACAATATCGTGATTCGGATTGCTAAACACGCCTTCAGTTCCTTTCCAGTGTTCTTCAGGGCGCTCTTCGATCATATAAATGGCATCACCATGAGCTGCATTGAATTTTCCTAAAGCTTTTTGCTTCGGAATGTAGTATAATTCTGGATTCGTATGGTAAACGTCAATGGCTTCAGCCAAATCTGGTACAGCCATAAAACTAAAAGGATGTGCAGAAGTCAGAAAATCTAACAAAACTTCTTCTACAATAGTTTCATCAAATTCACCGGTAAGATTCTTATCTGGGTAAACAAACTGCTGTAATAAGCGAATCGGATTTTTTTTGATTTGTCGAATATTGTACTCTCTACCAAGAGAATCTTTAAGGCGAAGTGAATTGGTTTGCATGCCGCCGCCCATTCTTATGGGTTCCAAACCACCGTAAGCAGAATCTAAATCCAATACTTTAAGTTTCAATTTTTTGCCGTACATATTTCTGTAGCGCTCACCCCACAAGCTTTCGTAAAAATCAGTACGTTCTATTTTAAAATCATCGTAAATTGAAGCTTCAACAAATTCTGGTAATTCATTTGGTAATTGATCTAAGTCAAAAGTTTCAGGTTTTGGATAGACTTCTTTTTGATAAATCTTTTCAATTTTCCCATTGTTTTCAGCATAAAAACTGACCCAAGAGGAACCATCTTTAAGTACGTCAAATTTTGCAAAACCGTGTTCTGGAGAAGCAAATAAGCCATCGTTACCTAATTTTGCATAAGACACTTTGGAAGCAGAACCAGAAACAATTTGTTTAACCAAATCATGCTCGATATATTGTAGATTATGCTCATGTCCAGAAGCAAAAACCACACGATTCCAGCGGCTGGCAATGGCAGAAATTCTGTCGACCATAGCTCGATACTGATTATTTTGTGTGTCTTGAACTGAAATACCGCCAGTAGTACGAATCATATTTACCAGAGATCCCAATATCGGCAATGGAACTTTCTTTTGAGATGGAAATAAATGTTTGGTAAATTCATAAGTGCCACCATGAATTCCGTTGGAATAAAGTGGATGATGAAGGGCAACTAAAGTGGTTTTATTTTGGTTTTTTTTGAGTTCAGTTTCAAATTCTTCATAAAACTGACTGCGGGTTTTGATTTCATCGCAATTGCGATTGATTTTTGGATTGTCGTCCCAATCTTCCAAAATCCATTGCGAATCAAGAATAATGAGATGCACATCGTCTGAAATATCGACAAAAGACATTCCGCATCCTGGTTTTGGCAACCAAACTTGATCTTGGTTTGGAAGTCCTTTTTCTATAAAATCCTTTTGATTTTCTAAAGCTTGAATGCCTTCGATATACCAATCGTGATTTCCGGGAATAAAATGTATGTCGCCTTGAAAATCTTTTAAAACTTGAAGTTGGCTATTCATAACTGTTTCCGCTTGCGGGCGATTCTCATCACCTTGGCTCGGCATCCCTTTGGGATAAATATTGTCGCCTAAAATCAATAACTTAGTACTTTCGGTATTTTTGTTTTGAATAAAAGTGTTGAAGATTTTCAAACCAGGTGCAACTCCAGACAAATTTTTGTTACCAGTATCGCCTATTAAATAAAAACTTTGGCTGATTTGATCTTCAGAATAAGCATTTTTAAATTTTTGAGTTTGTTCAAACTTATATTTAGGTTGGTAAGTGGCGCAAGAAAAAAATAAAAAAGTTAGACATAAGACTTGTATATTTTTAAGCATATTGTAAATTGTAATGGGTTAAGATATTTTACCTTAGTTTGTGAAAATTATGACAGATTTAATTTCAAAAATTGAAGACTTTGTGCTTCACTTGTTCAAAGATAAGCTTTCTAATAATTATATTTATCATAATTTCAGCCATACTAAACGCGTGGTTGAAAGTGCTTCTTTTTTAGCTAAAAAAGAAAATATTCATCCTGAAGATCAGGAAATTCTATTGATTGCGGCTTGGTTTCATGATACTGGATACACTCAATCTGAAGGCGATCATGAATCGGAAAGCATGCGGATTGCTTCTGAATTTTTGGAAAACGAAACCGATTTCAATTCAGAAAAAATTGAAAAGGTTAAGAATCTAATTGCGGTAACAAAACTTGGGGAAACTCCTGAAACGCTTTTGGAGAAAATCCTAAAAGATGCCGATTGTTCTCATTTTGCACGTGAGGATTTTAATGAAATCAGCGAATTGCTTCGGCAAGAGTTAAAACTGCTTGGAAAAGCCAATTACAAGTCTTTGGAATGGCAGAATATCAATATCCAAATGCTTACAGAAAAACACCGATTTTACACAAATTATGCAGTTGAATTTTGGCAAACCAAGAAACAAGATAACCTCATCAAACTCATAGAATCTAAAAATAAAAAAGAAAAGCGTGCTGAAAAAGAACGCATGAAAGCCAAGTATAAAGCTAAATACAAGAATGAAAGTCCTGAACGCAGCATTCAAACTTTATTTAGAGTTACACTTCGTAATCACCTGAAATTAAGTGATATTGCAGACACCAAAGCTAATATTTTATTGTCTGTAAATGCGATTATTATTTCTTTAGCTTTAGCGAATATTATTCCAAAACTAGACAGTCCAAGCAATGCACATTTGATGATTCCGACTTTGATTTTGATTTGCTTCAGTGTGGCGTCGATTATTCTTTCCATCATGTCCACGCGCCCAAATGTGACTTCTGGAGAATTCACAAAGGAACAGGTGATGAATCGTGAAGTGAATATATTGTTTTTTGGTAATTTCCATAAAATGAAATATGAAGATTACCTCTGGGGCGTCAAAGAAATTATCCAAGACAAGGAATTCGTTTATGAAGCACTGGTCAAGGATTTGTATTTGTTAGGCAAAGTTTTGGACAGAAAATACCGACTGCTCAGGTTGACCTATACCATTTTTATGCTCGGAATCATTGTGTCAGTGGTCAGTTTCTTTTTCGCTTTTGATTTAATTTAAAGATTTGATCAAATCTTTGTAAGTTAAAGTTTCGTCTTTGTCGTTCGATTTTTGATATAAAATATTAGCTCGAATGGCTTTCAGTCCAGAGACGCCTTGCAAATCTTGAACTTCTAAAATTTCAACGTCGTCACCTAAATATTTGATTTTTCTAAGATATTTGATGTAATTTAAATATTCACGTTCGCTTTCTTTTTGAGCGTAAACAATAGTAAGTTTTCCTTTTTGGGTGATGCGCTCCTCACTGTCTTTTACAAAAGCTTTGTCTATTCTTTTCTTGATAATTTCGTAGCGCGTATTGTAAGTGCCATCAACGTCAAAATGTTTTTCGTCCATTCTGTATTTGATGGACAATGTGGAATTGAACACAAAAATCATAGATCGGGCTTCCAATTTCAGCGGATGATCACTTTGGAAATTATAAAATTTATTTTCCATTTCACACATGGTTTTCAACTGCCACAGCCTTAAATTCTGCAACATAATTTCAGAAAACTTGTATTGTTCATTAATGGATTGACCGATATAAATGTTATGCTCCACACCATCGGTTTTGTAGCGTTCAAAATAATGTGGAAAAATTTTCTGGGCTTCAATTTGCTTTTGATCTATCAAGTTTGCCATCACTTGATTGATTTGCATTACCGCATCATCAAAGCGATTTCTATGTTTGAAAAACACGTCGTTTCTGGATTCTAAATCTTTGAAATACTGGTGAACTTGAGTTTTGAGTTCAGGTAAATTGTCTTCAATATGGTGAAGAATTGGATCAACATCGTAGGTCATTAAATCCAAAACTTTTTGCTCGCTAGAGGCTGTTATCCCTTTCATTAAAAAAGCCAAGTTATCCGAAATTCTGAAACTGATTTGTTCATAAATCGGGATGGCTTGAATGTCAAAAGCTGAATTGATAATATTAAGCGCTTTATTCAATTGTGTGGTCAAATCTTCTTGAATGGCTTCATTTCTTTGAGTGGAAGAACCTGCAATATCAATTTGACCATATAAAGGATAAATATCTTCAAATTTGATATCTCTGAAACTGGCGTTTTTTTCATCAGAATTATTGATCAGCCGTTTGGCTTCTTCCTCGAATTTCCACTCTACACTAGGATGAATAGAAGTACATTCACTTTGAATAATAGCTTTCACCCGATTTTGAAACTCTGTAAAATAATGTTCTACAGTTTCTGCAATATATGGGACAACATCGTCCAATTTTGTGGCATTGATGATGTTTAATTCATTCTTTTTGTAAGACACCAATTCCATGATTGCCAAAAGTTTATCATTTTTGGTGATTGGTGCTAAAATGGCAGATTTCACCCCTTTTTTTTGAAGGTTTTCAGCGAATTTATTGTTCGGATTTTTACTGAAATAGTCTTCGATATTGGTTATGCAAAAATAATTGTCCTCTTCAACCAACGACTTGTAGGCTTCAGCACAAAAAGCCTCATGACAATTGGCATTGTTAACTGCTTCAAGAATGTAACTATGAATATTTTGAGAGTTCAAATTCTGAAAACGATCTGTAGATTCATCGAATAAAGTAAAGCCAAATTCCAAGTTTTGTATATTGAAAATCGATTTCAAAATTTCAGACATTTTGGTTGAAATCAATTTGGAATCAGTTTTGATGTTGTGGCTCAACAAAAGAGATTTCAATTCAGAAATTCCATTATCTGAAGTCACATCTGTAAAATTCATAATTGTAAACCCCTTGAAAATCCAAGATTCTGGCGGAAATTTTTGCATCCATAAATCCGTGTCATCATAATTAATAAGCAATTCATCTACATCCGACTCTGTAAGGTCGATGCTTTGTTCTGTAGGGAAAATCTCTACAAAATCAGCATTGATAAATAAGCGGTAATTCTTAACATTACCCTGAGCATCTGGAATATCGTAGTAAATGGGTCTGAAAAAATCTAAATCGTAACCAAAATATTTGTTCAAAATAATTACACAAGCAAACACATAGTTGATCTCTGGATTGAAATTTCTAGGTTGAAATTCAAAATTTTCATAACCAGAATTTGCTAAAATTTCTTTTAAACGGTCAGAAGTTTTAAAAATTTTAGAACGAAATGGCAAAGCTGCTGCTTTGATTTCATTTTTAGACAACATGTCTGGAAATAAATCGTCCAAGAGCACATCGATTGGTTTCTGATATTGCTTCAAATTCGTCTCGTCACTAAGTCCAGAAAACAATTCAGGAAAACCATTGGCATAGCCCAATACACTTTCTATATATTGTCTTGACAATGCTTTATCTTCAGTTTTTAGTCGGTTTTTCAACTCGTTCAGAACTTTTTGAAAACTGATTTGTATGGTAAAAGGATAGCGTAGTTTTTGTTTCATCTTGTAAATTTACGTCATTACAAAGTTATTTTCAACAGCATTAAATTACTTTAACTTAAGAATCTTTTATCATTTACAATTCTGAATTTTATTGAATTTTTTGAGTATTAACCGTAGACTTGATTATTTTTGTTTCAAATAAAAAAACAAAGACAATGAGAATTCTATTGGTTTTACTACTTGCTATTACTATAGTTGGGTGTGAGCAAAATGAAAAAAAACTAAATGCCAATATTGCTGGTGTTGAAGATGGAACAGAGGTTTATCTAGCCAAACTAGGCCCACAAAATAACCCTGAACCCGTTGATACAACAACGGTCAAAAATGAAACTTTTAGTTTTGACCTAAAAGATTTGGAGAATCAAGAAATCAATTTATTGAATTTTCAAGGTCTTAATGGTAATGTGATATTCATCACTGAAGACCAAAGTATTGAAATGGAAGTTTACAAAGATAGTTTGAATGCTTCTAAGGTCATGGGCGGCAAGCATAATCAACTTTTGGAAGATTACATCTCTATGCTTAAAAATTTTGGAGAAAAGCAACAGGAATTGCAAAACGAATATCGTTCTGCAGCCATGGCTAAAGAGCGAGAAAAGGTGCAACAGCTACGTTCTGAAATGAAGTCTATCATGGACGAGTCAAAAGAAGCAAGATTGAAATTCGCCAAAGAAAATAAAAATTCAATCGTTGGTATGATGGCTTTGTCTGATATTGTAAATTCAAAAGGTGCATCTTCAAAAGAAATGAAAAGCATCTATGATGGATATTCAAATGAAATCAAAGATTCTCAACTAGGAAAAATGGTTGGCGAAAAGATTGCCAAAATCGGTGCTACAGATGTTGGTGCAGAAGCGCCAAAATTTTCTGGACCAACTCCAGAGGGTGAAACTTTAGCTTTGGAAGATGCTATGGGCAAACTTACTTTAATTGATTTTTGGGCATCTTGGTGTAAACCTTGCCGTTTAGAAAACCCGAATATTGTAAATGTTTACGAAGATTACAAAGACAAAGGTTTTGCAGTAATCGGAGTATCTTTGGATAAACCAAATAAAAAAGACGCTTGGATCAAAGCTATTGAACAGGATAATTTGAATTGGAATCACGTTTCAAATTTAGAATTTTGGCAGGAACCAATTGCTAGAAAATATGGTGTCCGTTCAATTCCTGCAGCATTTTTAATTGATGAAGACGGAGTAATTGTTGCTAAAGATCTAAGAGGTCCAGCTTTAAGAAAGAAGGTTGAAGAAATTTTAGGTGAAGAATAATTTACTGAAACACTAAAAACAAAATCCCATAATTTTCTAAAATTATGGGATTTTTTTATATTTAAACGATTTTTAATCAATCACTCAAGACTTTGTAATTTGGATCTTCAATCACATTGACATCTATAATTTCTTCTGCATTTTTTAGCAGATTTTTACAATCTGGAGAAAGATGTTTCAAATGAACTTTTTTACCGACTTTCATGTAACGCTCTGTAATTTTATTCAGAGCTTCTATGGCTGACATGTCCACTACTCTACTTTCTTTAAAGTCTATAATGACCTCATCTGGATCATTCAAAACATCAAATTTATCATTGAAAACTGTAGTTGAACCGAAAAATAATGGACCATAAATTTCATAGTGTTTCACACCATTTTCATCTATACTTTTTCTAGCACGAATTCGCTTTGCATTGTCCCATGCAAAAACTAAAGCAGCGATAATCACGCCGACTAAAACGGCTAAAGCCAAATTATGCAGGAAAATAGTCACTAAAGTTACCAAAACCATGACCAAAACGTCAGATTTTGGCATACGTTTGAAGGTTTTCAAACTTGCCCATTCAAAAGTTCCAATCGCTACCATAATCATAAGTCCTGTGAGTGCAGCCATTGGCAATTGCTCAATCAATCCAGACCCAAACATGACAAAAGCAAGTAAAGCTATCGCAGCAATAATTCCTGAAAGTCGAGCTCGCGCACCATTGGACACGTTAATCAAACTTTGCCCTAACATGGCACAACCACCCATTCCTGAGAAAAATCCAGATAAAATATTGGCCGAACCTTGAGCAATAGCTTCTTTATTACCATTACCACGGGTTTCTGTAATTTCATCTACAATATTCAAAGTCAATAAACTTTCAATCAACCCAACACCTGCAACAATTGCAGAATATGGTAAGATTAGCATGAGGGTCTCTAAAGAAAATTCAACTTCAGGAATATGAAATGGAGGAAAACCACCGCTAATAGAAGCAATATCTCCAACAGTTTTAGTAGAAATTCCACCAAAATAGACAATTCCAAAAACCACTAAAATTGCAATTAAGGAAGCCGGAACAGCGCGTGTTAGTTTTGGTAGCAACCAAATGATTAGCATGGTTAAAACTACCAAGCCAAGAATAATATAAAGACTGGAACCCGTCAGCCAATTTCCTGAAGCATCTTTGAATTGGTCGAGTTGTGACATAAAAATGATCACTGCCAAACCATTTACAAATCCAAAAATAACGGGATGCGGCACTAAACGCATAAGTTTACCCAATTTGAAAAGTCCAGCCAGTGACTGAATAATTCCAGCTAAGACTACAGCTGCAAAAATATACTCTACACCATGAGATTTTGAAAGAGAAACCAACACAACAGCAACAGCTCCCGTTGCCCCAGAAATCATTCCTGGACGGCCACCAAAAATAGCTGTTACAAGTGCCATTACAAAAGTTGCGTAAAGTCCTGTAAGTGGAGATAATCCAGCGATGAGTGAAAAAGCTACCGCTTCAGGAACTAAAGCTAAAGCAACTGTCAGACCAGACATTATTTCGATTTTATAATCAACTTTTTGTTTGAAGTCAAATAAATTGAATAACTTCTTCATTTGGAAAAATTTAAAATATTACTAGAAAAATCAGGAATTGAAATTAAGTGTACACACAAATATTGCGGTCAAAGTTGACCTAAATGAAAATGGTATTTCAAAACATTATGGCGGTGTAGTTGTCATCACTTAACTTTTTGAAGTTGCAAAAGTAAAATAAAAATCCATAATGAAAAGCTTTACAAGTCTTTTCTTACAGAGAATCACTTAAGCTTCAACATTCTGAATTTCAAGACTTTGATTTCTGAACAGGACTAATTATTTCAATATCTTGAAATTGAATAGCAGCTCTAACGATTGAGTTGATCACTTCCATTAAAGCATCGATAATATGCATTTTCAATTCATTTTTATGATGAACAATACTGATCTCACGAGAAGGATAAGGTTTCTGGAAGAATTTTACGAATTTTTGCTTTTCTGAACTCAGGTCTAGTGTATGCAAATACGGTAAAAGCGTCATGCCTAAACCTTCATCGGATAATTTAATAAGTGTTTCAAAACTTCCGCTTTCCAAATAAAACTGTCTTTGGTCGGGTTTCAACTGACTAGCTTTGCATAAATTCAACACATTATCTTTGAAACAATGACCATCTTCCAACAATAAAATTTCATCAACATCCAAATCGTCTGGCGTTAAGTCTGTTTTATTGAACAATGGATGTTGCTTAGGAATGTAAGCTGTAAAAGGTTCGTAATAAATTGGTTTTTCAATAATATTTTCAAACTCCAAAGGCGTGGCAGCTATACCAGCGTCAAGATGTCCTTGCTGGATTTTTTCTATAATGGCTTCGGTGTGAAGTTCTTCTATCTTAAGATTTATTTTTGGATACTTTTTTACAAAATTATTCAGAAACATCGGTAGTAAAGTCGGCATCACTGTAGGAATGATTCCCAATTTGAATTCACCACCAATAAATCCTTTTTGTTGTTCTACAATATCCTGAATCCGAATGCTTTCATTCACTATATTTTTAGCCTGTGCTATAATTTTTTCACCAACAGGAGTTAATTTGATGGGTTTTTTGGTACGATCGAAAATTTTCACACCCAACTCCTCCTCTAGCTTTTGTACTTGCATACTTAAAGTCGGTTGAGTTACAAATACCTTTTCTGAAGCTTTGGTAAAATTCTTATATTCAGCAACAGCCAATAAATAATTAAGTTGAGTGATCGTCATGATTCAAATTTTTCACAAAAATACACTATTGGATTTATTTATAACAATTTTGAAGTCGATAAAATTTAAGCTATAGTTCCAGTAAAACAAATAAAATATTAGTAAGGATCTACATTAACGACCACTTTTACAGATCGAAAAAAACTGATAGCTTTAAATTTATCAATCCCTTTTTGAAGATATTCTTTGGTTTTTTCTAATGATTGTTTTTGAGGAATTTTGACTAGAATATTTTTATGATATTCGTTTCTGATTCTAGAAATTGGTGGAAATTCAGGTCCCAGAACATGGGTTTTGAAAATCTGTCGATAATATAAAGCCAACCAATCTGCGGATTCATTCAACTTGTTTAAATCTTTAGTTTTCAGGACAATTTTCACCATTCTAAAAATTGGTGGATATTTGAAATTGTATCGATCATCAAGTTGTTCTTTGAACATTTCAGCATAATTATTGGTCGTCACTTGCTGAAGTATTTGATGATGCGGATTGTAAGTTTGAATCAAAACCAAACCTTGTTCATCGGTTCGTCCAGCACGACCGGACACCTGAACCAATAATTGGTAACTGCGTTCGTGTGCTCTGAAATCTGGAAAGTTCAATAGACTGTCTGCATTCATTACCCCGACAAGTTTCACATCGCGAAAATCTAAACCTTTGGTTAGCATTTGGGTGCCAACCAAAATATCTATTTCGCGATTTTCAAAAGCTGAAATAATTTTTTCATAGGAATTTTTTCCACGAGTTGTGTCCAAATCCATCCTTTGGATTTTGTAATCTTCAAACAGCGAATTCAGTTCGGTTTCGATTTGTTCAGTACCAAAACCTTTGGTGCTCAACGATTGTGAGCCACAAGCCAGACATTTCAATTGCATTGCCATGTGAAAGCCGCAATAATGGCAACGCAAAGTGTTGTTGTGCTTGTGATAGGTTAAACTGACATCGCAATTTGGACATTGTGGCGCATGTCCACAAGTATTGCATTCTAAAATTGGTGAAAAACCACGACGATTTTGAAATAAAATAACTTGCTGCCCAGCTGCTAAAGTTTCTTTCATAGCTTCAAGTAGACGTTCAGAAAAATGTCCAGTCATTTTCTTCTTACGCTGATTTTCTTTTAAATCAACCAATTCAATTTTTGGTGGCATGACATTTCCATAACGTTTATCTAATTTCACATAACCGTATTTATTTTGATTGGCATTATGAAAGCTTTCAATACTTGGCGTGGCAGTTCCTAACAAGGTTTTAGCTTTGAAAATATTTGCTAAAACTACAGCAGAATCCCGAGCATGATATCTAGGCGCAGGATCAAATTGTTTAAAGCTACTTTCGTGAGATTCGTCAACGACAATAAGACCAAGATTTTGGAATGGTAAAAAAATTGAAGATCTTACGCCAATAATGATTTTACCTTTGGTACCTTCCAAAATATGTTTGTAAACCTCTACACGTTCATTTACTGAATATTTGCTGTGATACACCAAAACTTCTTCTCCAAAGTAAGCCTGCAAACGATTGATTAATTGTGTCGTAAGTGCGATTTCAGGCAAAAGATAAAGCACTTGTTTCCCTTTTTCTAAAACTTTTTCAATCAGTCTGATGTAAATTTCAGTTTTCCCAGAAGATGTGACACCTTGAAACAAACAAACAGGTTTTATTCTGAAATTTTCTAGAATTTCATCATAGGCTTGTTTCTGTTCTTCGTTCAGATGAATAGAAGTATTTGTAATTTCACCTTGAAAATTGACCCGGTCTTTTTTAATAACATATTCTTCAAGAATATTTTTTTCAATTAAAGCTTTAATAACCGGAGCTGAAACTCCCGCTTTTTCTCTCAATTCTTTGGTCATTATTGGCTTTTGGCT
This sequence comes from Psychroflexus aestuariivivens, assembly GCF_004010055.1. Lineage (GTDB taxonomy): Bacteria > Bacteroidota > Bacteroidia > Flavobacteriales > Flavobacteriaceae > Psychroflexus > Psychroflexus aestuariivivens. The sequence continues at coordinate 73,230 of NZ_RQVT01000034.1, forward strand.
TTGAGCTGATAAAGAAAAAAGTTTTAGCAAAGCTTCTTTTTGCTTATTCGCTCTGCTCAAATCTTCAAGCAACTGCGGCAATTTATTTTCAGACTGGTATTCAGGCAGTATTCTTATGAATTTTTCAAGTTTTGGTTTGTATTGTTTATTTAATTCTTGATTTACTGTAATCAAACTTTTATCAACCATTTTATTGACAACCGGAAGTATGGTTTTTTTATCAAGAATTAGAGTAATTTCTCTAATTTTAAGAAGCGGTTGTTTTTGTAAAGCCTGTAAAATTAAATACTCATCATCGGTCAAATCCTCACGTTCGTCAATGTTTTCCATATCCATTTCAGGATGTGGCTCGATGACGGTTTCACTTTCAATCAATAACGCACTTGGCAATGCAGAACGCAAAATTTCACCTTCACTACACATGTAATATTCTGCCATCCAACGCCAAAGTTGCAATTGCTTTAAAGTGACAATTGGCGTTTCATCTAAAATTTCTTCAATAGGCTTGGCTTGGTACCGCAGTGGTGGATTTTGGTGTATATTGACCACAATCGCAGAATAGACCTTGGTTTTACCAAATGGAACAGCAATACGCATACCGATTTCCAAGATTTCAAACTCGGTTTCAGTTATGCTGTAGGTAAAATATTTTTCTAATGGTAATGGAACAATTACGTCAACAAAATAGGACATTCAATATCTTTTTCAATCTTATTCCTCCAGTCGTTTCCAGGTTTGGGTGCGGTAAAATACAGAAACATAGCCACGGACATGTAATTCGTCAGGATTGTCTTCATTGAGCCAAATTTTAGCATCATAGGACTTCCCATTTTCTGGATCAATAATTTCTCCATTGGCATATTCATCACCGTCTTTTTCTAGATCTCTTATAAAAACCATGCCTTCTACTTTGATATCTTTTAAATCACCTTTGCATTCTGTACATCGAACATCGCGCTTAGAGTCTTTAAGAATACGCTTAATTTGCCCGTAAATTTTACCGTTTTCTTCATAAATTTCGACGATAGATTTGGCTTCACCTGAATTATCGTCTATAGTTTTCCATTTTCCAAAAACGTCCTGCGCATAGAATGTGCAAGACGTCATAAGTGTAATAAAAATTAAAACAAACTTCATAAATTATAAATTTAGCATTCCTTTCATCAAATCTTCGTCTGCTGGTTCATCGCAGAACCAAATTCCGAACAATGCTTTTTTGAAATCGAAACCTTCTATCGTGCCTAGTTCTTTGCCGTTTTTGTAAACAACAATGCCTTTTTCAGGCTGATAAGTAATATCGAAAATATCCTGTTTTTGAATTTCCTCAGAGAAAAAAGCTTTGAATTGATCTATTTTCTTTCGGTAAGCTTCAGTGTTACCTTTGGTAGAATTTTCGAATCCTTCCTCCACTGCGTCACTCATTTTTTTACTTGAAATTAATCCAGAAACAATATGGATTTTAATTGTCATAGGTGAATCTGCATCCATAACTTTCTGTGCGCTGTTCATTTTTTTTGTGACATACAAGCCACCAGCATACATGTCCATCCAAAATTTTTCTCTAACACCAGCACCGTTAAGCATCATCTCGTGTTGACCAAAATTCTGTTTATTTGGCAATTCTACACCGGCAACTTCAGTTTGAGAAAAAGCTGGCATCGCCATAACTAAAGCTAAAATAATTGTTGAAAGTAGTTTCATAGTAATTTATTTTTATTGTGTTTCTTTAAGTGATAGATAGTCCCGTTGAGTTCAAACCCCAACAACAATATATTTGAATTCAACCAAATGTATAGCATCAAAATCAACAAAGCTCCAATAGAGCCATAAAGTTGGTTATAGGCACTAAAATTTTCAACATAAATTGAAAACAAATAGGTGGTTAAGATAATTAAAATTGTTGTAAAAAAAGCTCCCGGCGAAAAAAAGCGAGATTTACGACCTTCTTTAGTCCCAAAATAATATAAAATTGAAATTCCCAGAATTAAAATGAAAATTAAAATTGCAAAACGGCCGTATTTAGCAAGAAGCAAGGAATCTCCTACGACACCTAAACTCTGAAATTGATCAATTAAATAAGTAAAATAAACTGTCGCAATTACAGCAATCAAAAGTAAAAAAGCCACAACTATTGCAATTCCAACTGCAACAATGTACTGCCTTATGATAGTTCTGTTGACTTTGGTATGATAGGAAAATTCAAAACCAGTAAAAATAGCATTCACTCCATTGGACATCAGGAAAATTGATAATAAAAACACAAATGACAATAAACCTGCTCTCGGGTTGTTGGCGATGTCGTAAAAAATATCTTCAAATAAACCTGAAGTTTGAGGCGGCAACAATTCTTCGAAATAATTGAGTAATTCTTGCTGAAAATCATCGATAAACCAAACAAAAGGAATCAAATTCAGGACAAATAACAAAAATGGAAAAATGGCCATGAAAAAACTAAACGCAATAGAACCAGCACGGGTTGAAAAAGTGCCTTTTATAATACCTAAAATGTAAATTTTCAACAAATCGTAAAGCGTTAAACCATCCAATCTTGGCAATTTCAATCGGTTTGAAAATTTTGCCAATGTTCTGATAATTGGTATCTTTTGGAAGCTTTCATCAATTTGTTCAGCCATAAACTATACTGCTTTGAGACTTAAATCGAGATTATATACAGAATGCGTTAATGCACCACTTGAAATAAAATCAACACCACAAGCGGCGTATTTCGGGGCTGTTTCCAACGTTATGCCGCCGCTAGATTCGGTTAAACAATTATTGCCAATTATTTCTACAGCAGATTTTGTATCGTCATAATTGAAATTATCAAGCAGAATTCTATAAATTCCTCCAGCATTTAGAATTTGTTGCACTTCGTCCAAATCTCTGGCTTCAACAATAATTTTTAAATCCAAATGATTCTTGGACAAATAAGACTTCGTTTTTTCTATGGCTTGCGGTATTCCGCCAGCAAAGTCGATGTGATTATCTTTCAGCATAATCATATCATACAAAGCAAATCGATGATTTTCTCCGCCGCCGATTTTTACTGCCCATTTTTCTAACGCACGCAATCCAGGGGTCGTTTTTCTGGTATCTAAAATTTTGGTTTTATAAGGTGACAAAGCTTCAGCAAAAGATTTTGTTTTAGTTGAAATCGCACTCATTCTCTGCATCGCATTCAAAACTAAACGCTCGGCTTTCAAAATAGATTGACTAGAGCCTTCAACAAAAAAAGCGACATCTCCATATTGGATATTTTCTCCATCCTTAATTTCTTGAGTAATTTCTAGTACGGGATCTACAAATTTAAAAACTTGTTTGGCGAAATCTATACCTGCAATAATCCCTTCATCTTTGACTAAAAGTTTAGCTTTACCTATAGCTGAACTGGGAATACAAGCTAAACTGGAATGATCTCCATCGCCAACATCTTCGCGAATAGCGTTAGTGATGATCCATTCTATTTCTTTTTCAAATTGTTTTTGACTAATCATTAGGTTCTCTATTTTTGTCACAAACAAAGTTAATCTTTTTTATACTGATGACCATCAAATTACTACTTGTCGGCAAAACCGATTTAAAAGATCTTCAATCCTTAGTAAAAATTTACGAGCAGCGATTGTCGCATTATGTGAAATTTGAAACTGAAATAATTCCTGATTTAAAGAAAACCAAGCATTTAACGGTTGAACTTCAAAAGCAAAAAGAAGGAGAGCAGATTTTGAAACGCCTTTCCAGTTCGGATGTGGTGGTTTTGCTAGACGAAAATGGTCGAGAATTTACTTCTGTAAAATATGCACAATGGTTACAAAAGCAGATGAATTCTGGCATCAAACAGTTGGTTTTTGTAATTGGCGGTCCTTATGGTTTTTCGGAAGATGTGTATAAAAAAAGCCGACAAAAAGTAGCCTTGTCTAAAATGACTTTCTCGCACCAAATGGTCAGACTATTTTTCACAGAACAGTTGTATCGCGCATTTTCAATTTTGAATAATCAACCCTATCATCACGAGTAGAGTTTAAATCTTATCTAAATTGTTTTTGGTGAAATGATTCTGTTGATCACCAGTATTCAAGGTAGATTTTGGTTCAAACAAAAGGACGTGGACTTCTTCGTCTGCTACTGGCCGATGTCTTTGACCTTTAGGAATAATCAAAAATTCACCAGCACTTAAATGTTTAGTTTCAGATTCAAATTCAATTTTGAGTTCGCCTTTGATAACCAAAAACATTTCATCCTCATCTTTGTGACTGTGCCAAACAAATTCACCTTTAAGTTTAGCCAACTTAACCTGTTGTTCGTTGAGATCTCCAACGATTTTCGGAGTCCAAAACTCAGAAAATTCAGTAAGCTTTTGATCGATATTGACAACTTGATTCATTATTTCTTTTCTAATTTGGAGACTTCAGCTTTGGTGACTTGTTTCAAATTATAGTCTGAGTTTCCGAAGTTATGCATGATATAATTCATAACATCGGCGACTTCTTGATCACTTAAACCCATCGCGCTCATTCGGTTGTTATAGGTTTTACCATTTACGATGATTTCTCCACTCAAACCAAATTTTACGGATTTTATACTAGCTTCACGTTTATTTTTCAGCCAGTTGGACTTTGCCAAAGGCGGATAAGTATTTTCAACGCCTTCGCCATTTGGAAGATGACAACGCATACAGAAATCTGCATAAATCGATTTGCCATCGTTTATGCTTTGTTTCAATTCTTTTTCTTGTAGATCATTGTAATTTTCATTTGAAGAAATTGAATTTAAATTCATAAAAAATACTGATAGACAGGCTAAAAAAAAGACTAATATAAATTTCATTGTTATGATTTAGGCAACATTTTTATCAAACCTACACCTTCCACACCAACATAAATAAAACCATCTTTGCCTTGTTTTACACTTCGAACTCGACCAATTTGATCTAAAAGTTTTACTCTTTTATTCACTCCGTTTTCATCTATTGCCAAATGTTCTAAATATTGAAACTTAAGTGAGCCAGCTAAGATATCACCTTTCAAATCTGGATATTTATCCGAAGTTACAAATGTCATTCCACTCGGCGCAATGGATGGCACCCAATAATAAAAAGGCTGCTTCATGCCTGGTTTGGAAGTTTCGTCGGTAAATTCTGTCCCGTCATAGTTTATTCCGTAGCTCACAACAGGCCAACCATAATTCTCTCCTTTTTCAATAATATTGATTTCGTCGCCACCACGCGGACCGTGTTCATGAATCCAAACTTTTCCAGTTTCAGGATGCAAATCCATTCCTTGGGGATTTCTGTGTCCGTAAGAATAAATGGCTTTTTTTGCATCTTTTTCATCATAAAATGGATTATCAGTAGGAATGCTGCCATCATCATGAAATCTATATATTTTACCACCATCTCTTGTAATATCTTGCGGATTCACTTCTCTAGCACCGCGCTCACCAATTGACATAAATAGATAACCGTCTCGGTCAAAAACCAAACGGCTACCGAAATGCACGCCTTTTGTAGTGTTTGGTGAAGCTTTGTATAGCTGTTCGATATTAGTAATTTGGTTATTTTCGAGTTTTGCACGAATTAGTGCTGTGTGTCCACCTTCTTCTTCACCTGTTGTAGAAGCTAAGGTGAAATAAATCCAGGGTTTATTTGGATAATCTGGATGAATTTTCACATCTAACAAGCCGCCTTGTCCGCGATTGTAAACATTAGGAATTTCACCAATATTGGTGGTTTCACCATTTTTATAATGATAGACTTGTCCTGATTTAGCAGTTACGATTATACTCCCGTCATCGAAAAAATCGAAACCCCATGGGATTTCTATATTGTCAACTAATACATCGTATTTATAATCTTCATCAATATTTTGAATACTTGTATCTTCAGTTTGAGCACAAGCTAGAAAACCAAAGCTCAATATGAATAAATAAATTCTTTTTTTCATCATGACCATTTTAAAATTTTCACTAAGTAAATTAAAAATGACATTATTTTTAGGGCAATTAACTAGATTTTAATCTAAAAAATTGAAAATATTAGTTTTCTGCTTCTAACTTTTCAATTTCAAGTTCTAATTCTTGAATTTTAGATTCCTGTTTGTCGATGATTTTTTTACCATTGAAATAAATTAATACTGCTAATAATGCTGAAATAACAAACAAGTATAAATAGAGATTTTTTAACATTATACAGAGATTTTTAAATTATCGTAGGCCAAAAAAACATTTTCTGGCAGTTCTTTTTGAACTTCTTCATGAAATCCCATGTGGTGACTGATGTGAGTAAAATAAGCACGCTCTGGCTTGAGTTTATCCACAACTTCTAGAGCTTCACCTAAAGTTAAGTGAGAGTGATGTTCTTCTTTTCTTAGCGCATTCAGGACTAATGTTTTTACTCCTTTCAACTTTTCCATCTCAGAATCAGGGATAATTTTTGCATCGGTAACATAGGCAAAATCGCCAAACCTAAAGCCATAAACTTGAAGTTCTGGGTGATAAACATTGATAGGTTTCACTTTTAGATTTCCAATAACAAATTCTTCATCATCGATAATATTTGTATTTAGAGATGGCGCACCGGGATATTTGTTATTTACCTGAAAAACATAAGCAAATCGTTGTTTTAGTTGTTCTAAAACGCGTTCATGAGAATAAATTGAAATTTCTCCCTGACGAAAGTAAAATGGACGCACATCGTCCAAACCAATGACATGGTCATTATGTTCATGAGTAAATAAAATACCATCAATTTTTTCAACATTATTTTTCAGCATTTGCTGTCTGAAATCTGGCCCACAATCTATGACGTAAGAAAAATCATCCCATTCTAGAAGTACGGAAACACGTAATCTTTTATCTTTTGGGTCATCGCTTAAGCAAACTGGATGTTTACTGCCGATAATTGGCACGCCTTGTGAAGTTCCTGTACCTAAAAACGTTACTTTCAAAATGTTATTTTTACTACAAAACTATGTTATTTTTTTCTTTACACATAAGTATTAACTACTTTTGTTTAGAGTTTAAAAAGTGTTTAAGATTTCAAAAAATACAGCTTATGTCTATAACAATAATGGGTGACAAAGACTTTAAGAGTGCACCATCTATTAAAGATAAATCTTTACGAATAAACCTTAACGAAAATATCTACGGCACCTTTGCTGAAATTGGAGCGGGACAGGAAACCGTTCGGAATTTCTTTAGAGCTGGTGGATCTTCGGGTACGATTGCCAAAACTATGAGTGCTTATGACAAAGACTTTAGTGATGCAATTTACGGTGTTGAAGAAGATAGACGTTATGTTACAGAAAGTCGTCTGCATAAAATGATTGATCACGAAACTCAACTTATAGAAGACAGAATACATAGAAGTAAGCATCCGAATAAATTGTTTTTTACTTATGCAAATACGGTAGCAACCATTGATTTTGCAAAGCGTTATAAAGGTCACGGTTGGGTTGGCATCAAATATCAATTGAAACCTAATGCTGAATATAATAAGATTGTTCTGCATATTCGTTTCAAAGAAAATGATGCACGTTTACAACAAAATACTTTAGGAATTTTGGGTACAAATTTGATTTATGCTGCGTATTATGCCCACAACAATCCAAAGCAAATATTAAAAGATTTGTACGATCATTTGCATAAAGATCAAATTGAAATTGATACAATTAATTTTTCTGGTCCTGACTTTGAAGATGTAGACAATCGATTGATGAGTTTACAATTAGTGAAAAACGGAATGACTGAAGCCGTTATGTTTTCGCCAGACGGCAACAATATCCTGCCTGCAAAAGCACTCTACAAGAAAAATATTATTGCCTTAAGAGGAAGTTTTAGACCTGTGACTAAAGTAAATATGGATATTTACGAAACAGCTTTAGATTTGTTCAAAAAAGAAAAAAAGGTTAAGCAAGATAATATTCAGCCTGTTTTTGAAATCACATTGTCTAACCTTCGTTCTGAAGGAGAAATCAACGAAGAAGATTTTATGGATCGTGCCAAACTGCTTTGCGCTCTAGGCCATACAGTTATGATTTCAAATTTTCAAGAATATTATAAATTGGTTGAATATTTTTCAAATTATACCAAAGAACGCATGGCACTGGCCATGGGCGTTAATAATCTAATCGATGTGTTTGATGAAAAATATTATCGCCATTTGAGTGGAGGAATTTTGGAAGCCTTTGGTAAATTGTTTTTCAAAGATTTAAGAGTTTATCTTTATCCTTATAAAGATCCTAAAACAGGAAAAATCACCAATAGCGACAACTTAAAGGTTCACCCAAGAATGAAAGAGCTTTATAAATTCTTCAAATACAATGGTAGAGTTGTTGACATTGAAGATTATAATGAAGATATTTTGGGTTATTTCTCGAGAGATATTTTACAGAAAATTTCTAAAGGAGAAGATGGATGGCAAAAAGCGGTTCCTGAAAAAACCGCAAAAATGATTGAAGATCAAGAACTTTTCCAAAGAGAATATAAACGTGAAACAGAAAATGTTGGGTATTAATTTCAATTAATGATAACCAAAATTAAAAAAGGCTTGATTTAAAAAAATCAAGCCTTTTTTTAATTGAATTCTAATCAGTTAGACTGCACTTTAAATGTTTGAAAATGTTTTCTAGTAGATACCATTTTTAACCCTAAAATCTTAAATTTTGATAAAATTGAGTAATTTCGAAAATAATCATTCCTCAAAATATTCTATAATTCAATATCGAAGCGACCCTCTCTTACTTTAACGACTTTACCATCAACACTTTTGGCATCAAACCAAAAAGTACCTGATATAATATTTTCATCTTCATCGAAATGAGTTATGATCAATTCTCCTATATTATCCTGATTGGTAACAAAATAACCTAATTCAAATTTGTCATTCGAACTTTCTAATTCACCAATACCTCCATCGCCAGATTCTAGTTCAGATGCTGAAGAATTGAGTTCTAAGATTTCGTTCTGATTGATTTCACTTAATGTATATGAGATTTTTAAATAACTAAGAAAACCTCTTCCATTAATAAATTCGATGTGTGGAATTGTAATTATTAACAAGAAATTTTCTTCAAAAATGTTTACATACCTAGCTCTAAAGAAGGGATCAGATTTATCGTTTACCACAAAAGGAGCGCCATTAACGATTGCTCCTGCTGTATTTGCTCCAATATTTGTAGCTTCAGGAAGTTCGTTGGTTAGGTTATTAGAATTGTCATCATCATTGCTGCAACTAGAAAAGAAGAAAAAAAGTATGATAAAGCTTAAGTTTTTAAATATGTTTTTCATTTAAATTTTGTTAAATATATTTTCGTTTTTAATTACAATTTATTGGCTTACTTGAATTACCTGATTTTAAAAATTCACTAGACGTTGCGCCAAAAATAAGGCGTTAAGATAATCAAAACCGTAAATAATTCCAACCTACCAATCAGCATCAGAAATGAACTCCAAAACTTACCAAAATCTGTTAATGAGGCGAAATTATCCACAGGACTCAAATCACCAAAAGCTGGACCTATGTTACCTAATGACGATGCCGATGCACCAATGGCGGTTTGAAAATCTAAACCTGTACCTGCAAAAACCACAGCGCCTAAAATAAATGATAAAGAATACAAAATAAAGAAACCTAGAATATTGTAAACAATTTTTTGGTCAACTGCTTTGCCCTTGTATCTCACTGGCAAAATAGCATTAGGGTGCAAAATTCTTCTGAATTCTTGAAAGCCATTTTTGATCATAATAATGTGTCGTACCACTTTTACTCCACCAGATGTCGATCCCGCTGAACCACCTAAGAAAAACATTCCGAAAAACAAAACGGTAAGAAATGGCATCCATAGAGTATAATCAGCAGTCACAAAACCTGTTGTGGTAACAATTGCCAAAACCTGAAATAAGCCATGCCTAATGGCACTTTCTAGTTCACCAAACACCATTGGATGAGTAATACTTGAAATACTAGGATCTGCGTAGAAATAAATCATTCCTGCTGAAATTAATGTAAACCCAGCTATGAAAAAGAAAAACCATTTGAATTCTTCATTATGTAGTACTTTTTGAAACTTTCCTTTAAACGCATAATAACTAACTACAAAATTTGTACCTGCTAAAAACATAAACAATATTATAATATATTGAATAGCTGGACTGTCGTTCCAATACGCAATACTAGCATTTTTTGTTGAAAAGCCCCCTGTAGAAAGTGTACTAAGTGCATGATTAACCGAATCAAACCAATCCATTCCAGCAACTTTCAGTAAAATTGTTTCAGAAACAGTGTATCCAAAATAAATCAACCACAAACGCTTGGCCGTATCTGCGATTTTCGGTTTCACCTTATCGGCACTTGGCCCGGGTGCTTCGGCAGAAAACAACTGCATACCGCCTATACCAAACAATGGCAAAATAGCAACAGCCAGAACAATAATTCCCATACCACCAATCCAATGTGTCAAACTACGCCATAGCAATATACTTTTGGGTAAAGCTTCAATATCATTTAAAATTGAAGCACCAGTAGTCGTGTAACCTGACATAGTTTCGAAAAACATATTTGAAAGCCCTGTTATGGTTCCTGAAAAAGCATAAGGTAACATGCCGCTCAAGACCATAAATAACCAACCCAAAGTCACAATAAGGTAACCTTCCCTTTGAGCTATGGCTTTATCATGTGTTTTTGTTAAAAACATCATTAAAAAACCGATAAAAATTGAAGTTGAAGCCGCTACAGCCAAATCAAAAGTAACCTGTTCACCTATAATCCAACTCAAAACCGTGGGAACGAGCATGAATCCACCGTTGAAAATCAGCAAAACTCCCATGATATGGGTTACTACTTTTAAATTAAGACTATGCATCAACAGAATAGTTTTTCAACTTTTTTAATGGATTTCGGTAGGGTACAAATTACGAGTCGGTCGCCTTCTTTAATGACAAAATCACCCAAAGCAATTATACCTTTGCCATCACGAATAACACCACCAACAACCGAAGTTCTTGGAAAATCGATATCTACAATTTTGTTATTGACAACTTGGGAATCTGCATTCACGACAAATTCTAAAAGTTCGGCATTCATGTTATTCAATTTTGTCATAGCAACTACATCGCCTTTTCGAATATATCTGAATATACTATTGGCTGCCAAAAGTTTTTTATTAATTAAAGAATGAATTCCGATAGAATGACTCAACTGAAAATAATCCATATTTTCAACCAATGCAATAGTTTTTCTTACAGATTTGGAATTGGCTACCAAACAAGACATAATATTTGTTTCGGAATCCTCGGTAACCGCAACAAAAGCATCCATTTTTGTAATATTTTCTTCTTCCAGAATTTCCACATTTCTACCATCAGCATTAATCACCAAAGCATTGGGAAGCAAATTCGCCAGTTCAGTAGCTTTTTTGTAGGTTTTTTCAATAACCTTCACTTTAAAATTTTGCTCACAAAGTGTTTTTGCTAGGGTTCTTCCAATATTACTACCACCTAGAATCATCACTTTTTTAATGACACGTTTTTCAGCTCCAGTAAGTTTATAAAGTTCTTCAACTCCCTGTCCATCTGTTATAAAATAAACCCTGTCGCCGCGTTTGAAAACTGTATCACCTCGAGGAATTATGGTATATTGTGTACCGTAGCGTTGTAAGGCAATCGGTACAAAGTGTAAGCCAGGAAATATATCTGCAGCTTCTTGCACTGTGTTTCCTAAAAATGGAGCTTTGGAACGCAAGGTTAGGCCAATCATAGTTAAAGCTCCGTCATCGAATTCAAAAGTATCTGTAAATGCAGATTGATTCAGCAACATCATAACTTCTTCTGCTGCTAAAGCTTCTGGTGAAATCATTTCATCTATACCTAAAGCCTTAATATCTAAAACTTCTTTACTATCTATTAATTCCTGACTGGAAACACGAGAAACAGTACGACCACAACCTAATTGTTTAGCAAAAACACAAACAGAAATATTGATGGATTGATTAGACGTTACAGCAATAACTAAATCAGAATCATCGACCTGAGCATCTTTCAAAATACTAGGCAATGTAGCATCACCATTCAATGTTCTAATATCTAAATGTTTGTCGGCGTATGCCAAGCGTTCTTCGTCTATATCAATAAGTGTGATGGCGTGAGATTCATATGAAAAAAGTTTAGCCAAATGAAATCCGACTTCTCCTGCGCCTGCGATAATTATTTTCATGAATGCAAAATTAAGGTAAATTTATAAAAAACTAAGTTTCAAACCGCTTATATTTTGAAGATTAGTTTTTTAGAAAATGTATCTTTGCGAAAAAAAGGATGAGCAAAAACGTCACTCCATATAAAGATTCCGAACTCAAAAAGAAAAAGCAAGTTGAACAAATGTTCGATAACATTTCTGAAAATTATGATGGGTTGAATCGTGTGATTTCTTTTGGGATTGATACCAAATGGCGAAAAAAATTGATCGACATTGTTAAAGCATCAAAACCAAAAAGCATTTTGGATATTGCTACTGGAACTGGAGATTTAGCAATTGCTTTGGCAGATTCTGAAGCTGAAAAAATAATAGGTTTGGATATTTCTGCTGGAATGTTGAAAGTTGGGGAAGCAAAAATAAAAAAGAAAAACCTAGACAAGCGTATAGAAATGGTGCAAGCGGATTCTGAAAAGCTGCCATATTCAGACAATTCTTTCGATGCAATTACTGTGGCATTTGGCGTTAGGAATTTTGAAACTCTTGACAAAGGTTTAGCTGAAATCTATAGAGTTTTACGACCAGGCGGCATTTTTGTGGTTCTGGAAACCTCCGTTCCTACTCGATTTCCCTTCAAACAAGGTTATAAATTTTATTCAAATTATATTTTACCCAATATTGGTAAGTTTTTTTCAAAAGACAAAAGCGCTTACAAATATTTAAGCGAAAGCGCCTCGGTTTTTCCCTACGGAAAAAAATTCAACAATATTTTGAAAAAAATCGGGTTTATAGATGTGAAAGATCGGCCACAAACATTTGGCGTTGCAACAATCTATTCAGCATCAAAATAATGAATATGAGGACAGTCGTACTGATCATGATCCTTTTGGGATCATTACAAGCTGAAGCTCAGCTTTTTACCAAAGAACGTGTATTGAATAAGGAGAATTTTGACAAAAAACGTTGGTCATGGGGTTATTTTTTGGGCATGAATTTTTATGATTTTCAAATTAGATATAAAGATGAGGCTCAGGATATTAACGTTGATAAAGCTCCTAGTTTCAATGTTGGACTAATTGGAAATCTAAGAATTAATGACTACTTGGATTTGCGCCTTGAGCCTGGTGTTGTTTTTGCTAACAGGAATCTAACTTTTCCTAATTTCGAAGCTCAAAATGATGCTTTCAGAGAAGTGAAATCTTCTTATATCCACATTCCATTATTGGTCAAATTTTCTACAAAACGACTTAATAATTTTAAACCTTTTGTGGTTGCTGGTGCTTCAATTTCTCACAACCTATCTAGCAATCAAGACAATCCGGATGACAATTCTGCTGGGCAATTCAGAATGAAAAAACAAAATTATTACTACGAAGTTGGTTTTGGTGTTGATTTTTACTTAGAATATTTCAAATTTACGCCATCAATTCGCGGTGTTTTCGGAATGTCTGATGAATTGGTAAGAGATGAAAATCCGAATAGTCCGTGGACTTCTAATATTGAAAGTTTAAAAACGCGTGGCATTTTCATAAATTTTACTTTTCAATAAATCATCTTCGTCGAAACTCGCTAAGAAAAATAGAGCTCGCTGTGGCAACATTTAGACTTTCCGTATCCTTGGTTTGACCAAATTGTGGAATACAAATTTTATCAGAGACTAAATCTTCAATTTCTTTTGAAATTCCATTAGCCTCGTTACCCAGTACAATAATCGCATTCTGAGAATTGACTTCTTTTTGATAAATATTTTCGCCATCCATCACAGCGGCATAAGTTGGTTGATTTGTCTCAGAAACAAAGGCTACTAAATCTTTATAATGTAAATTCACTCTAGCTAAAGATCCCATTGTAGCTTGCACAACTTTACTGTTAAAACAGTCTACGGTATCATTAGAACAAATAATTTCTTTCACGCCAAACCAATCGCATAGTCGAATAATTGTACCTAAGTTTCCAGGGTCGCGAACACCATCTAAAGCTATTTTTAAATCCAGAGAGGAAGAAATCTCCTTGACTTTGGGGATTTTAAACACCGCCAATGCTGTTTGTGGTGTTTTCAAATTAGAAATAGATTTCAGTTCTTTTTCTGAAATAATATGAGACTCACCCTCTTCTACATGAAAAATATCAGCAATAGCATATAAAGCGTGTAATTCTATGGAACTTTTTAAAAATTCTTTGATTACTTTTACACCCTCAGCTACAAATAAACCGTGCATATTGCGGTATTTTTTTTGATTGAGACTTTTTATCAGTTTAATTTGACTTTTACTGAGCATTTAAAAAAATTTAGAAAAGAAATACAATTGAATATTCAATTCACAAAAATAGCATTTATTATTCTAACACTGGTTGTTTTCAGCGCTTGCAATGTGACCAAAAAATTAGATGAGAAATCATTTTTGATTACAGAGCACGAAATCATCAGAAAGGATTCAGTTTCAGAATACAGAGAGCTTTATAATCAGCTTCAACAAGAGCCAAATTCAAAACTATTAGGCTTTCCTCTTAAACTACACATTTATAATTTTGCTAAAAAAAATCCAGAGCGGAGCTTTATAAATTGGGTTGAAAAAAAACCAAATCGCAAGCAAAAACTAGTGTCACTTTTATCTCAAAAACAAGTTATTCAATTAAAAAAATCTTATATAAAACTAAATGAAGGCATTAAAAAATCAGGAGAAAGTCCTGCTATTTTTGATGAAAGCTTAGCCGAAGAATCAACAGAACGTTTGGAAGATTGGTTCTGGAATCATGGCTGGTTCAATGCCAAATCTGAATTTAGTGTTGAAAGAGATTCTACTACTCAACATGCCAAAGTCACTTACAAAGTTTATCCTGGTAAAGCATATATTATTGATAGTATTACGGAAAATATTGAATCCAAAGCCGCAGATTCTTTATACCAACTCATCAAAAAAAGCAGTTTTATCAAAAAAGGAGAGGCGTATAACACGAGTAATTTCAACCTTGAACGCAACCGAATTACAGAGTATTTCAGAAATCAAGGCTTATATCATTTTGAAAAGGAATACATATCATTCTATGCCGACACCATAAATACTGATCATAAAATAAAACTTGAAATCAATATTGCGAATCGAGAAATTCAGGAGCGTGACAGTTCTTTCTCGATTCCATTCAAAGTTCACAAAATTAGCGATGTCAATGTATTTACAGATTATGACAGCAATTCTACTTACGTTGAAGATAGCACAGTTCATAACAGAATAAATATTTTCAGTTTTGGCAGATTGAAATTTCGCCCTAAGGCAATTTCGAATTTAATATTTATAAAAAAAGACAGCATTTACAGAGATATAGACCGTGCCAGAACCAACAGTCGTGTATCCGAAACAAGAATTTTTGAATACCCGAATGTGCAATATCAAAACGACCCGCGTGACAGTACAAATACCGACCTGATTGCAAATGTTTTTTTGACACCAAAAGAGTTGTTTTCTACAGACTTCAGTGTCGACGTTACGCAAAGTAATATACAAGAATTTGGTATTGGTTTCAACACTTCTTTATTGGCTAGAAATGTATTTCGGGGAGCAGAAACACTGGAATTATCTGGACGTGGAAATTTTGGTTCGTCTAGAGATGCTGCCAATCCTGACGACCAATTTTTAAATATTTTGGAATATGGGGCTGATTTGAGGTTAAGTTTTCCAAAGATAATTTTTCCTTTTGTCAATGAAAGAATTATTGATAAACGCATGTCTCCTTTTACTTCAGCTAGTGTTGGTTTTAGCTCTCAACAGAATATTGGTTTAGATCGGCGCAACCTGAATGCTACTTTTGGCTACCGATGGAAACCCAAAAGAGAACTTTCATATCAATTGGATTTAATGAATATTCAGTTTGTAAATAACCTAAATGTAGATAATTTTTTCAATGTTTTTAGGAATTCATATAACCAACTCAACACAATTGCTCAAAACAATATAGACCAATTAGATAGCGAATTTTTCACAGAAACTGAACCAGGAGAAACTCCAAATTTAACTATTCCTAGCGGCGCAAATAGTTTTATAAATACGATTCGAAACAATAATGTAAATCTAAATACAGAAGAGCGACAAACTGCAAATTCACTTATAGAACGAAAAGATAGACTGACTGAAAACAACCTAATTATTGCCTCTAATTTTATTTATGATTTCAGTACTCGAAAAAACATTTATGATGAAGATTTTTCTCAATTTAGGGCAAAAATAGAATTGGCAGGAAACCTGCTTTCAACGTTAGCAGAAACTATTGGGCTAAATCAAGGAGACAATGGTAATTATCGTCTTTTTGATGTTCAGTTTTCACAATATGCCAAAACCGAATTGAATTTCATCAAACGCTGGTACTTAGGCGATCAACAAATTATTGCAGCAAGAGCTTATGGTGGCTTGGCCATCCCTTATGGCAACTCCAACTCTATTCCATTTGCGCGTAGTTTTTTTGGTGGTGGACCAAATGACAATCGTGGTTGGAGACCATACGATTTAGGGCCTGGAAAAACTAATGGCGTCAATGACTTCAACGAGGCCAACTTCAAATTATCTTTTAATGGAGAATATCGGTTCAACTTGTTTGGAGCATTGAATAGTGCTGTCTTTATAGATGCTGGAAACATTTGGAATCTTTGGGATAATGTGGAAGACCCTGAAGCTAGATTTGATGGTTTGGAAGATTTAAGCGAACTTTCTATAGCTTCTGGATTTGGATTACGCTACGATTTAGAATTTTTTGTAATCCGTGCAGATCTTGGTTTCAAGACTTATAATCCTGGTAGTGAAGGACAAAAATGGTTCAAAGATTATAACTTTGCCAACGTTGTTTTCAACTTTGGAATTAATTATCCGTTTTAGAATATTATATTTTCTTAATTTTACCGTTTTAATTTAAAAATCAATATTATGAGCCACAATATCAAACCAGGCGTTGCCACAGGAAAAGAAGTTCAAGTTATTTTCAAACACGCAAAAGAAAACAATTACGCACTTCCTGCTGTAAACGTAGTTGGTTCTAATACTATAAATGCAGTTTTAGAGACTGCTGCAGAATTGAATTCGCCCGTAATTATTCAGTTTTCAAATGGTGGTTCGCAATTCAATGCTGGCAAAGGCTTATCTAATGAGAATCAGCTGGCCGCAATCAAAGGTGCTGCTACTGGTGCAAAGCACGTTCACGATTTAGCTGAAGCCTATGGCGCAACTGTAATTATGCACACCGATCATTGTGCCAAAAAATTATTGCCTTGGATAGACGGTTTGTTGGACGAAGGAGAAAAGTTTTTTGAACTTCATGGCAAACCGCTTTACAGCTCGCATATGATCGATCTTTCTGAAGAACCGCTAGAAGAAAATATCGAAATTTGCAAGAAGTATCTTGAAAGAATGAGCAAAATGGGGATGACTTTAGAAATTGAACTTGGTGTAACTGGTGGTGAAGAAGATGGAGTTGATAACACAGATATTGATTCTTCTAAACTTTACACACAACCTGAGGAAGTTGCTTATGCTTACGAAGAATTAAGCAAGGTTTCAGACCAGTTCACCATCGCAGCAGCATTCGGAAATGTTCATGGTGTTTACAAACCTGGCAATGTAAAATTAACTCCAAAAATCTTAAAAAACTCTCAAGAATATATTTCTAAAAAATATAATGTTGAACACAATCACATCGACTTTGTTTTTCATGGAGGAAGTGGTTCTTCAGTAGAAGAAATCAAAGAGGCGATTGGTTATGGTGTTATAAAAATGAATATCGACACAGATCTTCAATATGCATTTACAGAAGGTATTAGAGATTATATGAATGATAAATATGATTATGTATCGGCTCAAATCGGAAATCCTGAAGGTGGCGATTTACCAAACAAAAAATACTATGATCCAAGAAAATGGTTAAGAGAAGGTGAGCAAACTTTTATCACTAGATTGAAAAAAGCTTTTGCAGATTTAAATAATATAAATACTTTATAATTAAAGGAAAATATGGGTGCTTGGTTTAAAAGAAAAAAGAAAGGCATACAAACGGCAACAGAGGATAAAAAAGATGTTCCAAGAGGTTTATGGTACAAATCTCCTACTGGTAAAATAATTGATGCCGAACAATTGGCAAAGAATTTTTATGTCAGTCCAGAAGATGATTATCATGTTAGAATTGGTAGTGCAGAATATTTTCAAATTCTTTTCGATAACGAATTCAAAGAATTAGACGAAAATTTGAGTGCTAAAGATCCTCTAAAGTTTGAAGATACTAAGAAGTACAAAGATCGCCTGAAAGAAGTTCAAGATAAAACTAAACTTAAAGATGCGATTAGGACTGCTGTAGGCAAATCCAAGGGCAAACAAATAGTTGTTGCCTCTATGGATTTTAAATTTATTGGAGGTTCTATGGGTTCAGTAGTTGGTGAGAAAATAGCACGCGCTGTAGATTATGCTATTGAACATAAATTGCCTTTAATAATCATATCAAAATCAGGTGGCGCCAGAATGATGGAAGCCGCACTCTCACTAATGCAATTGGCAAAAACATCTATAAAGTTAGCGCAATTATCAAATGCAAAACTGCCATATATTTCATTGTGTACAGATCCAACAACTGGAGGAACAACAGCTTCTTTCGCTATGTTAGGTGATATTAATATTGCAGAACCTGGTGCATTAATTGGTTTTGCCGGACCACGTGTAGTGAAAGACACCACTGGCAAAGATTTACCTAAAGGTTTTCAATCCTCAGAATTTTTAAAAGAACACGGGTTTTTAGATTTCATTACACACCGTAAAGAATTAAAAAATCAAATCAATTTGTATATTGATTTGATTATGAATCAAACGGTTAGAGCTTAAAAAAGGTGGCAAATTTGCCACCTTTTTTTTTGAATTTAGATTAGCCTAAGCGTTTCATATACAAAAACGCTAAGATCCAGGAAAATAAAGCCTGACAAAATAAACAAGACAATAAGCAGACTGATATATTTATACAGGTTCATTTTTTTGGATGAAAACAAGACTATTAGCTGAAACGCACCTGAAAAAAGAATCAAAAAGAAATAAATCAACTTTAAGTTTAAGGTTAAATTTTTTGTAGCGTCGCAGAAACTATTAGTTGCCAATATAGAAAGTGAAGCAAATAAAAATATGCTAGCAATAGAGATCAAAAAAGTTTGTAAAAAACCATAATTCGTTAATATCTTATTTGTAAAGTAAAGCATAACACTGAGGACAACCAAAGTGATTGCTGGAAATAAAAAATATAAGCTATTTAGAATAGTTGAATCAAATATCAAAAAATATTCATTAAATAAAACTAAATCTAAAGAGTTGATATAGGTAAAAAGGCTTAAAAATAAAATCAAAAATCCATAAAACATTTTTTTTATAAATAGATTGAGACTCGTTTTAAACATTTGATTTAGTATTATTTTAAAAGCTTTTCTAAATAAAGATAAATAAATTCAACTTATAATTGAAGTAGTAAAAGAAAAACTAATCGCAACAAATACAACAATCTGAAGATGAATATATTTTTTCGCTCTGATTTAAAAAAATAAAGTATCTTTGCACTTTGAATAGAAAATCTATTCTTGCATAAAAATTATTGAAACAATATTGGCATGTACTTAACATTAGAAGAAAAGGGCAAATTATTTGCTCAACACGGTAAGAACGAGAAAGATTCTGGTTCTGCTGAAGGTCAAATCGCATTGATGACCAAAAGAATTGAACACATTTCAAATCATTTGAAATCAAACAGAAAAGATTTTAACTCTGAAAGATCACTAGTAAAACTAGTTGGTAAAAGAAGAAATTTACTTAAATATCTTATAAAAAAAGATATTATGAGATACAGAGCAATTGTAAAAGAATTAGGATTAAGAAAATAATTTTCAAGGGGCAAATTTGCCCCTTTTTTTATATCAAAAAAACCGTTCCTTAACATATTTGAATACTTCTTTTGGATTATACAACTCCTTCCAGACCAACAACACAACAACAGTTCCGTAGGGACAATTTTGTATAACATTTAAAATCATTTTTTATGATTCCAAAAACATTCAAAGAGGTTATCGATTTAGGAGATGGAAGAGAAATCTCTATCGAAACCGGAAAATTAGCAAAACAGGCTCACGGGTCAGTTGTTGTTCAAATGGGCAACGCCATGTTGCTTTGTACTGTAGTGTCTTCTTATAAAGAAAGCACGATGGATTTCTTTCCATTAACTGTAGATTACAGGGAAAAATTTGCTGCCGCAGGTCGTTATCCAGGTGGTTTCTTTAAAAGAGAAGCAAGACCTAGTGACGGTGAAGTTTTGACAATGAGAATTGTAGACCGCGTATTGCGCCCACTTTTCCCATCAGATTATAGAACTGAGACTCAGGTGATGATTCAGTTGATGTCTCATGACGAGGAAGTGATGCCAGATGCTTTGGCAGGACTTGCAGCTTCCGCCGCTATTCAACTTTCAGATATTCCTTTTGAAACTGCTATTTCTGAAGCTCGTGTAGGTAGGATAAATGGTGAATTCGTGATCAACCCAAGCCGCAGCCAACTACAAGAATCTGACATCGATATGATTATTGGTGCTTCTTCAGATTCTGTAATGATGGTTGAAGGTGAAATGAAAGAAATTTCAGAAGAAGAAATGGCAGAAGCCATTCAATTTGCTCACGAGCACATCAAAAAGCAAATAGACGCTCAATTAAATCTTGCAGAATCTTTTGGCAAAAAACCAGTTAGAGAATATGCTACTGCCGAAGAAAAAGAAGATATCGAGAAAAAAGTTCACGATGCTGCTTACGACAAAATATACGCTATCGCCAAAGGCGGTCACGGTAAAAAAGAACGCAGCAATGCTTTTTCTGCTGTAAAAGACGAAGTTTTAGCTTTATTTTCTGAAGAAGAATTAGAAGAGAACGAAAAGCTGATCAAAAAATATTATAGTAAAACCGAAAAAGAAGCAGTAAGAGAACTCACGCTTGCTGAAGGTTTGCGTTTAGACGGTAGAAAAACCGATGAAATTAGACCTATTTGGTGTGAAACTGATTATTTGCCATCAGTTCATGGTTCAGCTATTTTTACCCGTGGGGAAACTCAGGCTTTAGCAACGGTGACTTTAGGTACTTCCAGAGAAGCAAATACCATAGATATGCCAACTCACCAAGGCGAAGAAACTTTCTATTTACATTACAACTTCCCTCCATTTTGTACAGGAGAAGCTTACCCAATTAGAGGTACTTCAAGACGTGAAATCGGACACGGAAACCTTGCACAACGTGCATTAAAAGGAATGATTCCTGAAAATAATCCTTACACAGTAAGAGTAGTTTCTGAAGTATTGGAATCTAATGGTTCATCTTCTATGGCAACGGTTTGTGCTGGAACTATGGCAATGATGGATGCTGGAGTTAAAATGAAGAAACCAGTTTCTGGTATCGCTATGGGATTAATTTCTGATGGAGAGCGTCACGCTGTACTTTCAGACATTCTTGGAGATGAAGATCACCTTGGTGATATGGACTTTAAAGTAACCGGAACGGCTGACGGGATTACCGCTTGCCAAATGGATATTAAAGTAAAAGGATTGCCTTACGAGATTTTAGTAAAAGCACTAAAACAAGCACGTGCAGGAAGACTTCATATTCTTGAAAAATTGACTGATACTATTGCTGAGCCTAACGAAAATGTGAAAGCTCACGCTCCTAAAATTATCACCAGAAGAATTCCTAACGAATTTATTGGCGCATTGATAGGACCTGGAGGAAAAGTAATTCAGGAACTTCAAAAAACTACAGGAACCGAGATCGTTATTAATGAAGATCCTGTAACTGAAGAAGGTATCGTTGAAATTCTTGGAACAAAACAAGAAGGAATCGATAAAGTTCTTGCCAAAATAGACTCAGTAACTTTCAAACCTGAAAAAGGCAGTATTTACGAAGTAAAAGTTGTAAAAGTCCTTGATTTTGGAGCGGTCGTTGAATTTGTGGATGCTCCAGGTAACGAAGTACTTCTACACATTTCTGAACTAGCGTGGGAACGCACTGAAAATGTTGCCGATGTGCTTAGCTTAGGAGATGTAATCGATGTAAAATATTTCGGTATTGATCCTAGAACTAAAAAGCAAAAAGTATCTCGAAAAGCTTTAATGCAGAAACCTGAAAGATCAGATAATAAAAAATCTGAATAATCACTTTCAAAATAATTATACAAACGGTTTAGAATTTCTAAACCGTTTTTTGTTGATTAAAATTTCATTTTGACAAAATTTCAACTGACAGAACTGCGCAACTGACATAATAGCATAGCACATTTTGGAAATAAATTGAAATTAACAATGTAAAATTCAAAATTTTTACTAAAAAGTTTAAATAATATCAAATAAAAAGATAAAATTGGTATTTTAGTAGATGTGCATGAAAGTTGCACATTTTATATAAATCATTTTATTAATCACTAAAAAATTAAAATGAAAGTATTAGTAATAGGAGCAGGAAACATGGGGTTAACCTACTCAGAAGGCATGGCCAAATCCCCACTTTTAAATCGAAAAAACCTAATGATTCACGATGTGTCAGCAGACACCATCGCTACATTAAAAGAAATATCATATTACGATGTTTTTGAAAAATTAGAAGATTGTCTCCCAAAAGCAGACATTGTTTTTGTTGCAGTAAAACCTTACCACAGTGAGGATTTATTCGAAAGGATGAAACCAATGATGAATAATCAACAAATCGCAGTCTCTTTGATGGCTGGTGTAACTATTGAAAATATTCAAAATGGATTAGGTATCCAAAAAGTAGTGAGAACAATGCCTAATTTACCAGCTAAAGTTGGTAAGGGCGTTACTTCATACACAGAATCCAAAGAAGTATCCAGAGTTGAATTATTGATGATAAGAAATTTATTAGATACAACAGGTGAATCTATTCATGTAAAAACAGAAGAATTCATCAATAAATCTACAGGAATTTCTGGAAGTGGTCCAGCTTATATATTCTACTTCATGCAATCTATGCTCGAAGCTGCTAAAAAAATGGGCTTTTCTGACAATGATTCAAAAATATTGGTCAGTAATACTTTTGAAGGAGCTGTTCACCTATTTAATGATGCCGATTTGTCGCCTGAAACTTGGATGGAACGCGTGGCTTCTAAAGGTGGTACTACACGTGCCGCATTAGATTCAATGGACGATAACAACGTAAAAGAACTCATTAAAGATGCAGCTTACGCAGCATTTAACAGAGCCGTAGAATTAGGGGATGAATAATTTAAACGCTAAAGATATGCACGCAAAAAGAATAGTTGTAAAAGTTGGGACAAACGTGATGACCAACACAAATAATAGAATTGTAGGTCCAATTCTTAAGAATTTGGTTAGACAAATTGCCTATTTATACGAAAGAGATATTATTACCATTTTGGTATCCTCAGGTTCAGCTATTGCTGGAAAAGAAGTCCTAGGAGGAAGTAATACCGAAGATAAAACTACCAGACGTCAAGTTTATTCTTCTGTTGGGCAACCAAGAATGATGAGACATTATTATACTATGTTTCACGATTTCGGAATGCGTTGTGGACAAGTTTTAGCAACTAAACGAGATTTTGCTCCTGGCAAATACCGTGAAAACATGATTAACTGTTATGAAGGTTTACTCTGCGAAGGTATAATTCCTATCGCAAATGAAGATGATGCTGTTTCCTTATCAATGTCGATGTTTTCTGACAATGATGAATTAGCAAGTTTAGTTTCAGAGCTGGTAAATGCAGACATGTTAATTATGTTAACCGATATTGACGGATTATATACTGGTCATCCAGATGATAAGAATTCAAAACTCTTGCGTCACGTTCGTGTTCATGATAATGTTGAAAAATATGTTCAAGAAAACGAAAAAGGTGAAGGCGAAGGTCGTGGTGGCATGGAATCCAAATTGAAAATTGCCAAAATGACCGCAAGCAAAAATATTCCGACTTATATAGCTAATGGTAAAGAAGAAAATATCATACTCGATATTTTGGATGGCAAAGAAGTCGGAACAAAATTTACTGTTTAATACAAAAATAAAATTATGAAGTTACTAGATACAAAAGTTAAAAATGATGTTTTGCAATCGATGATGGATATTATAGACCGTCGTAGAGATGAAATCATCACCGAAAACAAAAAAGATCTTGAAGCTTTCAATAGAGACGATCAAGCTTTATACGACAGATTAGTTGTTGACCAAAAAAAAGTTGATGGCATGATACAAGCCATCAAAGAAGTGAAAGAACAAGATGATCCGGTCGGCAACACTATTTCTGAACGAACTTTAGATACTGGTTTAAAAATTGTCAACAAAACCGATCCTTTCGGCACAATTATGATTATTTATGAATCTAGGCCAGACGTAACTATTGAAGCCGCAGTTTTAGCTTTTAAAGCAAATAATAAAATATTTCTGAAAGGCGGTAAAGAAGCCAACAACAGCAATATTATTTTAGAAGAATGCTGGCATCAAGCACTTGAAGAAAATAATCTTTCTAAAAATTGGATTACTCTACTTCATTTGAATCGTGAAGAAACCAGAGAGTTTTTGAGCAATCCACCAGAAAAAATGGATTTAATAGTACCACGTGGAGGTGAACGTTTGATTGATTTCGTCAAGAAAACAGCGAGTTGCGCCGTATTGATAAGTGGTCGCGGAAACAATTTCCTTTATGTAGCACCAGATGCTGATTGGGATATCGCTAAAAAAGTAATTATCAATGCTAAAACCGATAAAATTTCTGGTTGCAATGCTTTAGATAAAGTTCTTATTGATACCAATATGCCAGACTTTGATAATAGAGTTAAAGATTTAGCTGAAACTCTAGAAAATCAATACAAAGTTGAAATTTTAGTAGATGGAAAAATAGAAACAGTTTTAACTCAAAATGCTAAAATACCATCAGAAGATACTTGGTATGAAGAATTTTTAGCTTTAAAAATTGTGATTTCTTCTATAGATTCTTTCGACGATGCAGTTGAAAAAATCAACAAATATTCAGGCGGACACTCTTCTGTAATTATTACAAAAGATGACCAAAAGGCCTTAGATTTTATGCAACAAATCGATAGTGCGGCTGTATATCAAAACGCATCATCAAGATTTACAGATGGCGGACAGATGGGCGTTGGCGCAGAATTGGCCATTTCAACTGACAAATTACACCATAGAGGACCACTTGGACTAAAACAATTGGTTACTAACAAATATTATGTCTGGGGAGAAGGTCATATCAGAGAATAATTCAATTTCAAAATAAAATTCTAAATGCCTGTTTTACAATGTTAGAACAGGCATTTTTCATTTCTAAAATAATTAAATTTAAAAATAAACTATCTTCTTGTAACATTTTCATCTAATCGAACGTAAAATAAGATGTAGATAAAAATTTAATCAGGATTTCATTAAATGAGACAATTAAAAATCACCAAGCAAGTCACTAATAGAGAGACTGCATCCTTAGACAAGTATTTACAAGAAATTGGAAAAGTCGACTTAATCACTGCGGAGGAGGAAGTTGAACTGGCTCAACGAATTAAAGCTGGCGACGATCGTGCTTTAGAAAAATTGACCAAAGCCAATTTGAGATTTGTTGTATCTGTGTCTAAACAATATCAAAATCAAGGATTAACCCTTCCTGATTTGATTAACGAAGGAAACTTAGGCCTTATCAAAGCGGCTAAACGTTTTGACGAGACTAGAGGGTTTAAATTCATTTCTTATGCAGTTTGGTGGATTAGACAATCTATTCTTTCAGCTTTAGCAGAACAATCTCGTGTAGTAAGATTGCCACTAAACAAAATTGGTTCGATCAACAAAATCAATAAAACTTTTGCAATTCTTGAACAGCGTCACCAAAGACCTCCAAGTCCAGAAGAAATTGCTAAAGAGTTAGAAATGACTGTGAATGATGTGAAAGAATCTTTGAAAAATTCAGGCAGACATTTATCAATGGACGCACCGCTTATCGAAGGCGAAGATTCTAATTTATACGATGTATTGAAGTTTGGTGAATCTCCAAATCCTGAAAACGATTTGCTTCATGAATCGCTTCAAACTGAAATAGAACGTGCTCTAGAAACGCTCACGGCTAGAGAAGCTGACGTTATAAGACTTTATTTTGGATTGGGGAATCAACAGCCTATGACTTTAGAAGAAATTGGAGAGACTTTTGGGTTAACCAGAGAACGTGTCAGACAAATTAAGGAAAAAGGTGTGAGAAGATTGAAACACACCTCTAGAAGTACGATTTTAAAAACTTACCTCGGTTAGTTTATATTTCAAAATTTATAATACAAAAGCCAGCAATTTAAAATTGCTGGCTTTTTGCTTTAATGAAAAAATAAATCGAATAATAATACTAAATTTAATCAATCGTGAAATTCTAAAATCTGAAAATTTATAACGGATTTCAGGGATGTATTTAATCAAATTTAGATTTTTAGCAAACAAAAAAACCGCCAATAATGACGGTTTTTATTTGATAATCATATTAATGATTAAATAATCTTATATCGTTTTCTGTCTACCTCTTTCAAGTAAATCTTTCTAATTCTTAAGTGTTTTGGAGTAACTTCAACATATTCATCTTTCTGAATATATTCCAATGCTTCTTCTAAAGAAAACTTCTTAGCTGGAACAATTTTAGCTTTATCATCCGCACCTGAAGACCTTACATTCGATAGTTTTTTGGTTTTCGTGATATTTACTGTCATATCATCAGATCTAGAGTTTTCACCAATAACTTGACCTTCGTAAATTTCTTCACCTGGATCTACAAAAAACTTTCCTCTATCCTGAAGTTTATCGATAGAATATGGAATTGCTTTTCCTTTTTCCATAGAAACTAAAGAACCGTTTTGACGCTGTGGAATATCACCTTTTAAAGGTTGGAATTCTTTGAAACGGTGCGCCATAATTGCTTCACCAGCAGTTGCTGTCATCAGTTGGTTTCTCAAGCCAATAATACCACGAGAAGGAATTAAAAACTGAATAACCATACGATTTCCACGACCTTCCATGCTCAGCATTTCTCCTTTTCTCATAGTAACCATTTCTACAGCTTTACCAGAAATATCTTCTGGCAAATCAATGGTCAATTCTTCAATTGGTTCACACTTTACACCGTCAATTTCCTTAACAATAACCTGTGGCTGGCCAATTTGAAGCTCATAACCTTCTCGTCTCATGGTTTCAATAAGCACAGACAAGTGCATAACACCACGTCCATAAACATTGAATTTATCTGCTGAGTCAGTTTCTTCAACTCTTAAAGCTAAGTTTTTTTCTAACTCTTTTGTTAGTCGGTCTTTGATGTGTCTAGAAGTTACAAATTTTCCATCTTTTCCAAAGAAAGGTGAATCGTTGATCGTAAACAACATACTCATTGTTGGCTCATCAATCGTAATTGATTTCAAAGCTTCTGGTTCTTCGATATCAGCAACAGTATCACCAATTTCAAAACCATCTAAACCAACAATAGCACAAATATCACCAGCTTGAATCTCTTCAACTCTACGTCTTCCAACACCTTCAAAAGTGTGAAGTTCCTTGATACGAGTTTTAGTAATAGAGCCATCACGTTTCACTAGAGAAACAGGCATATTTTCCTTCAATATTCCTCTATGCAAACGTCCAATAGCAATTCTACCAGTATAAGAAGAGAAGTCTAAAGAAGTAATTAACATTTGTGTGTTTCCATCTTTTACTTCAGGAGAATCAATATGTTCTATAACCATATCAAGCAAAGGCTCAATATTATCAGTCTTTTTGTCTGGACTTTCACTCATCCAGTTATTCAAAGCTGAACCATAAACAGAAGGAAAATCTAATTGCCACTCCTCTGCTCCAAGTTCAAACATCAAGTCGAAAACTTTTTCGTGAACTTCTTCTGGAGTACAGTTTGGTTTGTCAACTTTGTTGATAACCACGCATGGTTTTAAGCCTAAATCAATGGCTTTTTGTAAAACAAAACGGGTTTGAGGCATTGGTCCTTCAAAGGCGTCTACCAAAAGTAAAACACCGTCTGCCATGTTGAGAACACGCTCAACTTCTCCACCGAAATCGGCGTGACCAGGCGTGTCTATAATATTGATTTTAGTGTCTTTATAAACAACAGACACGTTTTTGGATACAATGGTAATTCCTCGCTCACGCTCCAAATCGTTGTTATCCAGGATAAGCTCTCCTGTCGATTCGTTGTCGCGAAACAGTTTACAGTAATGCATAATTTTGTCAACCAAAGTTGTCTTGCCGTGGTCAACGTGAGCGATAATCGCAATGTTCTTGATATTCATAAAAAGGCGTAATTTTAAGTCGGCAAAGGTAGGATTTAAATTTGTTATATGATTAATTAAATATTAAATTTTAATTAATTGATTTTCAATATTTTAAAATGTTTAAAGCGCTGAAATCAATTTATCAATGCCATGATAAGATCAAATTTGATTTTAAAAAAGAAAAAAAGATTCAAACTATTGATTTTGAAATTATTATCATTTGATAATTTTCAAATCAAAGATTGTTTTCAAAATATATTGAATAAATTCAAATAAATTATTTTCACTTGAAGCCATTTGATGTTTTAAAATACAGCAATTATAAACTAGAAAGAGGTGTTGAAAGCCAAAGTTAAACCAGAGCTTTCTGGAACAAATCTACACACGCCACCTACGCAAACTAACCCACCACGCTGGCGACCATAATTAATCGAAATACGGCTTGAGCCTTTTCGGTATGCGCCACCAAAATTATAGTAATGCACTTGTCTGTCTGGATCATCGTTGCCATAGTTCCAAATATCCCAAACATAAAAAGATAATTTTTCATTTAGGTTATATTCAACGACAGCACCAGCCCAGTCTTTACGATCTGCAGTTGCCCACATTTTTTCTAACTCCACCCGTAAAGATTTCGTTTTGGTAAAGTTGTAAGTAGCCTCTGTAGTAAAGATATTTGACTTTACTAACTTTCCACCTCCAAGAAATCGCTGATTATAGTATTGATTGATATAATTGAAGCCTAAATGCCATGTTTCATCTATTTTTTTTCTAATAGACAAATTATAATCTGAGAAATATTTGGTTCCGCGTCCAAAAAAATCTGTATCATAATCTGGAGGATTGAAAGTATATTGTCCTGGTAAATTATACCAGCTTGATAAATTTACCGAAATATTTGTTCCGTACTTTCCTCCTAAAGCTGTTCCCTCTTTAAAATTATAAAAGAAATCGATTTGTCCACCAGTTTCTCCTGCTTTCATTATGGCTAAATCTTCAAACAAAACTGCGTTCTGCGCCTGATAAACATAAATATTAGCCAACAATGAATGGTGTTGTTTTGTTAATGCTGGTGTAAAATTGATAACCTTGTCTAAATAATCAACGCTGGTTAAGATTTCACCTTCATTAGTAGTGTAAACTGAAGGTTCTCGTTCCGAGTAAAAACTCATGTTTTCAATTCTACGTAAGGAAACATCTAAACCCAATCCTGATTTTGAATATCCAAAATTCAATCGTACAGCACTACCCGGTTTTGCAAAATCTTCACTCAACTGATTTTGAACATTCAGCAAACCGTCCTTAGTTTTATAATTGACTTCTGTATTGACATAGAAAGAATTGTACAAATAGTCAACTCTGGCAGAAAATGCATTGGTAAGTTCGTCGTAATTATCAGTTTCAAAAGGGAGTTCTTCGTAGCGGCCAACATAACTAAATCCTAATGAAAGGTCTTGATTTTTTTCATATAAATTTAGCGTTTCGCCTAATAAAAATTCTGCATTGAAGCCGTAAATATCACCATCGGATACGCCAAAACCCGATCGTTGGCGACCATAAAGTAGAGTCAATTCTGTGTTGTAAGTTGGTGAATATTGAACTCTGGCACCACGTAAAGCTGTGTTAATTCCTAAAGCACGGTCTTCCCAAGCTCTAAGAATCATCCCACTACCAAATTGCTCGTAGAAATGACCTAAAGTTACATCCCATTTTTCAGATTTATAATTCAGGTAGTAGATACCAAAATCTGTACCGTCAAACTTAGGATTGTAATTCAGTAAGGCATTTTCTTCGTAAGATTCAACTTGAATTCCTGCGGTAAATTCTTCTAAACTATAATTTACATATAAATAATTGTTAGATCGAAAAGGTTGATTTGGCTGTTCAACACCCAAACCTTCATCCTCCATATAATATTGCATATTTGATTCTAAGCCTCCAAATACTCTACCCCAATCGGTTTTTTCTTCTTCCTCTTGTGCGAATATGACCGAACTAAAAAGTAAGATCAAAAATAGAAAATACTTCATATATTATAATTCCTTAAGCGATTCAAAGAGTTCGCTTTCAGCACCTTGACTATAGCCATTGACAATAAATTCAATTTTTTGATTTTTAACAACTACGGTGTAAGGAATATTTACAATAGATAAAGCACGTTTTAAATTTTGATTGTCATCTACTAAAACTTCATATGGCCAGTCTCGACCATTTAGCATCGGTCGTATTCTACGTTGAGTTCTTGCATCATCTATAGAAACTGCGATCAACTCCATATTTAACTCTTTAGTCCATTCCAAGTAATTTTCGCTTATAGCTTCCAATTCGCGGATGCAAGGTGCGCACCAAGTAGCCCAAAAGGAAAACACATAAATTTTATCTTTTTCATTGTATTCTTTATAAACATTTACAGGTTTATTCTTTAATGTTTTGATTGTAATATTTGGAAGTTCCTCTTGAGCAGAAAGCATTAAAGTTCCTAGAAAAAAAAGTAATAAAAGTGTACGCATTGTCTATTATTTAAAAGTTTGGTTTGATTTATTTGTGAACAAATTTAAGATAAAAAAATAATTATTAACAATTCTATAATAAAAAATAATTTTCTTTATATTTGGAATCACAAAAAAAATAATTATGAAACAAAAACTACTATTATTTGCATTACTTTTTGGCGGTTTTTTTGTAAACGCGCAAATTGCTGACGGATCTGTAGCTCCTGATTTTACAGCCACTGACATCAACGGTAATTCCCATACTTTGTCGAGTTATCTAGCAGATGGAAAAACAGTTATTCTTAATGTTTCTGCTACATGGTGCGGACCTTGTTGGAACTACAAGCAAACTGGCGCACTAAAAGACATCCATTATTCTTATGGATCTGAAGGATCTGATGAAGTAGTTATACTTTATATTGAAGGTGATGCTTCTACTGGCTTAGCTGAACTTAATGGCACTGGAAATACAGTAGGTAATTGGGTAGAAAGTACACCGTTTCCGATTATTGATAATGCTACAATAGCAAATCAATACCAAATCAATTACTTCCCAACAGTTTATAGAATTTGTCCAGACGGATTGGTATACGAAATGGGGCAATTGTCAAATTCTAATATAGAAAATCATATCAATGCAAATTGTTCAGGAACATTAGCTGGCGTTCAGAATCATGCTTCAATCGAAACTGACGAGGTTTCTTTATGTGATGACAATACAAATGCAGACATCAACTTAAACATTAGAAACTACGGAGAAAACGCTATTACTTCAATTACTTTTGAATTGGATAATGGCTCTTCTGCTACACAAATTACTGAATCAGTAAACATTGGAAAATGGCAGGATGCTTCAATAACTGTAAGTTCTCTTATTGATTCTAACAATAATTATGAAGTCAGCATTCTTAATGTCAATGGAAATGCGGCTAATAATTCTTCAATTTCAACTTCAGATGTAGAAGTCAGTGCTTCAAGTCAAGTTTTAAATGATATTGAAGTTCACATTTTAACTGACAACTATCCTGGAGAGATTTCTTGGAATCTAAGAGATGAAAGTGATCAAATAGTAGCTTCTGGCGGTCCGTATCAAGCGGGAACAGATGACCAATGGGGCGGCGGCGGTCCTGATGCCAATACTACAAAAGTACACCAAGTTACTTTAGCTGAATCTATAGAGTGTTATAGCTTAGAACTTTTGGACTCGTTTGGTGACGGTTGGAGTATCAGCAGCACACCTAATGGTGCTCAAATTCATTTCGATAACGAGGTTAAATACGAAAAAATTGTTGGAAACTTTGGATCATCATTACTTTTAAGCAAAGTTATTAAGCAAGTTGATGAACTCAGCACAACAGAAAACAATCTAGTAGAATTCAGTTTATATCCAAATCCTGCTAAAGATGTAGTCAACTTTAAAGCACAAGATCAGTTTGATATCGAAATTTTCAATATTGAAGGTAAAAGAGTTTTTGTTTCAAAAGCAATGGAAGCAAATTCTCAAATTAACCTTAGTGATTTATCAAAAGGTTTATATTTGGTGAAAATTACAAGTAACAATCTCACACAAACTGAAAAATTAATATTAAATTAAAAAAAATGAATAGAATTAAATCAAATCTTTTACTTTTTGCAGTATTATTCACAATTAATCTAGCATTCATTTCATGCAGTAGCGACGATGATAGTTCAGGAAATTCTTCAGATGAACAAAGAATGCTTAATGTAGAAAAAGCTGATGGTACTTTATTTACTGATGGTGAAGTTGTTACCTTCAATACTATCGGAGCAGGTGATGATCGCAATGATGGAGCAAAATTGAAATACTACTTAAAAAATGAAGGCAATGAAGATATAAATGTTAAAATAGAAGTTTCAGAAATTCGTGGAACAGACGGTTCACTTTTCACTTTCTGCGTACAACCACTTTGTATTTTCGAAGTCACGGAAGGGCAATCTTACCCTCCAAATGGTACCGTAATCACCCCAGGCGAATACAACAGTCAGGACGATTACTTTATTAATAATGATGCAGGTGAAGAAAATACGACAGCTATCGAGTATGATATGCGTTTCTATGTAGAAGATGAAAATGGAAATCAAACTGACGAATTAACCATTACTTACAGATACCAACCTGAGTAAATAAAGGTGTTTTCAATTTGAATTGAAGAGAGTATAAAATCTTTCTTAATCTATGTCAACCTTATCAGTATTAAGTTAATTACCTAAAATCTTCGAAACAATGTTTCGAAGATTTTAGTATAAAAAAGTCGCAAGAAATGAAAAATGTTATTAGTCGATATAGTTTTGCCCTAATTACTGTATTATTTTTATTACTAGGTTGTAGCGAAAAATATGAAACGATTGAAGGAGTTTCAGGAATGTCTAATATTTTTGCTACTTACAAT
Organism: Psychroflexus aestuariivivens; assembly: GCF_004010055.1. Lineage (GTDB taxonomy): Bacteria > Bacteroidota > Bacteroidia > Flavobacteriales > Flavobacteriaceae > Psychroflexus > Psychroflexus aestuariivivens. Next base: position 106,625 of record NZ_RQVT01000034.1, read on the forward strand.
AGTAGTACCCAAACAATCGGAGAAGAAACTATAATACGAGTATTTACAGAAGAAGGTGAAGAAATTACTGACGAATCTATAATATCTGTAAATGGTGAAAACATTCAAGGGAGTTCTTTTATAGCTGATGAAGTTGGATTATATGAAATCGAAGCATCTCACGCAAATCAGAAAGCACCAAATTTAACTGTAGAATATCACGACGGAAGTCAAAAATATTTCAAAAAAAGAGTTCTAATAGAAGATTATACAGGAACCTGGTGTGGATGGTGCCCAAGGGTTTCTTACGCCATGAAGAAAGTACAAGAAATTAAAGACGAAGTTGTGTTTTTAGCTATACATAGAGCACCATCTGGAACTGCAGATCCATATAATTACACCAATGCTGAACCGCTTGAACAAATGATTAATGCTCCAGGCTACCCAAAAGGTTTTATAAATAGAATCCATCAATGGGATTTTCCTGAACCTTTCAAAATTTATCAAGTAGTTGAATTTACCCATGGAAGTAATCCAAAACTTGGCTTAGCTATAAATTCTTCATTAAATAATGACAAAATAACCATCAATGTGAAAGTTGATTTTGCACAAGATTTTCAAAATCTAAAATTAGTTGTTCAGGTTTTAGAAAATGGATTAGTTTGGCCACAGGTAAATTACACCGATTACTACGAAGGATTAGATCCTGTTGAAAATTACGTGCATGACTATACACTCCGCTCTACGCTTACGAATATTTTAGGCGATGAAATACCAAACGCTCAAACTAGAATAGATAACGAATGGCAAAAAACTATAGAATATGAAATCTCAAATATTGTTGAGGATGAATCACAATTAGATATTATAGCTTTTGTAGTTGATGAAAATAACGAAGTAGTCAACGTTAGAAAAGCAAGCTTAGGAGAAAATCAAGATTTTGAAATTCTAGATTAAACTTTTAAAAAATATAATTTATGAGGTTTTCATTTATTTTGGAAACCTCATTTTTTTTTAAAATTTTAATTATTTAAGAGCGCTAGTAATTCACTCTCAAAATAAGGATCATGCAATTTTAAAGCATTGTCCTCAATTTTATATGAGGTGTCAATAAAATAAACCTTATTTAAGTAATTTCTGAAAAAACCATAATTGTGTTTTGGAGTGTCTACGATTAACTGAAATTCATTCTCTAAGTTATAGTTGTATCTTCTCAATGAATTTAACCAAGTATTTGGATTTTGTAGGTCAAGATTTAAGCCAATAAATCGTACTTCAGGGTATTTAACTTCTAAATCTGCAATTTTCTGAAAGCTTTTCTTGTGTGTTTCTGGACTTAAAACCGACCAAGTATAAAGTACAATTGGTCTATCATCATCCAAATCACCAAAGCGTATAGTGTCCATATTAGAGGTTCTTAAACGATAATCAACAACATCACTCCCCACAAGATATTTACTCTGAATTTCTGCTAATTCGTGTAATTCAGTTTTGTCCAGAGAAGATAATTTAAAATCTTTAATAGTTAAAATTGTCTCGTTCAATTGTGCTTCAGTTTTAGAAAACACAATTTCTCTTCTAATCAGTCTATTAAAAAAATTAGCACGTAAATATTCAGAAGTAAACAGATCTTGAACTAAATCTAATCGCCTTTTCAAATTATCGTAGTGATTCAAATCAAAACAACTCCTATTTCGAGATTCGCAAAGTTCAATAGATTTATTACGCAAATAGTTGTCTAAAAATCTTAAGTAACTATAATTTGAAATAAGCTTTTCATTATTAAAATTTACATTCTCACGATAATTAAAATATGATTCAGGCAACTCTTTTACTTTTTCAGGTAAATATTTTCTTATCAAAAAAGCATATCGTTCTCGCATATCATAAAGTTCATAATCTATGGAGTTTTCAGCAATCTCGGTAAATAATTCTGAAAAGTCATTCTCTAATTGCAGACGTTCAAACGCCAACATACGTCGCTCACGAATTGAATCTGTTTTTTGTGTAAAGCTTTGTGGATTGATTTTATAATATGATAAAATCAAATCATTATTAGATTCATTAAGCAAAAACATATCTATCAAAAAATTGTTTTCTACCGAAGAGTCACCACCGAAAGCCAAAGATTCGTCAAATTCTAAAGTATTCAATCTGAAAACAGCACTATCTCCTGGTTTCAAATAAATGGATTGTGTTTCAGGTTCGTGTTTGAAAGTAAAAACGGCTTCCTCAATTTGATCAAACTTATAACTAAAACTGTAATCATCATTCAAAAATATAGTATCAACTACTTTATCTTCTCTTTCAATCGTAATAAAATTAGTATTTGGGTTGACAATCTGTCCACCAATGTAAGTCAAATTTTCACAGGAATCTGATTGGCAAGCAGAAACTAAAATCACAACAAGCAGTAAGCAATATTTCATATTCTCATATTCTTACACAAATTTATGTTTACCAAATCGTTGTTCGTGTTAAGTCACAGTTAAAAAACTTGATTTCAGTAAGACTATGTAAATCAAGTAAATTTAGTACTTTTGCAAAAAATTTAAGCGAAGAATTATGCTTTCAGTATCAAACTTATCTGTACAGTTCGGCAAAAGAGTACTTTTTGATGAAGTCAATACCACTTTCACGCTAGGTAATTGCTACGGAATTATTGGAGCCAATGGCGCCGGAAAATCTACATTTCTAAATATCCTTTCGGGGAAAACAGAACCAACTTCAGGTCGCGTGTCTCTTGAAACTGGCAAAAGAATGTCGGTTTTGGAACAAGATCATTCTATGTATGATGAATATAATGTTCTGGACACAGTCATTATGGGCAACGAGCCGCTCTATAAAATAAAGAATGAAATGGATGAAATTTACGCCAAAGAAGATTTTAGCGATGCGGATGGCGAGCGTGTTGGTGTACTTCAGGTTGAATTTGAAGAAATGGATGGCTGGAATGCAGAAAGCAACGCTGCTTCATTATTGTCCAACTTGGGAATCGGCTCAGAATATCATTATACTTTGGTAAAAGATTTGGACGGACAACAAAAAGTCCGTGTATTGTTAGCCAAAGCGATTTTTGGAAATCCTGATGTCTTAATTATGGATGAGCCAACCAACGATTTGGACTACGAAACTATAAGTTGGCTAGAAGATTTTTTGGCGAATTTTGATAATACTGTGATTGTAGTTTCTCACGACCGTCACTTCTTAGACGCTGTTTGTACTCACATATCTGATATCGATTTTGGTAAAATCACTCACTACAGTGGAAATTATACGTTTTGGTACGAATCTTCACAACTCGCTGCTAAACAACGCGCTCAGCAAAACAAAAAAGCTGAAGAAAAAAAGAAAGAACTACAACAATTTATAGAAAGGTTTAGTGCAAACGTAGCAAAATCTAAACAGGCAACATCTAGAAAAAAGATGTTAGAAAAATTAGATTTTCAAAATATAAAGCCTTCCAACCGCCGTTATCCAGCTATTATTTTTGAAAAAGAACGCGAGGCTGGAGATCAGATTTTGCATACTGAAAATCTAGAAGCTAGCATCGATGGTGAAATCTTGTTCAGCAATGTTGATATCAATTTGAATAAAGACGATAAAGTTGTTTTTTATTCTAAAGATTCCAGAGCTACAACCGCTTTTTATGAAATAATAAATGGAAAGATGGAAGCTGACAAAGGAAGCTACAAATGGGGCGTAACCACAAACCAATCGTATTTACCTAACGACAATAGTGAATATTTTGAGAGCAAATTATCACTCGTAGATTGGTTGAGACAATGGGCAAAAACTGAAGAAGAGCGTGAGGAAGTTCACATAAGAGGTTTTTTAGGAAAAATGTTGTTTAGCGGAGATGAAGCTTTAAAAACCTGCGATGTTCTTTCCGGAGGTGAAAAAGTGAGATGTATGGTCAGTCGAATGATGATGATGCGAGCCAATGTCCTTATCTTGGATGAACCAACAAATCACCTAGATTTAGAAACAATTACGGCGTTCAACAATTCTTTGAAAAATTTCAAAGGAAATATTCTACTCACTACACACGATCACCAATTTGCACAAACAGTTGGTAATCGAGTCATTGAATTGACACCGAATGGAATTATAGACAAATTTTCAAATTTTGATGAATATATGTCTGATCCTAAAATTAAAGAACAAAGAGAGAAAATGTATGAAAAAGTTGAAGCTTAGTACATTTTAATTTTAAACATACCAAAGCAAAGCCCGCTTAACTTTTAATTTTGCGGGCTTTTTGTATAATTTAAGAATTAACGATAAATTTTATTTTTATTCACCCAATTCTGATAAAGCTTAGCATTACGATTATGTTGCGCTAATGTTTTTGCAAATTTATGATAGCCTGGTCTATCTACATCTGCTGCAAAGTACAGATAATCATGCTTTTCATAATTCAAAACCGCATCAATTGAAGAAATGTCTGGCATGGCGATCAAACCTGGCGGCAAGCCTTTATTTTTATAAGTGTTGTAAGGAGAATCCAACTCCAAATCTTTATATAAAACCCGCTTTATAGGCGTTTCAAAATCTTGATTTGCATTCTGAATAGCAAATATAACGGTTGGGTCAGCCTGAAGTTTCATCCCACGATTCAACCTATTCATGTAAACACCTGCAACACGCTTGCGCTCTTCTACTTTAGCAGTTTCCTTTTGCACAATTGCAGCCAGAGACATAACTTCTGTTTTTGAAAGACCGATATCTTTGAGTTTGGAAAGCCGATTATCATTCCAAAATGCATCATAACTACTCAACATTTTTTCACGAAATTTTTCAGCTGAAGTATTCCAATAAAACTCATATGTATTTGGAATATAAAACTTTAAACTTTCAATAACAGAAACATCTTCTCGAGCTAAAAATGTAGAATCCGCCATTGTTTTTAACAAAGTCAAACTGTCTGGTTCTATTTGTTCTGCTATTCTACCTGCCAAATCCTCGAGTCTATGTTGATTATTAAAACTGACCTTGATTGGCACGTTGGTGGATCGCAAAGTATTTACGATTTCGTTATTATTCATTCCATTTTTCAAAACAAAATGACCAGCTCTTATATTATGTTGGTAGGATTTTTTTTCTGCAACGGTAATAAAATCATCGGTATCTTTTAGATAGGGATTCAATATATTGATTACATCCTGAAAATTACTATCAGTTTTTATGAACACTGATTTGGTTTCAGTTTCAAAATCTGTGTTTGGTGAAAATATCACTTGGTAGATATTGTAGCTTATAAATCCCATAACCACCAAACCGATGATTACTATAGCAAATAGTATTTTTTTAATGTACATTTTTTATTCTTTGTAATAAATATTCATTGTTAAACTGCCCTTGGGTAAAAGTCCAATCTTTCTTCAGACCGATAATTTCAAAATCAAATTGTTTGAAGAGTTTTAAGCTTTTCTCGTTATTTTCGGTGATTGACGCATAAATTTGATGTAAATCTAACACGGTAAAACAATAATTAATCATCAAGTCCAAAGCTTGTTTGCCATAACCTTTGGATTGAAAATCTTCTACAATTAAAACTCCCAATCCTGCACGTTTATTTTTAGGATCGAAATCGTATAAATCTATAAAACCAATTGGCTGCTTGTTGTGCAACGCAATAACCATTCGCATTTGCTTCATTTCAAAAATATCGCGATGAGAGTTTGCTAAATATGCTGCAAGAACTTCTCTAGAAAAAGGCTGAATTGTATCGCTAAGATGCCAAAATTTCTCATCGTTTTCTACCAATTCTAAAAAATCTAAATCATCAGATTCTAAAGCACGTAGCAAGATATGTTCAGATTTCAGTGTTAGCATGATATTTCGCCTTCAAAAACAAATGTTGCTGGACCTTTTAGCCATATATTTTGACAACCATTAGGAGGTTTCAATTCAAAATTCACGTTCAGCTGACCTCCTTTTGTAATTACTTTCACTGGCATGTCGCTAACACGGTCTGACATTTTTGCAGCGATGGCTGCAGCAGTAACGCCAGTTCCGCAAGACCAGGTTTCGTCTTCTACACCGCGTTCGTAAGTTCTAACATGAAGTGAGTCTTCAGAAATTTCAACAAAATTCACATTTGCGCCGCCAATCGCAGAATAATTTTCTAAATTTCTGATTCTTCTGCCCTGCTCCTTTACATTGAACTCATTTAAATTCTTAACAAATTCTATATGATGCGGTGAACCAGTATCCAAAAATGTAGCATTACGTCCAATGTTCACCAATGGAACATCTGCCATTTTTAAATTGACTAAATCTTCTTTAATTTCAGCTTGATGAAGTCCATCAATTGCTTCAAAATTGACATGATTTTCAATGATGTTGAGTCGTTTTGCAAAAGCAACTATACAGCGACCACCATTACCGCACATAGTACTTTCGCGACCATCTGAATTATAGTAAACCATTTTAAAATCAAGATTTTCATCTTTTGAATCTTCAAGTAAAATTAAACCATCCGCACCAACTCCAAACCTTCTACTACAAATGTGGTTAATGAGTTTGGTATCTTTTTTGAATATATTTTGACGATTATCAATAATGACAAAATCGTTACCTGTACCTTGATATTTGTAAAAATGCAAATTCATTATATAATTTTCAAGTTCACAAATATAAGGTTTTTAATCAGCTTAAATTGTCGGTTAAAACAAGGTTAAAAATTATTTATTGAAAATCAAAAAAATTAAATTAGATAAAAATAACAGAAATATGAAAAAAAACATTCAATTATTTACCGTAGCCCTTATTGCTGGATTGGTTAGTCTTGGCGGTTACAAGCTTTTTTTTGAAGAGTTAAACGACACTGCTACAGAATTACCTTGGCAAACTGAAATACCTAACCAAACTCAACAAGTCGCAAACTTTACTAAAACGAACACAACATCAGAATTAGATTTTACAGAAGCTGCTGAGAAAACTGTAAATAGTGTAGTTCACGTAAAAAATGTTACAACCAGACGCTATGCCAGAACGCCTTTTGAATATTATTTTGGTAGTGGCGGCGAAACTCAAAAAGCCATCCGTGGCGCTGGTTCTGGCGTTATAGTAAGCCCAGACGGATTGATTGTAACCAATAATCATGTGATAGAAGGTGCATCGGAAATTCAAGTAACACTCAACAATAACAAAACTTATGTCGCAGAAATTTTGGGCACAGCGCCAGAAAATGACATTGCCTTATTGAAAATAGAAGCTTCGGATTTGGAGTATTTAACTTTTGGAGATTCCGACCAAGTCAATCTAGGCGAATGGGTTTTGGCAGTCGGCAATCCTTTCAATTTAACATCAACCGTAACCGCTGGAATCGTTAGTGCTAAAGCAAGAGATTTGGATCAAGATGACTCAAGATTCCAGTCATTTATTCAAACCGATGCAGCTGTAAATCCTGGAAATAGTGGTGGCGCTTTAGTAAATACTCGTGGAGAATTAATAGGTATCAATACTGCAATTACTTCTCAAACTGGTTCTTTTATAGGATATTCCTTTGCAATTCCTAGTAATAACGCCAAAAAAATTGTTGAAGATTTAATTGAATATGGAGATGTAAGAAAAGCAGTTTTAGGCGTTCGTGGAACAGATTTGAATAGCGAAAATGCTGAAAAGCTAGACGTTACCCGTTCACAAGGATTTTATATTGCAAATGTAGAAACCGACAGTGGTGCAGAACAAGCAGGATTGAAAGAAGGTGATATTATCACAGAAATTGACAACATCGACATCAGAAAATTTTCTGACATGGTTGGATATTTAAGCTCCAAAAACCCTGGTGAAACCGTTGAAGTCAATTATTATAGAAATGGAAAATTGAAATCCACACAAGTTAAACTCGATATTTTTAAAACTTACAAAATCGAAGAAATCGGTTTAGAAGTCACAAATGCAGACGAAAGCATCAAAAAAGTTTTTGGCACTAACCACGGAGTATTGATTAGCAAGGTATTACCAAAAAGTTTTACCAACGAAAATATTGCTGGATTAATGATTACCAAAATTAATGATGAAAAAGTTTACAATATTGAAGACGTTGAAAATATCCTTAAAAATAAAAGCGAAAACACAACATTGAATGTGACATTTTTAGCTCAAAACGGGCAAGAAAAAACCTATGTTTTTAGATAGATCGATTATTCTTTTAATGTAAAGTCAGATTTTTAATAGTTCTATATTAGAGAACTTATTGTATATTTGTTGCATAATTTGATTAATGAACCGAATAATTGCAAAAAGTACGCTACGTGAATTTTGGCTAAAACATGCTGACGCTGAACAATATCTAAAAACTTGGTATGAAACGGCTAGAAGTTCTAAATGGTTTTCACCAAACGATATTAAGCAAACTTACGTTACTGCAAGTATTCTTAAAAATAGTCGAGTCGTTTTCAATATTAAAGGCAATTCATACCGACTCGTCGTAAAATTTAATTATGAGAAACAATGGGCGTTTGTTAGATTTATAGGAACGCATGAGGAATATGATAAAATAGACGCTGATAAAATTTAAGAAAACTGATTATGAATTTAAAACCTATTAAAACCGAAGAAGATTACCATAACGCTCTTGAACGTTTGGAAGTGATTTTTGATGCTCCGATTGACACGAGAGAAGGCGACGAAGCAGAGATTCTTTCTTTGATGCTAGAAAATTATGAAAACGAGCATTACCCGATAGAAGCTCCAGATCCGATTGAAGCGATTAAAATCCGAATGGAAGAATTGAATTTACGCCAAAAAGATTTGATTGGAATAATCGGAGGCAAAAGCCGAGTATCCGAAATTTTAAATCGAAAAAAGAAATTAACTGTTGATATGATTAGAGAGTTAGAAAGAACACTTCAAATTTCGGCATCAGTGTTAGTGAATAATTATCAACTCGTAAAAAAATAAATTCAAATATAGTGTAACTAAGCAATACAACAGAATTGTTTTTCAACTTATTCAACACAAAAACGGCTATTCAAATTTATGAATAGCCGTTTTTTCTATGATATAAAAGTAAAGCTTATGCTTCTTCCTTATCTTTCTTTTTATTTTCTTTGATTTCTTTCAATCTTTCTATCAAAGAACCGCCAATCCAATATGGGATGATTGCGGTTAAAAAAATTAGTAACCAAAAACCAATCGTTAAGATTAGTAAAAATGCCAAAAAGCCTAAGTATTGATCAAATTCAAACATCGGTATAAATTTTTATTTAATACAAAGATATGTAAAGATTGAAATTCACGGGCAAAAATTTAAAAATAATTGCTGATATTTTTCAATAATTAGAAATCTGGGGGATAAATTTTTAAATTTGTGAAACAAAAAAACTAAATCACATGTCTTATAGAATAGAAAAAGATACGATTGGAGACGTTAAAGTCCCTTCAGAAAAATTGTGGGCAGCACAAACTGAACGGTCTAGAAATAATTTCAAAATAGGACCTTCAGGCTCAATGCCTAAAGAAATTATTTACGGTTTCGCCTATCTCAAAAAAGCAGCAGCGTTTACCAATGCAGAATTAGGCGTTTTGGAAGAAGAAAAACGCGACCTGATTGCCAAAGTTTGTGATGAAATTTTGGAAGGGAAACACGACGACCAGTTTCCTTTAGTCATTTGGCAAACTGGCTCTGGCACACAAAGTAATATGAATGTGAACGAAGTCATTTCCAATCGCATTCACCAATTGCAAGGCAAAACTTTAGGTGAAGGTGAAAAGTTTGTTTCTCCAAATGATGATGTCAACAAATCCCAATCTTCCAACGACACCTTCCCTACTGGCATGCACATTGCGATTTACAAGAAAATTGTAGAAGTTACAATTCCTGGCGTCAAACAATTGCGAGATGCGTTGAATGAAAAGGCTAAAGCTTTTGAAAAAGTTGTAAAAATAGGACGTACACATTTTATGGACGCCACACCTTTGACATTGGGTCAAGAATTTAGCGGTTACGTTTCACAACTTAATCACGGTTTGAAAGCGCTTGACAACACTTTACCACATTTGCAAGAACTCGCACTTGGCGGAACTGCAGTTGGTACAGGATTAAACACACCAGACGGTTATGCGGAAAAAGTCGCTCAATATATCGCTGATTTCACAAAACTCCCGTTTGTTTCTGCGGAAAATAAATTTGAAGCTTTAGCAGCTCACGATGCTTTGGTGGAAACTCACGGCGCTTTGAAACAATTGGCTGTTTCACTAAACAAAATAGGAAATGACATAAGAATGTTATCATCAGGACCAAGAAGTGGAATTGGAGAAATAAACATTCCTGCAAACGAACCAGGTTCATCGATTATGCCAGGAAAAGTCAATCCAACTCAATGCGAAGCTTTAACTATGGTTTGTGCACAAGTCATGGGGAATGATGTTGCCATTGGCGTTGGCGGAATGCAAGGTCAATTTGAACTGAATGTTTTCAAACCTGTGATGGCAGCTAATGTGCTTCAATCTGCAGAATTACTAGGCGATGCATGTGTTTCTTTTGATGAAAATTGCGTCAATGGTATTGAGCCAAATCAATCGAGAATCGATGAACTTCTGAAAAATTCACTGATGCTTGTTACGGCTTTAAATACAAAAATCGGTTATTATAAAGCCGCTGAAATCGCTAACACAGCACACAAAAATGGAACGACTTTAAGAGAAGAAGCCATAAATTTAGGCTATACCACAGCCGAAGAATTCGACGAATGGGTTAACCCTGAAGACATGACAAATATTTAAATCGAAACTGAATTCTGAAACAAATTTCATTAACGCAAAAGCAATACTTTGCTTTTGCGTTAATTTTTTTTATTAAAAACAATTATTTACATTTTTATTTGAACTTCATCTAAAAATCTATGTATTTTATTTTAAATTTGAAGTAAATAAATCTAAAAATAAAAGAAATGAGTATTCTTAGAATCATTTTTGCAATTATACTTCCACCTTTAGGTGTTTTTTTTACTGTAGGAATTCGCGGTGCCTTCTGGCTCAATATTTTATTGACAATTTTAGGTTTTGTACCTGGTATTGTTCATGCTATTTGGATTATTGCTAAAAACGACAAGTAAATGCTTTTAGAAATACTTTTAATAAGTTTTCAAATATTGATGTTTTTCGCAGCATTTATTACTTTATTCGATATCAACCATTGGACCGTTCGTATATTTGATTTCCCTAAACTTCAACTTTGGGTTTTAACTTTTATAGCCTCTGCACTGGGATTTATTGTATTGGATTTTTCAATGAATTTATCTACTGTTACCACGATTTTAGTTTTAATAAGTTTAAGTTTTCATACTTATAAAGTTCTCCCTTACTCGATTTTTTACCCTAAAGAAGTTTTAAAATCCAATGGTGAAAATGGAAATTCTATTTCACTCATGGCTAGCAATGTATTGATGGATAATACTAATTATGACAAATTAATTCAATTGGTCCAAAAATATAAGCCTGATGTTTTACTGACTTTAGAAAGTGACGAGAAATGGCAAAAGGCATTAAAGCCTTTAGAAAAAGACTACCCTCATCTCACGAAAATTCCTCAGGACAATCTTTACGGAATGCATTTTTATTCAAAATTGAAAACTAAGAATTTACAAATTAAATACCTGGTAAGTAAAAACATACCTTCTATAGAAACCGATTTAATTTTAGACTGTGGAAAATCAATAAAATTATTCTGTTTGCATCCAAAACCCCCAAGTCCAACAGAAGCGGAAACTTCAACAAACCGTGATGCTGAATTGCTAATTGTCGGTAAAAAAGCTCGAAAAAGTGACCGTCCAACCATTGTATTTGGAGATTTGAACGATGTGGCCTGGTCGAACAGTACAAAATTATTTAGAAAAATAAGCAAATTGTTAGATCCTCGTGTCGGTCGAGGTAATTTCAGCACCTTTCATGCAAAATATTCACTATTGCGTTGGCCTCTAGACCATCTCTTTCACAGTGATGATTTTTTGTTGAATAAAATTAAAGTTTTACCTTCTATCGGTTCTGACCATTTTCCGATTTACGCCAGTTTAAAATACCATCCTAAAGCAGAGAATTTACAAGAAGAGCCAACTGCTGACAAACAAGATCAGGAAGTTGCCCGTGAAAAAATAAATGCTGCAGTCTAAATTTCATTTTTATAAAAACACGCATTTTTCCAAACACAATTCTCTTGCACCTTAAAACTGAGAAAACTATATTTGTGCTATGGAACATTTTGTTGTCTCTGCTAGAAAATACAGACCTGAAACCTTTGAAGATGTGGTTGGCCAAAAAGCCATTACCAATACACTTCTAAATGCAATTGATAACGATCACCTGGCGCAAGCTCTGCTATTTACCGGACCTAGAGGTGTTGGGAAAACATCCTGCGCTAGAATTTTAGCAAAAAAAATAAATCAAGATGCAACTCAAGATGCGTCTACAGATTTTGCTTTCAATATTTTTGAATTGGATGCAGCTTCAAATAATTCTGTGGACGATATCAGAAACTTAACCGATCAGGTTCGTATTCCTCCTCAGACTGGAAAGTACAAAGTCTATATTATAGATGAGGTTCACATGTTGTCTCAGGCGGCTTTCAATGCGTTTTTAAAAACCTTGGAAGAACCTCCAAAACATGCTATTTTTATTTTGGCAACAACTGAAAAGCACAAAATTATTCCTACGATTTTATCGCGTTGTCAAATTTTTGATTTTAAAAGAATTACGGTTACAGATATTAAAGAACATTTATCTAAAATAGCAAAACAGGAAGGTGTTGACGCTGATGATGATGCACTTCATATCATTGCTCAAAAAGCAGATGGCGCTATGCGTGACGCACTTTCTACTTATGATCGCGTTGTTAGTTTTTCAGGAAAAAACCTAACAAGAGAAGCAGTAACAGAAAACCTAAATGTTCTGGATTATGAAACGTTTTTCAAAACGACAGACTTGCTTTTGGAAAACAACATTCCTGAAGTTTTGGTGTATTTCAATGAAATTTTGGCAAAAGGTTTCGATGGCCAACATTTCATCAGTGGTTTAGCGTCACATTTTAGAGATTTATTGGTTTGCAAAAACCAAAATACAATTGAGCTACTTGAAGTTGGTGAGCGCACAAAAACAAAATATTTTGAACAATCTCAAGCGACTAATTATCAATTTTTACTTGATGGTATTGAACTGGCTAATACTTGCGATTTCAATTATAAATTGAGCCAAAATCAGCGTTTACATGTTGAATTATGCTTGATGAAATTAGCATCTTTAACTGACGAAAATTCAGCTCAAAAAAAAAAGCCTGAATTCAACATATTAAGCCCTAAATCTCAAAAGACGCCTTCAAATAAAACGTCTTCAACTGAAAAAACCAAAACAGGAACATCTTCTCAAGAAAAAAGTGCTGATAATTCTGCTTTAGTTTCAGAACCAAAAACGGAAACATCTAAAAGAGAAAAAGAAACACAAGCTGAAAATTACGTTTCTGAAAATTCGAAATCGGATATAGAAGAAAAGCCAAAACCCAAGCCAGAGATTAAATCAAAAAAAGTTGGTGGTTTAACTTTAAAAAGTATTCGTGAAAAGAAAAAAATTAAAGAAGAACTTCAAAAAAATCAGCCTGAAGAAGAACAACTGGATCACAGTTTTACCGAAGAAGCTTTGACAAATGCCTGGCACGAATATGTTGAAGTTTTGGAAAAAAAAGGCTTGAAAATTTTAGCCTCGACAATGATGACAGGTAAGCCAAAATTAGAAGGCAAAGACGTCATCAAGATAGAATTGCCGAACGATACCATGCGATTGGATATAGAACAAAATCAAGGTGATTTGATGCGGTTTTTGAAAAACAAACTGAAAAATACAGAAATAAGTATCGATATAAAAGTCAATAAAGCTAAGGAGAAAAAATTTGTATTTACAGACCGCGAAAAATATGAAAAGCTAAAAGAAATCAATCCAAATGTAGAATTGCTTAGAAAAGCATTTGATTTAGAAATTTAAAAAATATGTTAGGATTAAAATTGCCAACCGATCCGAGATGGGTGAATATTGCAGAAAAAAATATAGAAGATATCCTTATCGATCATGCCTGGTGTGAACAAAAAGCAGCTTCCACAGCTATTTCACTTATTGTGTCTTTTCCTGAATATACAGAGCTTGTAACAGCTATGAACGAATTAGTTCAGGAAGAAATGAGTCACTTCAAAATGGTGCATGATTTGCTAAAAGACCGCAATATCGTTTTAGGTAGAGATCGTAGAGATTTTTACGTCGTGGAGTTGATAAAATTTTTCCCAAAAGGCGGTAGTCGAGAAGTGCAGTTAGTTCACAGATTGCTTTACGCCGCTTTGATAGAAGCGCGAAGTTGCGAACGTTTTCGTTTGCTTTCTGAAAACCTTAAAGACGAAAAACTCAGAAAATTTTATCGAAAACTAATGATTAGTGAAGCCAATCACTATACTATGTTTTTAGGTTTTGCAAGAAAATATCATGATGAAAAAATTGTTAATGAAAAGTGGTCTGAATTGTTGGATTATGAAGCTAAGATTTTAAAATCATTTGAAAAAGGTGAAAGCGTTCACGGCTAAATTAACTGATTTTAAAAAAAAATAAAACCGCAATTTTTATAAAAATTCCGGTTTTTGCTTTTTCAATATTTACTAAAATTATTCATCAAAAATATTGCTGTATTTATCATCAGAAGTTTCAAAAAATTTACCATCAACATATCTGAAATGCTTATCTAAAGATTTTAAATGTTTCATATCATCTCCATCTAATTTCAAATTCTGACTTTCTAGATTTTCTTTAATTCGAGAATCTGTTGTAGATTTTGGAATTGTAGCAATATCTCTTTGTTGATGAAAAGCAATTAGAACTTGAGCTGCAGTAAATCCGTGCTTTTCAGCAATAGTTTTTACAATATCATTATCCAAAAGCGTTGGTTCATTTTCAGCTTTCATCTCTTCAGTTCGGTCTTGACTTCCTAAAGGTGAATAAGCTGTGAGGTGTATGTCATTGGACTGACAAAATTCAACCAGAACAGATTGGTGTAAATATGGATGCATTTCCACCTGATTCATTTCTGGATTATGGTTAGTTTCAGATAATAGTGATTTAAGTTTTTTCTGGCTAAAATTGGATACACCAACATGTTTTGTTAATCCAGCATTTTTCGTACCTACCATAGCTTCCCAAGTTTCAGAAATTGGAACTTCTTCTAAAGACAGAAAGCCATCATCAGATTCTGGAAAACCTTCAACATCTGGTTTAAAAGCGACTGGCCAATGCATCAGGTACAAATCAATATAATCTAGCTGTAAATCTTTTAAAGTTTTCTCTAGAGCTGGTTTGACATCTTCTTTTTTGTGAGCATTATTCCACAATTTAGAAGTCACCCAAATGTCTTCTCTTTTGATTTCTCCTTCATCCAAAACAGCTTTAATACCATCACCAACTTCTTCTTCATTTCCGTAAACTGGAGCACAGTCTATGTGACGATATCCTGCTTTTAAGGCTGTAATAACAGCGTTTTTAACTTCGCCTGGTTCAGACTTCCAAGTACCTAAACCAATAGTGTCTAATTTATCGTTATTTTTAAATTTAAGAGTTTTCATTTTATTATGTTTTATTTCTAAATTAATTATTAATCAAGCCAAATCAAAAAAATATTAAGGCTTTAATTTAGGTTTAACGAAATAATTGAATATATCTTTAATTTTATAAGAAATCGTATTGAATTCAAAATAGATTTTTGAAGTATATAAGTTTTAATAGAATAGCAAAAAAAACTAACTTGCACTATTCTTAAAAAAATTTTAAAATGAAAATTCTAAGAAATATTTTAGCAATCGTTCTTGGTCTTATTATAGGCAGTGCAGTAAATATGGGACTTGTGATACTCGGCCCTTCGGTAATTGCACCACCTGAAGGTGTCGATATGACAAATATGGAAAGTTTAGCTTAAGCGATGCCTTTGTTCGAAACCAAACATTTTCTATTTCCATTTTTAGCGCATGCTTTAGGCACATTTGTCGGTGCATTTATAGCTGCTTTAGTTGCTGGAAGTCGCAAAAAACTAATCGCTATGATTATCGGTGTTTTCTTTATGGTTGGTGGTATTGCCAACATTTATATGTTACCATCTCCTATGTGGTTTTCTGTGATTGATTTGGTTTTAGCTTATCTTCCAATGGCTTATTTTGGAGCAAAATTGGCAAAAGCATAAATGAAAGCTACAAATTAGCTTTTTTTCTTGACTTGTAGCCCACTTAGGAAATTCCTTAAATATTGATCCATCAATTCACGATACTGTGGTTGAGTCGGTTTGCGTAGAAAAGCACTTAACTCGTGAGGACTGAGCTTTTTTCCTGCAGATTTATAAATTTCAATAATATCGTCTGTTTTAAGTTGAAAAGCGATTTTTAGTTTTTTCAAAACGTCATTATTATTCAAGTATTTTTCAGGTTCTGGTGCTTTTCCATCTCGAAGTCCACGCTTCTCTATAATCAAACCATTGAGAAAAATCGCTAAATCTCTATCTTCAAGGACTTTAAAATCATCATCTTCTTCTTGTTTCATCCAGGCACTCACTTCTGCCCTACTCACCGTTTTTTCTGATAAAGAAAATATGTTTATCATTTGTGAATCGCTATAATCAAGAATAAAACGCAATCGTCTCAGCACATCATTTGTAGTCATCATTATGTATAAATTTTCTGTAAAACAAATTTTTACTAACTTCAAAAATAGCATAATAAATCAGCTGCAAATAGCATTTTTAACATTTATGACCAAGGTCTTCAATTTAAGCTTACATTTGCAAATTAATTAGGAAATGACTCAAATTTAAATTGTCATTTCATAAACAATTTATATGTCATTTAAATCATTAGGACTGTCTGAAGCTTTAATCAAAGCGGTCAACAGTCAGGGTTACGACAACCCAACCCCAATTCAAGAAAAAGCCATTCCAGAAATATTAGCACAAAAAGATGTTCTTGCTTCTGCGCAAACCGGAACTGGAAAAACTGCAGGTTTTACATTGCCAATGTTGCAGCTTTTAGATCAAAACAAATCTTTACGAAATCGTCCGATTCGTGCATTAGTTTTGACACCAACACGAGAACTTGCGGCACAAGTTCATCAAAATGTAAAAGATTATAGTCAGTTTTTAGATATTAAATCCACCGTTATTTTTGGTGGTGTTAATCAAAAATCACAAGTTTCAAAAATAAAAAGTGGCATCGACATTCTCATTGCTACGCCAGGTCGACTACTAGATTTAAACAATCAGGGCTTGTTGTCTTTAGCCAAAATTGAAATTCTTGTTTTGGATGAAGCCGACCGAATGTTGGACATGGGTTTTTTGCATGATCTAAAGAAAATTATGGCGCTGATGCCAAAAAAGCGTCAAAACCTATTGTTTTCTGCTACTTTTTCAAAAGAAATTAAACGTCTTGCCAATGAATTTATGCATTCGCCAGTTTTGGTTGAAGCCACTCCCGAAAACTCTACCGTCGATGCTATCGAACAAAAAGTATATCGTGTAGCTAGACCAAAGAAAACAGACTTAATTATCAAATTAATCAGTGAAGGCAACTGGTCTCAGGTTTTGGTGTTTACCAGAACCAAGCACGGCGCCAACAAATTGGTTAAAAAAATGAGCGCGGCTGGAATTTCTTCTGCAGCCATTCATGGTAATAAAAGTCAGGCTGCGCGAACCAAATCATTGAGCGGTTTCAAAAATGGAAATATTCGTGTTTTGGTTGCTACTGATATTGCATCCAGAGGTTTGGATATTCCGTTACTGCCTTATGTAGTCAACTTTGAAATACCGAATATCTCAGAAGATTATGTTCACAGGATTGGTCGAACTGGAAGAGCTGGCGCAAGTGGATTGGCGATATCTTTGGTGAGTGCAGATGAAACTACTTTCATGAAATCCATTGAAAAACTGACTGGAAATAAAATTCCTGTTGAAATTTTACCTGGTTTTGAACCTGACCCAAATGCTTCGACAGAACCCATCAATCCTCAACGAAAAGGTCGTAGAAACACAGGCAAATCTAGGCCGTCTTCTAAAAAATAATATATTTTGAGTTCGCAAATAAATAATCCTCTGCATGGCGTAAAATTGGCTCAAATTCTTGAAGAATTGCATGCTTATTATGGTTGGGAAGTTTTAGGTGAAAAAATTAATATTCGGTCTTTTCAAAATGATCCGTCTATAAAATCCAGTTTGAAATTTTTACGCCGAACGCCTTGGGCAAGAGCAAAAGTAGAAACTTTGTATTTAAAATATTTGAAGGAGAAAACAGACAAGAATTGATTGAAAAATAAAATTGCATTAAGTAGAATTCATAAAAAATTTGAATTCTACTTACCAACCGCCAAGCTTTGACTGTTTGTCCATGCTTTTTTTCAGGCTTTTGTTCAACTTATTAAAGAATTCTGGCAAATCGATTTTAGCGTTTTCAAAATGCCTTTCTAACTCTGGCTGATTGGGATTGTTTATATTTGGAAGGTCGTAATAACTGTTGTAATATTCATATTGTAAGTCGCTGATTTCAAATTTATAGCGATTATTTTTAAAAGCAATTTCCAAATTGAATTTCAAATTGGAAGTATAATTTTTGTAAATAATCACATCTTTGGCTTCACCAGAAAGTTGAATAATTTTATCTCCGACCTCATCAATAACTTCAAATTGATAAGTTTTCTTTTGTTCAGAAATCCAATGTTTAGTTTCAGAAAAAAGTTGACTTGCTGGTTTGTCATTAACATCAGTGACTACGAAAGAGCTCAGTCCTGAAGATTGATATTCGAATTGGCTTTGGTCTTGAGCTAAACTACAAAAAACAGTTCCCAAAAAAGCGATGACAAGCAATATATTTGACTTCATATAACATTGAAATTTGCCTCAATATACAAAAGAAAACACATAAACCACACCTAAAATAACGAGGACAATACAAAAACTCAAAACATAAACCAGTCGTTGACGCTTGGATTCTTGAGATTGCCGTTTGCGTATTTTTTGATTGACTGTTTCTATTTGAGATTTAGTAAACTTAGGTAAAGCAGTCTGACTTTGTTTAGACGTGTTCAGGTTTTTATCTTTAAATTGACGGGCGTGTTTATCCAAGCGATTTTGACGTCTCGCTAAGCTGGCTTTAAACTGGTCTAAACTGCCATTCATTCTAAAAATTTTACTGATAACATAAGTCAATTTTAGTAAAAAAAAATCGATTATTAAATTCATTTTAAAATATTTATTGATATCATTGAATTTAATTATTTCAAATTATGTGAAATAGCTAGTTTGAAATCTATAATATTCAAATCAGATATGAAAAAAGTATTTTTATCGTTTTTAGCTTTATGCTTTATATTGAGTGCAACTTCATGTGGAAGAATGATATTCAACATCATTCACCCTAACAAAATGAAGGCCTATGAATATTATAATGAAGATACCAAGGCTTCTATCGTTGCTTTTTCTATGGTGCATATTCACGAGCCGGAATATTATAAAAACATCAAAGATTCTGTCCTGTCTTTAAAAGCCAAAGGTTATAAAATGTATTATGAAGGTCTTTCTCTAGATGACAATACAGACAGCTTAACTGTGGATACGTTGGTGAGAAAATTCAGGAAAGTTGTCGGTTTACAAATGTTTTCTGAAAAAGGCTATCTGGATCCAGATAATAAATCCATTCCAAAATATTTCAAAAAGGAAAAATTTGTACATCAAACAACAGAAAATGTTGGTATAGATACGCTTACAGACATCAATGCCGACATGAGCCTAAATCAATTAGTTGCGTCTTATGAAAAAGAATATGGCGACATAAAACTTGAAGATTGTGATTTTGACACGCCTTTTATGGAAGAATACGATTGTGAAACCACAGGAAATAGCTATGATTTTTTACAAACAATTCGAAATGACCATCTCATCGAAATGATAGAAAATTCTGAACATAAAAAAATCATTATAATTTACGGTGCAGCACATCATAAATTTTTATATCCAGATTTAATAAAACAAGGTTATGAACCTCAATTTAAGATGCCTTTATTTTTCTAGTTTAAAATTTTAAAACCTAGACTTAGCGAATAAATTTAATACATAAAGGATAATGCGGTTGTTCACCATTATTGACTTTCACAGCATTAATAATGGGGAAAATAATGGTCAATAAACAAATCGCTATCAAGGGTAAAATTCCGATGAGGATAAAAACAAAAGGAATACACAAAATGGCGTAAATAAACATACTGATTTGGAAATTCATAATTTCTTTGCCCTGCTCATCCATGAGTTCAATTTTATCCCGCTGAGTCAACCATAAAATCAATGGCGCAATTATGCCTCCAAATCCAGTAAACAGCGATAAAAGCTGGGATAAATGGGTTAACAACAACAATTGTCTGTCTTCTCGTAATGCGTTATTTTGATAAACTTCCATGATCCTATTTTACAAATAAGACGATTCAAATCTTAAAATGTTACGATTTTATTGAAATATTTTTAGTTTTCAGCTCATTGAAAAGTGAATAATCTTGTCTTGAATTCATTAATTCATGGCAAACCTAAACTCAAAAAATGAATGCAACCGTAAAATTTTAACACTAAATCTAAATTTTATAATCGTTTAGGAATTCTTCTGTAAATTTGCAGCATGATAAAAGATGATACCATTGTTGCCCTCGCCACTGCTTCCGGAAGTGGCGCTATTGCCATTATCCGTGTGAGCGGTCCACAAGCTTTGGAAATTTGTTCGCCAATTTTCAAATCTAAAAAAGGCGTAACGATTTTAGACCAAGACAGTCATACTTTGCAACTTGGTCAGATTGTTAACGACCAACGTATTATAGACGAAGTTTTGATCAGTGTTTTCCGCGGCTCAAAATCTTACACAGGCGAACCAACGGTAGAAATTTCTTGTCATGGCAGTGCGTTTATTCAAAAGGAAATCATTCAACTGCTTATTCAAAAAGGTTGCCGTTCTGCAGAAGCTGGCGAGTTCACTTTACGTGCTTTTCTAAATGGTAAAATGGATTTGAGTCAAGCCGAAGCTGTGGCTGACCTCATCGCCAGTGATAACGCAGCAAGTCACCAATTGGCGATGCAACAAATGCGTGGTGGTTTCACCAATCAAATTCAAAAATTGCGACAAGAATTGTTGGATTTTGCTTCGCTAATGGAATTGGAACTCGATTTTTCTGAAGAAGATGTTGAATTTGCCAATCGAGAGCAATTTCAAGCTTTAATTTTAAAAATTCAAAAGGTTTTATCTCGCCTCATCGATTCTTTTGCGGTTGGAAACGTAATCAAAAACGGTATTCCTGTCGCGATTGTCGGCGAACCGAATGTTGGCAAATCTACTCTATTGAATGCTTTGCTAAACGAAGAGCGTGCTATTGTAAGCGATATTGCTGGTACAACGCGTGATACGATTGAAGATGAAATTTCCATCGGTGGCATCGGTTTTCGATTTATCGATACCGCTGGGATTCGTGAAACTGAAGACACCATCGAAGGTTTGGGCATCAAACGAACTTTTGAAAAAATAGAACAATCACAAGTCATCATCAAATTAATCGACACACCAAAACTTTTTGATAAGCAAGGTAAATTGCTCGCTGAAGAATGGAATCGTGTCAAATCTGATGTGAACCAGCTCAAAACAAATTTCCCACATCGTCCTTTTATTTTGCTCGGTAATAAAGCTGATTTACTTTCAGAAACTACCCAACAAACATTGCAAAACGACTTATCCGATTTACGTTTTATTTCTGCCAAACAGAAAACTGGCATCGATGAACTTCAAAATCAACTTTTGAGTTTTGTGGATGATGGTGCGTTGCGCAACAACGACAGCATTGTGACCAATTCCAGACATTACAACGCTTTGCTTTTGGCATTGGAAGAAATTAACAAAGTGCAAGAAGGCATGAATCAAAACCTCAGCACAGATTTACTCGCCATCGATATCCGCCAAGCGCTTTATCATTTTAGTGAAATTACAGGCGAAGTCACTAACGATGAGCTTTTAGGCAATATTTTTGCTAATTTCTGTATTGGGAAGTAAACCAACAAAACAAGTCAAAACAAAACAAAATAAAACACTGGTAAACAGTGTTTTAAGTTTTTTATAATTACTCTCACTTTGTTAAATTGCTTTATTTTTCGACTTTTTTGTACCTATTTGTACCTCGAGACGAAAAATAGGGTGTGAATTATTTTTACTTGGGGAGAAAAGTTCACTTGAAGCACTTCGTTACATCTAGTTACTTCTATTTCCCTTATTTCTTCTCATGTAACTTATTTCGCTTAAAAGAGATATCACCGGTGATATCTCTAACGGTGAAATTATTGGAGAAATTATTAAAATCAACATTATGTCATCAAATTTAAGAGTCAAAAAAGTCTGCCAATTTTGTTATTCTGAGTTTATTGCTAAAACAACTAAAACAAAATATTGTTCTTTGAAATGTGCTCAGAGAGCCTACAAACAAAGGGCTAGAGATGAGAAAATTGAGAAAGCTAAACTTGAAAAAGAGGATTTGAAATCGAAAAGAAAAAATAAATCGAAAAGAAGAAAACCTAATTTAGTGAAATCAAATCGTAAAAATTCAGCACATGGATTTGGCGAAATTAAGAGCGAAACTAAGGGTGAAATCACTAACGATAATAAGCTAAATAATGGTGAATCTATTAACGATGTAATTTCTGTAAATGAAGCTGCTGAATTTTTAAATGTGTCGAATAGGACAATTTATAATATGATTCGTTCAGGTAATTTAAAAGCCTATAACATCAACAAAAGACTGACAAGAATCAAAAGACAGGATGTTGAAAATTTAATCACTTTTGATATAAAGGAAACAGAACGCAGTAATACTTTTGATGAAGAAGATATATACACAATTTCAGAAATCCATCAAGAGTTTAACCTAACCAAATCCTTTGTATTTAATAAACTTAAAGAATACAAAGTACCTAAAAAACAAAAAGGAAAACATGTTATTGTTCCAAAGAAATTAGTAGATTTAATCTTTAAAAACCTCAGATAATGGCGATTAAAGTCACACTTAGAGAAAAGCCGATTAGCAAAGATAGGCTAAGTCTATATTTAGACTTTTACCCAGCGATTATAAATAATAAAGGGAAAGAGACTAGAAGAGAGTTTTTGAAAATGCATATTTTTAAAAAACCTAAAAACGCAAAAGAAAAATCTCATAATAAGTCAACACTTCAAGTTGCTGAGAAAATAAAAGAAAGCAGGAGTTTAAGTATATATAATGAAGAGTACGGATTTAAAAAGAATGTTGAATTAAACATCAATTTCGTAGACTATTATAAGGAGTTAATAGATTTAAAATATGGTGAGAATTCAAAATCGAATTATCAATCTTGGCTTGCTGGTTTTAATTACTATAAAGATTATGCAAAAATAATTTATACCAAAGCATTATCTAAAAAACATATTGAAGGTTTCAAAAACTACTTACTTAGGGTAAAAAGTTTAAAAACTAAGCAAAAATTATCATCAGCCACAGTCGCCACCTATTTTAAAAATCTTTTATCAGTTATAAACACCGCTTATGAAGATGACATTTTAATAAGCGATTTAACCAAAGGAATTAAAAATGTAAAAAGTAGATCGAAAATAAGAGCATATTTAACTGAAGATGATTTAACTAAGTTATGGAAAACACCTATTAAAGATAATTCAGTAAAATATATCTGCTTTTTTTGTGCATATACAGGTTTCCGTTTCGTAGAAGCAAGAAAAATAAAATGGAAAGATTTCACAAAAGATAATTCTGGTAATTATGTTATAAATTCATTTCACACAAAAGGTGAAAAATATACAAGCAATCCAATTTCAAAAGATGCCTATGAAATTCTGAAAAAACAAAGCCCTGATCGAAAGAAAGGGGAAATTTTTAATATCTCTTACCATAAAGCATTTCGAATGTTGAAAAAATGGAAAAAAGATGCAGAAATTAATAAAGAAATTGGAATGCATACTTTCAGACATACTTATGCAGTGTTACAGCTTGAGGGCGGAACGGATCTATTTACGCTTTCTAAAATGCTAGGACATAAAAATATTTCAACAACAATGATTTACGCTAAGCTTACTGACAACATGAAAAACAATACTTTAGATAAAATTAAATTGAATACAAATGAAAATGATAGATAAATTCAAGAGTACTTACGATGGTGAGTTTTCAGAAAAAAAAGGAATCAGTTATTAAACAATTTCAAACTGGCAAAGACAAAGAGCTTAGGTTTTCTGTTGTATTTAACAAGATTAGTAACCTATTACATTCAAGGTCAAAAGAATATATTAAAGAAAAGAATTTAGAAACTATATTTAAAATTTTTCTAGAAAAAAGAAATAATTATTTAGGTGATACCCTTAGACAGATAGAATTAGTTTTAGAAAATGAAATAAAAGATTATTTTGAAAGCAACAATGTTAAAACAAGCTTTGAAAAGTTAATCGAAAATATTGGTACAGCTCACGCTTTAACAAATATCAGTATCAACGCTGACAACAACTCAAATGTATATCAATATATGTATGATTTTAATGATTACAAAGAATTTACACTTCAAAATATAAAATCAAAATATCCCAATCTAGAAAAAAATTAAGAGATAAACATTACCCTAAGCCTATATTGACTGATGATAAAAAGAAAATAAAGAAAGATTACGGAATAAAAAAAGAAAAAACTAAAGCCTTATTAGATTCATTGACTAAAAACGATAAAAGACTAATCCTGAAGGCTTTCATGGTTATGAATCATCTAAAAATAAAACTTCCCAAAACTGAGTTTATAAGGTTAAATCTTTTAATTTCAATTGAAGATGATATAGATATGTTTTACAAAAACGCTGATGATACTACCATTTATTCTTTAGTGATAAATGAAATATCAGAAGAAGAAATTCAAACTCTTAAAAATCTAAAAAAAGTTTTTATAAGTCTTCAATTAAGTAGCTTTCATAATTCCTTAGTAACTTTAAAGAGAAAAATTCATTCTAAAAAAGAAATTAAGTGATAAAGTTTATCTTAAGTCTATATTGACTGATAATAAAAAGAAAGATTACAGAGTAGAATAAGAAAATACTCAAGCATTATTAGATTCATTGAATAAAAAACGATAACTAATCCTGAAGGCTTTCATGGCTATCAATTATCTAAAAATAAACCTTCCCAAAACTGAGTTTATAAAGTTAAATCTTTTAATTTCAATTGAAGATTATACAGATATGTTTTACAAAAACGCTTATGATAATACCATTTTTTCTTCTATTGTAAATGAAATCTCAGAAAAGGTATTAATACTCTTAAAGATCTAGAAAGAGTCCTTAAAAAACTTAAATTAAGTAGCTTTTTTAAAGCCATTGGACATCTAAGAAAACATGTTCGTTCTAAAAATGAATAATAATTTGATTTTTTTTACTATTTTAAAACTTATAACCCACTAAATTACAGCAATTTAAAATCTTAAATTCAAATAATCTCTTACCAATCACTTACCAATCGATAGTATAAAACAAAACATATCAAAGTAGTTTCGCAGTGTAAACAAAAAACTATTGATATGAAAACTAAACTATTTATTCAAACCCAAAACGGTGAGCTACACCCTGTAGAAGACATCCAGGTGAAGTTCGAAAATGAAACAGGTGAGTTTATTACAACTCCAAAAACAGTTAATGAAAAAGCGATTTCTAAAGAACATTTTGATGTAGAAGGAATTGCCGATTTTCTAGACATGAAACCTTCTGGTATTTACGGACTGGTTCATAAACGTAAAATTCCCCATACCAAAAAAGGTAAACGGCTATACTTCTTCAAAGCCGATATTATAGATTGGTTGCGCAATGGCAACGTTGATACCAATCAGGATATTCAAAACAAAGCAGACGAATATATTAGAAAAAACAAATTCAAAGCTTAATGCTTTGAATTTCTCGCATTAACCGTAAAACAAACGTTCATTTAACGAAAAATCATGGAAAATTACACCTATACGTGTGCATATTGTTCAAAAGAATATCTACCACGCAGAAGAAAAATTCAAAAATATTGCTCCAATACGTGTCGAGTAAAAGCACACTTCCAAAGAAACAAACAACTAGAAGTGAAAAAAGACAAGGGGTTATCAAAACCTAGTATTGCTAAAAATCAAAACAAGGAGACAATTAATTTGGCTGGAATTGGAAATGCTGCTCTTGCCAACGTAGCTACTGATACATTAAAAAGTCTATTTACTCATAAAGACAATAAACCATTAACCAAAGGAGACTTTAAAAAATTGATGGCTCAATTTAGAAATAGGTATGAGTTGGTAAAAAATGCTCCTATGAAAGCAGATGGAACTCAAGCTTATTTCGATAACGAAAAGAAAGAAATTGTTTATTTAAAAACCAGTACAACATGGAATTATTAAAAAACCATCAAATAGACTTTCAAAATTCAGAAAATGCAAATGATATAAAACTCATTGACAGAGATATTTCACTAATAAGCAGATTAACACAAATAATTAAAATTCTTCAAGCTGTTTTAATGAATAAGAACCTAAGTGGTCATTTCAGATTTGAAATTGAAAATGCTTATCAGTTAGCCGAAACTATTATCAATGATGAAAAAAAAGTTTTTAAACCAACAACAATTCGTTTAAAAAACAAAATCAATAAAGCACTTATTGAAAATAAACACGGTGATGGCGTGATTGTAAGAATACTAACCAAAGAGAATTATAAAATAGAAAAATGTTCAATTCTAAATTTTAATATTAATGAAAAATAAAGAAAAGTACATAAGAGTAGCAACAACTTATTTTAAGATTGTACACGAGCCAGACATTCACAATGAAAGTCAAAGTTTTAAACGTTTAGCAAAATGGGACAAATCTTCTATTATTGATGATAAAGGTAAAGGTTTTATCAAAAAAATTGACCGATACGATGGGTTTATCAACTATCCTTCCCATAGCAACTACAAAACTGATGTAAAAGGGTTTTACAATGAATATCACGAATTAAGTGGTTCTATAAAAGAAGGTGAATTTCCATACACACAAAAATTATTGAAACACATCTTTGGTTCTTTTTATGAAATGGGAATTGATTACCTAAGCTTATTATGGCAAAAGCCAACACAACTATTACCTGTCCTTTGCGTAGTAAGTTTAACAAGAAATACTGGAAAAACAACTTTTTTAAATTGGTTCCGAATGTTGTTTGAAAACAATGTAGCTATTATTAAAAAAGCAGATTTTAAAAGTAGATTTAATGATGCCTGGATAAATAAATTGATTGTTGCAGTTGATGAAGCAAAATTTGACAAACGAGAAGAAACAGACTATATTAAAGAACTTTCTACATCAAAAACACAGCAACGAGAGAAAAAAGGTGTGGATCAAAAACAGGAGAATTTCTTTGGTAAAATTATCTTAGCATCTAACAATATTGATGATTTTATTGTTGTAGATAAGAATGAAATTAGGTTTTGGGTTCTCGACATCAATGAAATTAATGAATATATTCAAGATTTCGATGAAAAATTAAAACAAGAAATTCCATATATCAAATACTTTCTAGAAAATCGAAAAATTGAATACCCTTGTTCCTCTAGAATGTGGTTTAAGAAAGAAGATATTAAAACAGAAGCTCTGTTAAGAGTGGTGAGAAATTCTTACGACATAGATGAAAAAGAACTCGCAACTGTCTTATACGAATACATTGAACTATCGGAGCAAGAAACGGTAAAACTTGCGCTTAAAGACATTAAACATTTTATGCAAGAAAATAGATCTTTCATCAGTAATTCAGCCATCACTAAAATATTGAAAGACAAGTGGAATTTATTACCAACTAACAATGCTACTACCTATAAATATTACTTTAAAGTAAATACTGGTTTTGAAAATACTATTGAAATAAATGAGATGGACAAGAAAGGTCGTGTTTACACACTCCACAAAGAATATTTCAAAAGCCTGATTTAATGTTGACTTGTTGACTTTTACTTTCAATTTTAAGGATGAATTGTCAACAAGTCAACAAAAATTTAATTAGAGTTTTAGCATAAAGACCATTATTAATTATCATTTTAATGCTCGTAAAATTCGAACCGATATTTAAAAAACATATTTTTGAATAAAACTTAAACTTTTGAAAAGCACTTCATACTTAATTCAAGCAGCACTGGTTTCTCTTTGGTGGGTTGGCTTATACACTAGTCAGGATTTTTTTATGGCTTTTCAGTTTCCAAATATTCCAAAAGTTGCGTTCAATTCTTTTTTTATACCAGATTTAGTTTTGATTATGGGTTTATCATTATTTAGAGCCTATAAAAAAAGTAAAACTTTAGAATGGATTATTTTAGGCGCATTTGCTTATGGCAGTTTATATTGTTTAAATGCATCGATATTAACTGGTGGTGGTTTTCTATCCACAACTATTATGATGCTTGGTTTAGGATATAATTTATTTCTTGTGAATCAATCTCAATTATTCAGGCAATCCAGATCACAAAACCAACTTATAAATGGATTGAAAACTGTATTTCAAATTATTTGTTTTTGGTCAATTAGCTTAGTGTTGTTTCCTTGGATAATTATTGATGGCTTTGATTTACTACCCACCAACAAAATCAGTTTTGAAATTTCATCTTATGTTTTATTTGTTGTTTCAAGTGTTTTAGGTTTATCAAGCGCATTTGCTATGGTTAAATATGGTGATGGCACACCATTACCAACAGACCAAACCAACCAACTCGTTACTAATGGTATTTACAAATATGTTAGAAATCCTATGGCTATTGCTGGAATGGGACAAGGTATAGCTATAAGTATTTATTTTGAATCCTTCCATATTCTTATCTACACCATATTGGGTGGTTTACTTTGGCATGTAGTTGTAAGACCTATTGAAGAAAAGAATATGCTTAAACGTTTTGGAAAAGCTTATAAAGATTATACTAAAACAGTCGGTTTATGGTTTCCTAGATCCATTCTAAGGAGAAAGTAAGGAATACTTAAAAACTTAAATTTGGATATGTCTTTCTTTCTAAAATAGTCTCTACATCTGAATTCACCTTTGGATGAAACAAATCTTTACTTACTGGATAGTATTCCAATTGGTCTTCATCAAAATGATTTTTTAGAATAGCTTCAATTTCACTTTGTTGCAACTCGTTGCTTAGCCATTGTTTTTCTTGTTGGTCAGATAAAATAACGGGTTGCCTTTTCTTTTTGTTATGGATTTTTACAAATAAAGGCGAAGCGTCCTGAGTTAAAATGGTAAACGTCACCACGTTTTGTATTCTTGTGTAAAAACCAGCTAAAGATAGGTTTGTTGCTGTTGTTGTTGCCGTTGTTGCTGTTGGTGTTTTTCTTTTAATTACAAAAGGATATTTTTTACCTTTAAATTCGTGTGGCTCAAAAAAAGCTGTAACAGGAATTAGGCAACGTTTACCCAAAATAGATTGTTTGTATATGAAATGTGAAAAAGCTTTCTCTGCTCTAGCATTCAGACCACCACCAAATTTTACGGCTTCTTTATAATATGCTTTTAGTTCACTAACAGTTTTGTGTTCTGGAGCGATACCCCATGTAGCTGCAGCCAAAACACTAGGCTTTTCTTGAGGAATAATCAACAATTGAGAATGACTAAATCCGTTGATATGATATCGTGGGATGTCAAATAACTCTCGTTGGCTTTCATCACTCAAATCAGCATTATATCGTTTCTCAAGTTTTTTGACAGTTTGGATTTGTGAAGTATGAAAACACATAATTCCTGATTTTTAATTGATTATTTATCTACAATAGATTACTAAATGCTACTAAGCTAAAACATGATAAATAAAACGACTCCTTATTTCAATTTTTTAAAAAATATTGTGCACAAGCCTGATTCAAAACACACTATCTAGTGAGTCTGCGTTTAAAATTCTACTTCTTGATGAATATCTTGGGCTTTGTGGCGCTTTATTTTTCAGCTTTCCTAATGGAATTTTTTTGATTTTTTCGGCAGTTTCTGTGAATTTCAAAATGTATTTGTTGGTATCTTTCCATTGTTCAATCGATTTGATTTCAGCGATGTGAGTAATGGCTGAAGTCGGTGCAGTTTGATAGGCGGCCACGTATTTAATTTTTGGAATCATCGATGCATTTAGACGAATGGCATACCAAGAGTTTTCATCTAGAAAGACTTCTTTAAATCCGTCTTCTCTAGCTGGAACGACAATGGTATCAATTTCTGAAATATCAATTTTATCGGTGTCGTCGGACACTTCATTTAAGAAGGGTTGGAATTCATAAAGAATATCTCCATCTTGATTTTTGTACCTTTTTAAAGTTGTAACTTCCACGGGGAATTTGAATCTGCTAATCAATACCGTTTCCAATTCTTCTTCGAGTTCATCAATAATTAAAAGTGCGTTGAATGCATCTTGTTTATGAATTATAGATTCGAGTAAAAAATCTACATTTTCAAATCCATTCTTTTTCGCAAATGCTTCACACTTTGACCATTCCTTTGGTCTTTTTTGAAGCATTTCTTTAATGATGTTTTTGAGTTTCACTTTGCTGGTTTCAAATGAAAGTGAAAATTCTAGAATTTGAACAGCAATATGTTTCAGGTGTTGGTGACTCGACAAATCGTTTTCAACAACAAATAGTTTTGGGTTTCTAGTGTCGGTTAAATCTATTAAATAACCATCTGGCAAATTGTTTGTTGCACCTTTCTTTCCGATTTTCTTTTTATCATCAAGGTAAATTCTGTTTGAACCAAATAAAGCTTCTTTTACTTCGTTTACAGCATCTTCAAGTTGAGACTCTCTTTCATAAGGTATTTCTGTATAGTTGTTGTTTTTATTCCAAAGCATAGTTTTATGTTTATTGGTAGAAAGATTAGTTTTTTGAGCCTCTAATATATTGAAAATTGATGTGTTTAAGCAATTCACTGGTTCAATTAGTTTTAGATTGAATGGTGTTTCAAAATTATTTCACTTTGTTGCAAATCGTTGCTAGACAAGTGTTTTTCTTGTTGCTCAATTGAAAACAAAACCTCCAATTTAAAACAAATGAATTTTATAAACACTGTATACTTGAATCTTACATGTTTTAAAATTGGCTAATTGCTTTTGTTGTTGGCGTTGTTGCGTTGTTGTTGCTGTTGTTTTGATTTTAAATATAAAAGAATGTTTTTTACCTTTAAATTCGTGTGGCTCAAAAAAAACAGAAGCATGAATGATACAGCGTTTTTTATAGAACTATTCTGATTATTAATTGCTATTTTTAGATAATTCTAATTAACAAAAAAGTACAGTATAGAAAGATGAAGAAGAAAAAGACAACTGATAAAATATTTAATGGTGAAAAAAGAAACACAGAGTCATTACTCTCTTTGATGTATTACTTTGCTAAGGATTGGATGCGTCCGTCGCCTAAACATCCCTTGGTGCTTCAGATTCTTCTATTTATTTTAAAATTACCTGTTTTAATCTTATTTCTAAGCTTATCTCCTGTCATTTTCATATTTATGTTCATCACTCTTGTTGTCGGATTATGAAACAGGAAAGCCCAATCCTAATCTTAGTAATTGTTTCTGCATTGCTGTTTTTGATACATCAGTTCCTTCAACTTGGAGTTCAATTAAACATAGCTTTTCTAGATAATTATTTAGATCCTGCAGTCCTTATGCCGTTAATATTATATGCAGTACTTTGGGAACGCAGAATTCTTTTACACAATAGAAACTTAGTTCTGCCCTACACAGATATTTTTGGCTATTTTTTATTAATGGTGATTTTAGGAGAAGTTCTTTTTCCACTAATCAGTGAAAGATTTACGGCAGACTATTGGGACATTCTTGCCTATGCATTTGGAACCCTCGTCTATATCTTCGCTAAGGAATTTTCCAACTTTAAAAAGTTCAGAAATTACAAATCCTGATTTTGGAGAATAAATCAGGATAACTATCAAAATCTCTGAGTTTTTTGAATTTCATCAAAAAGGGAATTAATTAATACTAAGACGTACTATTTTCATTTCAAGTCCAATTGTAATCTGTTTTATTCAATTAAAGTCAGATTTCAAAACTATCTTATTAATTAACAGCTTTTGTATTTCAGTTGCACAGCTGTCGCCTTTCAAATTAATAGTCTACCTCTAACTACTCGAACTCCACCTTCTCTAGAAATAGTTTTTACATCGGATTTCTTTTAGAGATGAAATAAGTCTTTAATGACAGATGGTACTCCAGTTGATTTTAATTATAATCTTCATTGAAAATACTATCAATCTCGCCTTTGTTCAAAGTCATTCTTCAGCCAATCATTTTTCTACACTGATGATCAAATGACTGGCTGTCGGTTCTTATTATTATAGATTTTGGCAAATAAGTGTAAAGCCTCTTTAATTAGAATAGCAAAGGTGACTTTTGCCTAAGAGTATGCAAATCACTGTTAAGGACAAAAAATCCTTAACCTTTTGGCTTAAATGCAACCGAATTATTTGTTATCCAATATTAATCATCGCTGTTCCGGTTCATTGCCCAAATAGCAATTCCTGCAGCTGTGATTAAGCCACCTACAAATAAAACTATATTTCCATCTCGCTGTACTTTTTTAGCTTTACTCAGTTGTTTCGAGCCTACACCATTTTCTGCAATGAAATCCTCTAGCCCTTTAATTCTTGCTTCTAATTCTTCTTTAATCTTATTGTTAAATTCCATGATTAATATTTTTAAAAGTTTGTTTTGGAACTAAATATAAAAGGATTACCTCAAACTTAAAAATGTTTTTTATGTTTCTTAGCAAAGGTTTGTGATACTTTTTGTAACTCAATTTTGCTTTATACTCTGAGATTATTTTCTTAGATGATAAAGAATTGTGGGCTTCCTATTAAACTAGCTGTTTTAAGTACTTTAAGTTTATTTCAATAATTTAATTAAGGGAAACAATTTAAACCATTTTATTGACTACTGTTTTTGTATTTTAGTTGCACAGCTGTCGCCTTTAAACTTAATAGTCTACCTCTAACTTCTCGAACTCCACCTTCTCCAAAAATAGTTTTTACATCGGAGTTCTTTTAGAAATGAAATAAATCTTTACTGACAGATGCAGTTTATTTGCATTAAAATATTCATTGAAAATACCTTCAATTTCGCTTTGTTGCAATTCGTTGCTTTGTTATTGTTTTCTTGTTGCTCAATTGAAAAAAAACCTCTTTGTAAAATCAACAACTTTTCTAAAACACTGTATACTTGAATTTTACATGTTTTAAAATTAGCTAATTGCTTTTATTGTTGGCGTTGTTGCGTTGTTGTTGCTGTTGTTTTTAGCTAAATACAAAGTGATATTTTCAAGGCTTTTATTCACATAAATAAAAAAGACTTGAATTGAGTAAATTTAAGTTTAGGAACCCGTTGTGCATTTTAAATAATGTTGATTTTAATTTTATTGATTTCTATCAAAAACAAATTTTTTTATATATTGAACAATTGTAAGTGAAGTAATCTTAGATATTATTCTAATTTTTAAGCCAGCAAAAGATTAAGCTGTATTACTGCGGATAAATATCCCTTACCTGCTATTAATGTACAATCTCTAATTTTGTGTTTTAATGTCTTTGAAATGATTTATATCATGTACGAATGCTGGGCTCAAATCTAGACTTTGGAATACACCATTTACAGAACAAATTGCATGAAGCTTATAATCGTAGTAAGTTGAGCTTTGAGATGCACAATATTCTTTATCAGGATATGCATAAGTGTGTTCATTGCATATTTTAGAACGAGAACTTCGTGAAAATTTACATACTTCTAAAGGTATGCTGCTTATGATTTAGGAATCTTCAAATTGGTTAAAAGGAGAAGCTAGCTTTAATCTGATTCTATCAATATGATCTGCTAACTTGCGTCTTCTTCGTTTACACACACTACGTTCAATTTTAGAAGTAAAGCTTTAAGGAAGTCTTCTGAGTAAGTTATTCAGTATTTATAACTATAATCATCGGTTAAAGATAAACTTATTAGCTCCAAGTTACTCAGCTTTGTACGTCGCCGCTGGTAAATTAATAGTTGTTGTTTTGATATCTTTTGTAATACTTCAAAAATTCTTTCGTAAATTACATTTAAGTTGTTAATGTTTAAAGTTTTATAGCTAAAAAAAATTTACTGATTATCAGCGACATGAGCAACTTTCTTTATTTTAAATCAAAATACACAACGGGTAATTATTACAGTATTATATAACAAATGAGTATCAAGACAAATTCGATACATTATCTAATGATGGAAAGATAAAGCGTTGATTTTTTTATAAATCAAAATTTGATAAAGTTAAAATGAGTCTAAATAATTGAGTAAATTAGATTTAAATTATGACTGGTGATGTGAAATTTTTGAGGTTTTGGACTGAGTGATATCATAAGACCTTCAACATTACTGTGTTTTAATGGCTTATGAAAATACCCTTTTAGTAAAGGAGATTTACAGGTGTTGAAGATTTGCATAAGATTAGCTTCAGACGATACCATCACAAAATTTAATTTATCGTCTCCGATTTGTAATTCTTTTTTTACTTTTTCAACTTTTGACAAAAGCTCAACACCATTATGTTTACCCATATTATAATCAGTAAAAACCAGGTCTGGGACTTTAATCATTCCTTGAGACAGCATGTCAATAAAAGTTTCAGGGCATTTATGTTTTGTGATTTCACAATTTTTAAAATGTGTCTTCAAAATAAAATGATGTACATGAAGGGCTAATTCACTATCATCGATAATAGAAATGTTCATAATAATTTTTTAAAACATTCTATTCAATTTAGATGCCAATTTATATATCACTTATAACCAGTATTTTTAATATTTTGTATTTCTAAATATTAGAATTTCATTCTTGAAATTAAAAACATATTGCAACTATAATTAATATTGCGTAGTATTGTTTATCTATTTAATACCTTTTATGAAGTATAAATATACTATCTATATAATTGATGATGATCCTTGGTCTGCTAAGCGAATTGAATACATCCTAAAGATGAATGAAGACCATCACGTCGTGCTATTTGACTGCCCAAACAAGCTTTTAAAAAGCATAGACAGCGATACTGATCTAGTTTGTATTGATTATTTAATGCCAATTATGAATGGTGTTCAATTAGCTGAGAGCATACTTAAAAATAACGCGCATCAAGATATATTAGTCATAAGTGGACAGGAGGATATTTCAACAGCAGTGGATTTACTCAAGATAGGAGTAAGAGATTATGTTATTAAAAATGACAATCTAAAAGACCAGCTCTTGAAGTCGGTAGAACACATCAAAGAAAAAAAAGAGCTTAAAAATGAAATCAAAAGTCTAAAATCAAAACTTAAAAATAAAGAAAATCCAGTTGAAATTATTGGAAGTAAGGCTGAAAAAGAAAGTATTGAAACTTTGGTAAAAAAAGCCTGCAAGACCAACATAAATGTTTTGATTACTGGAGAAACAGGAACTGGAAAAGAGCTCATCGCAAAGTCTATATCACAACAGTATAAAAATATAAGTACCAATTTT
The DNA here is from genome assembly GCF_004010055.1 of Psychroflexus aestuariivivens. GTDB lineage: Bacteria > Bacteroidota > Bacteroidia > Flavobacteriales > Flavobacteriaceae > Psychroflexus > Psychroflexus aestuariivivens. Next base: position 142,209 of record NZ_RQVT01000034.1, read on the forward strand.
GTCTCAATCAATATGTCTGCTGTCCCTGCAGATATATTGGAAAGCGAGCTTTTTGGTTATGAAAAGGGTGCATTTACAGGTGCAGATCAGCAAAAAATAGGTTTGTTTGAAAAAGCTAATAAAGGAATTCTTTTTTTAGATGAAATAGCAGAAATCCAGTTACCACTTCAGTCCAAATTATTACGGGCTCTACAAGAGCGTAAAATAAGAAGAATTGGAGGTGTTAAAGAGATAGCTTTGGACTTTAAACTCATTTCAGCAACTCATAAAGATCTTAAACAGGAAGTCGAACAGGGTAATTTTAGAGAAGACTTGTTTTACAGAATATTTGGCTTCCCAATACATCTCAAACCCCTAAGAGAAAAACCTGAAGATATAGAGTTATTGACTTACCATTTTGCTCAGGAATTCTCTAAAGAAAACTCTCAAAAAACACCAGTATTTTCTGAAAATGCGATTTCAACGTTGAAAGGACATAGTTATCCAGGTAACATAAGAGAGTTGAAGTCTATTGTTGAACTAGCCTGTGTGCTTTGTGATAATGCTAAAGTGGAGCCTTCTGATATATCGATAAGTAAATCAAAAAAAGGTTTAAATTTATCTAGGAGAACCTTAGAACAATATAATAACGAAATTATTCAGGATCATTTAATAAGATATGATTATAACATAAAAAAAGTAGCTGAGATCCTGAATATAGGCGTATCTACTATATATTACCTAGCAAAGAAAGATAAAATCAATATTAATAAATGAAGTTTTATTTAAACGTTTAATGAAATTTTAATACTATCAAGATGGTAAATGAGATGTATGATAAAGAAATTCTACTTGAGCTAATATTAGCTATTAATTGCAATTTATCAGAAAACGAGCTGCTGGACAAAACACTTCGCTTTTATATTGAAAAATTAAACTGTGAAGCTGCATATATATTAACGACTAACAAAAAGATCATCACCAAAACAGTAAATCCTAAAAGTCTTTCGCAAACTAGTGAGGTAAATCATATATCTCATTATTTTAAAAAAGACTCCACAAAAAAGCATTTTGAAACCTATCCTGACGATTGCATTATCTATAATGATGAATATTATTATGTCTACAAGCTTTTAGGTTATGGATTTGCTGTATTTGTAAAGTCTGAAAAGTTTTCGTTGGATATTCAACAAAATTTAAATTTGATATTTCAATTTTATGGAATGGCTTTATCGAATTCTAAACGACTTGATGAAAATCAAAGAATTGAGAAGGAGCTTGAGGATGAGAAAATGCTTCTAAGAACGATAATTGACAACATACCTGTCGAAATAAAAGTTGAAAACTTAAAAGGTACTAGCTTATTATCAAACTCTGTTTCATTTGGGGATAAATCAATCATCAATGAGGTTTCACAATCTAGTTTGAATGGTAAGCATAATCTTAATAAGGATTATTTCTTAAATGAAGAATTTGCAACTAAAACAAATAAAAATAGTTTAAATAGCAGAATACTACTCAAAAATTCTGATGATTCAAGTTCTGTCATAATTTCTACAGCGATCGATATCACAAAAAGCAAAGAAGAAGAGAATAAATTATGGTTTTTTAAAAAGATGATCAATGAGACCTCCGATGCTATTATCATCTTAGAGGAAAATAACCATTTAACTTATTGTAATCAAGTAGCACTTGAATGGTTAGAACTGAGTTGTGATAACTATGAAGGCAAATCCATTTTTGAATTAAAATTTACACTGATCGATCAAAGAGATCTAGAATCCTTTTTAGAATCCATCGACATAGATACTACTGTCTCTACAGAAGCTTATATAGAAAATACGCTTTCAGAAAAACCGATTCATTTAGAAATAAAAGCCAATAAAACTTATTTTCATAAAAGCAAAATAATTTCGTTAAACTGCCGAGATATAACTGAAAAAAAGTATGTAGAAAGTCAAGTCAAAAAAGAAATACAGATACAGGACCTATTGATAAAAATTGCAAACACTTATATTAATATCAACCTGGATAAAATTGAATTGAACATTAATAAATCATTAGAAGAAATAGGTTCATTTGTAGATGCCGACCGATCTTATATCTTTGAATATGACAAGGAATTAAAAACATGCTCCAACACTTTTGAGTGGTGTTCTGAAGGCATCTCACCTGAAATAGATAATCTTCAACTCATACCTACTGCTGATATTCCAGATTGGATAGAACAACATGAGAAAGGATTACCATTTCTGGTTGAAGATGTAGAATTACTTCCTGAAGGAGGAGAGTTTAGTTTGAAGACTATCTTAAAATCTCAGGGAATAAAAAGCTTGATTACTTTACCGATGGTCTATGAAGACAATTTAATTGGCTTCATAGGTTTTGACAGTGTAAAAACAAAAAGGAATTATAGTAAAAAAGAGAGGAGTCTGCTAGCCCTTTTTGCACAAATATTAGTCAATATCAATTTAAGGAAGGAAGATCAGGAAAAATTGGTTCGTCAAGAAAACAAATACAAGACCTTGCTGGATAATGTCGAAGTTGGACTTATAGAAGTAGATAATGAATTTAATGTTGAATACATAAATGAAACACACTCAAAGCTATTCGGATATCATTTAAGCGAGATTAAGAACAAAAATTCTTTTGAATTTTTGTTAGAAAAAGAAAAGGAACCTGAAGTTCGAAGGTTATTTAATGAACTGAAACCTAATCAAAATATCAATTTTGAAATTGAAGCTTTAACCAAACACAAAGAAGTTAAAAATATTCTAACGAGTGCTGGAGCTAAATATGATAGTGATGGTAAAAAGACAGGACTGATAGCAGCGTTCCTGGATAACACTTACCAAAAGAACATAGAAATAGAACTTAAAAAGGCTAAAGAAAATGCTGAAAAAGAATCAAAAGAAAAAGAGAGGTTTCTTGCTAATATGAGCCATGAAATGCGAACTCCATTAAATGTAATCAACGGGACCGTCAATGAATTAATAAACTACGAACAGGACATTCTGATTCAAAATGATCTTTTAAAGCAGACCAAATCAGCTTCTGACTATCTGCTTAGCTTAGTAAACAACGTTTTGGATCTTGCAAAAATTAATGCAGGTGAGTTACATTTTGAAAAAGAGGTCATCGATCTTAAAGAGGTATGTCACAATTCATTTCAAATATTAAAATTTCAGGCAAAAGAAAAAAATAATATTTATAAGTTCAGCTTTGATGAAGACCTTGAAGATAACGTCATATTTGATGCGACAAAAATTTCGCAAATTCTGATCAACTTTTTGAGTAATGCATTGAAATTTACTCAGAATGGTTATGTATCCCTAATGGTAAAGCTCATTAATGAAAACCATGAGCACTATAATGTCCGTTTTCAAATTGAGGATGATGGTGTCGGCATGGAAAAACACTTTCTAAAGAGAATGTTCAATGAATTTTCAATAGAGAATAAGACATTTGGCGGTACTGGGCTTGGAATGCCAATATCAAAAAAGCTTATAGAATTAATGGGCGGAGAGATTAAAGTCACTTCAGAAAAAAATAAGGGCACAACAATTAGTTTTGATATAACTATCACCAAGTCTATATCAAAGCTCCCTGATAATCATAAGATCGATAGACCTTCGATTCTTAAAAATCAAAAGATCTTAGTTGTTGAAGATAATGATATGAATGCCCTGATTTTTAAAAAACAACTTGAAAGAAAAAAAGCCAAAGTGTTTGTACAGAGAAATGGAGAGGATGCTTTGGAATTCATTAAAAAAGAAGGGAAAGACTGCGATTTAATTTTAATGGACATCCAAATGCCTGTAATGGATGGCATTGAATGTACCAATATCATCAGAGAAAAATTAAAATTAAAAATTCCTATTATAGCTGTTACTGCTAATGTATTCAAATCTGATTTAGACTTTTATATAAGCATAGGTATTAATAATATAATTACAAAACCCTGCTCAGAAGAAGATCTAATCTTTAAATGCTGTAAAGAACTTAATCTTTTTTACACCAAGCAAAGTATGAAAGATGCGAATAAAAATAACCTAAATATAAATTATGATTTTAAGAAATTAGAAAAAATTGCCCAAGGAGATCTTGAGTTCATTAAGAAACTACTAGAAACTTTTCTTTTATTGATTGACGAGGCAAACTCAAATTTAAAGAAAGCCATAAAAGAGAAGAATATAATCCTTGTCAAAAGTATTTTACATAAAATTAAAACAAGTATCTTGGATCTTGGATTAGCCCAAATTTATGAGCTTATAAATAAAATTGAGTCTTGCGATTTATTTGAAAGTTGTGATACTGAAGTTTGTTCCATACTGAGAAGCCTTGAGCTATTAGAAGTCAAAGTTAGAAGCGATATTGAACACATTTAAGGTTAATTTCTAACATCGATAAAAATTATATTAAAAGACAGTAATTCAAAAAAATATGCTGATACCAGCTAAAAATGTTTATGCATATTAACCAATTGTATAGCAAGTTTACCATCTAAATAATCAACGACTTCTTTTAGTTTCGTTGGGTAAAACATAACGTCTCTAACCCTTTATAAATCAATTTTTTAAATTAGTCGACCTAAATGGCATTAACTTAGTCCGACAGATAATACTTTGTTAGTGACTTATATCCGACTTTTTTCAAGTGGCTGATAACATTTAACTCAAAAATATTATAAATCTCCAATCATCTGAATGTGGTACTTTTAAAATCTCTTTATACTAAAATTTAGCAAAAAAACTTAAAGTAATATTAACTCATTCTAGCCTTAAATAATTATTACCCTCTATAAGACAGCATCATCTTGATTTTAATAAAAAAAGGTTGATTATAAACACTAAAAAGAAATTTAACACCAGGCCTAAGGTATTCGTTTAATCCTTGACCTTACTATTTAATTTTCGATAAGCAAAGAGGCTACCTACTATTATCATGTAAATAATAAATTGATCTATTGGAGCAGCTGGATTGTCTATTGTGTCTTGCTCAGGAGTACCAGGCATATTAGCTGGGAATTGCGCATAGGTTGAAAACATTAATCCTAATAAGCAAAAACTGAATACAAAGTATTTAATATGTACTTTCATAATATTTTATTTGTTTAATATTTAATTATTTTTTTTAATGAAAAGGCCTTTTCGGTTTTCGCTTTTACGAAATATATGCCTGATACAAATTCATTCAAATTAATGGTAGCATTTCCACTTGCAGTGTCATAGGTTTTACAATGAATTAATTGACCAATGCTATCATATATACTGACTTCGATTTCACCTAAAAAGTTAGCTTGTGAAATATTTAATTTTCCATCATATACAGGGTTAGGATACATACTAAATATTAAATCTTTCTCATTACTGCTACTCAAATTATCATTAGTAAACACTAGCTTGAATCTGTTAGAAGCAAGGCTTTCCTGAATCAAATCATCAACACTAAAATTGATGGTATTGCTACCATTTTGTAATAAAGTTGAAGTCTGGAGGTATTCATCTACTAAGAAAGCTTGTGTTTGGGGAATCACTTCCCAATCAATGTGAAATTGATAATTATTATATCTATGAGAGCCTAGATACAAGCTTATTTCTTCCTGGTCAAGAGGTAGTTCTCTTTTTTCGATACATAGGAAATTGTTCCCGTTTATGACGGCTAAATTTTCATCTGCATTTCCAAGCTTGCGGGCATCAAAATCATTCACAAGATTATCATTGGAATTATTGAAATCTATTGATATGGCATCTAATACGTTTGAGCCATTTTTCAATTGTATATTTAAATTATATGAATTGATATTAAAGGGTACAGAAAATACGCTTATATTATCTTCTTCAATATTTTTGTCTTTTTCTTCAAAACTCAAGTTGGGTGTACCCGAAACAGACGAAGAATTTGCTACAAATATGGCTTGACCAGCTTGCAAAAATCGATTAGCATTACTACTCGGATTACTTTTAGAATCATCAGCAACATTTACGACAACATAAGCACCTTTAGTCGCTAAGTTTGGATCCCAAACCCAAATATAATTCGGATTAATTTCACTAGTGCCTGTGTTTGTTAATACCTTGTTCATGTCAACAGGGGCCTGATAAGGGTTTCCGAAAAAGCTAAATTCATCATCGCCACTAGCTAATGAAGCTGACGTTATATCAATATCACAGAGTTTTAAAGTCCCTTTAGTTCTTATAGTCGTACTTATTGGTGAAGGATCATTAGTACTCATATTAACTGTGCGATCACCTCTAATATTGATATAATAAGGATCACCCGCGTTTAAGTTTGTTGCATTGGTGTTATTAAGTGCACTCCAGATTTGAGTTTGATTGTTATAACTATATATACTCGAATTACCAGTAGCATTATAGTCGAAGCCTAGGCTATTACTACCGCCTGTAATGTGGGTTCCAAAATCTTCTATATTCCCTAAAGAATTAGAGCCTGTATTGTATTGATTATCTACATCACCTTCTTGCCAATTGGTATTAATTGTTCCTGCATCTACAGCCGATGTTAGCATTCGGTAAGCTCTTACAGCAATAGTACCACCTTCGGTAGAGCCCGCAGGAATATAGCGTTCAACCGTTACGCCCGCATCAGAGCCATACGTGATTCTAGTGTCAACACAAGTGCCATTAATTTGAGCTAAAATAGCGGTACCACTAGCATCACTGTTAAATATGAGCTCTGCATTATCTTGTAATGCTAAAACTCCGTCTGTTCCTAAATCTAAACTGGTTATCAATTCAACTTCATTAAGTATCTGTAATTCAGCACCAGGAGAAGTGCTTACTTGTAATTTATCAATTTGGTGACCATTACTGTTATCTGAAACCCCATCCTGATCTATCAAAATATCGCCGTCTAAGACAATGTTATCTTGTCCTGTGAAAATCATTTCACCTGAACTTGCGTCAACACTTTCAGCGGGACCTATGAGACTTCCACTAATAGTTAATGGTTTATTTCCAGTAACTGTTAATATGTTTGAAGCGTTAATGGTTAAGTCATGAACAGCTAGACTTCCATTTAAGTCTGTGTTGTAATTACCGTTTAATGTTGCAATACCGTTACTAGAATCTGTTGCATCTGGTCCGGTTACATTACTCCAAACATTACCATCCCAAGTGATACTTCCAGTAAAAAAGCTATAGGTATTACCATACAAAACAATACTACTACCATTTATGGTCGAGTTTGCTTTGGCGCGATAATAATAAGTTGTAGAAGGTGTTAAACCTAAAATGTTTTCAGAATAAGTGCTCGTAAAACTTGTACCAGAATTTATCGTAGTTACTGTACCTGCAAGAAAATTAGGGGTGGTACTATATTCAAAACCTTTCGAATCAAAGCACGAATCATGGTTTAGACTCGCATTCAGTGTTGCTGTGTTTGAGGCTATATTCGTGGCATAATCCGTGCTAACTAGCGTCGTATTTTTTGATATTTCATAAAGTTGTAATTCTGATAATAAACTTACTCCTACTAATGAAGAAATGCTAACTTTGATATTGTCTACGGCACCACCAGGATTATAAGAGACACTAACCTTTTCATTATTTTCTAAATTTAAAATATTGATATCAAGCAACTCAAATAGAGTTTTACTATCTACAAGATCATTACCTTCATAAGCTGCGATTGTTATATTTTGTGCTATACCTATAGATAAAACTCCTGTCGGTACTTTGAGTGTAATATGATAAGTATCTAAAGCATTCGACAAACCTTCCAGATAAACTGTTTGTGTGACTGTAGCAGCGACACCTATTAAACCAGTATTTAGAGTTGAAAAAGTGGTAAAATCACCATCGATAAAATTACTGATATCTTTAGCAGGGCTATTTAAAAGACTCACACTTGCTAAGCCCGTTCCATCCCATGATGTATATTTTGGTGTATTACAATTATTAGAATTATCTCTGTAAAAAGCACCGTGAACATTAAAATTATAATTTTCGCTCAAATCGATTGTCGCTGGTCCGTTATTGGAAACAATAAGGTTAGAAAAACTTTGACTACTATATATCGCTATATAAAAATCACCTAAATTATCTTGAACAATTTTAATATCATTGGTAGCATTTACACCTTCAAAATTATTTGAAGAACTTCCAGAAAAAACGCTAACGACAGCATCTAGAACAGTTACAGAAATGCTTTGGTTTAAATTCACAACAGGAGTTATAATTTCGCCTGATGCACCAAGAGATCCTGCGACTAGTACATCTAATAAGCCTGGGTTTGCAGAAGTAGGTCCGTTGCTTATGCGTACAAAAGTTGTACTAAATGCAGGTACATCTGTAATAAACTTTAGATTTATTGAAGAAGAAGTATTAGCATTAGTTGCATTCAAAGTAGCAAAAGTTGTCAAATCTCCTCTAGTGTCAACGGGTGGTAAAATACCGCTATCCACAGCATTTGCTGAATTACTAACATTTGTTTCTGCAGCTACTGTACTTACACTTGAATATTGCGCTTGAACATGCTCTACTGAAAGTAGAATTATCAGTAATATTGCGGGGTTGATGCCTAGTTTGTGATAAATTGATGAAATCATAGTGCGAATAATTTTATTTGCGCAACTTCAATTTAAATGCCCGATTTTAAAACGTTGATAGTTAATGTTTTATATTTTTTATGTTTCTAAATTTTAGAATTTAACTCTTAAAATTAGAAACACAATGAAGCTGGAATTAATTTTTAAGTAGGCCTAGTACATTATTTACAGAAGATTATTTCAATGCGGTTGATATTTTAATCAAAAACTTTTTTTTACATTAAACTATTGTAAGTGAAGTAATTTTAGATAATATTTTAGTTTTAAATCTAGCAAAAGATTTAGCATAATTACACGTGATCACATAACTGAAAGTATAATATCACTATCCTTTTTTTAAAATCTAAGGCTGTTTTTATGGTTTTTCTGATTAATTCTCATAGGAATGTTTAATCTAATATTATAATTCTCAAATAGATTTAGCTGTATTTCTGTGCACAAATATCCCTTATCTACTATTAATGTACAGTCTCTAATTTATGCTTAAATATCTTTTAAATAGTTTATGCTGGGATCAAATCTAGACTTTGGAATACACTATTTACAGAACGAATTGCATGAAGCTTATAAGCATAGTATATTGAACTATGAGACGCACAATATTTTTATCAGGATATGCATAGGTTTGTTCTTTGCATATTTTAGAAAGAGAGTTTCGGGAGAGCTTACATATTTCCAAAGACATATTATCAATGATATAGTAATCTTGAAATTCTTTAAAATAAGAAGCTAGCTTTAGCCTGTTTTATCAACATGATCTGCTAACTTGTATCTTCTTCGATTATACACACTGCGTTTAATTTTAGAAGTAAAGTTCAAGGAAGTCTTCTAAGTAAGTTATTCAGTATTTATAACTATATTCATCGGTTAAAGATAAACTTATTAGCTCCATGTCACTCAGCTTTGTACGTCGCCGCTGGTAAATTAATATTGTTGTTTAGATATCTTTTGTAATACTTCAAAAATTCTTTCGTAAATTACATTTATGTTGTTAATGTTTAAAGTTTTGTAGCTAAAAAATTTACTGATTATCAACGATATGAGCAACTTTCTTTATTTTAAATCAAAATGCACAACGGGTTATATTTAATTAATAAATGGGAAGTAAACGTCTATTTTAGAAACAAATGAAAATTTTGAAACAGAAAATACACCAAGAATCAATAGAATATATTAAACATAAAAACCATTGCAATCAATAATTTAGAAGGTATTTGAGCAGATTTAGAGGTTAAAAGTAGCAGCTCCACTCCTACTTGGGCTAAAAAATAGGTGTTATCAAAGATTCAATTGAGCAAGTCGCTTACTCATCAACTCCAAATATGCCGTTTTCATTTCCTCAGATAAGAAAGATTGATGTATCCATTCTTCAGCTTTGGACTTGTTTTTGGTCATTCGCTTAAAAGCGGTTTGTATTTGCTTTGGTGTCAAGGCTAGTTTGTCTCCTAATTGTTCAAAATGTTCTCGTTTCAACTTTTTTTTCTTGCCTGATAAAGTTAAGGCTAATTCTTCTGTGTCTTCTGGAAAAACAATAGCTACGTTTAGCAGATCGTAAGCTGGGGCTAAAGCCCAACCCATCGGGCTTTCTATCATTGAAAAGTTTTTGAGATGCATATCGTTATTCCCTGAAACAAAAGAAAAGAGCGCTAAATCGAAGAAATAGGATTTATCTAGTAAGGTATTGCTGGCGTATTCATCAATAGCCTTCCCTACTCTTTCCATCGAACTCCTGTATTTATCGAATGCTTCTGTAATTTGAAACATGTCTAACATGTGTATTTTTTCACCAGTAGTGGTTCGATCAATTCGTTTGGTGATGTAAGATAATTCACCTGACTTTAAGCGAATTAAAGAAGATGGCACAACCCGAATACCAAATGCTTCTGCTAAACGCATAGTAACATGCTCATTTTCGGGCATTTCTTGAAATTCATCGGATGGCGGTTTAAAAATATAGTTTCCGCCCAAAGCGCCAACAACTGTTAAGCGTGTATTTATATTTTCTTTTGTTTCCTGAATTAATGACATGGAAAGTTTAGGTTGAACACCTGGTACTGCAACACTTCGTTCTACTATATTTTTTGCCAGCTCATTCATTTGTTCCAGTCCATATTCAATTTTTGGTGGATTGGGTGTGCCAAAAAATTCATTAGAGCATTTTTCATGGTAATCATTTCCACTTTGTACAGGCTTGTAGCAATACAAACATTTAGCTTTCATTGTAATTATTTAAAGGTTCTACGTGAACTGCGCCAATACAATTTCGGCAACATGCCAACAACAATCCCATACGGTCGTTTTTGTTGATTTTCCAATTTTTAGAAGCAATATCCAATAACCAACCTTCAGGAATTAAACCTTCAAAAAAAGGAAATAGTCGTTTATCGGTAAACGGCTTATGTTTTACAGGCATGGTAAAAGTGATAAAATCATTTTTATGATGTTCAATGTAAGCATCATCATACTGAAACACATATTCACCTTCGTCTGTTTCTGTTATTAGACCAGCTAAGCGATTTTTATAAAATACTTGTCCTTGCCTCATTCTTTTAATTCTTTTAAGCTTACAGGCGCTAATTCATGCCCAAACATGTTCAGTACAAGATTTACTTTATCCATGTTTAGGTTGGTTTTTCCTTGCTCAATTTTACGAACAACGGTTAATGCCACTCCTGTGCGTTCTGCAAATTCTTCTTGTGTAAGATTTACTTCTTTTCTACGTTGTTTAACAAACTCAGCCAATTGTTTCATTATATGCTTTAAAATATAAAATAAGTCAAATATACTAAATTATATGTTATTAGATATAATTAGGTTAAAATAGATTAGAATATATGTATTTACATATAGTTTAAAATGAAAAAATTGATGTTTTGATTTGCTTTTGAAAAATACCTGAATTTTGTTTGTATTTTTCATTTTTCAACAATTTTGTACCTCCAAAAAATGTTAATATCGAAGCTTAACAAATAATATGAATTGAATTAATTTATTAAATCACTATCAATCAAACACTTAATTAATTATTTTGAAAAATATGATTGTCGTTTTGATCCCTGCAAATTCCTATGTAGGAAAGTTACACTCTGGGAAGCCCTATAAAGCCTGAAATGTTAATTTCTAAATCAACACTTTTTTTGTACCTCGAAAATCTGTACCTTTTTGTACCTCGATACCTCAAAGCCCTGCTATAGCTGAAAACTATATTCCTGTATTGGAAAGTAATTTACAGTTGAATTTTAGCTATATCAAGAACTTTGTAATTCGAATCTTCTTTCTATTCTCGGTATAAATTTTACTCATAGCAAGCTTATAATTCACTCGAATTGGCAAGTACATTTCAGTTGTTGAAGAAATTGCTAAATAAATCAGTAACCATTAAAATCAAAATTCAGCATTTTCTTAACATGGGAGTAAACCTCTGGAAACTGATTTTTGAGTTCTTGTGGGGTTTCAAAAAAAGATTCTATCAATACAGCAATAAACTCAAAATTGTTTGTAAATGCGTAATTTCTAAGGTATTTTGATGCGACAAGGTTTTGTCTATAAGTTGTATTGGTTTGAATTAATTTTTTTATTTTTTTGTAATGATGTTCAAATATTATTGCACTTATAGAATCATTATCTGGTTTTAAAAAATCAAAATGTATTGCATGAACAATTTCATGAATACCAAGATTGAAATTATCATTGTCAATATTGTAACCTTCTAAAAAATCCTTCCAAGAAAAAACAACAGCCTTGTAAGCAGGATTAAATTCACCTTTGTGATATGCCTTATTAGTTTTAGATTTAAAAACATCTGGGTAAATTATAAAACGCTCTAAAGATTTTATCATGTAGTTCCTATAGCCAAAAGTTAGCATAATTGCAGTCGAAGCGATTAAGACTATTTGTTGATCATTGATATAAAAGCCTGACCTACCTTTAAAATTATGCTGCTTAATGAACTTAGATACACGGTGTTCGAAATATAACTTTTGCTTCGGTTTAAGATTTTGATAAAAGCTAAATTGCGTGTTAAGTATATAAGCCTGATCTCTGGGAAGTTTCTGTTTCCTAAAATACAGATGTCTGTAAAAGGGTTTTGGTGAAATAAATTTTACCCATAAGAACTCAGAAAAGGCGAATAATTGATAAAAAACAATGACTAAAACAATCAAGGATAAAAGTGCAGTTAGCACTAGCATAAAAAAAGAGTTAGTTATTGTGTCGTTTAAAATATAGAAGTATTTCATTAAGAATAAAATGCAGGTTTTTAATTTTTTTCAATATAACCTATATTTATTGAAAATTGCAAAAGCATTTATTAGTAACATCCCAATAAACAAGCAAAAGATTCTAGATTTCGCTCTAGCTCTTGCGTAATTACAGGTTTGTGGGATGCTTTTTTTTAAATTAAATGCTTAATATCAAAATTGCTTAATCTTACTTTTTAACAATAATTTTTTCTACCTTTTTTTGGTTTGATTTGGAATCTTCAATTTCAAGGAAATATATTCCGTCGCTGAGTTCACTTGTATTTATTGAGTTTGTATTATGATGAGAAGAAATATGTTGACCAAATATATCATATAATTTAACCGTAAAAGAAAATTCTTTAGTAGCATCTATATAGATGTAGTTAGATGCAGGATTAGGATAAATACTCAACGCACTTAATGCTGAATGTTCTTCTATAGAAAGTGGAGTAAAATCAATTAGAACATCAATATATTCGCCTTCTTCTACATTGACTACTTCTATAGATATATTGTTGTTTTCTACTTGATAGATTTCTCCTAAGTTCAATTGAGCATCACTCGCTTCGTGAGGATCGTAATTGGCTCCAACATCTCCTAAAGGTTCTGGATGTGTATCTATTAAGACTGGTACGCAGTAATCGTTATTTGTTTCACAATCGGCTCCAACAATTAAAAGTCCATGCGGATTTTGGACAGTATGAACAGAGCCATCAGACAAAGGGACATTTCTGTTGGTTCGGTCATCAAAACCTGTTAAACCTCTGTATTCTAAATATAATTTATTGAAAATAGTGGCGTCATTAGGTTGAATATCTAACTCATTTGGTAAATCAATTATTAAAGCTTGAGTTTGATTGGGTAATGTTTTTTCCAATGCATGTAATCTGTAGGTTCCTGTAATCGATACATTTTCAATTTCATTATCTGTAAGCCATCCTTTTTGCTGCTTTGTTAAACTGCAAGGATGAGAAGCCTGCGAGCGAAGCCCCATAATATCAAAAAGATTTCCATAACCTTGCAGCGTCCATTCTCCGTTATTTTTTATGTAAGCATTAGAATGGTACGGCACACCAAAACTATGTATTATTTCATGAGCAACTGTACTACTGGTAATTCTAGAAAAATCATAAGGAAAATAAAAATCAGTTCTAAACCCACTTCTTCTGAATTCAAAATCGCCATCTACAGTGCTAAATGGCAGTTTATTGAAAGAACTCACTCCTGCTCCACATCCAGATGTATTTGAATGAACTAAAAGAATAATCCCATCTATAATGCTATAATCCACATCTGGTTGATTAATAATATCTTGGTCTAATGGATAACAGTTTGTGTATCCCGTTCCGAAAAGCGGTGGCTGATCAGTCCTGTAAGGATAGAGCGTACCATTCAGTGAGGCTTTACCGTAAGAAATTTCTTCTATAAAGTTTTTTACAGAATTTGAACTGGAAAAAAAACCTGAATCAAGATCTGCCAAACTTTGTTCGTTACCATCCTGAAGATAATCAAATGGAACAACTGCAACTTCTTGCGTGCCAAGAAGAGGTTCATTTACATATTCCTGAGCTATCGAAAAATAGGTAGATAACAAAAAGATTACAAATAAGAAAATAATGTTTTTTTTCATTTTGAAAATATTTTGTGAGTTAGATTCAAATAATTATGAATCATCAATTCCAAATTTAACTATTTTTTTACAATTGGCATTTTTTGAACGTGTTCAATAAATTTTTTGTTTTTTCTATGAATCAAAAGCTTATAATCAAACTCACTTACAGCTGATTGAAATTAAAGTATTTAACATGTAATTTGATTTTTTTTTGTTAACTTTATATACTTATTGTTGAATTTGTGTTTTAGCTACAACCAGCCATCCTAAATTAGGCTAAAAACTTTTTAGATTCTCAATAGCATTTTTAATATATAACCCATTTGTATTTAATGGTTTATAACGAATTATTTAATTGATATATTATGAAAAAATCTCTACTTACAATCGCATTAATGCTTTTATTTACTTTATATGCTAATGCACAAGATTTCATAACGACCTGGAATATTGGTGATAGTTCCAATTCTTTAGATTTTGAAGCAACTACTTCTGGAGTTGTTAATTACACATGGCAGTCCACATCATCATCTGCTTCAGGGTCGGGTACTTTTGAAGGTCCTGATGTTACAATTAATGGCTTGCCTTCGGGAACAAGCATTACACTTTCAATTGCACCAGAAAATTTTAAAAGTTTTAAGTATATTAATATACCATTCTTTAGCCTTTTTAGCTTGTCTGAAGTTAACCAATGGGGAGCTGTGCAGTGGGAAACCATGGAAGATGCATTTATCGATGCTAATCTAGATGTAAATGCAACAGATTTACCAGATTTATCGAATTGTACAAGCTTAAAAAACATGTTTTTAAACAATTTCAATTTCAATTCTGCTTTTAATATTAATTTTTGGGACATTTCTAATGTGACTGATTTATCGGGAATGTTTCAAGGCTGTTTCTATTTCAATCAAGCCTTAAGCCAGTGGGATACATCCAATGTTACAGATATGTCAAGTATGTTTGAAGAAGCCCGATTTTTCAATCAAAATATTGGAAGTTGGAATACCGCAAATGTTACTGACATGAGTAAAATGTTTAAAAATACAAGTAGCTTCAATAGAAATATTGGGAATTGGAATACGAGTAATGTTACTGATATGTCAGAAATGTTTTTTGGAGATATCAACTCTAGTTTTCTATCAGAATTCAACAAAAATATCGGAAATTGGGATACATCAAATGTAACCACCATGGAGGGAATGTTTAGAGGTGCTGTCTTATTTAACCAAGATATTGGCACTTGGAATACGTCAAGTGTTTCAAATATGTCAAGGATGTTTAAGTTTGCTGTTGTGTTTGATCAAAATATCGGAAATTGGGACACTTCTAATGTGACTGATATGTCTGAAATGTTTAAACGTGAAACCACCTTTTTTGCAACAGACCTACCAGAAACTTATGAATTTAACAATGGCGAAAGTTCTTCTATCGAAAATTGGGATACTGCAAATGTTACAGATATGACAGATATGTTTGCCAAAGCTTACAACTTCAACAAAAACTTAGGAAGCTGGTCTTTAAATGATAATGTCCAACTCAATGGTATGTTAGATGAATCCGGCTTGGACTGTAACAATTATTCGCTTACTTTAATTGGTTGGAGCGACAATCCAAACACTCCAGATAACAAAATTTTAGGCGCAACTTTTTTAGAATATAAAGCAGATGCCATAAGCGCCCTCAATAATCTTGTTTTAAATAAAGGCTGGGGATTTTCTGGTCACGATGTCGTTAGTACAATCCCAGAGTTCGATATAAATAGTATTTTCTGTGAAGGAGAAACGATTCCACCATTGCCTACAATTTCTATCGGTGGAATAAGTGGTACGTGGTCACCAGAGCTAAATTCTAACCAAACAACCACTTACACTTTTACACCAAACGATGGCGAATGTGCAATTGCTACAACCTTAACCATTACAATTAATCCAGTTGACGCACTGAATATACCAAGCTTTACTCAAGTGCCAGATATTTGTACTGGAGAAACAATTGCCGATTTACCAACGACTTCAAACAATGGAATTACAGGAACCTGGTCTCCAGATATTGACAACACTTCAACAACGACTTATACTTTTATGCCAGATGCTGGGCAATGTGCAGATACGGCTACAATGACGATAATTGTTGATCCAAATGTAACACCTACATTTAGTCAAGTTTCTGATATTTGTGAAGGCGAAACAATTCCTGATTTACCAACAACTTCAGACAGCGGAATTACAGGAACTTGGACGCCTGATATTGATAACACGAACACAACGACTTATACTTTTACACCAAATGACGGGCAATGTGCAACAACAACTACGGTAACAATAAATGTTGATTCAAATGTAACGCCAACATTCAATCAATTTCCTGAATTTTGTACAGGGGAAACAATTCCTGATTTACCAACAACTTCTAACAATGGAATTACAGGAACTTGGTCGCCAGAAATTGATAACACAAACACAACGACTTATACTTTTACACCAAATTCAGGACAATGTGCAACAACAGCGACGATGACAATAATTGTTGATCCAAATGTAACGCCAACCTTCGATCAAGTTCCAAGTATTTGCTCAGGAGAAACAGTTTCAGATTTACCAACAACTTCTAACAATGGAATCATCGGAATATGGTCGCCAACTATTGATAATACGACCACAACGACTTATGCTTTTACACCAAATTCGGGGCAATGTGCAACTATAGCCACAATAACAATAACTGTTGATCCAAATGTAACGCCAACTTTCGATCAAGTTCCTGCTATTTGTGCAGGGGAAACAATTGCTGATTTGCCAACAACTTCTAACAATGGAATCATTGGAACTTGGTCGCCAGAAATTGATAACACAAACACAACGACTTACACTTTTACGCCTGACGCTGGGCAATGTGCCACTACAACTACTATGACTATTGCCGTGAATCCAACTGACTCAACTGGAACACCAACATTTACAGATATTCCAGATATTTGTTTTGGCGAAACAATTGCCGATTTACCGACTACTTCTAACAATGGAATCACAGGAACCTGGTCGCCAGATATTGATAACACTCAAACAACCACTTACACTTTTACGCCTGATGCTGGGCAATGTGCAACTACAGCTACATTAACAATAAATGTCGTTCCAAATGTAACACCTACATTCAATCAGGTTCCAGCTATTTGCGCCGGAGAAACAATTGCTGACTTGCCAACAACTTCTAACAATGGAATCACAGGAACTTGGTCACCAACTATTGATAACACGTCTACAACGACTTATACTTTCACACCAAATGACGGGCAATGTGCAGAAACTGTAACAATGACAATAGCAGTTAATCCACCAGACTCAACCGGAACACCTACATTTACGCAAGTTCCTGCTATTTGTGCTGGTGAAACAATTGCTGATTTACCAACCACTTCTAACAATGGAATCACTGGAACTTGGTCGCCAGGTATTGATAACACTCAAACAACCACTTATACTTTTACACCAAGTTCAGGGCAGTGTGCAACAATAGCTACAATGACCATTACCGTGAATTCAATTGAAAGTCCAATGGCAGAGGCGCAGCAAACCTTTCCTTCAAATAGCACCATAAGCGACATCATTATAAGTCCAACTAATGTCTTTTGGTATAGTACTTTAGAGGACGCCTTAGC
This sequence comes from Psychroflexus aestuariivivens, assembly GCF_004010055.1. Taxonomy (GTDB): domain Bacteria; phylum Bacteroidota; class Bacteroidia; order Flavobacteriales; family Flavobacteriaceae; genus Psychroflexus; species Psychroflexus aestuariivivens. The sequence continues at coordinate 160,268 of NZ_RQVT01000034.1, forward strand.
AAATGTGAACCCATTATCTACAAGTTTTGTTTTGGAAAATGACACCACTTACTTTGCAGTTAATGATAACGGGCTATGTAGAAGCGAACCCGTTGCTGTGAATGTATTAATTACATTAGGGGTTGAAAACAATGATTTTCTTGATTTAAAATATTACCCAAATCCTGTAACCTCGACCCTAAATATTTCTAACAATACCACAATACAGCAGTTAGAGATTTACAATCTTATAGGTCAACTTGTAATTAAAAAATATTATAATAATTCAAAGATTTCAGTTGACTTAAATGAATTACCAAATTCAATTTATATGATTAAAATAAAATCTGAAAATCAAACTAGTGTATTTAAAATTATTAAAGAATAATTTTTTTTGATTTTTTATGACTGCTAAACGTCTTTATTTAAAGTAAACACAGGCGTTTAGCAGTAAATTAAGCCTATAAAGCTATAGTAGAACAAAAACGCTAACCCTCGATTACTTATCAATGTTTTGTAACCAACTGGTAACTAAAAAAATAAGTTTAAATTGCATCTTTAAAATAATCAACACAATTCAAGATGAAAAAAATTTTAACCATCGGGCTATTTTTGGTATTCAGTTTAAGTTTTGGGCAAATCGTTAATAATTCAGGATTATATTTTGCTAAGGAATTTAGTAAGGAAGTCGCATTGTATAAAGGAAAAGATTTTGTGATTACAAAAGTTCTTGGTGTTAGTGAGGAATTGGTAAAGTTCGAAATAGACCCACTGGCAGCAGCTTCATCGGGAGAACTAACCTCGTTAGTCTATAACTGTGAGCAAAAAAATCAAAACGGATTGGTGTTAGGTTTTTATGGCACCAGATGGAGTGAGGATGGTATCGCCTACAAAGCTTATGCTTTCAAAAATCTCGAAAAAGAAAAAGCTTTAGAGTTATTCCAAACCATAGAAGATCATCTAAAAGAAGAGTCGAAGTACATCAATTCAACAAGCGTCAACCATAATATGTATTTTAAATTCGATGAATTAACACTTTTAATTTACAAAGATAATGGCACCAAAATCAGGGTGTTCTGGAATGGTTTTGACTCAGAATGGGAGAATTCTGCATATAATAGAACGAGAAGAAGATTTATAAGAAAAGTCGATTAGATTTTATTTGAGAGGCATTAATAGGTTTGTTGAAATTAATAATTTCAATATTTGAACACAAGAATTTATTACAAAAAATCGCAGATTTAACACCTCATATTTATTAGTTACTGAATCAATTGATTTTAGAAAAAGGAAAAGACTACCTAAAGGTTTTTTTAAATTTCACTTTTCTATCAGTTTTTGCAACAAAAAACAGTTTGCAAAACATTCAAAAACAAAGCACTAGCCTTACTCAAAGGCCATTTTCGCAATAATAAAAAATATATACAATTCTTTATTCGAATATTATAGCGTAATTAGCTTCACTGTTTTAAAAAAATTGATTCTACCTAAACTATGAAACTTCCTCTTATAGTCTTTACCATTCTATTATTATTCAGCAAAACAGTGAATGCACAAAACGAGGCTAAGGAATTTTATAAACAATCCGTAAATTTTGAAGCTAAAAATATAGATAGTTCTTTAGTGTATGCAGAAAAAGCCTATGATGTTTTAAAATCAAAAGATACATTAAATCAAACCTATACAGATCTACTAAACCAATATGGTAGAATTTTCTTTTTCAAAAAAGACTACCAAAAAGCTTATAATTATTTTGAACGTTGTTTCAATATATGTATAGCGACTAACCAAGAGGCAGATGCTTATAAGGTTAAAGTAAATATGGCGGTTTGCCAAAGACAACTTGACAATCCTAAAGTTGCACTTGAAGATTTGTTTGAGGTGGTGACATATTATGATCAAAATGATCATAAAAATATTAATCTAGGCAAAACTTATGTAAATATCGCTGACTTGTACATGCTCAATAAGCAACACAAATCTGCTGAAAACTATTATAAAAAATCATTAGCATTTTTTGAAACAGACTCTGATTTGTATATTCAACTGCAAGGCAGCCGCGTAGCAAATTTTAATGCTTTTGATATTGAAAAATCTTTAGAATTGATCAAGACCATTGAAAACCAAACCCAATTAGACAGTTTGCCTGTCGCTGTTAGCGCACCTCTCTATAATAGTATTGCCCAGGCAATGGTTCGCAAAGGCGATCATAAAAAAGGACTTCATTACACATTAAAAGTGCTAAACATTAAAAGAAAAAGCGGATTTACAAAAGACATTGCTATTCAGTACAATAATATTGGGGACATTTACATTAAGTCAGAAAATTATCCTTTGGCGACCTCCTATCTTGACTCTGCCTTTCAAACTGCAGTAACGAATAGGCAGAAATTGCAAATTCTGAAAAATCTTCAAAAAGCACATAAGGGAAATAATAATCTAGAACAATCTTTAAATTATGCAGATCAATATATTAGCCTAAAAGATAGTTTGAATGAAGTCCTAACTCAAAAAGAAATTGCTGAATTAGGAGTTAAATACCAAACAAATGAAAAAAACAAGTTCATAGATCAACTGCAAAATCTTTCTATCATATACAAATCAGTAATTCTAATCATATTACTAATTGCAGCTTTTATTGTATTTAGGATGATAAGGAAAAATGCAATCATTAAAAAAGAAGTTGAAAATATTCAAGATGAATTGGCTATTTTCAAATTAAATAAAGAAAAAAACAAGTCCGCTGAAAATAATGAGATTATTCAACTTAAGAGCAAAGCTATTATAAATACTGAAAATATTTTGTATGTGAAATCTGATGGGCATTATGTAGAGTATTACCTCGAAACAAAAGAAAAGCCTGAAGTAGATCGCAATAAACTTAGCGAGGTCTTAAAGCAGTTACCTTCGGCCTCTTTTATACGAATACATAATTCGTATATTGTTAATATCAAACGTATAAAAATCATCAATTCTACGAAAGTAATGCTTAATAATGGCATATGGATTAACTTATCTAGAACCTATAAGCACCAGCTCAAAGATATATTGCACAAAGAAAGTTAATTGTAAGACCAACTTTAAAGCATTACAATTTTCAAATCATATAAGAACAGCGTAAATGTTAATCTTAAAAATTTCAGAAACGCTATTTACGTTCCTTTTACAATGTCAATCATGTTACCTTTTAGGTCATTCATGACAAAAAAAAGTTGCGAAGCCTTTATTTCCTTTGCTTTACCAAAAAAATTTAATTTATTTATTATGAAAAAAATCAAAAACATCCTGTTTGTATTAATCATTGCTATGGCTTTTGCCTGTTCAAAAGATGATTCTAATCCCGAAACCGATAACAATCAAATCCTTGAAGGCGGCACTATTTATACAGCTCAAATTGTGGAAATTGATATAGAATCTGTAACCTCAGAAACTTACCAAGGTATATTGGGAGATACCACTATTGAACTCAGAAAAACAACAGAGAATACTTTAGCCTTTTTTGTTGAGCCAGATTTTATTGCTGGTAGCACTACCTTAACTATTGAAGGTTTAGACAATCTTAAAGTTAACTATACTATTGAAGAAACTGTTCTTACCCAAAATGTCGAAGAAACGATCCAACCCTATTTTGATCAAATATTGATAGAAAGACAAGCGCTTTTTCTAGCAAATGCTGATGAGAAAGCTATTCAATTGATAGATAGTTTCATTGATCTATATCCTACGCTAGATGAACAGCAAAAAGAAAATCTATCCATATTCTACGAAGCGAATAAGAATTTAATCGATGCTGCTATAAATGGCGATGCAAATAGATTTAATTCAAATTTAGCATCCCAATTTACAAGTTGTGAAGCTTCGATTTATTTGACTGGAATTTTAGGAGTTTTCACTACCATTTCAACAAGTTTACCTTTTACTCAAATTGCCACGCCTATACTTGCTGTTAGTACTGGTATATTATTAGCCGAAACTTACGAGAATTGCAGTTCACTTTCATCAGCAACAATTAAAAACACCTTTGTTCAAGCTGAAGATCAGATTTTCAACTCTGGAGATTTCGAGAGAAATTCAGCTAATGAGTCTGTAATTAATTTTAGTTCCGACGATGCAAGAGATATATCTATTCAAATTCAGAATAGAACAATGTTACCTGGGGATTCTAATGATTCTAATAATTTCATCAGTACTTATTTTAGTGCGACTAGCAGTTTCAACGCTTTAGTGATTCAAAAAATGAATGCTGCCATCAATTACTTAAACACAGAATGGTCGATATTTTTCAATATAGAACCTTATCAAGAAATTACAGTTAGTGAGATGCCAACAACAGAAACAACTAGTATGACGTCAGATGACTACAATAATTTCACATTTAGTGTTTCTAATAGCAACCTAAACTTAGAATCTATAAGTTTTTCTGATGGCGGAATCAATGCTAAAATAAAGATAGTTGACGAATCTGCTATGAATGGTGAATTTGAAACTGCCACACTAGATTTCACTTATCAAGACGACTTTAACTCCTTTAGTGGTAGTTTCGACATTAAAGTTTCAATATTCAGTCTTGTTGGAACGACTTGGAAATTTTGTTTCGTATCTGATGGCTTTTGTGAAGAAGTTGACACCATTACATTCTTAAGCGATGGTACAGTAAGTACTCCAGGTTTGCAAAGTTTTGATGAAGTTGTTGAAAATTATTACGTTACAAATAATAATTTTCTAGAAATTAAAGTCACTGTTTCAAGTGAAGAATATTCTTATTGTGACGCTATTGAAGATTACATTTATTTTACCGAAATAGAATCAGATACTTTCACTTTACAAAAAGTAAGTGATACTGAATATTCTGGCACTTTGACTTCATCTGAACCAGCATACACAAACCCTAATTATCCTGAATGTTCTACACCAGCATATTCTGATTCCGAATCTATTATTTTTCTTAAACTGTAACTACCCAATTTCTTATATTGAACAAAAACGCCTTTGAATAATTATATTCTAGGCGTTTTATATTATCTAACTTTTACATATACCATATGGTTTTTCTTTTAAAAAGTAAAAAAGATTGACTTCAGAGATAAAGTATATATGCAAATTGAGCTTAAACTAGATTTGAAAAGTCACAGAACAGAATTACTAGCAAATTTGAAAATACTAGAGTAAACTGATGTTTTCTAAATTTAGCAAACCTAAATCATTTTCTAGCTTCTAGGTATTCTACCTATTTTTTTTGTAGTTTTCACGAAAATTAAATTTCCTAAAATTCAAATCAAATTTCTTGTCATCGCTAAGATAAACTATCGATTTTTAGGCTTTACTTTATATTTTTTGTAATCTGAAATATTACACTTAGCACTATTTCATTTTTAAATTTAAATAGCCTAAAATGAACATTCTGAAAATCCTTATATTATTTATTGGTATTTCGTTCTTGTTTTATGGATTTGGTTGTTTGGTTAGCAATAAAATGAAAGACGAATTTAAAAGATTTCAGCTGAGTAATTTTCAAAGAAAATTAACTGGAGCACTTCAAATTTTAGGTAGTTTAGGATTAATTTTTGGATATTACTTTTTTGAAATGATTGCTTTCTTAGCAGCCATCGGTTTGGGTATTTTAATGTTGGCCGGATTTGGTGTAAGGCTGAAAATTAAAGACAAGCTCATTCAGTCCTTTCCTTCTCTCTTTTTTGCAATTTTGAATTTATATGTTGCGTATTTACTTTTTGAATTCATCTAAAATAAACCATAATACCACGGAATAACTAAACTTGCGATCAACCAAAATAATAAATTTAAAGCCACACCAACTTTCATAAAGTCACTGAATTTGTATTGTCCTGCGCTATAAACCATTGTGTTGGTCTGGTAACCAATTGGTGTCATAAATGTTGCTGAAGCAGCCATCATCACTGTGATTAGAAATGGCATGACATCAATTCCTAAAACATGACCTGTAGCAATGGCAATAGGTGCCATCAAAGCGGCAGAAGCATTATTGGACATAATTTCTGTTAATATCGAAGTGGTAAAATACAAACCAGATATGACTGCAACAACGCCATACGGACTCAGATATTCAACCAAATTTTTTGCAATCATAACATCCAAACCAGTTTTATTAATCGCTAAGCCAAGACTTAATGCGCCGGCTAATAAGAAAATAATCTTCCAATTGATGGCTTCATAGATTTCTTTCATATTCAAAATTTTAGCCAGAACTAAAATAATGACTGCCGAAATTGCACCAACCATAATGTCCAAAAAGCCGATACTTGCAAATACAATCATTAACGCAATGAGAGAAATAACAACTCCGAATTTTGTTTTGTCAAAATCTGTGATGTGATTTTCAGAAAGTAAAACAAAGGGGGCGTTTTGACCAGATTCTATTTTATTCAATTCTTTGACGTAGTGCGATTTTACCTCAGCCAAAACCACATCGCCAGCGCTGAGTTTTACATCGTACAATTGTTCTTGTTTGATATTCTCTCGGTGTTTGATTGCCAGAGGGATTGCTCGGTAACGTCTTCTAAAGTCCAATTCTTTTAGCGTTTTACCATGAATTTCTGATGAAGAAGTGATGACCATTTCAACTAAAGCAGAATTTCTTCCCGTCAAATCATCATCGCCAATCTTTAAAGGTGAAACCGACAGACTTTTTGTTTTGCCTTTCAGTGATTTAATTTTTTCGACATCACACCTCACTTTCAGAATATCTCCAAGTTGAAGTTCAAAATCTCCAGGTGGCATCGTAAATAAAGTTTCACTTCTTTTCACTTCAATCACATCCATATTGAATTCGTTCACCAATTCAGAATCCATTATCTTTTTACCAATTGAAGTTGAATTTTCCAACAATTCAACTTCAGTAATGTAGCTATTTACGTTGAATTTCGATTTCAAATCATTGTTTTCTCGTCGTTTGGGAAGTAATCGTATTCCCAAAACAGACATATAAACCAAACCAACGACTAACAAAATTCCGGCGATAGGAGTCATTTCGAACATTCCAATCGCGCTTTCTCCTTCTTTTTCTGCAATCCCACTAACCAAAATATTAGTAGACGTCCCGATAAGCGTACACATTCCACCAAAAATAGAAGCAAAAGATAGCGGAATGAGCATTTTCGACGGGCTTTGCCCAGAAGCATGGGCAATCTGTATCACAACAGGAATAAAAACCGCCACAACAGGTGTGTTGTTTACAAAAGCAGAAATGACTGCAATCATCAACATCATCATCAAAATTCCTGCATTGAATTTGTATCTGAATATATGAGAGAGTTTGTGAGCCAAGACCTGAAGTGCTCCGGTTTTCAGCAAAGCAGCACTTAATACAAACATAAAAGCAACCGTAATTGTTGCTTTATTACTGAATCCCTCCACACCTTCTTCTGGAGTAATAACACCAGTAAGCACCAAAATAATCATGATAGAAATCGCTACTAAATCAATAGGTAGCGCTTCTGTGGCGAAAAGTATAATTGCCAAAACAATAACACAAATTGTAATAATGGCAGCAATTGTCATTCAGATATTTTTTTGCCAAATATATGATTAGTCTATCAATTCTATAGACTTTAAAAAGATATAATTTAAAAATAAATTAAATTTAGTCTTCAAAATTTTACAAAACATTGATATTCAGTCTATTGTAAGCAATTTATTCTTTTTAGAATTGTTTTAATTCTATGGAATCCCAGATAAAATCTATCAATTTCGCTCCATTATCTTCATCAAAATAACTCATAATCATAGAGACAAAAACAAGTCCTTCATCGCGTTTACCAATGGAAGCAATTTCATAAATATTCAACTCATCTTTATAAGTCAAAGTTGCTTTATCCACAATTATTTTCTGTCCAGACTTCAGTTTCCGTTGGTAGTATTCCCTATTCATTTTAAAACCATAATTCAAGCTTTCCTTTGTCATTTCAGAAATCATAAACTCATTGAGCATTGTTGGATTAATACCATCATATTTTTGAAACATAAACCCAGAACCAGCCGCTGTCATTAACATGATTTGCTCTACACCTTCTTCTAAAGTTACTTTTGAAATTTTGTAATCACTTGGATATTGAAATTTAAAATAGCCATCGTCATAAGTCAATGTATCTTTCAATTTTAGAGAAACATTGACTTTCTGGTCACCAAAATTTATGGAATGATTTTCATTTAGGGAAATGTTGTAAATAGAATCTCCAATCTGAAGTTCATAATCTTTTTGTCCAAAAGCAATCATGCTTAAACATAAGATAACTGGGGTAAGAAGTTTTATCAAAATTCAAAAGTTAAATTACAATATTTTTATCAAAGCAGATTCTCTTTTGATAATTTCACTTAAACTAGCAGCCTTTAGAAGTTCGACTGTTTTATTTCTAACTTCAAAAAAAACATCACGAATACCGCAGGTTTCTTCGTCTTTACATTCTTCGCAACGCTCGTAATATTTATAAGTCACGCAAGGCAAAAATGCAATCGGCCCGTCGAATAGTCGCATCACATCTGCCAGATTGATTTCTTCTGGACTTTGAAGCAAATAATAACCGCCGCCTTTCCCTTTTTTACTAGCCAAAACACCAGCTTTTTTTAAATTCAGTAGAATTGCTTCTAAAAATTTACGAGGAATATTTTCGGCTTCAGCAATTTCACTAATAACAATTGGTCCTTCATTTTCTTTTTTAGCAAGGTGAACCAATGCATTAATTGCGTATTTTGTTTTCTTTGAAATCATGGATTGCAAATATATCATTATTAGATTTCATTTGCCATTTGAAGTTTAAAAAAGACTCAGGATTTCAATAAGTTTTCAATTTTTTAACCTAAAAATAAGTTGAACTAAATTCAACTTCAAATTCAAAAAAATCTTAGGAAATTGTATTTTGCATTTCTTAATTAGGATTTAGAAACATGACTGAAAATTTACTAAACGCAACTCGACAAAATTTAAAAACATATTTCGGATACGAAAGTTTTAGGCCGCAACAGGCTGAAATTATTGCTCACATTTTATCGGGCAATGATGCGTTGGTAATTATGCCAACTGGTGGTGGTAAATCCATGTGTTTTCAACTTCCTGCCTTAGAATTTTCAGGTCTTACTTTAGTAATTTCACCACTCATCGCCTTGATGAAAGATCAGGTCGATGGCATGAAAATCAATGGCATTGCAGCCGAATTTTACAATAGTACGCAGAGTTTTGAAGTCCAAAACGACATCAAAACCAAAGTTGCTAAAGGAGAATTGAAACTCTTGTATACTGCACCAGAAAGTCTGGGTGGATTGCAAGAAATCTTGAATGAAAATTACATCAGTTGTGTGGCGGTTGATGAAGCACACTGCATTTCGTCTTGGGGACACGATTTTAGACCGTCTTATCAAAAACTGAATTTTCTTAAAAAATCATTGCCAAATACGCCAATCGTAGCATTAACAGCAACGGCAGATGAAGCTACCCGAACAGATATTTTATCCCAACTTCATATTCCCCAAGCCAAACAGTTTATTTCTTCTTTCGACAGAGAAAATATTTTTCTTGAAATAAGGCCGGCTGACAAAAGGTTTAAACAAATTGAAAATTTCCTGTTCAAACATCAAGATGAAGCTGGAATAGTATATTGTTTAAGTCGAAAATCTACTGAAAAACTAGCTGAAAAATTAAAAAGTTCTGGCTTCAATGCGCAAGCTTATCACGCTGGCTTGGATAGTGAAAAGCGCTCAGAAATTCAAGAGAATTTTGTGTATGACAAAACACAAATCATCTGTGCTACAATTGCTTTTGGTATGGGCATCGACAAATCCAATGTACGGTGGGTAATTCATTACAACATGCCAAAAAATATAGAAAGTTATTACCAAGAAATTGGTCGTGCAGGTCGTGATGGCGTAAAAGCAAATGCGCTCCTTTTTCATTCTTATGGCGATGTTATTCAGTACAGAAGATTTATGGAAGATGCGCCAAACCAAGAAGTTCAGTTGGCTAAACTGGAACGAATGAAGCAACTCACCGAAGCGACATCTTGCCGTCGACGAATATTATTAGGCTATTTTGGTGAACATTTGTCGGAAAATTGTGGCTATTGTGATGTTTGTAAAAATCCGCCGAAGTTTTTCGAGGCTGGGGTTTTAGCACAAAAGGCATTGTCTGCCATAGTTAGAACCAAGCAAACCGAACCGATTGGTACAATTATAGATATTTTGCGAGGCGCGCAAAATGCTAATATTGTAGATAAGAATTATGACCAATTGAAAACTTATGGCGTTGGAAAAGACACAAGTTGGCGAGATTGGCAACATTATATGCTTCAATTGGTGAATTTGGGTTATACTGAAATTGCATTCCACAGAGGCAATGCTTTACAGTTGACAGAATTATCTAAAAAAGTTTTATTCGAAAATGAGAAGGTTTGGCTCACCAAACCGCAATCGGATTTAGGCGTTAAATCCAGTCCAACCAAAACGAAAACTAAGAAAAAAACCACATTATTCGATCAGCTGAGACAACTGCGCATGCAGATTTCTGTTGAAGAAGACATTCCTCCCTATTTAGTTTTTAACGATGCCAGTTTGAAAGAAATGGAGCGTGAAGTTCCATTGGATGAAAATGCATTTATGAGCATTAGTGGCGTCAACAAAAATAAAGCTGAAAAATATGCGGATGAGTTTTTAGAAGTGATTCGAGATTTTCAAAAATCAAAACGAAAGTTGAAAAAGCACACAACATTAATTACTTATGAACTCTATCTGTCTGGAAAAACTTTAGCAGAAATTGAACAAATCAGAGGTTTGAAATCAACAACTATTTACTCACATTTTTCAAAATTGATTGAAGACGGAAAGTCAATTGATATCCACAAATTTTTGGATGAAGATGAAATTAAAAAAGTAAAAATCGCTTTGAATTCTGTAGAACACGAGGATGCACTCCGACCAATTTATGACTTCTTGGAAGAAAAAATAGACTATGGAAAAATTCGTTTAGCTAAGACTTATTTAGAAAAATAATTATTCATTTCTAACAATCATAGTTGATGCCTTCACGCCTGTGAGCAAGTTCCAAACATTTCTTGTCAGCATTTTATTACCATCAATAACTCTTAGTTCGGCAGTATTTGGTCCAGCATCGCCTTGATTTAAGGCAACAAATTCTATTTTATTAAAACCAACTTCTAGTGGAATCGTAATTTCTTTATAAGCATTTTCAAGAAGTAAATTTTCAATTATAATTTTTCCATTTACACGGACTTGTACGCGATCTCCGTCAAACATCATGTGGTCACGACACAAAAAAACCATCTTGTCAGAATTGGTCACAAATTCACCGAGACTCATATCTTCCGCCCATTCCTCTTCCATTTTACGACCTTCTTTCTCGTATTTTTTATTGAGTTTATCGGTGTATAAATTGCTTGGATTTGTGAATTTTGTCTTTGGCTTGAAATCAATACCATCTTCTTCTTTAGAAAATCTGTCTTTCACTTTACTTCTATTAGGCACGCCCAAAAAACTAGAGCCTGAATTCGAACTAGAAGAATTAAGTCTAGGATTATTATTCACTTCAGAACCACGCGAAGGAAAATCTGTGGTTTGCGCTTCCATTTGAAGTGCAAATAATCCAATAATAGCTAAGAAACTGTATTTAAACATGTTGAAGTTTTTTCAAAGATAATGATTTCATTTAAAACACAAATTATGCCATTTGAGAAATATTTACTAAAAAACTGTAAATCATATTATAACAGCATAAAACTGACCATGATGAGATATTGAAATTGATGCTTTCTGTTTTAATACTTGAACAAAAGGAAATCCATTTTCATCTTTATTCAAATTGAATGATTCTAAATTCAAACTTTGATTTATTTGTCTTTTGACTTCCGATTTACAACTTCCAATAATATTTTGTCGGTTTTTATCTGAACTTGTCCAACTGTAAATATATTTTGAATTCATTTTGGATTTAAATTCTAAAATCTGATTTTGATAACTCACCAAAGCTAATTCTGAATTGATAATTGTTGTTGAAAAAAGTTTTGGATTGTAAAAATTATCAAATAAAAATAGTCTTTGAAAAGCTTTATAAGCAGCTTCTTTCAGTGTCCAAATTCTCCAAAAACATAAAAACTGATCTTGACTTTCTTGTATAAAACTCAGTTCTGAAGTATTCAGTATTTTCTTGAAATATCGTGGCCTAAAAATATTTGAAGACGCTTTGGCTAAATTCAAATCCACAATGTCATTTCCGATCATTTTTGGTTGAGCTTCTTTTGAATCACATCAACTGTAGCTTCGACATTTAGCATTTTTTCCATATCATCATTCTCAATTCTAATATCGAATTCATCTTCAACATCTAAGACAACATCAACCAAATTGGCAGAATTAATTTCTAAATCCTTTATAAAATCTGAATTTTCATTCAATTGTTCAAAATTGGGCTGATTGTTTACGTAGGGTTCGACAATAGATTTTAGCTTTTGAATAATCTCGTTGTGTGTCATGTTTTTTGAAGCCAATTTACGAATTTGAATTCAGCATTTTTAAATCTAATTATAAAAAAGTTTTGAAAACAGGCTTATTTACGGCTTTCCTGACTTAGTTTCAGCTTGCATCTGAAGCTTTCGAACAAAAAGTTGATGCCAGTCATAATTACAATTAAAGACAATGTTCCTGCCAAAACCCATTGCCAAGTTGTTGCGTCGCTGTGTTTCATAAAACCACTTTCAACTAGTGCTGAAAGTCCGAAACCCAGCAAAGCCGTTCCTAAACCGCCAAAAATCCAATATCGCTTTTTCAATTGTTTATTTTTCATTTTTAAAAGATTTTAGTGCTACGCAGGCATTCACATCCCCAAAACCGAAACTAGCTTTCAGCATGACATTGAGTTTAGTTTCAATATATTTTCTTGGAATTTTAGTTTCATCTACTAGTTTCAAAATTTCAGGATGAATATCCTCACAATTCAAATTCGGTGCTACAAAACCATGTTTCAATTGCAAAATTCCAGCGACCAATTCAATACTCCCTGCTGCTGCCAACGCGTGACCAATATGAGATTTCAAACTATTGATATATGGAAAATTTGTGTCGCTTAGCGATAAAGCTTCAGACCAGTTTTGAATCTCTGTAGAATCCATCGCTGTAGCGGTCAAATGTGCGTTGATCAAATCAATGTCTGTTGAATTCAGTTTTGAATTTTTCAAAGTTTCAGAAATACATATTTTTACAGCCGTGGAATTTGGCGCAGTCATGCTCCCACCCTGACGTTGACCGCCAGAGTTAACGTGCCCACCCAAAACTTCAGCATAAATTTCGGCATTACGATTTTGAGCAGATTCTAAACTTTCCAAAACCAAAGCACCAGCACCGCTAGATGGCACAAAACCTGCTGCATTTGCGCTCATGGGTTTTGAAGCCACTTCTGGCTGGTCATTATATTGATAAGGCAAAATTCTGAGTGCATCAAATCCGCCCCAAACATAAGGTCCGGAATCGCTGCAACTGCCAATCAACATTCGTTTTGCCTTTCCCGATTGTATGCGCTCAAAACCCATTATCATGGCTTCTGTACCAGTTGTACACGCTGAAGAATTTGTTGTCACTTGGTTGCCACAACCCAATTTACCGCCTAAAAAAGCACTGATTCCGCTTGCCATCGTTTGCAAAACGCTAGTGCTTCCTAAACGTCTCACGTTTTTAGCATCGATTTTTTGAAAAGCTTCGCGAAGTTTGTCCACGCCCAAAACTCCCGTGCCAAAAATAATTCCGGAGTCAAAATCTACAGTTTCAGAAGTTGAAAGTTTGGCATCCGACCAGGCTTCTTGTCCAGCTATGCCTCCATAAATTAAACCACTTGCTAAAAGTCCTTTTTGTTCTAATTTGGTAAAATATTGATTTAAAGTTTCTTCTGAAATTTCTGGCGTTCCACCAATTTGACAACTAAAATTGAGATCTTTCAACTCTTGCTGAAACTGAATGCCATTTTCACCATTTTGAATGGCCTTCAAAAAATCATTAATACCAACAGCATTAGAAGCTACAACACCTAAACCAGTGACAACTACACGATTTCTTTTCATAATTTATGTCAATATTACACCCGCTATTTCTCCTTTCAAAACCATTTGGTCAGATTGGTCTGAAATTTCAACACTAACCTTCAATTTATTGAATCTAAAATATATTTTTTCGGCTTTTACAACAACTTGTTCTCCTGGCAAAACTGGTTTCAAAAATTCCACATTTGTAGAAGTCATCGCCAGTTTCATTTGGTCTAAATCCGATTCGTTTTTTAATAGAAAAATACCAAAAGCCGCCAAGCCAATTTGTGCTGCGCATTCGGTTAAAATAACGCCTGGAGTTACTGGATTATTTTTGAAATGTCCAGCATAAAACCATAGATCTTCTTTGAATTCAAATTGTCCTTTGATATTATTTTCATCAACTTCTAAAATTTCATCGACAAATAAAAAAGGCTTTTGATAAGGTAAATTCTGAATGATTTCTTTTGAAATATCTGTCATTTTAAAATTTTATTTATTTAAACTAAACTTTCCCCACCATCGACTTTGACCACAGTTCCGTTGATCCAAGAAGCTGCTTTTTCACTTAATAATCCAACCACATTAGCAACGTCTTCAGGTTGAGTCAGTCGATGGAAAGGATTGCGTTTTTGGGTATGCGATTTCAATTTTTCGTAGGACGGAAAATGTTGCAAAGCCTGTGTGTCTACCAATCCAGCCTGAATACAATTGGTTCTGATTCCTAAAGATGCATATTCCACAGCCATTTGTCGCATAATACTTTCTAAAGAAGATTTAGCAGCAGAAACTGCTGCATATTGCGGAATTACTTTTGAATTCCCTTCGCTAGTAAAAGCCAAAAACTGACTTGGATTCTGCATCCGATTATTATTTACTAAACAACTTGCCCATGTATGAAAACTGATAGCCATCGCCTGAATCGTAATTTGAAAATCCATAGAATTCAAAGCATTTTCACCATATAAATCTTTCAAATTTCCTTTAGCTATGGAATGTAAGACCAGATCGAATTTTAGATCTTTTGGTAACTCATCGACAAACTTTTCGGTTTTGTCTTGTCTTGTTGCATCGAAATTAAAATTTTTAATTTCAATAGAATAGCTGCGTAAATCTTGAAATTTTTTATTCAAAGTTTCAGCATTTGCCCTGGAATCTCTATGGATAATATATAAGTTGAAACCACGTTTAGCCAATTCTTTAGCTGACGCAAAACCCAGCCCTTGACTTCCACCAAGAATTAAAGCATTTTTAGTATTATTATCTGACATTGCTCTTTTTTTTCTATAAATTTCATTTCAATATTTTGAGATGAATTACCATTGCAGTAAGATGCGCTGTGCAGAAAATCCTGGTCCAAAACTCAACATCAAACCCTTTTCGCCTTGAGGAATTTCCTTTTGAAACATACGTTCTAAAACAAAAAGTACGGTGGCGCTACTCATATTTCCGAACAATCGTAAAACTTCTTTGGTATCGTCTATATTTTTACCCATTTCTCCAAAAAGTGATTCCACAGTTTGAATTATTTTTTTCCCTCCTGGATGAAAAATAAGATGGTCAACATCTTCAATGCTTGTATTATTGTCTTTCAAAAATGGATGGATAATTTGCGGAAAATGGCTGCTAATTTTTTCAGGCACATCGACATCCAGAATCATTTTTAATCCGGAATTGGTTAAATCAAATCCCATCATGTGGGTGTCGTTATAAAAATGATACATAGATTCACCAAGAATTTCTGGACCGTCACATTCTTCTTCAGAAGACATTAAAACACAAGCTGCGCCATCACCAAAAATAGCTGCGCTAACCATATTTGCCATGGACAAATCGTCGAGTTGCAAGGTTGCCGTTGGTGCTTCAAATGCAACAACAGCAGCACGTTTACCAGGATTGGCTGCGAGAAATTGTTTGGCGTAAATCATACCAGAAATACCAGCCGCACAACCCATTTCTGTTACTGGTAAACGAACAATATCTTGCTTCATACCCAAATCATTGATCAAGTAGGCATCCAAAGAAGGAATCATGATTCCTGTGCAACTGACAGTGATAATGTAATCTAAACTGTCGGCTGACCAATCTGCCTTTTGAAGAGCTTTTTCCAACACGTTTTTACTAAGTTTTTTGGCGGCTTCAACATAGATTTTGTTCTTATCTTCAAAAGATGTTTTAGTAAAGACCAAATCAGGATTCATAATTGAGTAGCGTTTATCAACATTAGCACCTTCGAATATTTTCAAAACTTTTCGCCTGAAACGCTCATCTTCATTAGATAGCCAAGTTTCTATAAAAGGTAAAATATCTTTGGTTTCCTTAGCATATTCAGGAGTTTGTATGGCAGCTGTTTTTATTTTTACACTCATTGTTTTGAAATGATCCACTGATACCGAAACGCCCAATACCATTTGACGTGGTGATTAAAATTTAATGTTTTTGCAAAATCTTCAAAATCTTGACTTTTGAAGCCTCTTAAAATTGAAGTTAACCCATCTTTCTTTGCAATATCTGAATTTACAAAGAGTTTACAATATAATTTAAAAAGAAAATAAGCCATTTTATGGCGGTGCAAATCGTTGATCACCAAACCAATTTTTGCTTTTGAATGAAGAATAGGAATTAATTTTTCTATCCATTCATCTTTGAAATGATGCAAGGTGAGACAACAAGTGATGATATCAGCTTGAAAATCTTCAAAATCTTCGCTAAAAACATCTACCACACGGTAAGATATATTTTTATAATCTGTTGACAATTCTCTCGCAATGGCAATGGTGTGTGGATTGGCATCAATGCCGATAAGTTGAAGTTTGAAGTCTTTGGGTTTTGCCCATTTTGCAATAGCACGCAAAGCATCGCCACTGCCACAGCCCAAATCTGCAATCCTAATTATATTTGAGTTTTGTTGAGCAATGAGACTTTTCACACCTTGAATTGTCACCCGATGACCGCCCAACTTAGCATTGATTTTGTCGATTGTTTTCAATACAGATTTCAGTTCTTCGCCCTGAAAATCGAATTGATCCATGATTTCTGGTTCTTTGCTTCTATATTTTGTAGAAATCATCATTATGAAATTGGTTTTCCATGAGTTTGTTGTATCATTTTTTGTAATAGGAAAGGTGATTTAGACACCATATTAATACCAAAGTTAGTCAATTTTGGGTGCAATAGAATCTTTTGAAAATATCTACCCATTCGTAATCTTCCATTGAATTGTTTCTGCCAAATTCGACTATAATTCTGTTCCAAATCTGAACGCTGGTGATGTTGAAAATACGCTAATATTTCTTCTGAAGCCATTTTTGCGGAATGAATAGCCATTGCCATGCCATTGCCACAAAGCGGATGAATTAACCCAGCGGCATCGCCCAACATTAGTATGTGATTTTCAACTGGATTTTTTTTATGAAATGAAATTTGAGAAATAGCAAGATGCTTTTCAAACAACAATTTTGAATCGTTTAAAAATTCATCTAAAAAAGGATTTTTTCGCAACACATTTTGATTGAAATCATTTACATTTTTTTCGGTTTTAAAACTACTGTATTTGGCTAAATAACAAAAATTGACTGCATCGGTTTCCGTTTTTGACAGTCCGCAATAGCCGCCTTCAAAATTGTGCAAAGCCACCAAATCTTCTGGAAAATCTTTGTTTTTATAATGGGCTTTAATGCCGATCCAAGGTGATTTTTTCTGAATAAATTCACGTTGAAATGTTTTGTCTAAATTTGATCGTTTGCCAAATGCTCCTAAAACTAATTTTGAATTGTAGTTTTCAGCTCGAGTAGAGACTTCAAAAGAATCGTTTTTAAAACTTACATCGAAAACGCTTTCAAAAACAAATTTCACACCCAAAGATTGGGCTTTTTCATATAAAAAATTGTCTAATGCAAATCTAGAAACTCCAAAACCGCCCAATGGTAATTTTGAATTCACAGATTCTCCATTTCTATTGCTTAACAAAAGTTGATCGATAGATTTTGGTTGGAGATTTTTGAGATTTAAATCAAGAGTATTCAAATAAGGCAAAACTTCATTAGAAACATATTCGCCACAAACTTTGTGTCGTGGAAAACTATCTTTCTCGATAAGTAAAATTTCCTTTTTATGTTTGGCCAAATGAATTGCAGCAGTTAGGCCAGCGAGACCGCCACCAATAATTATGACATCGTAAATCTTCATCGGTGAAATTTAATCATAAAAAAAATCCTAAACGATGGTTTAGGATTTTTAAGCAATATTTAAAAATTATTTAGCCTTTTGTCGTGCTTCCTCTTTCAATTCTTCGTTGGCTACGATTGCCAATTCGACTCGTCTATTTTTGGAACGTCCTTCAGCAGTAGAATTGTCATATTTCGGTTGCTCTTCACCATACCAATTGGTTTCTATCCGAGATTCTGCAATACCGTTGCTCGTTAGGTAATCTGAAACCGCTTGTGCGCGATTTTTTGACAATATCATATTGTATTCATCGCTGCCTGTTGAGTCTGTATGACCTTCTACAATAATGTTGGTTTTTGGATATTTTTGAAAAATATTTATTAGTTTTAAAAGAGATAATTCAGATTTATCATTAATGGTGTACTTATCAGTTGCGAAATAAACACCTGAATTTTCATCGAAAGTCACGTTGATACCTTCGCCAACACGAGTCACTTCCGCACCAGGAATTTCTTCTTCAATTTGTTTAGCCTGTTTGTCCATTCTATTACCGATATAAGCGCCGGCTGCACCGCCAACCACGCCACCAATAATAGCACCCAAAACTGAATTGTCGCCATCGCCAGTATTGTTGCCAATAACGCCACCAATCACAGCACCGCCGGCGGCACCAACTGCACCGCCTCGCTGGGTGTTATTTGTGTTTTTAACAGCTTCGCAACTGCTAAACACAAATGCAATGGTCAATACAATTGATAGGCTTTTTATAAAAGTTAATTTCATGTGTTATTGATTTACTTGTCTTTTAAATTCCATTTGAATATTAATAGGATCGCCTTCAAAATTAACACTTTGCTCCCAAATCATAGTGTTTGCTAACAAAGATTTAATTCTTATTCTGGAGCCTTGGGTAACTTTTCGTGCATTTTGGTCAGTTGTAATTTTAAAAACCATTTCTTGTACATTACTTTCAATTGTCGTCGGGTCTATAGACCATGCAAATTCTTGTGTTTCCCTTATGCAATCATTGCCGAACAACTGAAATTCTCCGGTATTGTTATTGGACACAAAAGACCATTCTGAATTTTCAAAACAACTGACTTCGCCTAAATTGAACAAACTTACATCAAAAAAACCTGATGAGTTTGGGAAACTGACTTCAGTCAACACCCAATCTCCTTTGAATTCACGCTCCATTTTATTAGCTAAATATCCAGATCCGCATGACATCAAACTAAAAGCGACGAATACGAGTAATATTTTCTTC
The DNA here is from genome assembly GCF_004010055.1 of Psychroflexus aestuariivivens. Taxonomy (GTDB): domain Bacteria; phylum Bacteroidota; class Bacteroidia; order Flavobacteriales; family Flavobacteriaceae; genus Psychroflexus; species Psychroflexus aestuariivivens. The sequence goes on from NZ_RQVT01000034.1 coordinate 179,729, forward strand.
ATTTGTTTTAATTGTGTTATTTAGTGTAAAAATACAATAAATATAAGGCTTATGATATTGAGCATGGGAAATGAACCAAAAATTAACATTCAATAAAAAAACCAATCTAACTTATATATTTAAGATTGGTTAAAAAATTTTCAAAGTTTTTAATAGAAGTGCTATTCTACAATCAGAATTTCACTCGCTCTTAAAACTTTTACAGTTGTTACTTTTGACGTATAATTTCTTTGAGGTAAACTTATAGATTCCTTTACTCACATAATTAGAATCGTTCACTACACCATTATAGGCTTTTAAATCTATGAATTCCATAGAATAAATAATTAGGCAAGAGGTTTAAGTTTACAACTGTAAATAAATCATTAATCTTATCTGCAAAATCTGTTGATACATTTTGAGTTTTAAGGTTTAGACTCATCCCTAGTATTAATAGGAGAAGAAAAAAAATTTGGAAATTGTGTAGTTTTTCATTGTTCAAATATTTTGGTTATTGAGTAAAATGCATATCAAATCGTCCTTCACGGATTTCTCTTAAATTTCCATTCTGGTCTACAATATCAAAAAAGAAAGTTCCCGAAATAGTTTGATTTGTTAGATCAAGGTGAGTAATTTTTAATTCTCCTGTATTTTCTTCTCCGTCTGTAAATTTTTGAGTAGCATTCAAAAAAAAAGCTCCAAAAAGATTTCCTGCATCATTAGTAAGTAATTGATAAGTTTGTCCTTCTTGTAATTCTTTGGCATTAGTTGAGAGAGAAATACGTTCTAAATTATTGTCTTCATCTCTTTTATTACCTTGAACATTAAAAAAACGTTCTCCATTAATCAATTGATAAACACAATCCAAAGGATTTATTCCGCCACCTGGGATAAAAGCTTCACCGTCTAATAAGCAACCAAAAGTGTTTTCACCTGTTTGTGTGGCTTTGGGAAGTCGGTTTATAGGGTTTATTGAGCCTCCATCATCACTGTTACAAGAAAAGAAAAAAAGTAAACTAACAGAGTAAAAAAAGATTTTGATTTTATCCATTAGCTTAATTTCTTATAAAGTAAATAAATATTTTTTCGTAATTCTCTCAATGTTAATTAATTTATTTAAGTTTATTATTGTGTGAATTCCATATCAAATCGTCCTTCTCTGATTTTTCTTAAATTTCCATCGTGGTCTATGACATCAAACCAAAATGTACCGGATACAATTTGATTGTTCATGTCTAAATGTGTAATAGTTAGTTGGCCAGAGTTTTGTATTGAAGTAAAGCTTAAGCCACCATTAAAACCGAATATGCCACTTGCATTACCTAATGCTTCTTCTAACAATAAGTATGTTTCCCCTTCTTCAATCTCTTTTGCTCTAGTAATGAGATTAATAGATATAAGATTGAAATCATCATTTCTTTTCCTCCCTTGAAGTTGAAAATAATACCCCCCATCGACAAACTGATAAACAAAATCTAAAGGATTTGTTCCGCCGCCTGGTATAAAAGCTTCCCCGTCCAATAAGCAACCAAAGGTGTTTTCGCCAGTTTGTGTGGCTTCAGGCAATTGGTTTATGGGGTTTTGTGGTGCGTTGTCGTCATCGCTGCATCCCCAAAAGAAAAGAAAGGGTAATAAGAGTATAAGTCTGTATAATAGTTTTTTCATTGTTAAGTATTTTGGTTATTGTGTAAATTGCATATCAAATCGTCCTTCCCGGATTTTACGAAGATTTCCTTCAAAATCAATAATATCGAAAGAAAAGTATCCTGAAATGATTTGATTTGTTAGGTCTAATTTTGTAATTGTTAGAGTTCCTGAATTATTTTGAGAAGTAAAAGTAGCATTTGCATTATAACTGAATCTTGCAAACGCATTCCATTCTTCATTTTCTAAAAGCTGATAAGTTTGTCCTTCATCTAGTTCCTTAGCATTTGTAGATAGAGAAAGTCTTGTTCTATTAAAATCTTCATCTTTATTATTGCCTTGTAAATTAAAATAATAACCCCCATCGACAAACTGATAAACACAATCCAAAGGGTTAGTCCCACCGCCTGGGATAAAAACTTCACCGTCTAATAAGCAACCAAAAGTATTTTCACCTGTTTGGGTTGCTTCAGGCAATTGGTTTATGGGATTTTGTGGTGCGTTGTCGTCATCGCTGCATGCTAAAAAAAATAACACAAGCATAGTAGTAGAAACACAAAATATTTTTCTGATTTTCATTACATTTATTTTATAATTAAAACTAAAAATTAGTGTAATACACGCAAAGGAAAATTTGTTAATGTTTTTAAATTAAAAATTTAGTAGCGTAAGTGATTCTTAAATATAATTTCAATAAAAAAACCAATCTAAAAAAAATTTGAATTGGTTATCAATTAGTCTTAATTAAAATTAATCTTCAAAAGAAAAAATGTAGTCTTATAATTATCTCCTAAATAATCTTCCGATCAATGAAATAACAAATAAAACAACAAAAATGTAAAAAATAATTTTAGCTATATCAGCTGCGCCTTCAGCAATTCCACCAAAACCTAAAACTGCAGCTATAAGCGCAATTATTAAAAATGTAATAATCCAACGTATCATAATATAAAGATTTAGAGTTGATTGAGCCTAAATATAAATAAACACATTGAACTTATGTTAATTTTAATAATTATTTAAAGTTTTAACAACATCTGCAAGTTGTGATTTCGCCAAATATTGGGCTTCAAGCTTGCCAGAGAAAGGAATTGGTGTTGACAAACTTCCAACACGTTTAACTGGTCCATCTAAATATTCAAAGCAATGCTCATTTATGAGCGCTGAAATATCTGAAGCTACACCGCCAAAAATAGAATCTTCCTGCAAAATAATAGCTTTGCCTGTTTTTCGAACAGATTTGAAAATAGCATCTTCATCCAGTGGCGATAAGCTTCGCAAATCGATTAAATCCGCAGAAATTTCAGGGTGTTCGTCTAAATATTCTATCGCCCAATGTACGCCAGCGCCAAAAGTAATGATACTCAATTTTTCGCCTTCACGCAAAAGATTGGCTTTGCCGAATTCAATATTGAAATAATCTTCAGAAACTTCCTGCCGAATACTTCGATACAGTGCTTTGTGCTCAAAATACAAGACTGGATTTGGGTCTTCAATAGCAGTTGCTAATAATCCTTTCGCATCTTCTGGAAATGCGGGATAAACCACTTTTAAACCTGGTGTTTTTGTAAACCAAGCTTCATTGGTTTGGCTGTGAAATGGTCCAGCGCCAACGCCTGCACCACAAGGCATCCTGACCACAACATCTGCATTTTGATTCCATCTGTAATGTACTTTTGCCAGGTAATTGACAATCGGATTGAATCCTGAACTCACAAAATCACCAAACTGCATTTCTACGACAGATTTCATTCCTTTGATGGACAAACCCATCGCCGTAGACACAATCGCCGATTCGCAAATTGGTGTGTTTCTGACGCGTTCTTTACCGTATTTTTCTAAAAATCCTTCTGTAATTTTGAAAACACCACCGTATTCAGCAACATCTTGCCCCATGATGACCAAGTTATCAAACTTCTGCATGCTTTGGTTCAAGCCTTGCGAAATGGCATCGACAAAACGAATTTCTTGTTTATTTTTTGAAGCAGGAATCGATTGAAAATCAAATTTTTGATAAACATCCTGCATTTCAATTTCAACTGAAGATTGATGCTCAGGTTCATCGAATGCTTGTTTCAAATTCGAATCTATTTCTTTTTTAATGGCTTTACGTTCAGCCTTGATTTCAGCTTCTGTAATTAAATTATTTTCTAGTAAATATTTTTCAAAATTCTCAATAGGGTCTCGTTCTTCCCAATATTTCATTAAATCATCGGGCACATATTTTGTTCCGCTTGCTTCTTCATGACCGCGGCGTCTAAAGGTTTTGAATTCTAACAATACTGGTCTTGGATTTTGACGAATATCTTCCGCGATAGCTTTCACTTTGGTATAAACTTCAACAATGTTATTCCCGTCAATAATATGTGAATCCATGCCATAACCTATGGCTTTATCGGCTATATTTTCGCAATTGAATTGTTCCGAAGTTGGAGTGGACAAACCATAACCATTATTTTCGACACAAAACATCACTGGCAATTGCCAAACTGAAGCGACGTTCAGAGCTTCATGAAAATCACCTTCACTTGTTCCTCCTTCGCCAGTGAAAACGGCAGTTACAGATTTTTCGTTATTCAATTTATGAGCTAAAGCAATCCCATCGGCAACGCCCAATTGAGGACCGAGATGAGAAATCATACCGATAATTTTGAATTCCTGAGTTCCAAAATGAAAACTTCGGTCGCGACCTTTGGTAAAACCGCTCATTTTGCCCTGCCACTGAGAAAACAACCTATAAAGTGGAATCTGTCTTTCGGTGAAAACACCTAAATTCCTGTGCATCGGTAGCACGTATTCGTCGTTTGTTAAAGCTTTGGTGACGCCAACTGCAATAGCTTCTTGGCCGATGCCGGCAAACCATTTTGAAATTTTTCCTTGACGGAGTAAAACCAGCATTTTTTCTTCAATCATGCGGGGTTTTAAAATTGAAAAATATAAAGATTGGTAAGTTTTTTGGTCTAAAGTATCGTCTTTAAAATTCATATTGAATTGTCTGTAATTTTGAATTCCAAATTTATCAATTTGAAAATTGACTGGAACATTTTCAACTGAATATTTTTAACTTTGAAAGAAAGTTTGTTTTATTATAAAAATAATGCATTTATAATCATAAAATTAAACTTGAAATTTTGTTTTAGTTGAATCAATATCACTAAATTCGAATATTAGTTTTACTAAACACAAGTTATAAAAGAGTAGTTTTTTCACATTAAAAGACTACTCTTTTTATTTGTAAAGACTAGTCTTTTTTAGAAAATATCTAAGTGATCATCAAAACTTACTTATTAATAAGAATTTTTCTTTAGCAAAAAGCAAAGCAGTTCGGGTTCAATGGAAAAGTAAAAACCCCACTTAAAAAAAGCAGGGTTTAATTGGTTTTTAAATTTCACAAAATCGATTCGATTTTTTCTGGTGGTCGCCCAACAACAGCCTTGTCATTTTTGACAACTATTGGTCGTTCAATAAGTTTCGGATGTTCATGCATGGCTGCGATAACTTCTTCTTCGCTTAAATCTTTGCCTTTATAATTTTCTTTCCAAATCTTCTCTTGGGTTCTAACCAATTCCATTGGCGACAAATCTAGTTTTTCAAGCAAATATTTCAATTCATTTTCGCTTGGTGTATCATCCAAATATTTTACAATTTCGAAATTCTGTCCAGAAGCTTCTAGAATTGCTAAACCTTCTCTTGATTTTTTACATCTTGGGTTGTGGTAAATTTGTATCATAAGGTGTCTTCGTCTTTTTTCTGTCCAATACTCATTAAATATGATTTTAAAAAACCATCAATATGGCCGTTCATCACATCGTCAACATTACCGGTTTCATGTCCGGTTCTAACGTCTTTGATCAACTTATAAGGATGCATCACATAATTTCTAATTTGCGATCCCCACTCTATACTTTTCTTTTCAGATTCAATTTCATTTCGGGCTTCTTGTTGCTTTTTCAACTCGATTTCATAGAGTTGAGATTTCAACATTTTCATCGCTTTTTCACGATTTTCAAGTTGAGAACGCGTTTCAGAATTATGAATCACAATACCACTTGGGTGGTGTGTTAAAATGGCTTTGGTTTCGACTTTATTTACATTTTGTCCACCAGCACCGCCAGATCTGGCAAAATCCCAATTGATATCTGCCGGATTGATGTCAATTTCAATATTATCGTCTACAAGCGGATATACATAAACAGAAGCAAAGGAAGTGTGTCTTTTGGCATTACTATCGAATGGTGAAATTCGTACCAAACGGTGAACGCCATTTTCACCTTTCAACCAACCGAAAGCAAATTCACCTTCTATTTCTAAAGTTACAGTTTTGATGCCTGCAACATCGCCTGATTGGTGGTTCAACTCTCTAACTTTGAAATTCCGACGTTCTGCCCACATGACATACATGCGCATCAGCATTTCTGCCCAATCACAACTTTCCGTACCACCAGCTCCAGCTGTAATTTGAAGAATAGCAGTCAAAGGATCACTTTCTTCTGAAAGCATATTTTTGAATTCTAAATCTTCAATAAGGTCCAAAGCATCGTCGTATTTTTGTTCAACTTCTGTGCTTGAAACATCGCCTTCTTGGTAGAATTCGAATAAAACGCCCAAATCTTCAACTGCGGATTTGGCGATTTCAAAACTTTTAATCCACTGTTTTTCAGCATTAATGTCTTGCATTATTTGCTGTGCTTCACGTGGTTTATCCCAAAAACCTGGCGCAAAAGTTTTTTCTTCTTCGTTACTAACTTTCACCCGTTTAGCATCTAAGTCAAAGATACTGGTTTAAGGCGGTGATGCGATCGTTGATAGATTTGATGTGGTCTGAATTAATCATTGTTGAATTTTTGACAAATTTAAAAATTATCTTATCGTTCATCAATCTAAATATGTTTATTTTCGAATAAAAATTTATAATGAAGATTGACCTAAGAAGCGACACAGTCACGAAACCAACTGCTGAAATGCTAGAATATATGATGAATGCAGAAGTTGGTGACGATGTTTATAAAGAAGATCCAAGTGTAAATCAGTTAGAAGATTATTTGGCGAATTTATTTGGTATGGATGCCGCTTTATACTTTCCTACCGGAACTATGGCAAATCAAGCCGCCATAAAACTTCACACACAACCCGGAGAACAACTTATTTGCGACAAATGGGCGCATGTTTTTAATTACGAAGGTGGTGGTGTCGCTTTCAACAGTGGCGTGTCTTGTAAATTGGTGGATGGTCATCGTGGAAAAATTACAGCCGATTTAGTCAAAGAGGCCATCAATCCACCAGATTTTTACCACAGCCCGCTAAGCAGTTTGGTTTGTTTAGAAAACACAACCAATAAAGGGGGTGGCGCGTGCTATGATTTAGACAATATCCGTGAAATCAAAAAAGTTTGTCAGCAAAATGGTCTAGGTTTGCATTTAGATGGCGCAAGATTATTTAATGCGCTAGTTGCAAAAAACCAAGACCCTAAAGACTTTGGGAATTTATTTGACACCATTTCGGTTTGTTTATCGAAAGGTTTAGGTGCACCGATGGGAACGGTTTTGATCGGTAAAGACAAATTGATGAAAAATGCCATTCGCGTAAGAAAAGTTTTAGGAGGTGGCATGCGACAAATCGGCGTGATGGCTTCTGGCGCTTATTATGCTCTTCATAATCATGTGGAACGGCTTGAAATAGACAACAATCGCGCGCTGGAAATCGGTCAGGCACTTGGTAAGCATTCTGCCATTTCTGAAGTTGAAGAGATTGAAACTAATATTGTGATTTTTTACCTTCATAAAGAATTTGATGAAATTGAGTTTATGCGAAATCTAGAATCAAAAGGCATCCGTATCAGTAATATGGGAAATGGAAAAATGCGCCTCGTCACCCATTTGGATTACAAAGACGCCCAACACAATTATTTTTTGGATACACTTAAAAATTTATAAAAATCTAAAACTTAACTCGTCCATTCATCAAAAAATAAATTCAAAATTTAAAATTCAAAATTTAAAATCACCTTACTCCCTCACCACCTTCACATGGCTCTGTTGACCATCAACATCGGTTAAAGACAAGATATACACGCCCGATTGAAGTTCAGACAAATTCACTTGTTTTTGATTCACCTCACC
>NZ_RQVT01000055.1 GCF_004010055.1 Psychroflexus aestuariivivens
AAAGTTCATTGACATATTGAGATATATAAGAATACGAGAGAATACGAAAAATAAATAAATAATTATCGAGACAGATAAGCTTATTAAGGGCGTATGGGGAATGCCTAGGCTCTCAGAGGCGACGAAGGACGTGACAAGCTGCGAAAAGCTGCGGGGATTAGCACATATGAGATGATCCGCAGATATCCGAATGGGGCAACCCACTATACTGAAGGTATAGTATCCGCAAGGAGGCGAACCCGGTGAACTGAAACATCTAATTAGCCGGAGGAAGAGAAAACAATAGTGATTTTGCTAGTAGCGGCGAGCGAACGTGAAACAGCCCAAACCAGTACTGTTACGGCAGTGCTGGGGTAGTAGGACTACAATATCTTTATTAATATTGAACCCAAATATTTTGGAAAGGATACCCATAGAAGGTGACAGGCCTGTAGGGGAAAGGTATTAATAGAGTAGTAGTATCCTGAGTAGTGCGGGGCACGAGAAACCTTGCATGAATCAGCCGGGACCATCCGGTAAGGCTAAATACTACTGAGAGACCGATAGTGAACCAGTACCGTGAGGGAAAGGTGAAAAGAACCTTGAATAAAGGAGTGAAATAGACCCTGAAACCATACGCTTACAAGCGGTCGGAGTCCTACGGGATGACGGCGTGCCTTTTGCATAATGAGCCTACGAGTTACCAAATTTAGCGAGGGTAAATAATTCAGTTATGGATCCGTAGCGAAAGCGAGTCTGAATAGGGCGATTAAGTTAGATTTGGTAGACGCGAAACCGTGTGATCTACCCTTGGGCAGGTTGAAGCTGTGGTAACACATAGTGGAGGACCGAACCCGTTGACGTTGAAAAGTCTTGGGATGACCTGAGGGTAGGGGTGAAAGGCCAATCAAACTCGGAAATAGCTCGTACTCCCCGAAATGCATTTAGGTGCAGCGATTAAATAGTTTTATAGAGGTAGAGCTACTGATTGGATGCGGGGGCTTCACCGCCTACCAATTCCTGACAAACTCCGAATGCTATAAAATGGTTTTAATCAGTGAGGGCATGGGTGCTAAGGTCCATGTCCGAGAGGGAAAGAACCCAGAGCATCAGCTAAGGTCCCAAAATATATGCTAAGTTGAAAAAACGCGGTCAGACTGCTTAGACAGCTAGGATGTTGGCTTGGAAGCAGCCATTCATTTAAAGAGTGCGTAACAGCTCACTAGTCGAGCGGTTCGGCATGGATAATAATCGGGCATAAGCATATTACCGAAGCTATGCTTTCATAGAATAATCTATGAGAGGTAGGGGAGCATTCTAATCAGCGCTGAAGGTGAATTGTAAGATTTGCTGGAGTGGTTAGAAAAGAAAATGTAGGCATAAGTAACGATAATGCGGGCGAGAAACCCGCACACCGAAAGACCAAGGATTCCTCAGCTATGCTAATCAGCTGAGGGTTAGTCGGGGCCTAAGGCGAACCCGAAAGGGGTAGTCGATGGACAAGCAGTTAATATTCTGCTACTTGCTTTAAATTAAAAGAGACGGAGAAGGAAATCTAGTGCGTGCAGACGGAATTGCACGTTGAACCATCTGTAAGGATGGGATAGTACACCAAAGCTACGGTGGCGGTGATAATCTAGAGGCCGTTCTTCCAAGAAAATCAATTAAAGCAACCCGTACCGTAAACCGACACAGGTAGTTGGGATGAGAAATCTAAGGTGCTCGAGAGATTCATGGCTAAGGAACTAGGCAAAATGGGCCCGTAACTTCGGGAGAAGGGTCGCCACGCTCCGGCGTGGCCGCAGTGAAGAGGTCCAGGCGACTGTTTATCAAAAACACAGGGCTCTGCTAAATCGAGAGATGCAGTATAGGGCCTGACACCTGCCCGGTGCTGGAAGGTTAAGAGGAGATGTTAGCTTCGGCGAAGCATTGAATTGAAGCCCCAGTAAACGGCGGCCGTAACTATAACGGTCCTAAGGTAGCGAAATTCCTTGTCGGGTAAGTTCCGACCTGCACGAATGGTGCAACGATCTGGACACTGTCTCAGCCATGACCTCGGTGAAATTGTAGTATCGGTGAAGATGCCGATTACCCGCTGTGGGACGAAAAGACCCCGTGAACCTTTACTATAGCTTAGTATTGACTTTGGATAAGTGATGTGTAGGATAGGTGGGAGACATTGAAGCGGCCTCGCTAGGGGCAGTGGAGTCATTGTTGAAATACCACCCTTTACTTGTTTGAAGCCTAACCCCACTTAAGTGGGGGACATTACTTGGTGGGTAGTTTGACTGGGGTGGTCGCCTCCAAAAGAGTAACGGAGGCTTCTAAAGGTTCCCTCAGCACGCTTGGTAACCGTGCGTAGAGTGCAATGGCATAAGGGAGCTTGACTGAGAGACCTACAAGTCGATCAGGTACGAAAGTAGAGCATAGTGATCCGGTGGTTCCGCATGGAAGGGCCATCGCTCAAAGGATAAAAGGTACTCCGGGGATAACAGGCTGATCTCCCCCAAGAGCTCACATCGACGGGGGGGTTTGGCACCTCGATGTCGGCTCGTCACATCCTGGGGCTGGAGAAGGTCCCAAGGGTTGGGCTGTTCGCCCATTAAAGTGGCACGCGAGCTGGGTTCAGAACGTCGTGAGACAGTTCGGTCTCTATCTACAGTGGGCGTTAGAAATTTGCGTGGATCTGACTCTAGTACGAGAGGACCGAGTTGGACAAACCTCTGGTGTATCTGTTGTTCCGCCAGGAGCATAGCAGAGTAGCTACGTTTGGAAGGGATAAGCGCTGAAAGCATATAAGCGCGAAACCCACCACAAGATGAGATTTCTTTAAAGGATCCCCAAAGACGATGGGGTTGATAGGTCACAGGTGTAAAGGCAGTAATGTCATAGCCAAGTGATACTAATTATCCGAAAAGCTTATCTGTAACTCTTTAATTAATATTTACTAAGTATAAGCTCTATTTTTATATATTTTATTATGTCAACTTATTAGAAGTTAGATCACAGGTAAAGGACATAAGATAAAAGACAGAACAGTCAAAAATCTTAAGTCTATCATCTAAGATTTACTTAACAACTTAAGGTGGTTTTAGTCCCGAAGCGTCGGGAGGGCTTACAAAGCCTAGAAATACCTAAACAGTTTAAGGTGGTTATAGCAACGGGGCTCACCTCTTCCCATTCCGAACAGAGCAGTTAAGCCCGTTAGCGCCGATGGTACTACATCCGTGGGAGAGTAGGTCGCCGCCTTCCTTATTTGCAATAAAAGCCTCTAGAAATAGAGGCTTTTTTGTTTTAA
>NZ_RQVT01000015.1 GCF_004010055.1 Psychroflexus aestuariivivens
ATTCTGATTAAGTAGAATTTTTTTAGGACAAGTGTTTCTTTATCGCTATATATTTCAAATAAAAACCATAAAAAAGCGGCTAATTTGAGTTAGCCGCTTTTTCTTAACTTCTAATAAATTTAGTTTATTCTATAATTAATTTTTTTACGACTGATTGAGATTTGCTAAAAACCTTTACCAAGTATAATCCACTTGATAGTTTTTCAACATTGATCTGATCACAGTTTTCTTCACACTCCAATACTTTGTTACCTAAGACGCTGTACAACTCTATTTTGGTGATTGGTACAATTTTAGATTCAAAGTGCAATGTAGTTGATGCGGGATTTGGGTATATTTTGATGTTATCATTGAAGTCAGTTTTTACAACTTTTGTGGTTTCACAATTATCTCCAACTGTATATGAAATATACTCAGTTACAGCCAATCCACCAGCAAAGGCAAATTTGCAAGCATAGCTAAGCGTAGTACCGTCTGTCTGTCCGTTTATGGTTTTTGAGAATGTTAAACCACCGACATTATCCATTTGTACTTCAGAAAAAGGAGTTTGTTCCCAAAGATATGCTACTACTCCTTCTTTATCTGTGTCCAACATCTCGAATGTAATTGTAACAGTGTTACCGACTGTTTCAAATGTAGCTTCATAACCAGTAGAAAATGAACCCTGTTGTGCTTCATCAGAAATTTCTGAACATGATACAACTCCAGCGACAGTAATTGAGAAGATTTGTGAAGTTGTCTGTCCCGACATGTCGTCGGTTGCTACTACAGTAAGATCGTGTACACCAACCTCTGGCGATTCATAATCAAAAGAGAAAGGAGGAGTTGTATCTTCTCCGATTTTAGTTGAACCATCATAGAATTCTACTAAATCTACCGTACCATCCAAATCAGTTGCTGTTGCATTTATATTAATGGTTTGTCCTTGCACAAATGTGGCTCCATTTGTTGGAGATGTTATCGATACTGCAGGATTTGTGTTACCAGTATCTGAAACTAAAATCAAAACTTCATCTGTTGCGGTAAAAGTTCCATCACTTACGGTTAATTCAACCTTATATACACCTTCTAGTAAACCAGAAACATTTGGTAACATCGCTGTATTGTCATCAAAAGAAATGGTTGAAGGTCCGTATAATTGCTCCCAGGAAAAGGTAATACTTTCTCCCTCGGGGTCAAAGCTTGCAGAGCCATCCAGACTTGTGGTGGTAGCGGGTAAAACAACAACTACATTTTGTCCAGCATTTGCAATTGGTGGAACAAAATCAAGTTCGCTAGCATACGTAAAAGTCATTTCACCTAAATTGAATTCTCCATTCGTTACAGCCAGACGAAGAATATGCTCTCCCTCTGTCAGTTGAACATTATTAAATGTGATATCCTGCCAGCTATCCCAGTCGCTTGTAGTTGGTAATGTAAAATCTGGACTAACAATATTTCCATCAATTTCAAAATGAAATGGACCACCACCGTTTGGGTTTCCTGATGAGTACCTTAGATTTACATCATAATTCCCTGAATCGTCGACATCTATAGTATACTCTAACCATTCTCCAGAAGCTATCCAGCCTACAGTTGGTCCTTCTTGTGTGATTTGTGCAGCATCCACATATTCATTAGTTCTGTAATCTCCTTCATTGTTTTGTGATGAATCGAAATAAGAAATATTTTGACCAATTCCACCTTCAAAGGCATCATAATTTCCAGCTTGAATCGTTCCCGGTATTTGAAAAGCTTCTCCTAAAAATGGGACTTGTTCACCAACTTGAATTTCGATGATATTAGTGACATTAAATTGATCTCCTACAAATACTTTTGCATACATATTATGAATTCCTAAAGTAAGATTATTCGCTGTCATTTCATAGGGAGCTGAGTTATCTTCACCTAAAGAGGTTTCACCATCGAAAAATTCAACCTTAGTTATGCCATTCCCTTCCACTGTGGCTGTTAGGTTTACACTTCCATTTGGAAAAGCCTGATAAAAGTCTGCAGATAAAACTCCAGAAACTTCTACATCTTTACTAGTCACCATTTCGTTGGCTGGAACATTTAAGATATAACCGTCTGAGAAATTTACGGAAATTGGTGAATCTGAATAATTATGAGCCACATAAGTAGTTTCATCACCTAACACAAATGAAGCTGCAATTGGATAATCCGCAGTTACATTTGTATTTACAGTTCCTAATGCATTCATAGAATGAAGCCAATGGTAAGTTTGTGCATCCGAAATCCCAAATTTAAGCCCGCGTTCTGGATAGGAATCATACAAATCAATTGCTGCTTGTGGATCTGTAAATGAAAGATATTTCCAGTAAGTGTCATGCCAGAGGTTAGGATTTGCTTCATTATTTAGTATTCCTGTGTTGACTGAAATCTCATTCCACAGTGATTCTGCATATTGAACATTATGACCTAAATACAGAGAACCTCCATGGATTGGATAAAGTTCAATACCATAAGCCGCCGCAATATCAGAAGTCCAAAAAGTTTGGTTATCATAACCATTTCCCCAAATTCTTGAAGCTACACTATATCCATAACCTGGTTTAAAAGTTCGTTCATTAACATCAAACCAATATTCTTCTACGGCTGTTTGTTCTGTAGTATAAATATAAATTCCTAAATCTCTGATATCATCATTTTCAGTAATTGCTCCCCAATGAATCAATGAAGAAGCAAACTGCATGCTTTCTGAAGTTGACTCCTGGTCATTACCAAATGGGAAAGTTGCGAAACCATTAGCCCAACTGTGTCCAGCATATGGACTGAAATTTCTTAAATAAGGAAAAAGTGGATCATTCCGATCTGTATTTGCAGCATCTCTTATTAGAGTGTTAATCATTTCTCCGTACTGATTAGACCAACCAGGTTCAAACTGTTCTATAAATGAAGCTGCATGAATGAAATAACCCCAATGGAAATGATGGTCATTTAGGTTGCTATCTTGACCATGACCTGCGGGATAACCCAGCATTGAAGTCCAAGTATCATTATAATAAAAAAGAAAAGCTACTTCACCAGACTCTGCCGTAAGCCAATCTTCTAAACGTTCTTTGATGGTGGAAACTATTTTATTTCTGGCAACTATATCTCCAGATTCATCAGCAATACGACCTGTTTGTATTAACCGATTCATCATTTGACCTTCGTTATAGGTGTCAGTCCATGTTGCCAATCCATCGTTTTCAATCTGTGAAATTTTTTCATTCATCAATACAGGATTAAAACTATCGCTATAATTATCAACATAGGGTAGTGTAGGCAAAATCCCCTTAAAGGTGTTTTCTACAGAAAAAGTATTGCCATCTAATGTTTTAATTTCTCCTCTAATTGAGCTAAATGTGTATCCGTCTGGTTGAGCAGAACCTGGGGCTAAATAATCCCACTGATGTGGTAAAAGTCCTAACAAGACGTTTGTTTCAGATCCTTCTTTCACATCAGTTTCCACATTGAATTCTGTCGTAAGTTTTGATGAACTTTCATCGTAATTCCAGGATGTAGTGGTATTGCTTGGAAAAACATAGGCATATTTTTTATACTCATTTGCTAAAGTTGAAACATTGGTCGATGATGTGGGCAGGTAAGCCATAGACCAATAATTTTCTCCGTTTAACGTTGATGTATAAGTGTTTCCAGACTGAGTCCAAGTGCTTCCTGTTGGTGCGTAAATTGCAAAGTCTGAACCTTGGTGAGAGTCTGTAATTGTAATCATTTCATTATTAATAGTGACATTCCCTTCATTGATTTCAATTTCAGCAACATCATTTGAATTTTTGTTGAAGTAAATAAAAGGCATCGCTATTCCGCTCGTTGCTTCCAAAGAATGATTAGCATTCGACCAATTCATCGTGACTGTCCAGTCTGTATAATCTGAAACTGTTGCTTGGGTAGCGTTTAAATTTGATACACCAACTACAATTGGCAATGCGTCGTCTATAGGCTGAGTACTTCCATTGGGAGTTGAAGTCGGAACTATATAACTGACAACCAAACCTTCGTTAATCGTTCGCATTGCCATTGGGTAATTGAATAAATTACTCACATGGTTTTCTTTAATTAATTTAGACCACCAATCATTTGTAGGGACTGGTTTTCCTAATGCGTTTCCGATTATTTGTGGGGTTCCAGATGGAAAATCGTTTCTGCCTGCTTGGTCAGTTCCTGGAAATACAGTAGTATATCCCCCATCACCAACTGGTGTGAATTGTGCATTAATTTGTGGGCAAAAAGCAAACATTAGTAATAATAACAATACCTTGATGGTATTTTGATAATTATAAGTCATAATTTTTAAATTTTCCGCAATATAATTTAAAAATTTAGAGGCATTTGTAACATCAATGTTATACAAACTATACAAAAACTATTATTCTGAAATTAATAAACTAACACACCTATACTTTAACCATACACTTAGCTTGACTGAAGTAAATACTTAATAAATGGATTTAATCCACATTCTAGAATTCTACATTCTACTAGCTATATTTAGATTTGAAATTGTAAAATACTTTAATAATGCTGGAACTAGAGTCAATTGATTATTTTAAGAAATTTAGTACAATTTTAAATTGAAAATCCTCTAATCGAATATATCAGAAAGATCAAATTAAGGCTTAAAATCACTTCAAATTCAATTACGAAAAAATAAAGAATAATTTGTTCTGAAAATTTAGTCTATAAAATTATTGGCTAACCTTTGTCAATATATTTCAAGAAGATATTGAAAATTCAGCCCAGAAGTACTGAATCGAATTGACCAAAAAATAAACCTTACATTCAAGGAACTGTTATGTTTTTCAAAATCAGTCTTTAACGATCTAAGAAAAAAGGTCAGACTTTAATGTAAGTCCGACCCTGGTGAATTCAGGTTATATTTTACACGGAATAGTGTCTTTTAAGAAAAGGTTTTTGTTTAAACTAATTTTTTAATTTGATTCTAGACCTGATATATTTCCGGTTTTGTAATTTCGAAAACTAGGGTTCAGTATTTTTTTACAAATATTAGCTTCAACACAATGTCTAATTTTAATATTTAATTTTTTGCGCATTTTCATTCATTTTTATGGTTAGTAATTTTCAACTTATTTCATAACCCACTTTATTTAATTCCAAACAATAGATTTTGATTTCTCTTTTTTATTTGGTGCTTAGTTTTAATGGTTTAATGTCTCTGCCATCTTAACTTTTAACTATTTAGGAATAGAGATTTGACCTGTAACGTCTTTTTGAATTCCATGCATAGCCTTTTGTTTCTTCTGATCTTTGTGTTAACTGATTTGAATTTAATGTTCTCATGATTAATGTTTTATGTTGTTATACTTAAAAGACGTTCAAGTTCTATTTATGTTACAGTACTTTGTATAACAAGGTACTATTTTAACTTTTATTAACAAAATTAGATAGAAGAGGTGTACGCAATAACTTGTTTTGGGAAGCTTGTGGATTTCAATTATTAATTAACCAAAGTAGCTTTATCAGTCTATGTATAATAAGCTATTTGAAATTTTTCCCTCAAACCTTCGATTTAGTATCGAATGCTTTGATATATAAATTCATTGAAGGAAGTTGTGATTATTGGTTTTTACTTTCAGAAAATCCTAGAACTTCGATTTCAGATTAAATGCCGAATTGAGTTTTATGTTGTGTTGTATCGCGTTATTTTATTCCTTAAAAATGTTTTTTATACCGTTCCATATTCTTTTATGTAATGGCGTTTTTTCTATAACGATAAATTCAGTCACTTCTCCTTGAAAGAGTGAAACGTTTATTTCTCTATTTTCTTTATGTTTGATTAAATCTGAATCTATTGTTATTTCTTTAGTTTCAAATCCAATATGAAAGTAACTCAAAGTTATTTTGCCTAAAGAATCAAGCGGTTTTGTAACATTAAGCCTATAATTTCCATCAAAATCGGTTGAAGTTCCTATTTGAGTACCTTTAATTATAACATTTGCGCCAACTTGAGGCAAACCATCTTGATCTGTTAATGTTCCTTTTATATAAATACTATCTTTTTGAACTCTTTTTTTCGTATTGTTATTCTTATCAATTTTTTGTTTTGTATTATTATCAAAATCTTTTTCAGTTTGTTCAGTTGGAACAGCATTAACCTTTTCGCTTTGTCCAAAACCTTCTAAAGATAGCAAGCTAAAAAGTCCAATATAGATACCATTTAACAAATTTATTCTCTTTGGTTTTTGCTTTTTATTCGGAACTTTTATTTGCTTTTTATTATATTATCCACAAACTTTACCTTCTGTAAATAAATGAATTTCTGCAACCTCTGAATCACTTTTATTTCTAAAATCAATTACGGTATTCTGACATTTTTGGCATAATCGTCCTCGTTCATTTTCACGCATATCAGTCCAAACCTGATTACAACTTTTAAGGTTTGAAAGATTTATTTTCGTTACTGAGTTCATTTTTATAATGTGCTACAATTTAGATCTATTATTCAATAGTTAACAAAAATTACTTCTGTCTGTTGTCATTTAGTGTCTTTTTTTGCTTTAGTTTTTGTTCTCGCTTTTTTCTTGCTTTAACTTTCCATGGTGCATCAATGTCCCAATCTCCAGCCATTATGCAACCGTAAGGTAAAATTTCATCAATGACATTTCCTAAATTAAACGCTTTCATTTGTTCCTGAACATTTTGAGCATTTTTGTAAGCACTCGGAAGTTCTGAAATGTCGATGTGTTCAGAAAAAAACCTTATATCCAAGCCTTTTGTTTCTTCTGCAAAAATTGCTTCTTTTGTTTTTCCTGTTTTACTTTTTTTATGTTGCGTTCTACTTGTATTTCTCCCTGCGCCATGTGGTGCAAATCCAAGATTGTTTTCAGTAGTTTCGCCTTTAGCAATCAAGACAGGTTCACTCATATTTAGTGGAATTAACCTTAGTCCATCTTGCGAATCTGGGACAAATTTATCATCTAAAGGTGTTGCTCCTTTTGCGTGATAAAACAAATCTTCGTCTTTGAAAACAAAATTGTGTTCATTCCAAAATCTGTTTACCGGTTCAGTATTTAATTTTTGATATGTTGCATCATGAATTACAGTGTGATTGAGTTTTGTCCAATCTCTGATAATTTGAAGTGCTTCCCAATAAATTTTGCCTTCTTCTGTATCATAAGGAATCCAAGCATTTTTTGCTAAGGTTTTTGGCGATATTTCTTTTCTAAAATATTCAGCCAGTTTCATTCCTGTTGAATATAAGATAGCTCCAAATCCACGACTTCCGTGATGAGTAACCATTATTGTTTCGCCTGTGTTTTTAGAATTTCCTATAA
Source organism: Psychroflexus aestuariivivens (assembly GCF_004010055.1). GTDB lineage: Bacteria > Bacteroidota > Bacteroidia > Flavobacteriales > Flavobacteriaceae > Psychroflexus > Psychroflexus aestuariivivens. The sequence continues at coordinate 7,299 of NZ_RQVT01000015.1, forward strand.
ATAGAAAATGATTTCCATCGCCTTGAGTTCCTAAATGACTTTTTGCAAGGTTCAAGCTTTTTTCATTATTAAGGAACTTATTATCTTTTATTCTTTCGAGAAGTTCTTTATCTAAATCAAAAAAATCATCTCGACCACCTCCTCCAAAATGAGTTATTGATTGTGCGATATCCAAGGCTTTTTTAGGATCAATCATACCAAAATTAGTCATCATTACTGAACAACAAATATCAGCACTATGCATTGCTGGGTGAATTGCATTCCTAGTTGCTACAATACCGCCAACTGGTATTTGTCCTTTTCCACCAGTAGGACAAGCATCAGGCATTACTGCTCCTTTTACAATAGTTGGGGTTTTCATTAACTCATCCATTGTTTGAATGACTTGTTCTACATTTGAATTTTCGTCTTCAGATTCAGCTCTAATATTTTTAAAATAGTTCAGTGGTTTTTCGTACGGTTGAATAATTTTTGGACGGACGGAGTTGATATAATCAACCAAGCTGTCGCCTTTCAAATTATTTCGATTTGCGTACTCAATTACTTCTCCAAACCATTTGGAGGGCTTGAATCCTAATTCAATTAATGTTTGTCCTGTTATCATCTACTTAATTTTTAAATCTACATTAAAATTCATTAATCCAGTTTTTTTCTAACCTAGCAGCCTTGTTTATCAAATCCTTGCTAGAAAATTAATAATTATTTTTCGATTATTGATTTTACTTTCAGAAAATCCTAGAACTTCGATTTCAGATTAAATGCCGAATTGAGTGTTATGTTGTGTCGGTATAAGTCTTTATTAATCGAGAGTAGGGGACTTGTTTATTTCCATGTCAAAATAAAATACATAATCATATGAAAACTTAGTGGATATTAGCTTGTAAAATCGATTTCTTACTTTCCTATAAATTTAATCCAGTGATTATAATTCCAAGTCCGATTCAATTTGTTACTGAGTCAACATTATCTTGACTATAATCTTTGAATATGATAAATAGTGCAAAAATAATTCTATCGTAAATTTTCTTTATTTATTAATTTTTGTGCTATTTAGAATATTTATTTTATATCTAAATATTAGCCATATTATGTTAAGTTGCTAAAATTTCACTAATAATTTCTGTAAACTTTTTTTGCCACATTTTATAGTCATGTCCACCTTCAAATTCATTAATTTTCAATTCCAAATCAAGTTCTTCAAACTTTGATCTTAAAAACGCTGCATCTTTCTTTAAAAATGAAGGTTCCTTGCTTCCGTACTCCAAATAAACTTTAGGATATTCAACACCTTCTTTCCAAGCATTTGTCTTTATATCTCCACCGAATGTTGAAAAGCAAAGGTAAGTTCCTATCGTATTTGGATGGGCATTTAATAAACTCATTCCAAAACCTGCTCCATTCGAAAATCCATAAAAATACCTGTCTTCTTTATTTAACTTTTGATTAAACTCATTTTCTGCTTTTGGGATTAATTCATTTTTAAAATACAACATATGGTTTTTAAACCGATCTCTCAATAAAGAATCTTCGCTTGTGCTTGCATGGTCATTAATATATTCAAAATTCCGATATTGTAAATATACTTTATCTTCATTTCCTCTTTTAACACTTGTGCTGTCAGCAATTTTAGAATTTGAATGACTTGAAATTAATATCAATGGCTTTATTATTTTATTTTCAATTAAAGAGTCTAAGGTTCTTTTGTAAAAACTATTTTCAATTTTTGTGCTTCCATCGGTTCTATACAATATTGGATATTTGACTGTCTTGTCAAAGTCTTTTGGAAGATATACATTGTGCTTTCTATACTCATCCAAATGTTTGCTATAAATTGAATCAGTAAACATTTTAGATTCTAAATTAGATCCTGATTCATTGGATTGACATGAAACTATTGTTAGCCCAATAATTACGATTATTAATAGTCTTATTTTCATAGATTGCTTAATTAGAATTGGTTAAAATTTCTTTCTTTTTATCAAATATATACTATTGTTGTCATTAAGTTGTATTAAATAAATTTTATCCAGGATTTTGGTAAGCTCAATTTCATCGTTTTTTGAATGTCAAAAACAAGATTTTGGAGTAATCAATTCTAGGTAGATTTGGATTTAGCTGAATTCTCAACAATTGAAGTTACTCACATAGTTTCAAAGCTTTATCCCAGCTTTAATTTCTATGTCCAAATCATTTTCTGCAGGCGGCTTAGGGCAAGAATAGTTGTGGCTATAAGCACAATATGGATTGTAAGCTTTATTGAAATCAATTACTATTGAATTTCCATCTGGGATTTCTAAGTCAATATATCTTCCACCACTATAGGTTTGATCTCCGTTTGTTAAGTCTGTAAACGGCAGAAATAAGTCGTTTTTATACTCCTCTATTTCTCTCAATCTATGACTTTGATAAATATTTAATTGAAATTTCTGATTATTAATTTCGAATATTGCAATCCCGAATACTTCATAAGTGGGTAACCGCTCCGATGAAGTTTTCATTAAGAAAGGAGTAGGGTTTTGGATCTTTTCGAATTCAGCCTTTACCTTGAAATTTTCGTCAATGGGAAAAAAATCATGTCCTTCAAATTTTTTTATTTCCTTTTTTGAAAGTGGTGATTTATCAGGATTTTTATATTCTTGAGTCAAATGATTTTGAAATTCAATGATAGAATCTTTGTGTGTTTGAGCTTCTGTAGACAATATCTGAAATAAAATAAACAGGCTAATTATTATTTTCATGTGTTTAGTGTTTTAAAATTAAGAGAAGGTTTTTATGTATCTCACCATGGCGGGAAAATAAGTATTTTTTTTGACTAAGCTCAAAATATAGCATTTTAACTGAATTCAAACTTAGTCGGAATCCAGTATATATTGGTTGTCTTTATTACCGCTTTTTTATAAAATCCTTATTTCTTTAGACTATTTTTTATTCAAATATTTTGAATAAAAATGCTTGGAGATTAGTTTAAAACAAAAGTATATCAGGAAGAAAAACAAACTTTTATAAGTACATAAAGAGAAACAATCACTTATTTATCCGTTTACAAACGTTTAAATACGACTAAGAAATATAAATAATATATATTTGGTGATGTTAAGTTATTATGCTCCAATTGACAACAGAACAAATTAAAAATAAAAAGTAATATGAGTAACGAATTATACGAGAATGAAAAAGTTAATCTCTCTGAACAAAATGTTGGAAATGAAGTTAAGTTGACAAATGAAGAGATTAATGAAAAGTATAAAAAAGGGGAAGTAAGAATTATTACTGAACAAGCTCGTTATCCATTAAGCACTATTGTTAATATGGTAAATAGTGAAGATTATATTCTAAACCCTGAATTTCAAAGGAGACACAGATGGGATGCAATTCGAAAATCAAGATTGATAGAATCATTTATTATGAATGTACCTATTCCACCAATCTTTCTTTATGAAAAAGAATACTCTGTTTATGAAGTTATGGATGGATTACAGAGACTCACAGCTATTTCTCAGTTTTATGAAGATAAATTTGAGTTACAAGATTTAGTCGAATGGAAAGAATTGAACGGATTTAAATACTCTAAGTTACCCGAACAAATAAAAAAGGGAATTGACAGAAGATATATTTCTTCAATAATATTATTACAAGAAACTGCAAAATCTGAAGCAGAAGCCAACAGATTAAAGCAATTAGTTTTTGAAAGAATTAACAGTGGTGGAGAAAAATTAAAGGCTCAAGAAATAAGAAATGCCTTATTTCCTGGAGGTTTAAACTACTTAACAATTAGTCTTTCGCGAAACAAATATTTCTGCAAATTATGGAATATTCCAGAACCTGATGAAACTGAATTAGAAACTGGCCAAGCTAGACAAGTGGTAATTGATAATAAATACTTTAAAGATATGTCTGATGCTGAACTTGTACTTAGGTTTTTTGCATATCGTCAGATTGAACAATGGCAAGGAAATACAATGGAATATTTTCTAGATGAGTTCTTGAAAAAAGGTAATGAACAGTTCGATGAAAGTGTTTTAAATAGTTTAAAAGAATTATTCAATGAAACTGTGAAATTTGCATTTGACCTTTTTGGAGAAAAAGCATTTTGGCTTCATAGAAAAAGGGAAGATAAATGGTTTCACTACGAAAGACCTACGAAAATATTGTATGACCCATTAATGCAAGTATTAGCAAATAACCTAGACAAGAAAGAAGAAATTTTGGCTAAAAAAGGAAGTATAATTGCTGGTATTGAAAATTTACATAAAGAAAAGTTTGAATCTTTTAAAGGTCGTGACACTAACAAAACTAAAGTTACGGAAAGAATTGATGTTCTAAATGATTATTTAAATTCCTTTCTGAATGAATAATATTTTAAGTGAATTTCAAAATGAAATGGAGTTGCTTAAGTTTTATGTTGATTTTCAAAATAAGAGTTATAAGAATCAATCAAAGCTTGAAAAAGTTAACCCAGATTCTGTTTTTAATACGTTAACCATATCAAAAATAAAACAATTTGATTTTAACTCACATATAATTTCAATCTATGGAGCTTACGAAAATTTTATAGAACAACTTTTGGTTAAGTACTTAACTGAAATTTGTCTAATTACCAATTCATATGATTTGCTTCCTCTAGAAATACAAAAAAATAATGTAAACAAGACTCTAGAGATTATTAAAAAACTTGATTACAGAAAAAACCGAAACATTAAACCTGAAAAAGTAATTGAAATATTACATAAGAATATTAATGAAAATTCATCTACGATTAATATAAATGCCTTTAAAAATCATAATGCAAATTTTAGAATATCAGTTGTAGAAACTTATTTTTCAGAGATAGGAATAAAAAACATATCTAGTTTAGTTAGACAATATGATCCTTTAAAAACTTATCTAAAAAATAATATCTCAGATTACGCATCAAAAAAGAGTTCTATTATTTTTCAACCTTTAGAACACGTTTGTGATCTAAGAAATGATATTGCACACGGAGTTAGTAATATTCAATTGATAAATAAGACAATTTTATTTGAGTATATCGATTTTATGAATATCTACTCTACTGCATTATTTGAATTAATTAATGACAATTATTTAATGAAAATTTACGAGCAAAACAATGATGAAATTGAATCTATAAAAGTTTTTAGCAATCAAATCCTGTGTTTAAATACAAAAGGAAAGTTAATCAATAGAAATTCCAAAATACTGGTTAAATCTGAGAATCATTTTCCAAATGTTTATTTAACTAATATCGAAGACATCCAGCAGGATAATAAAAGTATCAACAATACTGAAGTAGGTAAAAATATTGAAATTGGAATTAAGCTTGACAAAAAAATAAAGGATACTATGAATTTTAAACTTATAACTGAATAAAAACGACTCACAACAACCTATATAAAAAATAGCGGGTTTGTTGCTATAACAAAATTAAAAGTATAAAATTAAGTTTTATTATAACCCAAAAGTTCGTGCTTCGAAATCGCCTACTTTTCATATACTAAACGTTAGGCACAATCCACCATAAACTCATAGAAACTTTAGTCCCTCGGCTAACGTAAAATTAAGTAAATTTAGGGTTTAAAATGAGGTTTTTTTAATTGAATATAACTAATTGATATTCAGTAGTATGTTTTACGTTAATCAGAATTTTGACAAAAAATTAAAAATAATATGAAATTAAAAGGAATAATAACAATCGGAATTTTAATGATTGGAGCCATCATTTATGCACAAGAAATTAAAAAAGATACTGTACAAAAAGATGGAATTAAAAATAATATTTCTACTACTAAAACAGGAATGTATAAAGGAACTAAATCCAAAAATGCTAAAGCTCTTTTTCAAAAGGCTTTAAAATTTTCAGAAAAACAGGACTTTCAAAATGCTGAAAAATATTATTTAGAAGCATTAAGAGAAGATCCTAAATTTGTAGAAGCTTATGATAATTTAGGAAGATTATATCGAAGAATTGGCAAATACGATAAAGCAATTTCTAATTATAAAAAATCAATAGAATTATATCCAAATGGTATTATGGCGCATCAAAATATTGCTGTTGTTTATGGAATTAAGGAAGAGTACGAAAATGCAATAAACGAATACAAAGAAATTATAAAATTATCACCTGATAATCCTGAGGGATATTTTGGATTGGCAAATTCTTATATGATGGTTTCTAAATTTGATTTAGCTTTAAAAAATGCTGAAAAGACAGTTGAAATTTATAAACAAACAGATTCTCATTATCTGAATGAAGGATATTATTTAACAGGATTGATTTATTATTATTCGGGAAATACCGAAAAAGCGAAAGAAAATCTCTTATTAGCAAAAGAAAACGGAGCAAATATTGACCCGAATTTAGAGAACGAAATATTCTCAAATCATTCAGATAATGACAATATTCAGTTAAAAACAAAAGAAGATTATGCAAAATATGAATCAAAAGTAATTGAAGATATTAATTGGATAATGAACACTCCATTAAAAAAAGATAGCCAAACAAGAAAAGAGAAAAGTGCTTTTCTTATTAAATGGATGAGCGGAAGTCCAACTGTTTCTATAGAATTAGTTTCTGGAATTGTACCCTTGGGATGTGCTGACTGCTTAATGTCTTTTATGAGTGGTTGGACAAAATATAGTTTAGAAAATGATTATTCTGACAATAAAGTAAATTGTGCAATAGCAGGAGTTGAATATGCTATAGAATTTTACGAAAATAACAAATCAGAACTTGGGAAAAACTCTGATATGGAGAAATTAATAAAACAACAGAAAAGGGAAAACTAAAAAAACATATTGAATCAAAATTCTAAAAAAACTACCTGCAACAACCGCTACAGTTCATTGCAGCGGAAATTCCTGTGTGCTTGCTAACTTTTGGTTTATGAATAATTCTGCCGAAGCATTCCGCTACGAAACCATAGCCAAGAATGTTTTCTCAGATGCGATTTAAATTCTAAAATAAGTTTTCAATTTAAAATGATTGACTCGACAAAAAAATAAACAATGCTTAGGACATCACATACATTTTCGACTGCAACCTTTACCATTAGGCTATATGCAGCCTTAATTGATTTTTTCATACTTACTATCTTGATATTCGTTATTAAAACAGGTTTTCCAGATTTCAGCAACACCTTGTTTTTTAATAAAGCCGAACCGTTTGTAACAGGCAACACTAAGAATTGGGTTTTGAGTAAAAGTAGTCTTATCGGCGTTTGGATTATTTATTCAATCATTGTGGACTGCTCGACAGCGCAAGGAACACTTGGAAAACAAATGATGAATATTCAAGTTACGGACGAGAACGGAAATCGAATATCATTAAAAAAGTCAATAGCCAGAAACCTATTCAAGTTTATTTCATATGCAATTATTGGACTTGGATTCTTGAATGTTCTATTTGATAAGAAAAAAAGAGGTTGGCATGATAGATTTGCAAATACCTTGGTTATTAATGAGCCAATTTAAAGACTTATTTTTATGACAAGAAGGAAAAAATAGAATTTGTAAACTAAAAAATATTAGGGTTTACAAATTCTTCATATTATTCTTGTTTCCTGAATAAAACACTGCTAGCAATACTTTAAAGATCATTGCGGAGTTCGTGACTGAAATCGAAGTTTTCTGGATTTTCTGGGAGTTAAAATCGGAAATTGAAAAATAATGACTAATTTTCAACCAACAAGCCATTCATAAAAACGTTGACATTTATTATGAAAATGAACAAACTAATACTAATAATGTTTCTTATAATTTTTAAAATAGGATTTGCTCAAGAAACCAAATATCTATATGAAAATTTTGAATTTAAAGAAGGAGAAGTTGCATATATGTTTGGTAACGATGTTAAACTTCGAGACCAACCAAATACTGAATCTAATGTTTTGACTCTTTTAAAAATTGATGAGCAAATAGAGATTATAGAAAAGTCAGAATCTAAAATGGAATTTGACGGAATTGAATCACCTTGGTACAAAGTAAAAACAAACGATAAAGTTGGATTCGTACTTGGAAACCTGATCTCACTTGACAAAGCTACCAATGGAAATTTAACTTATTTAGTATCCTTGAAAAAAGACGGACTTAAATTGTTTGTTAAAACAAGGGTTTTGGAAAACGGTTTGGATTTTAAGGAGAATATTTCTCAACTTATGACTGGCGAGTTTTCAATAAAAGCGACTGGAAATAAAGGACTTGAAAATATAAAAAGTATATTTCAAATCGACTATTTAGCAGAATCTTGCGGAGTAAACGGCGGTGGAATTTATTTGTTTTATGATGGCAACGACATACAAAAAGCAATTGATTATACGCAAGTTGCTGACGCTGACTTATATTGGTTTTTCGAGGATTATATTTTCCCAAATGAAGAAGATGGAATAAAGGGAAAAATAGTTTACAAAAGTGAGGTTGGAGAAACTAAAGATTATGAAACGGAATGGACTGAATCCAAAACCACTCGTAGAATTTTAGAATGGAATGGAAATGAAATTATTCCCAAATTAGAAACTGAAGAAAATTAATAACGTTTTCCAATAATGACTTTAAATAATTGCTTGTTTCTGCCTAATTCTAAAAATCCTCGCGGATTTTAAGTTTGGTGTGTACTTGCTAAACTAACCGCTAAACCATGCAACTACAAATAGCCTAAACGTATAAAGCATATAAAAAACAACATCATGAAATCATTAGTATTCGCATTATCCTCATTGATTCTCTTTGCATTCACAGTAGACAAGGTTGAAGATTATCTGTCAGTAAAAGGACCATTAACATTCAACAAGACAGATTTCCATTTGAAGTGGAGCGACAAGCCAAACGACGAATATTACATTCAAGAATACTTACCCAAAGACGAATCACTTGAAAGCTTCAATCAGATGTTGACGATTCATCTTTTTGACACAGATATTGACCTAGAAGGTGCTGTTAGTCAAAAAGTTAGTGAATTAGAAGAACGGAAAAAAACAGACCCAGTTTGTAATTATCAAGTAACTGAAAGTCCTGATGGAAAAGAATTTATAGTTGATTTTTTACTCGGAGAAAGTAATGATGATGAAATGACAATTGTTGAGTTTAATGTCTATCACTACAGACAAGTTGACTTGAAAAAGAAAGATAAAGGAATTGCCGTTCTTGCCTACTCAAAGAGAAGTTACGGAGATGACATAACTGAATTCTTCAAAACACTCAAAGCTGAAAGAAATGCTCATTTAAATGAAATGATTTCAAGTCAAAAACCTTCGATTAAATTGAAAAAGAAATAAAAAAACGCTACACACTAACGGCTAAGTTATTAAGTTAGCTTGAGTTTGAAAAATGTTTCTTGTGAATTTGTTATGTAAAAAATTAACTTTTATATCTTACCCAACCAAATCAACTTAGAGCCATATTGTTAACCTAAAAACTCCACATGAATCAAAAAATATTTCTCATTACTTTTTTTGTTGCGTTTACAAATATGTATTCTCAAAACTTTCTACCTTCATGTGAAATGATTTTTGAAACACTAGTGGCTTCAAGTTCTGATGTTGGAGACTATGATAATGATGGTGATTTGGATATCATTATAATGGGTTTCAATTCAGGGACGAATTACACATTAGTGTATAATAATGATGGGACAGGTAATTTCACATTAAGTCCAATAACATTTAATGATAACTATAGAAATGGGCAAGTAGAGTTTATAGATTATGATAATGATAACGACTTAGATATTTTTATTTCGGGATTAGTAGAGTCTGGAACAAGTAAATCAAGACTTTATCAAAACAATTCTAATGTTTTTACAGAAATACCGTTCGCATTTGCTGATAATATTATAAACAATCAGTTTGCTTGGGGTGATTTAGATAATGATGGTGATTTAGACTTGCTGCTCATGGGAAATTCTGAGGGTTTTAATGAATATGCTTACTTGTATAGAAATGATGGTAATAATAATTTTACAGAAATGAGTCAATCATTTTTGCCTTTAAGTCAAGGGAGTATTGTTTTTGCAGATATAGATAACGATGGTGATAATGATATTGTAACAGGAGGTTTGAATTCACCTAATTTTACTAGTCACTTAGAAATTTATGAAAACAATGGCGATTTCAGTTTTACTTTTCAAACAAGTCTTGAGGGGTATTTTAATGGTGATCTAGAGTTGAGAGATTTTGATGGGAATGGTTTTATAGATGTCATTAAAAATGGTTCTACAGATACAGGTGATTCTACTAAAATGTATTTAAATACGGGAAGTTTTATTTTTAATGAAAACACTTCAATTGGTTTAACCTCGGTTGGAGACTTTGCAAATATTGTGTCTGCAGATTATACTGGAAATGGAGAATTGGATTTCTTAGTCTCTGGAAGATTACAGCCATATACTCAATTATTGTTTTCAACTTCAATTTTTGAGAATAGTGGTAATTTGTCATTGGCAGAAAATACAACAACCGGAATCTTAAATAATGCTTTCAATGCTATTGAAATAGGAGATTTTGATAATGATCATGATACAGATATTTTCGTTCTAGAGAGTAATGTTTCTAATACATATACCAATCAATCAGGTATCCAAAATACAATTCCTAATCCACCTCAAAATCTATCTTCCAGCGTTACAGCCTCTGATGTAGTTTTGAATTGGAGTGATTCTACAGATGATGAATCGCCAGCAAATCAATTAACTTATAATATTTATGTAGGAACAGCTTTAGGAACGACAGATGTCGTTAGTCCAATGTCGAATTTGAATACAGGCTACAGAAAAGTTGTTAGTATAGGGAACTCACAGTATAAGGGTCTGGCAGTTTTAGAGAATCTACCTAATGGAACTTACTATTGGGCGGTGCAATCTATAGATAATCAATATGAAGGTTCTTTGTTTTCTGTTGAACAAACATTTACAATTAATAATCTAAGCTTAGATGAATTTGATAATAAAATACCGGTTAAATATTATCCTAATCCTGTTGATAACCGATTAAATATTTCATCTCATCAAAATATTGAAAAAGTTACAATAAGCTCTTTTACAGGTCAAACAGTGAATACACTTTTAATTGACGATTTAACCAGCTTTTATATTGATTTCACTAATTTCGATTCAGGGATTTATTTCGTCTCTTTATTTTCAAGTAAGGGTGAAGATGTCATAAAAGTTATTAAAAAATAATACTCAGCTACCGCACGATTGCATTGTGTGGTTTTCCACATTTTACTTGAACATAAAAATACAATGTCAAAGTTGCTGATTTTGAATTAAAAAACCCCAACTTTTAATACTGACCATATAATTCATATAATAATCGTACAATTTAGAAATTAAAAAACCCTAAAGCACTGAAAAACAAGCGATTTAGGGTTTAAAAAGTGGTCCCACTTGGACTCGAACCAAGGGCCACCTGATTATGAGTCAGGTGCTCTAACCAGCTGAGCTATGGGACCAGAAACAAAAAATTAATTTTTATTTCGTTAGAGGTTGCAAAAATAAGGATAAGTTTAATATCCGCCAAAACTATTTTCAAAATATATTACTCAATTTCTTGACATAACTCTACCAGAACACCATGATTTGATTTTGGGTGGAGAAAAGCAATCATTTTGTTGTCGGCACCTTTTTTAGCCGTTTTATTTAGTAATTGAAAGCCTTTATCTTCCAGAGTTTTAATTTCAGTTTCAATATCACTGACAGCAAATGCGATATGGTGAATACCTTCTCCTTTTTTGTCTATAAATTTAGCAATGGGACTGTCATCATTTGTAGCTGCCAACAATTCAATCTTGCTTTCGCCAGATTTGAAAAACATCGTGGCGACACCTTCACTTTCCACATGTTCTGTTTTGTAAGGTGCTTCATTCATAAGTAATTCATACGTTTTTGCAGCTTCCTCTAAATTGTTGACGGCAATGCCAATGTGTTCTATTTTTTTCATTTTAACTGAATATGGTATTTTTACAAATGTATCACAACTTAAAATTTTACCTTTGCAAAATGGAATCTAATAGACAAAAAAAAATAGCCGGCATTATCCAAAAAGATTTAGCCGAAGTCATACAGTTGGAACTGAAATCGGCTGGCACTTCAAATTTGATCGTTTCAGTCACGAAAGTCCGTGTGACGCCAGACTTGCTTCAAGCTAGAGCGCACTTAAGTATTTTTCCTTCTGACAGAGCTGAAGCTGTGGTTGAAGAAATCAGCCAATTGAAACCGAAAATTAAACACCAAATCGCACAACGTACTAAGAATCAGTTGCGACGTATGCCTGAGTTGAGTTTTTATAACGATGATTCTATTGAATACATCAACGATTTGGAACAAGCTTTTAAGGGGAAAGATAACCCGATTAAAAATCCTGATTTACTAGACAAGCGTAAAAAAAGTTGAAGGTTTCTCTTTACATCGCCAAGCGTTATCTATTTTCTAAAAGCACAAATAATGCCATCAATATCATAACTGGTATTGCTGCTATTGGTGTTATGACTGGCGCATTGGCTTTGTTTGTAGTTTTGTCTGCCTTTTCTGGTTTAAAGGAGTTTAGTTTGTCATTTACAAACAAATTCGATCCAGATTTGAAAGTGCTCCCCGCAAGTGGCAAAAGTTTTCTAGTCGATGACAAACAACATCAAGCTCTGAAAGAATATGACGCTGTAATCAACTATTCTGAAGTTGTTGAAGAGCGCGTCTTGCTGAGTTTTAAAAATAAAAAGATTCCTGCATTTATCAAAGGCGTAGATTCAGCTTACTCTAATGTCAATTCGATTGAAAACAGTATTTTTTTAGGTGAATGGATCGGAGATAACCCTTACCAAGTCGCTTTAGGCAATGACTTGTCTCGCAAGTTGTCAACTGGCATTCGTGATTATTCTGCAGTTTTGAAATTCTATGTTCCAAAACCTGGCAAGGGGCAAATTATGGACGTGCGTGATGCCTTCCGTACTGCGAATGCAACTGTGGTTGGAATTTATTCTATCAATGAAGAACTAGATAAGAAATTTGCTTTTACAGATATTGAATTTGCCCGAAATTTATTGAAAATGAAAGCTAATGAAGTGTCCGGGCTTGAGTTGAAAATTGATCCAGAACAAGATTTGACCGCCGTAAAAACCAAATTGAAATCTATTTTCGATAACCAAGTTGAGGTAAAAGATCGCATAGAATTGAATGACAGTTTGTACAAAATGTTGAATACTGAAAATTTGGCGGTTTATCTTATTTTTACTTTGGTTGTGATTATCGCTTTGTTCAACGTTATTGGTTCAATTATCATGGCGATTCTAGACAAAAGACAAAACTCAAGAACGCTACAGCATTTAGGGCTTACGAACTTATCCATTCAGCGTATTTTCTTTTTTCAAGGCAGTTTGATGACCGTATTAGGTGGCGGTTTAGGTTTGCTATTAGGTGTCATATTGGTTTTGACTCAGATTTGGTTTAAGTGGATTATGATAACACCAAATTTGTCGTATCCAGTAGTCTTGGAAATTAAGAATTTGGTAATAGTATTTATAACCATTTCTACACTAGGAATTATAGCTTCTTATGTGGCTTCCAAAAGTGTCCGAAAATCATTAAATTAAAAGATTTTATTTTTGTAAAATTTAAATTTAACAGCTTTTTTTAGCCTGATTTGCTACGATTTTCCTAAGTTTAATACTGAATTAACATGAACTCAATAAATTTGTTTACCTTTACAAAGCATTATAAGTTTAAACTAATTTGAATTTTTTTTTAACTTTGTATGCTTTAAAACTTATACTATTTAGAACAAAATAAAATATAAATCAGAAATAATGAAAAACCTATCTAAAACTACTAAATTTCGAAATGCCATGATTTTGGCTGTTTTAACCTTAATAACCACTGCTAGTTATGCGCAATTACCTCCTGGTTTTGATTCTTCAGTAGAAGATGCAGAACTGCCGATTAGTGGTTTAGTTGCACTGGGACTTGTTGTCGGTGGAATTATCGGTGTAAAAAAGCTGAAAAAATAAGTTAGTTTTTTCTTATTAAATTTTTCAACCTGTAGCATTAATTTGTTACAGGTTTTCGTGTTAAGTTTTTTTTTGACTTACCTCATAATTGTTTAAGTATCCTTACTTAGAAAGCTTATGAATAATTCTTGTACCGAATTCATGGGCAGAACTAATTCTTGTTTTTATTTCTATTCCTTCAAAGCGTTTTTCAATTCATTTCAGTTCAATAAGCTGAAACGAATCTTATGAATTTTATTCTTAGAAGTTATCATTATAGAAATTCGCTATTTTAAAATATGCCTCACTTCAATGCTGAATTTTTTCTAATTTTTCACAAATTACATTTCCGATTTCCAAATTTTTATAAGGTGAACTGTTGTTAATATTAATTAAATAAAATAATTTATTTTTTGGTCAGTATAGCTTGTTTTATGAAGGCTTAAACATCCTTTTTATATGTATTATTTTAATAAACAATGCTTTAAAGTATATTCTATTTGCAAATTAACTTTATATTTCGTTAATTTGAGCTTAATCTTTAATGTTTGGTTAACATTAGGTTGTAAATATATTTTAACGCTTGATTACTAATTAAAACTAAGAATTATGAAAATTAAATTACTAAGATTATTTTGCTTAGCCATGTTTATGGCTCTAGTTAGCTATTCTGGCTATGCGCAATGTAATTACACATTACTTATGGAAGATTCATATGGTGATGGCTGGAATGGTAATACCATGGATGTATCAGTAAATGGTGTTGTCGTTTTAAGCGATGTTACAGTATCAGCCTCTGATAATGGAGGAGATTTTAATGAAATATCATTCTCTGTTGAAACTGGTGATGAAATCACAACAATATGGAATGGTGGTGGAAGCTATGGTTACGAAACATCTTATGAAATCAAGAACGTGAACGGGACTGTAGTAGGTTCTGGTGAAGAAACATCGATTCCAACCGCTATTATTGCTGAGTGTCCTTCGTGTTTAGTACCAGAAAACCTTACAATTTCAAATGTTACATCTACATCCGCAGACGTAACTTGGGATGCTTCTTCAACAGAAGACGGTGGTTATGAATATGTGATTGTCCTAAGTGGAGATGGAGTAGAAACCGGCACTTCAGTGGCTGAAGCTTCAACTTCAGTCACAGTTTCAGAATTGTCTTCGAATACAGCTTATGATGTTTATGTCAGAACGCTTTGTGGTGAAGAAACAAGCGACTGGTCTAGTGCAGAAAGTTTTACCACAGCATGTGTGGTAGCAGAAACAGACTATATAGAAGATTTCACTACTTATTTAAATGATTGCTGGACAGAAGCTACTGGTGACAATATCGCTCCTTCTACTTTTGGCTCATCCTCTTGGGGATCAGATGGTTTTGCTAATAACGGAACTACAGGAGCAGCAAGATATAATATGTATACCAATACAACTGCACAATGGCTAATTAGTCAAAGTATTAATATTGGAAATGCAGGTGATCACCAACTGGAATATGATATTGCTCTTACAGCTTATAACTCAACTTCGGCTGCATCTTTTAGTGAAGATGAAGAGGTTGGTGTGATGATTACAACAGATGATGGTCAGACTTGGACTAATTTAATGACTTACACTGCGGGTTCAGAGCCTTCTAACACAGGAGATAGTGAAATCATTGATTTGACAAGTTATTCGGGCGTGATTCAGGTTGGTTTTTATGCCATTGCTAGTGCTCCAACTGCAAGTGACCATGACTTGTTTATCGATAACTTTAGAGTTAGGGAAACACCGAGTTGTACAGTGGCGTCAAACTTAAGTACAGAAAATATCACGATTTCCACAGCAGATCTATCTTGGGATACTTCAGAATCATCAGAAGGCGGTTATGAATATGTGGTTGTGCCAAGTGGCGATGCTGTAGAAACTGGCACGCCAGTGTTAGAAACTTCGAATTCTGCTACAGTATCTGAATTAGATTCAGCTACAGACTATGATGTTTATGTAAGAACTCTTTGTGGTGAATTAACAAGCGAATGGTCTAGTGCAGAAAGTTTTACTACAGCATGTACTGCATTTGGAGATTTTATAGAAAATTTTGATGATGATGCAGTCGATACAGTTCCTGTTTGTTGGAGTGTTGTAGCTCAAACAACTAGTGGTTTCGCTTCAGCAGATATTTATAATTTTTCATCACCAAATTCTGGAGCTAATCATTTTAGAATGTACAATTCAGGTGATTCAGAAGCTGTATTTTACTTAGTTACACCAGAACTGACAGATTTACCAAATGATACCCATCGATTAAAATTTTATGGTAGAAATTCTGATGGTATTTTAGAAGTAGGAACGATGAGTGACCCATCTGATGCTGCTACTTTTACATCAGTACAATCAGTCAGTTTGACGGATACTTATCAAGAATTTATTATTAATTTTGATCAATCTACAACAGATGATTATATAGTTTTTAAATCTACTTTTCCAAACACTTACGACTACGTTTATTTAGATGATATTGTATGGGAACCAATTCCTAGTTGTTTTAAACCTACCAATCTAACCGCTTCAGAGTTAAGTCAAAATTCTGCAACATTAAGTTGGGATGAAGAAAGCCCTAGCACAGCTACTAATGGTTACGAGTGGGTAGTTATGGCAAGTGGCGATGCTGCAGATGCTGCCTCTGCTGTTGCAACAGGAAGTGTAGCTAATGGTGTTTTTACAGTAAACGCTACAGGTTTGAATCCTAATATGGATTATGATGCTTTTGTACGGAGTAATTGTGGTAGCGAGGAAGATAGTGCGTGGTCTAATGCACATAGTTTTTCAACACCTTGCGAAGCTTTTTCTATTCCTTTTTCCGAAAACTTTGATTCATCTACTACAGGAAGCACAAGTAATTCCAATGCACCAGATTGTTGGAGTTTTATAGATAGTGGAACCGGTTATGCTTATGTTTCCAGTTCAACGGCACAGTCTGGTGTAAATTCTTTTCGATTATATAATTCAGGAGATTCAACTGGAGATTATATGTTGATTTCACCTGAAATTGCTGAGTTAACAACCGATGGTGTGCAAGTGAACTTTAGTGTGGATGGCAGTTCAGGACAAGATTTAGAAATCGGTACAATTACAGATCCTAATGACGCCTCTACTTTTACAGTTATCTCCACAATCACTTTGGAAACGTCTTCGTATGAAGATTATGAATTCAATATATTTCCTGTAACCGATAGTCATTTTGCGATTCGTCATGGACAAAACAGTACTTATTATTCATTTTATATAGATGATATTGAATTCACAGATATACCAAACTGCTTGCCTCCAGAAAATTTATCAGCTGACCCATCTTCAAATTCTGTAGAATTATCATGGGATATCTCTCCAACTGAACAAGGCGGATATTTATGGGCGGTTTATAATGAAGGAGGTGAGTATAATGTAGATTCTCCACTAGATTTTAACACTACATTTATTGGTCAAAGTTCAGTAACTGTTACGGGACTTAGTCCGAATACTACTTACGACGCATATGTAGCAACCAATTGTGGTAGTGAAAATGGTGGATTTAGTGAACCAACTGAAATGTTAAGGTTTACAACACCTTGTGAAGCTTTTTCTATTCCTTTTTCCGAAAACTTTGATTCATCTACCACTGGAAGTACAAGTAATTCCAATGCACCAGATTGTTGGAGTTTTATAGATGATGGAAGCGGCTATGCTTATGTTTCCAGTTCAACGGCACAATCTGGTGTAAATTCTTTTCGATTATATAATTCAGGAGATTTAACTGGCGATTATATGTTGATTTCACCTGAGATTGCTGAGTTAGCAACAGAGGGTGCGCAAGTGAACTTTAGTGTGGATGGTAGTTCAGGACAAGATTTAGAAATTGGTACAATTACAGATCCTAATGATGCCTCTACTTTTACAGTTATCTCCACAATCACTTTGGAAACGTCTTCATATGAAGATTATGAATTCAATATATTTCCTGGCACTGATAGTCATTTTGCAATTCGTCATGGACAAAACAGTACTTATTATTCATTTTATATAGATGATATTGAAATTAATGAACTTCCATCTTGCTTAGCTCCGGGAAATCCTTCAGCTGTAGTCAATTTTGCTAATTCTTCATTAGATTTATCTTGGGATGCATCACCAACTGAAGATGGTGGTGGTTATGAATTAGCTATTGTTCTTAGTGGACAATCTCCTGACGAAACAGAGACTTTACTTGTAGAATCGACATCATATTCAGGATCGCTAGAGGGTGCTCCTAGTTCGACTACTTTTGATTTTTATGTAAGAACAATTTGTGGAGTAGAAGAAGTTAGTGCATGGTCAGATCCTGCTAGTTTTACGACCCCGCCTTCTAACGACAATCCTTGCAATGCTATTGCTTTAACTGTCGGTGATGTTCCTTTAGGTGATACTTTTTCTAATCTTGGTGCAAGTGCTCAAACTGGAGAACCAGATGAGAATCTAGACAATGGTGCTGAAGCTACAGTTTGGTTTACTTTTGAAGCTCCTGCTTCAGGAAGTGTAAGAGTTTCTACAGATTATGCAGGCGGTACATTTATTGATACAGAAATCGCTGTCTATTCAGTCGGTAGTTGTGATGATTTTGATACTTATACTCAACTTGCTTTTGATCAAGATGGTGGAACTACTGTTAATTTCAATTCCATATTAGAGGTATATGACTTAACAGAAGGCGAAACTTATGCTATTCAGGTAGACCGTTGGGGAAGCTCAGCGGAAGGCACTTTTGGTATTAGTGTAGAAGATATTGGTTACGTTTATGATAACTCAACTTGGACACCTGCAGACCCTAGTGGTATTGCTTCCGATTTCAATAGGATTATTATAAAGAATGGGACTGGTGTAATTACTGCAGATACCGATGCTTACGATGTGGTTGTTGAACCAGTAGCGGTCTTAAGCTTACAGGCAGACTTAACTGCAGATGTGAAATTTATGAGCAATGCTTCAAGTACAGCACAATTAGATGATGCCACAGGCTTCTCAATTACAGGAGATGTTACTGTAGAAAGATACTTCCCTGCTAACCGTAGCTTTAGATTTGTGACTTCAGCAGTAGATTCAGATGCTAGTATTTATGATAACTGGCAAGAAGGCGGTAGCTCGCCATCAGGCTATGGTACTCATATTACCGGAAGTACCGATGGCTCTAATGGTTTTGACCAAACAGGAACTGGTACTTTGTCATTTTTTGGATTCGACAATACAGCCCAAACTTGGACAGATGTTACAAATACAGATGTTGATGCATTGGTTGCTGGAACACCTTATCGTCTTTATGTTCGCGGCGATAGAAATATCGACTTAACGGATAATGAAGCTGAGAGTGCGACTGTCTTGAGAGCAACAGGAAGTTTGAAAATAGGAAATGTTGTTGCAAGTGGTTTGGGAGAAACAGCTAACAATTTTAGTTTTATTGGAAATCCATACCAAGCGACAGTGGATGCGAGCAGCATTACTTTTGATAACGTAGTGCCAAGCTTTTATTGGGTCTGGGATCCTAATATGAATGTAGATGGTTCTTATGTTGTAGTTGACTTGAGCGATGGATCGAACCCTGGAACTTCTCAAGCCAATCAATATTTGCAGCCTGGTCAAGCGGCATTTGTTATGACGATCGCTGATGGACCTGCTTCTGTTACTTTTTCTGAAACGTCTAAAAATGTGAATGAAGTCAGTAATGCGGTTTTCTCTAATGATAATGAGCCACGATTGAACTTAAGATTATACGAAAGCCAAATCTTACAGGATGGTGGAATGGAATTCGATGCTTTTGGTATTCGATTTAAGTCAAGCGGAAATAATGCTGTAGATTTTCAAGATGCGCCAAAAATGGGTAATCCGGCTGAAAATTTAGCCAGATTGAATGGTAATGATTTCTTAAGTATTGAAAATCGTGAGCTTCCTCAAGATGGAGAAATATTAAGCATTGCAGCTTACAATTTCGAACACACCAATTATACATTTGAAGCTGATTTATCATATTTTACTGATAATGTTACAGTGTTTTTGAACGACAATTACACAGGCACGCAAACCGTACTTGATAATGGTGTCAATTATATCGATTTTAGTGTAGATTCTTCTATTCCAGAAAGCATATCGATGACTAGATTCAGTATCAGTTTTGAAGTTATCACTTTAGGTGTTTCTGATGAGTTTGGAAACAGTTTTAGAGTGTATCCAAATCCAGTGACTAATCAAGAATTTACAATTCAAACCAGTCATTTGGCAGGAGAAGAGGTAAGCTTGAAGCTATTCAATATTTCAGGTCAGTCTGTGATGACAAAAAACTTGAAAGTCGATGGTAATGGTAGCTTAAATGTTCAGACCAGTCAATTATCATCTGGTGTCTACATTCTAGAGTTGACCCAAGGCAAGCAGTCTTACAAAGAGAAATTAATTATTAAATAAGCAATTATGAATAATAATCAGCTAAATAAAAAGCAGTACAAGCCATACATGATATGGCTTGTACTAAGCTTTGTAACTTGTGTAAGTTACGCACAATTGCCACCTGGTTTTGATTCTTCTGTAGAAGATGCTGAACTACCAATTAGTGGTTTAATTGCACTTGGTTTAGTAATAGGTGGAATTATAGGTGTTAAGAAGTTTCGTCAAAGCAAAAAAGACTAACCAGAGTCCACTATAATTGTTTAATTTTTTTAAAATTGAAAAACCGTCTCATCATGAGGCGGTTTTTTGTGTTTATAACTTAGTTCTGAAGTTTAAATTGGTATTAAACCTTCAGGGGAATCAAAACAATTCAAGTCAGCTTCTATTATAAATATTGAGTTATGGAATTCATAATCATATATTTCACTTTCAAATTAAACATAGAGCTTACATTATTAAAGTTGGATTCAAGAAATAATTAAATCTCGATATTTCAATAGGTTTGAATTGTCTAAAAAAAGCTAAAAAATTCTATGTTAGTGACAATTTATGAAGAGTAGTCTTGCTGTTTTTATAAACCTTAAAATTCGGTCAAAAAAAAATGTTGAGAAAATTCTTTCTCAACATTTTTATAATTTAATAACTAATACAATAATGTAAAAATCAAACTAGTGCTTAATCTTCAATAAGTTCAATTACATTATTTTTTCGATTTATATCAGCCATTAATTTAGATGGGTCAATTTCAATTTTAGAGACGCCAAATCTTGCTGTTGGAACTTCTAAATTGTAAGTTGGGTATGACCAAGCCCAATCTTCAAGAATATCAGCATCTATCATTTTTTCCCATCTCATAATTCTTAATGGAATATATTTCATTTCTGTATCACCGTTGGTGTAAGTAATTTCGACTTCAATTGGCATAGGTGTCTGACCTATTCGTTCTAAAGTGATAATTGTAACTTCTGGCTCTGTATCAACATCTTTGATGCCATAGTCAACTACGTTAGTTGTTCTTGTCCAATCGTTGAGATACCAATTTAACTCTGCACCGCTAACTTTTTCAGCAATACGGATGAAATCATTTGGTGTTGGATGTTTAAACTGCCATTCGTCAAAATAGCGTTTCAGAGTTTTTTCTACATTTTCTTTTCCAATCAAATAATCAAGTTGTGCTAAAAACACAGCACCTTTAGAATAAGCTGAAATTCCATAAGCTTGGTTGTATTTATATCGATCTGCATGTGTAGTTTGTGGTTGTTCAAATCCTGAATTTGCTAAACTTACATAACCTCTATAGGCATTTTCAAGAGGGTGTGTTTGATCTTGATCCATAATTTCGTTCATCGCTAAGGTAGAAATGTAGGTTGTAAAACCTTCATCCATCCATTCGTGTTGCGCTTCGTCTGTAGCCAAAATGTGTTGAAACCATGCATGAGCCATTTCATGTGCAGTAACGCCAACTAAGCTTTCAAACTCTCTTTCTCCTGTGATTAAAGTACACATGGCATATTCCATACCACCGTCACCGCCCTGTATG
Source organism: Psychroflexus aestuariivivens (assembly GCF_004010055.1). Taxonomy (GTDB): domain Bacteria; phylum Bacteroidota; class Bacteroidia; order Flavobacteriales; family Flavobacteriaceae; genus Psychroflexus; species Psychroflexus aestuariivivens. The sequence goes on from NZ_RQVT01000015.1 coordinate 29,239, forward strand.
ATGGAGTATTGATCGTATGGATATTGACCGATATTTTCATTGAAATATGCTAATAATTCTTCTGTTTTGGGTTGTAATTTTTTCCAATTTTCCTTGATGTCATCATTATCCTTATAAAGAAAATGTAGCGTTGTTCCATCTATAGCTTTTAGTTTATCATGGATATAATCCCGATCTGCTGCCCAAGTGAAATCGTGCACATTTGGTGCAATAAAATGCCATGTCAATTTTTTCCCTTTACGCTTAACGTCAACGCCAGCATCCTCATAACCATAGCCAACTTCATTAGGATTTTGAATGTAACCAGAACCACCTAGGATATAATCTTTATCGATGTTAATTTCAACATCAAAATCACCCCAAACCCCATGGAACTCTCTTCCTATATAAGGATCGGCATGCCAACCTTCAAAATCGTATTCTGCCAATTTAGGATACCATTGGGTCATAGATAACTCAATACCTTCTTCGTTGTTTCTACCTGATCTTCGAATTTGTTTAGGCACTTGCCCGTTGAATTCCATATAAAAAGTTGTAGATTGTCCTGGTAAAATTGGTTTGTTCAATTCTACTTCAAGCACTGTTCCTTCTACTTCGTAATTCAAAGCATTGCCGTTTTGAAGTAATTTTTCAACTTTGATAAAACCGATTTCATCTTCTTCCAATTTTGAAATTCGGTCACCGACGCGACTGTCTGGATCTTCTATCGTTCTAGACCTTATGTCCATTTCACTGTTGGGTTGAAATGCATTAAAATACAAATGATAGAATGCCCGTTTCAGTGTGTCAGGCGAGTTGTTAGTGTAGATAAGCTTCTGTTTTCCTTCATATTGATAGTTTTTGACATCAAAGTCAATATCCATATCATAATTGACATATTGTTGCCAATATCCGGTATTGTTTTGACCAAAAGCGAGTGTCGTAATACATAATACTGTAAAAAGTGTAAATCTAATTTTTCTCATAATTATTTAGTTTTTGAGGCTAATATTATTGCATTGTACATATTAATCATATTTCCAGATACAGAAAGTTCGCTAAAAGGTTTAACGACATTGGCATCTCCGCCAACGATAACTTCTTGGTCTGTTGTCAATCCTGATTCCATAAGAATATCTTTGACTTGCTTAGCGCTTAGTTTCGGATATAAAGATCTTATCATTGCAGCTACACCAGCTACATTTGGAGAAGCCATAGAGGTGCCGCCTAAAAATTCATATTTATTCAAAGGTGTTGTTGCGTAGATTTCCGATCCTGGCGCAAATATATCCACACTATTTTTTCCATAATTAGAAAAACCTGATACCAATTTATCTCCGTATTGAGAAGTGATTGCACCAACATTAATGAAGTTATCAACAAAATTTGCTGAATTTTCAGGGGTTTCGTCATTTGGATAAACTTGCTTTTTATCTAAATTGATGCCCTCGTTTCCTGCAGCATTTACAATCAGAACATCGTTTTCTTCTGCATATTTTATTGCCGCTTTAACCCATTCTGGGTGGACAGAGTAATATTTTCCAAAAGATGTATTGATTACTTTGGCGCCATTATCTACAGCATAGCGGATGCCAAGTGCAATGTCTTTGTCATACTCATCTCCGTCAGGTACTGCACGAATTGGCATAATTAAAACATTGTCTGCAACACCTTTCATTCCTTTTTCGTTTTTCCTCTCTGCAGCAATAATTCCAGCAACATGTGTTCCGTGTTTGGCGTCAGCTTTATCTTCTTGCGGCCCACTCACATCGTTGTTTCCATAATATTTAGTTGAAAAATCATCTTCGTCATCGCCTAAAACTTTGGCTCTGGCATTTAAGTCCAAATTAAAATGAGTTTCCATTCTGCCTTGAAAATAATCTATTGCAGAACTCAGTCGATCTTGAACTTCACCTAAATCTTCACCAATATTGTTCATAATATTCAGTAAAAATATTTTTTGGTTTTGCAAGGCTTCGTCTTCAGTTTCAAAATTGTTGAGTTTTTCTATACTCAATGTATTGGTGTCTAACTCATCTTTGAAATTTTCTTCAGCCATTTGCAATTGATTATTCATTGCTGAATATTGGTTTAAAGCGCCTTGAGATTCCTGAATTTCTTTTTCTAACTCAGCTTTTGCAGCCTTATACATTTCAAATTCATCCGCTTCTTCTGCTGAAATTTCTGAAGTGCGCTTACCTTCAAATTTGTCTTGAAAATCTCTGACGATTCTAGTCATCTCAAGATTTTCTTCTACGATATCACCTAGAAAATTCCAGCCATGAATATCATCTACATAACCATTTTCATCATCATCAATTCCGTTATTAGGAATTTCATCGATGTTGGTCCAAATGACACCTTCCAAATCTTCATGTTCTATGTCAATACCACTGTCTAAAACCGCAACTATGACGGTTTCTCCTTCGTAATCTTTGATGATTTGATCGTAAGCACGGTCAACGCTCATTCCAGGAACTGTGTCAAGAACTAAATCTTTGCTGCCCCAATTTTTAAGCTCATCCTCAGAAAGTTTTACTGTTTTGGCATTGGCCGTATTCAAATTTGGTATTGGTTGAGATTCGATTTTCGGTCCGGTTGCACATCCAATTAATAATCCGGCTGTAATTCCAAATCCGGCAATTTTTTTTAAATATTGTATTCTCATTTTGGTAATTGTATAAAATTAATTAAATAATTCATTAAAAGTAAAAGTCTTATCGTGGCGAACGCCCTTTTCCGTCTGTTTCAAAGAAACAATTTCATTATGAGCATCATGTTCCAGAAACATAAAATAATTATTTGAAGCAGCCTCATCTAAGAATAATTTTTTTTCTTCTAAAGTTATGAGGGGTCTTGTGTCATATCCCATAACAAATGGTAAAGGAATGTGTCCTGCAGTAGGTAGTAAGTCAGCTGAAAAAACAATTTTTTCACCTTTATAATCAATAATAGGAATCATTTGTTTATCAGTGTGACCGTCTGCAAAAAAAACTTCAAACCCGAGTTCTTCGTAAAAGTGTCTTTGTTTGGAACGTTCTAAAAAATGCAATTGTCCGCTTTCCTGCATCGGCAAAAGATTTTCCTTTAGAAATGAAGCTTTCTCTCGGTCATTAGGGTGAATTGCCCAATGCCAATGTGCTTCGTTTGTCCAGAATTTTGCATTTTTGAAAGCTGGTTCGTAACCTGTTTTATCTTTATTCCATTGAATGCTGCCACCACAATGGTCAAAATGTAGATGCGTCAAAAACACATCTGTAATGTCGTTTCTATGAAAACCATGTTTTTTGAGTGACTTATCGATAGAGTGATCTCCCCAACGGTAGTAATAACTGAAAAACTTTTCACTTTGTTTGTCCCCCAAACCAGTATCGATTAATATTAATTTATCGCCATTTTCTATCAATAAACTCGTTGCTGCGATATCGATCATATTGTTGCTGTCGGCAGGATTGGTGCGTTGCCAAAGTGATTTTGGTACTACTCCAAACATGGCGCCACCATCAAGCTTGAAATTGCCAGTTTCTATTGGGTATAATTTCATATCTCTATATTTTTAAAGCAAATTAATAAAAGTGTATTAACTTTGACTTTCATTTCACTTAGATTGTGCTATTTTTAACAAGACAAATTTAACATTTTATGATTGAATTAGCAGGGATTATCATTTTAGGAATATTAGCCCAATGGTTTGCTTGGCGTTTTAAAATTCCAGCTATTTTGCCTTTAATTTTGATTGGCCTTCTGGTCGGACCAATAGCTACATTATACACAGAAGATGGATCTAAGTTAATAGAACCGATTTGGAATGGTGAATCTGGTTTGTTTCCAGGAGAGAGCTTGTTTTATTTTGTTTCGCTAGCGATAGGAATTATTTTGTTTGAGGGTGGCTTAACTTTACGTCGAGGAGAAATTTTGAATGTTGGCCCTGTGATTGTTAAGCTAATTACAATTGCAGTGGTTATTACATTCGTCGGTGCAGGTATGGCAGCACATTGGATACTTGGACTGAGCTGGCAAATTTCATTATTATTTTCTGGTTTAATTATTGTTACTGGACCAACGGTAATCACTCCCATTTTACGAAATATACCGCTCAAAAAGGATGTCTCAACCATTTTAAAATGGGAAGGAATTCTTATAGATCCAATCGGTGCTTTGGTAGCCGTTTTGGTCTTTGAATTTATTTCAGCAGGTGGAGGAGAAGCTTTTACTACAACTGTATTAGTTGAGTTTGGAAAAATTGTGCTTTTTGGATTTACTTTTGGTTTCACTTTTGCAAAAGCATTGGCTTTTTGTATCAAGAAAAAAGTTATTCCTCATTATTTGTTGAATGTATTCACCTTAGCAAGCGTTTTAGGTGTTTTTGTTCTGGCTGACCATTTTGCACATGAAAGTGGACTCCTTGCAGTTGTTGTGATGGGTATTATTATGGGAAATACCAATTTGCCAAATCTTAAGGAATTGTTGTACTTCAAAGAATCTTTGAGTGTTTTATTGATTTCCATATTGTTTATTTTACTAGCAGCCAATATCAATTTTGATAACCTAATGATGGTTTTCAATTGGGAAACATTGATTCTTTTTGCAGTTGTCGTTTTTGTGGTGAGACCTCTAGGTGTGTTTTTGAGCAGTTATAATTCTACTTTAGAAACTCGCGAAAAGTTGTTTATCAGTTGGGTTGGACCACGTGGTATTGTTGCCGCAGGTGTGGCGTCTTTGTTTGGTTTGAAATTGGTAGACCAGGAAGTCACAAATGCAGAATTAATTACGCCATTGGTCTTTGTCATCGTGCTTGGAACAGTTTTGCTAAATGCGACAACAGCACGTCCATTTGCAAAACTTGTCGGTGTATTTTTGAAAGATTCTCAGGGTATTTTAATAGTTGGCTCTTCCTCATTCTCAAGAATTGTTGCTAAATATTTGAAAGATAACGATAGACATGTGGTTATTGTAGATAACAATAAAAGCAACATCGACAAAGCTAAAGAAATGGGATTGGATGCAATCAATGCCAATATTTATTCTGATGATTTGATAGATAATGTCGAATTAAGTGATGTTGGGTATCTTATGGCGTTAACTGGAAATACAGCAGTCAATAAAAAGGCAATTGAAAATTTTGCCAAACAATTTGGCGAGCAAGGTACTTTTAGAGTGATTTCTTCTGAAGAAATGGAAGATCCAGAAAACAATCCAAACGACGGCTTATTTTCACAAACCGATGACTATATCAAGTTGGTTAATTTGACTAGAAAATATCCTGAAATTCACGAAATAGACTTGAATTCTGAAGAGCATTTCCAAGGTTTAATTGAAATCAGTAAAGTTGAGTCAGAAATTATTCCTTTGTTTATAAAGAAACCAGATGGAACGCTGAATATTTTACCTAATGATACTAAAAATATAGACGTAGAAAGTGGTTCTAAATTGGTTTACCTTGGTAAGGCTTTCAAAAAAGAACCTTCAAAGAAAATCGTTGAAGAACAATCAATAAAAGACGAAGAAAAGCCTCCAAAATCACGAGAAAAAGAAAAAAATACTTCAGAAAAAAATCCTAATTTATAAATAGAATTAACCAATGAAAGACACCGAATTACTTCATCTTCTGGCTTTGCACAGAATGAACAATGTCGGTCATATCAATGCCAAAAAACTTATTTCACATTTTGGTAGTGCCACTGCTTTATTCGAAGCTAGTAGAAAAGACTTGTCACAAATTTCTGGTATTGGCGCAAAACGAATTCAAGAAATTCTAGATCCGAGTTATCTAAAAGAAGCCGAATCGGAATTGAAATTTATTTCAGATGAAAAATTTTTAGTCACAGATTATAAAGATCCAAAATATCCATCACGCTTAAAACAATGCATAGATAGTCCTATTTTGTTGTTTTCAAGAGGTAATATTGATATTCAAAATAAGCGCATCATTAGCATTGTTGGTACTCGAAAAATTACAAGTCATGGCATTGCATTTTGTGAAGAATTAGTTGAAAATTTATCACCTTTGGACCCCGTGATTGTTTCTGGGTTAGCTTATGGAGCAGACATTACAGCGCATAAAGCTGCCTTAAAGTATAATTTGCAAACCATAGCTTGCTTGGCGCATGGATTGAATCAGATTTATCCAAAAGTTCATTATAAATACGTTAAAGATATCGAGAAAAACGGCGGTTTTATGACAGATTTCTGTAGCGATGCCAATTTTATACCTAAAAACTTCTTGAGTCGAAACCGATTGGTTGCAGGATTAAGCGAGGCTACAATAGTTATAGAAAGCGCCGAAAAAGGTGGGTCTCTCGTTACTGCGGATATTGCACATTCATACAATCGAGAAGTTTTTGCGGTTCCCGGTCGACCGCAAGACAAGCTTAGCAGTGGTTGCAATATGCTAATCAAACAGCAAAAGGCCCAACTCATTTCAAGTGCTGCTGATGTAGTTTATTTTTTGAATTGGGATATTGATAAAGAAAAACAAAACAAACAAACACAACTTTTTGTTGATTTAAGTCCTCAAGAACAACAAATTGTTGAAAAGTTGGGTTCATTAGGTAAAGCTGAATTAGATGTTTTAGCATTATCTTGCGAATTACCGACTTCGAAGTTAGCGCCAATTTTATTAAATTTGGAGCTTAATGGCTTGGTACGTCCATTGCCTGGAAAGCAATATGAAATCATTTAATTAATTATTTAAAACCAATACAATGTATAAAATTTTTAAAATCTCACTTTTATCATTACTTATCAGCCTTGGTGCCTGTCAGTCCAATAACAATGAAGAAGAATCCAAAGCTTTTGACAAGCAGATGAAAGAAACTGTTAAAATTCACGATGATGTGATGCCTGAATTGGGCGAAATTAATAGCATGATCGAAAGGCTTGAAGCCGAAAAAGAAAATTTAAAATCTGAATCTGAAGATTTGAAAGAAGAAACTTTACGTCCTTATGATCAAGCCATTGTTGATTTGAAAAGATCGCATGAAATGATGATGAGCTGGATGGAAAACTTTAGTAATACCTTTTCTAGAACTGAAATTAACGAAGGACTTCAGGCAAAAGACAAAGACAGTATTAAAGCTAAAATGAAATCATTGAATACACACTACGAAAGTGCAGAGGAGATGAAAAAAGCAATTACTGATGCTTTAGAGAATGCTCAAAAGCTTTTGGCTAAATAAAACAAAATTATATTTCTAAAAATTAAATAAAGCCAAGTTCTTAAGCCTGGCTTTATTTAATTTAAAAAACTACATGTGCTCGATGAGGTTTTCAAAAGCTGCTGAAAAATAATCTTTTTTAGCTAAAATAATAACTATTCAAACTACAAAAACCATTCGGCTATATTCATCGCAGTTATTTATCAATAATATGAATCCATACATAACAAATAATAATGTTAAGTCATATTGTAAGTAAAAGGCTAAATCCTATATTTGTAAATAATTTAGAATAAATCTACAAAAGATGATTAAAGTCAGCGAAGAAGCAAAACAAAAAATATCAAATCTTATGGCTGAAGAAGGTTATAATGTTGATAATCATTTTGTTAGAGTAGGTGTAAAAAGTGGGGGTTGCTCAGGCTTATCTTATGAGTTAAACTTCGATCAGATTCAAAAAGATGATGATAAAATATTTGAAGACAATAATGTTAAAATTGTAATCAATAAAAGCAGCTTTTTATACTTAGTAGGTACCACCTTAGAATATTCCGGTGGTTTGAATGGAAAAGGATTTGTTTTTAATAATCCTAATGCGCAAAGGACTTGCGGTTGTGGTGAAAGTTTTTCACTTTAATTTTTAAGAATACTATTTATGGCATATACAGAACAAGAATTAGAAAAAGAACTTCAGAATAAAGAATATGAATACGGCTTCTACACCGAAATGGAAGCAGACACGTTTCCTCCTGGGCTAAATGAAGATGTTGTTATTGGTATTTCAAAAAAGAAAGGCGAGCCTGATTGGATGACACAGTGGAGATTAGACGCTTACAGACATTGGTTAACTATGGAAGAGCCAAACTGGGCAAACATAGGTTATGAAAAACCAAATTACCAAGCCATTTCTTACTATTCTGCACCAAGTAAAAAACCTAAGTATGATAGCTTAGACGAGGTTGATCCCGAAATGCTAGAAACTTTCAAAAAGTTAGGTATTTCTATAGATGAGCAGAAAAAACTAGCTGGAGTAGCTATGGATGTTGTTATGGATTCAGTTTCAGTAACAACAACTTTCAAGAAAACTTTAGCTGAGAAAGGAATTATTTTTTGTTCTATTTCAGAAGCGATTAAGGAACATCCAGAATTGGTGAAAAAATATATTGGGAGCATCGTGCCTTCTACAGACAATTATTTTGCTGCTTTAAATTCTGCAGTATTTAGTGATGGTTCATTTTGTTATATTCCAAAAGGCGTAAGGTGTCCAATGGAGCTTTCTACATATTTTAGAATCAATCAAGCTGGAACTGGACAATTCGAAAGAACACTTGTAGTAGCTGAAGATTCAAGCTATGTAAGTTATTTAGAAGGTTGTACCGCTCCAATGCGTGATGAAAACCAATTGCATGCTGCCGTTGTAGAACTTGTCGCTTTAGATAATGCTGAAATAAAATATTCTACTGTACAGAACTGGTATCCAGGGAATAAAGAAGGTAAAGGTGGCGTTTATAATTTTGTTACAAAACGCGGTCTTTGTGAAAAGAAAGCCAAAATCAGTTGGACACAAGTTGAAACTGGTTCTGCCGTAACTTGGAAATATCCAAGTTGTATTTTAAAAGGTGATTATTCTACAGGAGAGTTTTACTCTATCGCTGTGACGAACAATTTTCAGCAAGCCGATACAGGAACCAAAATGATTCACTTGGGTAAAAATACCAAAAGTACAATTATTTCAAAAGGTATTTCAGCAGGGAAATCTCAAAATTCCTATCGAGGTTTAGTGCAAATCAATAAACGTGCAGAAAATGCCAGAAATTTCTCTCAATGTGATTCCTTATTGATGGGTAACAAATGTGGTGCACATACTTTTCCATATATAGAAGCTAAGAATAAAACAGCAAAAGTGGAACATGAGGCAACCACCAGCAAAATTGGTGAAGACCAGATATTCTATTGCAATCAACGTGGTATTGATACAGAAAAAGCTATTGCTTTAATAGTCAATGGCTTCAGTAAAGAAGTTTTAAATAAATTACCAATGGAATTTGCAGTAGAAGCTCAAAAATTGCTTGAAATTTCTTTAGAAGGTTCTGTTGGTTAATCATTAATAAATAATCTATTATAAAATGAAAAAAAGTTTTGCTTATCTCATTCTGCTTTTAGTTTTGTTTTCAGCTTGTAAATCAGAGGAAAAAACTGAAAATAAAGACAATAAGAACAACACCGAAACGCTTAATACTGCAAAAAAGCAAATCGCAACAGATTCACCTAGAACTATTTCAGGAGAATTTATTTATAGCGATGAAGCCGCAGTCATCAAGCGTCAAAATACGATGTATGGTGTGATAATGAACGACAAAGCCAAAACACTTTTAGCCCAAGCCAAAGGGATTTCAGACGATCCCTACGCAACTTTCAATGTTACCGTTACTGCAAAAGTTGAAGATAATAATGGTGAAGGTTGGGAGAAATTACTTGATATTCAAAAAATAATAAAAGTCGAAAAGTTAGACAATGGCGATAGTTTACGCCTAGAATAAAATTGAAATAACTATGTTAAAGATACAAAATTTACACGCCAGCGTAGAAGGTGAAGAAATATTGAAAGGCATCAATCTGGAAATCAATCCAGGCGAAGTTCATGCCATTATGGGACCAAACGGTTCTGGGAAAAGTACATTAGCTTCTGTAATTGCAGGAAACGAAGATTTTGAAGTCACACAAGGTGATATTATTTTCGAAAAAGCAAATATTTCAGAGCTTTCTCCAGAAGAGCGCGCTCATCGCGGAATTTTTCTTTCCTTTCAGTATCCTGTTGAAATACCAGGCGTTTCGGTGACAAATTTCATCAAAACATCTATAAATCAAGTTAGAAAGGCACGCGGAGAAAAAGATATGCCAGCGAATGAAATGTTGAAGAAAATTCGCGAAAAGTCAGCCTTGTTAGATATGGATAGAAAATTCTTATCCAGATCATTAAACGAAGGTTTTTCTGGTGGTGAGAAAAAGCGAAACGAAATTTTTCAAATGGCAATGCTAGAGCCAAAACTCGCCATTTTAGATGAAACTGATTCAGGCTTAGATATCGATGCACTGCGCATTGTCTCAGATGGCGTAAATCGTTTAAAAACAAAAGACAACGCTACACTTGTCATCACACACTACCAAAGATTACTAGATTATGTAGTGCCAGATGTTGTTCATGTTTTGTTAGACGGTAAAATTGTGAAATCTGGCGATAAAGAATTGGCTAAAGAATTGGAAGAGCGCGGTTATGACTGGTTGAAAGCAGAACAGGTCAACGCCTAATTTGCCTTTTTAATTGAATAAGAAAAAGAAAAGCATGAAACTTAAAGATAAATTAATGTCATCTTACTTAGCTTTTGAAGAGCAAGTTGATATTGATCACGATATACATCAGGTTAGGGACGAAGCGATTAAATTTTTTGAAACCACAGGTTTTCCAACCAAAAAATTGGAAGCTTGGAAGTACACTTCGCTGAACTCTATTTTGAAAGAAGACTACAGCATTTTCCCTAAAAAAGAAGACGCAATAGATTACAAAGACATCAAGAAATACTTAATTCATGATATTGATACTTATACAATTGTATTTGTAGATGGTATTTATTCTTCACATTTGTCTAGAACAACACATGATAAACTGGATGCTTGTTTGATGTCTTCAGCATTGAACAAACCTAAATATAAGCCAGTAGTTGATAAGTATTTTAACAAAATTGCGCCGAAAGAAAGCATGGTTGCTTTAAATACAGCCTTTGCTAACGAAGGAGCTTATATTAGAATTCCTAAAAACGTGGCCGCTGAAAAGCCAATTCAAATACTGAATTTCTCAACAGGAAATGAAAGTGCGTTGATGATTCAGCCACGAAACTTGATTATAGCTGAAGAAGGTGCACAAGTTCAAATTATTGAACGTCACCAAAGTTTGACGGAAAATCCAGTATTAACGAATTCTGTTACAGAGGTTTTCGTTGAAAAGAATGCCAATGTGGATTATTACAAAATTCAAAATGACAAAACTTCAGCGTCTTTAATTGATAATACATATATCAAGCAGTCTCGTGACAGTGTTTGTTCTATGCACACGTTTTCATTTGGAGGAAAAATCACTAGAAATAATTTGAATTTTTACCAACACGGTGAAAATATTAATTCGATTTTGAAAGGTGTTACAATTTTAGAAGGAAAGCAACATGTTGACCACAATACGTTGGTTCATCATACGCAACCAAATTGTGAAAGTCACCAAGACTATAAAGGAATTTTCTCAGATAAATCAGTTGGCGTATTCAATGGAAATGTTTACGTCGATCGTATAGCTCAAAAAACCGATGCATTTCAAAGTAACAATAACATTATTATTGACGATACAGCGACTTGCAATTCCAAGCCTCAGTTGGAAATTTTCGCCGATGACGTGAAATGTAGTCACGGTTGTACAATTGGACAATTAGACAATGAAGCATTATATTATCTAAGGTCACGAGGTATTCCTAAAAAAGAAGCTCGTGCTTTATTGATGTTTGCATTCGCTAATAATGTCCTGGATAGCGTGAAAATACCTGAAATTAAAAAAAGAATTACTAAACAAATTGCATTGAAATTAGGTGTTGAATTAGGTTTTAACCTATAATTTCAATTCAGTCAACTTGTTTAGAAGTTAAAAAGACAATGAAAATGATAAATACTTCTGAACAAATTTTGGATGTTGAAAAAATACGACAAGATTTCCCTATACTTCAAAGAGAAATTAACGGGAAACCTCTTGTTTATTTCGATAATGCAGCAACATCGCAGACACCTAAAGCCGTGATAGATTGCATTGTAGATTATTACGAAAATAAAAATGCCAATATTCACCGTGGCGTACATTCTTTATCACAAATTGCAACCGATGCATATGAGAATGCACGTGAAACTGTCAGGAAACATTTCAATGCAAAATCTGCCAATGAAATTATCTTGACGGCTGGTACAACTCACAGTATCAATCTAGTAGCCAATGGTTATTCTCATTTTTTAAAATCTGGAGATGAGATTTTGGTCTCTGCCATGGAGCACCATTCTAATATCGTGCCTTGGCAAATGCTTTGCAATAAAACTGGTGCAACACTCAAAGTCATCCCAATGTTGAACAATGGTGAATTGGATTTGCAAGTTTTTGATGATTTATTATCAGAACGCACCAAAATGGTGTTTGTGAATCACGTGTCAAATGCTTTGGGAACCATCAATCCTATTGAAGAAATCATTAATAAATCTCATAAAGTTGGCGCAAAAGTCCTAGTAGATGGCGCTCAAGCTGCACCACATCTGAAAGCAGACGTTCAAGCTTTGGATGTAGATTTTTATACGGTTTCGGCACATAAAATTTGTGGACCAACCGGCGTTGGAATGTTGTACGGAAAAGAAGAATTATTAAATGAGTTACCACCATATCAAGGTGGTGGAGAAATGATTGCTGAAGTTAGTTTCGAAAAAACCACTTATGCAGGATTGCCACATAAATTTGAAGCTGGAACACCAAATATCTCTGGCGGAATAGCATTCGGTGCAGCTCTAGACTATATGAATGCAATTGGTTTTGATAAAATTGCGGATTATGAAATGCAACTTTTAGTTTATGCGACCAAAGCATTGGAAGAGATTGAAGGCGTAAGAATTTACGGTGCCAAACCTGAGAAGAAAACTGCGGTTTTGTCTTTCAATATAGAAGGAATTCATCCATATGATATAGGAACTTTGCTAGATAAAATGGGCGTTGCGGTTAGAACTGGTCACCATTGTGCCCAACCAATTATGAGTTTTTATAAAATTCCTGGTACCGTTCGTGCATCTTTCTCTTTTTATAACACAATATCAGAAATCGATGTGTTCATTAGTGCTTTGAAAAAAGCAAAATCTATGTTATCATGAAAACAATGAAAGTAATTAAAAGTTTGAGTTTTGTAATTTTTGCAAGTTTGGTGCTTTTGGCCTGTAAAGCTCAAAAACAAAATGAGGCAAATACGACAAAACTCGTCAATGCAGATTATCTTATTACACATTTGGGAGACGAAACTGTTTCTGATGAAGAATTAACAATGGAAGTCGATGCGGATGAACAGCGAATTTCGGGTTATTCAGGTTGTAATAATTATAAATTTGAATATGAATTGGATGAGAATGGTCGCTTAGATTTAGGACTTGGCGTTGCAACCAAAATGTACTGTGAAGATAGTATGGATTTGGAATCTAAATTCTTTCAAAAAGCTGGATTAGTTACTAATTTTGTTTTGAAAGACAACACATTAAGTTTGAAATCTAAGTCAGGAGAAATTCTTATCAAAGCCAAAAAAAACAGAAGACATTGAGTAGTATAAAAACTAAACAAGAAGATATTATTGAAGAATTCAGCATGTTTGATGACTGGATGCAGCGCTATGAATATATGATTGAATTAGGGAAATCATTACCAATTATAGACGAGAAATATAAAACAGAAGATAATATTATCAAAGGTTGCCAAAGTAGAGTCTGGTTGTATGCGGAAATGGACGAGAACCAGAAAATTGAGTACACAGCAGACAGTGATGCCATTATTACCAAAGGCATTATTGCTATCTTAATTCGTGTTTTTTCAGATGAAAAACCAGAACATATTCTTGAAGCCGACACGGATTTTATCGATGAAATCGGACTCAAAGAACACTTGTCACCAACCAGAGCTAACGGTTTGGTGAGTATGATTAAACAAATGAAAATGTACGCTATTGCTTACAATAGTCAACAAAATCAAGCTTAAAATTATGTCAGAAGAAATAAATACAGAAAAATTAGGAGACGAAATTGTGCGTGTTCTCAAAACCATTTACGACCCAGAAATACCAGTTGATATTTACGAATTAGGATTGATTTACGATGTATTCGTAAATGAAAACAATGATGTTAAAATCTTGATGACTTTAACTTCACCAAATTGCCCAGTTGCCGAATCTTTGCCTCAAGAAGTCAAAGAAAAAGCGGCCTCTTTGGATTCTGTCAATGAATGTGAAGTAGAACTGACATTTGACCCACCATGGTCTCAAGAATTGATGAGCGAAGAAGCGAAGTTAGAACTCGGAATGTTATAATTTTTATGTCAGAAATTGTAAATAAAATTGCTAAAAGCCCACTGATTACTTTCAATCTAGAAGATTTTTACCCTTCTGGAGAAAGAAAGCAAATCGATATCAAAGACTGGTTGTTTCAAGGCATTGTTCTCAAAGAAAAAGATTTTAGAGCAGATTTGAAATCTCATGATTGGTCAAATTATAAAGGTTGTTATGTGGCATTATATTGTTCAACCGATGCTATTGTGCCTAGTTGGGCTTATTTGCTAATCACAACTTACTTGAATGATGTCGCCAATCGTGTGGTTTACGGTGATTTAGAATTGCTGAATTCTATCTTATACGAAGAGCAAATTCAAAACTTAGATGTTTCGATTTACCAAGATAAGCCTTTAATAATAAAGGGATGTTCAAATAAACCGGTGCCAGAAAATGCTTATTTGATGGCGTTGCAAAAACTACAACCTGTCGCAAAGTCTATCATGTTCGGTGAAGCCTGTTCTGCAGTGCCACTTTATAAAAGGAAAAACCGCTAATTATATTTTTTTCTGACTGTTATAATTTTAACCTAAAATCAGAATAATTTCAAGCCTTTTTTGAACATCTAAATGTTTTAGATTTACAAGAATACTTACATTTGTTTTTTCAAAAATTCTAAAATCAGCAAACGATAAAAACTTATGAAGTATTTTTACTTTTTTATTAGCTTATTTATTTTAAGTCAAACAGCCACAGCACAAGATGACAATCAAACACCAAAAGATTCCATTTGGACTACAGAAGGTAACTTTCAATTTTTAGTCAATCAAGCCGCTTTTAACCATGAATGGCAGGGTGGTGGAACCTCTAATTACTCAGCAAATGTCATCGTTAATTATGATATCAATTACAAAAAGGGTCGTTATACTTGGGATACCAAATTTTTAGGTGATTACGGAATTACCAAAACCAAAAGCCAAGAATACACCAGAAAAACCAACGACCGTTTGGAAATCAACTCCACAGTTGGAAGACAAATAGAAGCGTCTAATTGGTATACTTCAGCATTTGTAAATTTCAGAACCCAATTCGACAATGGTTATGAATTTGGAGAAGACGAAGAAGGTAACCCAACAAGAACCCTTCAGACTCAGTTTTTATCACCTTCTTTCACTCAACTCGGTCTTGGTGCAATGTGTAAAAAAAGTGATAATCTGAAAGTCAATTTTTCTCCAGTCACCGGCAGAATAATCACTGCAAATGATAAGTTTACGACAACAGAAGGCTACGAAGACGGCGATTTTTTCGGTTTAGACCAAGGCAAAACCATTCGCACAGAATTTGGTGCAGCCATCAATGCATACGGAAAATTCAAATTGATGGAAAACATCAAAATGGAAAACCTTTTAAATTTATATTCCAATTATCTTGAAGACCCGCAAAATATCGATATCGATTACTCGATGAATCTCGTGATGAAAGTCAACGATTATATTTCTGCAAATTTCACTTTTCAGGCCATATATGACGACAATGCTGTCCGTGGATTTCAAATCCGTGAAGTTTTGGGCGTAGGTTTCAATTATGGATTCTAAAAGTTTAATTATATAAAGAATTCCAACAGCTATATTTTAGCGGTTTTTTTATTTGGGCGCTAATTCCCGCTATTCGTTACAAGTCCGCAGCGCAAGCCTGCAATTTGTATAACTGTCCAAGGCTTTTCCGATGGTCAAAGCTTGTCCAGTCACAAATTTTTGCCTTACGCTTTACGGGCTTTCCACTACTATCGGCAGCGCAGCTTACCACCGAAAATAGAGCAAACTTCAAACTTAAGTGAACTTTTAAAACGCTTCGCCAACACCGATGTAAAACCCATTTTCATCTGGCGTAATTGCATAATCAAAACGTAAATACACGTCTTTTTGTTGGAACAGTAGAAATCTAACACCAACACCAGCTGCAAATTTTAAATCTTTGGAACTAAGTTCATTCCATTCGTCAAATACATCTCCAACACTAGTAAAGACTGTTGCGCCAAGCCGATTGGAAAAACTTAAATCCAAAGGCAACATACGGTATTCAACCTGAAATGCGATTTGATTTTTATCACGAAATCGACCTTTAAAATAACCACGCATCATATTTTGTCCACCCATAAATGACAATTGACTAAAAGGAACTGCACCAGCAAAATTGAATTCACCCAAAAGTTGCGCAGCAATTACGTTATTTTCACCAATAGTTCTAAAATATCTAGAATCTGAAGTGATGCTTTGGTATTCTACTTTATCTTTCCAAAATGGGCTGTAATTCAAATAAGCGACTTCAGTAAAAAAAGCATTCCTTTCATTCAGTACATTGTGTCTTTCGTCAAAAACAACGCCAGAACCAATCCCTAGGTTTGTGGTGCCTTCTGAACCGAAAGGCAATTCAAATTCTACAGGATTGCCATCAGGATCTTCAAATTTCACATTTTCAAAACTTCTGAAATCTGTCTCTAAACCAATATAAAAGTTTTCGAATACACGGCGTAAAATTCGTTCTTTGATAATAAATTGCGTAGCATCAACCAATGCAATATTTTTTTCAGGAACGTCATTTCCGATGCCGTAATATTTCAAAGGAAATTGTTGAAAATCGATATCGCCAAGAAAAAACCATTTGTCTTGGTCGGAATAAAGTGCGTGATTGATTCTTGCACCATATTGTTTCTGTAAAGTGATGAATCCATAACCATTGACTTCGCTTAAACGGTTGTTGGTATCTTCTTTGGCATAATAAACGTACAAAGGGCTGAATCCAAATTCTATATTTGTTTCAGGTTTATAGCCAATTGTAGGATAGAGGAAAAATTCTGCTTCTTCTTGTGCGGTATTATTGTTGATGATTTTATTGATATAGCGCTTAAAAAAACCAGCTTTTTCTTTTTGCGCTTCTTCTCCTTCTTGGGCTATCAAATTCAAGGTTAATGCTAAGGAAAAGATGGTGATAATCAAAGTTTTATTCATATTTAGACATTGACTGGTTTTTTAAAATAGGCTTCAAATCTAAGTTATTTTTTTGAGTCAAAACAAGAATCTTGGGGTCTTAACAAAGAAATGAGAATTTTTAAAGCTGAAGGCTGCGTTGCATGGCTTGTTCTACAGAACCTAGATAACTTGAGCCAAAAATATTCAGATGAACCAAAAGGTAATACAATTGAAACATCGGTAATCGAGACCGCCAGCCAGATTGCAGAGGAAATTTGTTTTGATATGATTCATACACTGAATCTGGAAATCCTCCAAACAAACTCATCATTCCAAAGTCCAACTCTCTAGGAGCAAAAGCAACAGCAGGATCGATGAGTACAGGATTTTGAAGTTTGTCTACCATATAATTTCCTGACCACAAATCTCCATGCACAAGACTGGGCGCTTCATCAGGAACGCTTTGTTCCACTTTTTTGTAAAACGAATTTAAATTTGAAAAACTAAAACCTCGTTGCTTCGCCATTTTAAATTGTGGCTCTAATCTTTGGCTCAAATAAAATTCAGAAGCACTGGATTTGGAAACGTTGTATTGTGGCAATTCTCCGATATAATTGTTGTCTTGCAAACCAAATTCTTCTGAAGATACCTGATGCATTTCAGCTAAAGTTTCTCCGAAATCCTTATAAAAACTTGAGTTTTTCTGACCGCTTTCTATGAATTCTAACAGAAGATAGGACAAGCCATCAAATTCACCTAAGTCAATAACTTCAGGAATTTTGAATGTTTTAGAATTTCTTAAAATCTCAAGTCCTGAAGCTTCTTTTTGAAACATTTCTGGAAAGCGATCAGCAAAATTGATCTTAATAACATAATTTCGAATGTTGGTTTCAATTTTGAAGACTTGATTGATGTCACCACCACTCAAAGCAAAATTATTGGTCGCTTTAAAGTTGTTTTTTTCTTCTATATGAGCTAAAACTTTATGAATCAATCTTAATGAATGTTTGATAAGTGAATGCGTAGTTGTGAAGTTCGTCCTTTGCATGAAAACTTTCATTGACGAGTTTCCATTCAGATTTATCGATCTTTGGAAAATAAGTGTCAGCTTCAAATTCAGCATGCACTCTTGTCAATTCAATTTTATCAGCAAAAGGCATGGCTTGCTTGTAAATTTCGCCACCACCGATGATAAAGACTTCAGATTCTGACGTGCAGAATTCCAATGCTTTTTCTAAACTATGAACCACGATACAACCCGGTTTTTCATAATTTTTCTGACGTGTTATAACAATATGTGTCCGGTTTGGTAATGGTTTTGGAAAAGATTCAAAAGTTTTGCGTCCCATAATAATGTGATGGTGAGAAGTGATTTTTTTGAAACGCTTAAAATCATCAGGTAAGTGCCAAACCAAGTCATTATTTTTTCCTAATGCATCATTTTCAGCTGCTGCAGCAATCATTGTAACCTTCATGAATCCTTATCAGTTTTTTGCGTTTCATTTTGAGTCTCTTCGTTAGAAATCGGATGTTTTTTATCTACTTTTCCTTGTAATTTGCTAATTCTGCTTAGTTGTTTTTCTACAAGTTTGTGCATTTGTTTTTCTTCCCATTCTTTGCCCATGAGTTTGTTCACTACAAATACATTGATGGCATGAATAATTAGGAAAAATAACCAAATGACAATGGCTGTAACAAACCAATCTGTATTGAAAGGCTGAAAATCTGATTTATAGCCCAGGACTACATTGACAACAATTAGAATCACTGATCCAGCAACAAAAATAACGGCATGTGTTGCCAACCTTTTCTTTTGTTTTATCCTTCGATGTGCATTTTCATAAAGTGCCGCTGTTTCTTGATCTATCTTAGATTTTGATTCCATTTTATGTATATTAGTTTATTCAAATTTAAGTATTTGTTTTAAATAAAGCCAATGATGAAAGATTTTAAACTTGCATTTCCACTATTGAACACTCACATATATCTCAACACGCCTTTTACTGGTCTGATTTCAGAAGATTTGAAGCAATATCGACGATTTTTGGACAATGAATTTCAAATAAAAGGCAGTTTGTTTGCCGATGAATATGAAGCAGAAATCATTCAATCTACAAAGGCCAATTTGGCAAAGTATTATTCAACTAAGCCAGAACAAATTGGATTGGTCAGTAATTTTTCTGTCGGAATAAACTTGATTTTGAACGATTTGCCGCAAAAATCCAAAGTCTTGCTAATTAAAGAAGATTATCCATCGGTGAATTTTCCAGTGAAATCTAGAGATTTTTTAGTCTCTGAAGTCGGAATTAGTGAATATTTGGAACAAGGTATTCAATCTGCATTTGAAAAGAATCAACCTGATTTTTTCATTTTCAGCATCACACAATTTATCAGCGGCATTAAAATTGATTTGGAATTTTTGAAGACTTTGAAACACAGTTTTCCTCAGACTTTTTTTATCGCAGACGCTACACAATATTGCGGTGTGGAATCATTTAATTTTGAAGATTCAGGAATAGATGTTTTTGGCACAAGTGGCTACAAATGGTTGAATGCTGGACTCGGTAATGGTTTTTTTCTGTTCAAATCTAATTTTTTAAAGCAATTTCATTTCAAATCAATTGGCAGTAATTCGTTAGATGAAAAACCTGATGGAGAACCGCGTTTAACAGGTTTTTTGGAACCTGGACATTATGATTTGGTGGCTCTAGCCAGCTTGAATTTCGCCTTAAAATATCATTATGAAACTGTTGGAATTCAACAAATCGAAACACAAATCCAACACCTTTCAAAACTTGCCAAAGCAGAATTCGAAAAACATGATTTACTGGAAAAAACTGTCATAAAACGCAATATTTCCAGCAACATCTTTAGCTTGAAAGGCGATGAATCTTTAGTTGAAAAACTTAAAAATCATAATATTCTCACAGCTTTCAGAGGCGGACGTGTGCGTGTTGGGTTTCAATATTTCAATACTGAAGATGATTTGGATAAGTTGGTTTCTACAATTTCAAAAGATTAAGGTTTGGTTTTGAAAATGTAGTTTTTATAAAACCCATTTTCATTTTCGAAAATATTGTCAATTTCTAAATTCGCTTGTCCTGCCAACCATTCTACAGTTTCATCATCATATTTTTGTGAAATTTCTGTATGAATACTCTCCCAAGCGTTAAAATTCACTTGTAAATCCAAAGCTTTGATATTGACTTTTTGAGATTTTTGACTGACTAAAAAACTTTTGGCAGTGCCAGTTTCAGGATTATAAGTTTCCCAATGTTTGAAACTGTCCAAGTCAAAATCTGCGTCAAACTCGCGATTGATGCGACTTAGCAAATTTTTATTGAAAGCTTCGGTAATTCCCTCTGGGTCATTGTAGGCTTTCAGAATAATTTCTGGGTCTTTTTTCTGATCAAACCCCATAAACAATAAGTCTTGATCAGACATATTCTCTTGAATTTTTTCAAGGAAATTTACTGCTTTGTCATGCATTAAATTCCCAATATTAGATCCCAAAACCAAGATTACTTTTTGCCTTTTGTTGTAAGTTGAAAGTTCATTCAATATATCGAAATAAGTGCCTTGCAAAGTTTCTACATCAACTTCAGGGATTTCATCATGGAGTGATTTTTCTAAACTGTCCAATATATTTTGGCTGATGTCCACGGGGAAATATTTGAAATTCGATTGTTTGTCTACCAAGTGTTTCAACAGCAATTTGGTTTTTTTGCCATCACCAGCACCGAGCTCAATCAAATCAAAACCTTCTTTATTATTGAATGTTTTAGTAATTTCTTGAGACTGATTTTTCAAAATTTCAAATTCACAACTCGTCAAGTAATAACTTGGCATGGCCATGATTTCTTGAAAGAGCTTGTCACCTTGCGAATCGTATATAAATTTTGAAGATAAATACTTTGGGTTATTTGTCAATCCCTGAATTACATTATTTTCAAATTCTGTATTCTTTGTCTTTTTATTCATAGAAATATTGTCGAGTTATTTTGCTAATCTTACACCGCAAAATTGCCATCTGAGATGCGGATGAAAGAAATTCCTGTAGCTTGGTCGAGAGTGATTTGGGGAAGTTGTAACTGCACAACCGCGCAAAACTTTTTGGTTGACCATAAATTTACCGTTGTATTCACCCAGAGCGCCGCTTGCTTTTTGATAATTTGGATAGGGCAGGTAGGCACTTTCCGTCCATTCCCAGCGTTTTCCCCAGTTGAATTTCTCTTGTGCAACTTCCCATTCAAATTCTGTGGGTAGTCTTAAGTTTTTCCATTGCGCAAAAGCAGCAGCTTCATAAAATGAAATATGGCTTAAAATGCCTTCTTTATCGAGTTTTTGTAATCCGTTGAGTTTAAATTCATGCCATTCACCATCGATCTGATGCCAATATTTGGGTGAATTTATGCCTTTTTCATTAATCCAATCCCAAGCTTCTGCATGCCAAAGCAAAGGGTTTTTATAAGCACCGTCTTGCATAAATTCAAGAAATTCAATATTGGTCACTAATTTGTTTAAGATTTTGAAATCTTGTAAAAAAACTTTGTGTCGACCGAGTTCATTGTCATAGCAAAAACCATCTCCAGCGAAACCAATATCATAAATTCCTTCTTCAAAATTAATCCATTCTCCGATGAAATCTTCCTGATCGTCTTCATTGAAGTTGGAATCGAATACCGGGAAAAGTGGATTTTCATTAAATGAAAATTTAAGGTCTGAGTGTATTAATTCTTGGTGTTGCTTTTCATGATGAATCCCAATTTCTATTCTTTTTTCAACTTCAGGAGAATCATTATTTTTGAGTAAATCCACAATAGATTCAGTGACATGTTTTCTATATTTATATATTTCTGAAACACTTGGTCTGGATAGGTTTCCACGGTGATTCCTTTGAATGCGCTCACCTTTAAGCTCATAATAACTATTGAATAAAAACGGATATTTAGGGTGGTAAAGTTGGTAGTCCTTAGCATATTTCTCCAAGATGAAAACTTCAAAAAACCATGTTGTATGTGCTAAATGCCATTTTGCAGGAGAAACGTGTTCTTCGGGTTGAAGTAAGTAGTCTTCTAAATCTAAAACTTGACAGATTTGTTCTGAATATTGTCTGGTGTTGATAAATTCCTGAAGCATAAAATGATTTTTCGAAAATTACTAAAAAATGAAATTAAGACGTAAAAATTTATGAATAATTAACCTAAATTTTTCAAGTTGAGATCTATTCATTTTGATTTCTTTTGGGTGCTAAATAAAAAGGTGTAGTTTAGTGTTTCTAAAATATATAAAATGAAAAGACTCTTTTTAATTTTGCTGTCATTTTGCTTTGTATCTTGTGTTTTCAGACCTGTTCATGACAAAAATATTTTTTATGATTATAATCAAGATGTTGAGTTTAGGTTATTAGGAATGAACAAAAAAAGAACTATCGACAAAGATCACGGTAGATATACTGAAATAGCCAAAAAAGGTAGACGCTTTATTTCTATTGTATTTGAATTCAAAAATAATTCTTCAAAAATTCAAATCATTGATTTTGAAAAGTTTTTTATTCGTGACCAAAACTCAGCATTGCATAAAGTGGATGGTGTGGTGATGGCAAAGAAGTTTACTTCAACAAATAAAAGATTTCAACAAAAATTGAAACCAAATAAAACAAGAACAATTTTTGTTCAGTTTATACCTAGTTTTGATAAAAACGAAAAGATAAAAACATTGATAATTGATGATGAAGTTTTTGAACTGAAATTAAATGAGTAAAAGCTAATCATTAATTACTTCAAAGTGAAATCAGCCTTTAAAAATTTATAATTAACCTTAGTTTTTTAAATTGCGACTTTTCCTTTAATGTGTGGGTGCGGATTATAATTTTCAAGTGTGAAATCTTCAAACTTGAAATCAAAAATATCTTTGACTTCTGGGTTCAGTTTCATTATCGGCAATGGTTTAGGTGTGCGTGACAATTGGAGTTCAACTTGTTCAAAATGATTGTTATAAATGTGCGCATCACCAAACGTATGGACAAAATCACCGACTTCCAGATTGCAAACTTGTGCAATCATCATGGTGAACAATGCATAAGATGCAATATTGAACGGCACGCCCAAAAATACGTCAGCGCTACGCTGATACAACTGGCAAGACAATTTTCCATCTGCGACATAAAACTGAAAAAAAGCATGGCAAGGCGGCAAGGCTGCTTTTCCGTCAGCAACATTTTGTGCAAAAGATTGACTTGTGTCTGGCATTACGCTTGGATTCCAAGCTGAAACCAACATTCTACGGCTGTTTGGATTATGCTTTAACGTGTGAATCAAATCTTTGATTTGGTCGATGTCTTCAGAATTCCAATTGCGCCATTGGTGACCGTAAACTGGACCTAAATCACCGTTTTCATTAGCCCATTCATTCCAAATCTTGACGCCATGATCTTTCAAATAATTGATGTTGGTATCGCCTTTCAGAAACCACAACAACTCATAAACAATAGATTTCAAATGCACTTTTTTAGTAGTGACCAGTGGAAATCCTTCAGCCAAATCAAAACGCATTTGGTAACCAAAGACACTTTTAGTACCAGTTCCAGTGCGGTCGCCCTTTTGTGTGCCGTGCTCTAAAATATGCTGAATTAAATCATGGTATTGTTTCATTGTCTTGAATTTGATTTTTCAAAAGTAACGAAATTTAATTCAAAATGAATTTGCGATTTCTAACAATTTGAGCGTGGTTTTCCAATTCCTTGTGGTCGTTCCAGTGCTTAATTTTTTCTCAAAAAACGTATTGGAAAGTTTGGTTTTGTGGTAAGGACCTTGACAATACAAATAAATACAATCGTTATTTACGATGAATTTATCGTTTGGAAAATTGAAAGTTTGGATGTTTTCAATATCAGATTTTGAGGGTTTCTTTTTTAGGAAAGTCAGATGCAAGTTTTCAATTGCTCCGATTTCTCTAAAAGGGTTTTCATCAACTATTTTTTCAAAATCTTTAGCGGATTTTACAATTACAGGAACTTCAAAACCATAAGTTCCAGCTATGCTTTGTTCAATTTTTTCTGCAATTTCAGAATTTTCAGAATCATTTTTGAACACCACATTGCCGCTTTGGATATAGGTTTTTGGGTTTTCAAAACCTGATTGTTCTAATAATTGCCGAAGATCAGCCATCAGGATTTTGCGTTTTCCGCCAACGTTGATGCCTCTAAGTAAAGCGATTTTTACATCCATTTATTTTAAATTTATAAAAAGAAATTCCAGACCAAACCGAAACGGATCACAAAATCTCGATAGGGATAACTTGGTGCAGAAAAATTACTATTACCTTCAAATAAACTATTCAGATGCTGAAGTTTGAAGAAAATTCTGGCTTCTTGAACTTTCGCATTTAGGAAAAAATCTACAGTATAAAATCCATCGAGCATTTCACGGTCTTGAATGGCAAATTCTGCCAAAACTGGATCGTAGGCTTTGGATTGGAATTCAGTAAAATAATTGAACGTAAAACCAGTTTGCAAATACAAAGCTCTTTTGAATAAATAGTTGTCATAGTAAAGCGAATTCCGTGTCACAAAATCTGGTACGGGGAAAATATTTTCGGCATTCATTACATTTTGATACATTACCGTATTGGCAAGGTTCATGTGCCCATATTTGAAATCTTTTCCCGCTTTTATTTTTAAATATCGCACTTGGTCAGACGCCTGAAAAGGTTTGACCAAACTGTCCATTGCAGGGTTTTCTACATCGTTGGTAAACGCAAAATAAGCGTGATTGTCAATTTGTGTCAAACTGGCTTCAGCCCAACCAAATTTTTTGGATTCAGCCTTGAAATCTAAAACCTGTGTATTGACATTTTCCAGATTTGGATTGTACCAATTGTAATTTTGGTAGTCGCTTTGGTTCAATATGAAATTATAATTTGGCGCACTGGAATTCAGCTGAATTCCAGCCGAAATCTCCAACGAATCGCTTGGCTTATAGCTCGCTTTTCCTTGAATATTATAACCGTCAAAATCACCAGAAATATTGTAAGTTACATCACCAGCAATAAGGAAATCTTTGATAGATTTATGATAAGTTCCGCCTAAACTGATGATATCGGTTTTAATGCGGTTAGGAATCGTTTCATCTTCTCTAACTACAATTGACCTATATCCATAATTAAGATGAGAATGACCAGCTTTGAAGCCAATTTTTCCTAAGTGATTTTGAAAATAAGACAAAGTGAATGTGTTAGAAACATTTTGATATTCAACTTCGTCCGATAAGTTAGAATTTTCAAAGCTTGAACCGAAAACTGGACTGGCTTCAGCTTGGTTGAAACTGTATTCTTTATCTGTGAAATCCATAACATGTTTCAAGCGAATCTGCCCATTTTGGGTAGAATCATTCCCTTTTCTAATTTTATAAAATTGATTCAAATAAAATCTTTTGGCATCCAACATATTTTCAGCATCCTGAAACTGAACATCAGCAGCGGCACGATTGTCAATTTCTTCAATTTGGTCTTTAAATTGTTGCTCGGAACGCGTTGTTAAACCACCATTTTCTTGATTCATTAGATCTTGTGCTACAAAATGAGAGCGCACATAATATCGGTCGTTTGGCGTTCTGTAGTTCAAGCCAAGTCTTAGATTTCCTGTGCTTGTTAAATCGTTTTGATAGACACCTAGCGAACGCAAACCTTTGTAAGCAATAGAAAGGTTGAGGTTAGGTCTTATATTGGTCGTAAAAAGTGCATCAACATTTTGACCCTGTTCCAAAACGGTTTTAAAATACAATTCTGTAAAAGGTGTCGGCACTTCATAATAATGAATGTCTTCAACTTCCATAAAATTGAAATGTCTTGCTCTTGCACCAAATTTTGGTAAGGGCGATAAATCTTCAAAATTGTAACCTAAGCGGTTATAAGGTCTGCCAATATTTGAAAATGGTAAAAGCTCAAAATCGTCTTTTCTAAGATAGTTGTATTTGTAATCTTTGTGAATATTCAGTGTTGTATCCACATAAGTAGTGTCGTTTTCAATACTGATAATTTTGTATTTAGAAATATGTGGTTTTTTTCGGCCATCTTTTACAGACCGCATATTTTCACCACGCTCATCGTTATTATTGCTACGATTAGTGTTTGCTCTACTTCGTTTGTCAATTTTCAGGTCTTGTGCTGGTGCTGAAATTGCAACTAAAAGGACAAAAATAAATATTGAAAATACCTTCATTCGTGATTTAAAAACTTTCGCAAAAGTATCATTTTTTGTTTAGTTTCATTTTTAATATCAGACTTAATACCATTTGCTTTTAGATTTTAATATTTTTGAAACCACATTTCAAATTATGCTAAAGAAATTCTTTAAACAAAACAGATTAGAATGCGGAACAGATGAAGCCGGCCGCGGTTGCCTAGCTGGACCTGTTACAGCTGCAGCCGTTGTTTTAAAACCTGATTTTTCTAATGAAATCCTAAACGATTCTAAACAGTTGTCACTAAAAAAACGTGATTTATTAGAACATATTTTGAAATCTGAAGCAGAATCTTTTGGGATTGCACATGTTGATATGAAAGAAATAGATAGCATCAATATTCTAAATGCTTCAATTTTGGCTATGCATCGTGCTATTGATGATTTAAAAACTCGACCAGAATGTATTTTGGTAGATGGCAATAGGTTCAAGCCTTACGTAAATATTCCACACGAATGCATCATCAAAGGCGATGCAAAATTTTTGAGTATTGCCGCGGCTTCAGTGTTGGCCAAAACGGCAAGAGATGCTTTTATGATGAAAATTCATGAAGAATATCCGATGTATGGTTGGGCGCAAAACAAAGGCTATCCAACCAAAAAGCATCGCGAAGCCATCAGAACCTATGGAATTACTAAATATCATAGAAGAAGTTTTAGATTACTGCCGGAACAATTTTACTTAAATTTAGAATAAATATCCCTGATTTAAAATTCGTAAATTGCAGTTTTCAAACTAATTTTGCAAAAAATAAATTCAACTATGAAACACTTGCTTTTAATTCTTATCGCTGTGGTGATTTGCCAATCTTGTGATTTCGATAAGTCTGAAAAACAAGGTGAAAGTGTTAATTTTATACCGCCAAAATCTCTATTGATTTTAGAATCTGAAGATTTAAGCGAAAGTTTGACGAGCTTTCAGAACAATGATTTTTTTAAAGCAAATCTTGATTTGCCTGTATTTCAAGATTTGAAGGAAAACTTTGAATTCCTGAAGCATTTTAACCAAACTAGTCGAGCTATTTTAGCGATTACACCTCTTGGCGAAAGAGATTTGGCTTCAACTTTAATTATTGAAAACAATGCGTTTCAGATGGATTCTGTTCAGCTCAGTAGAGGTCAAATTATTGAATACGCAGGCAAGGAAATCACAGAATTTAATATTGAAAAGCAACAATTTTACTCCACGGTTCTCGAGCAAATTCGTGTGACTTCAGAATCTAAAATAATTGTTGAAAACGTGATTCGCTCCTATAATAATCAATTCAAATTCAATGAGAGTTTCTACAAAGCTTATAAAGCCGCTACTGGAGAAACTTCATTATTTATTGACTTAGAAAACACAAAACGTTTATGGGAAAATGATTTGAAAGATTTCAGTCCTGTGGTTTTTAAAGATTTGGGGAGTTGGTTGAGTTTGGATTTAGATTTAGATCCTGATGAATTGCGTTGGAGTGGTGTAATTTTATCAGAAGCTTCTCGTGACAAACTGAAATTATTCAGTAATAATAAGCCGAAACCTTATCGAATTCATGAAGTTACCCCAAATTCTGCCGTTGGTTTTTTGAGTTTGAGTTTTAGCGATTTTGAAAAATTACAAGAAAAGCGTCAGGAGTTGAAATATTCAACCGATATAAAGTTTAACAATTTATTTCAGTCGGTGAATGAAGTTGGTTTGATTCAGCTGGAATCTGACTTGGTTTATGATTTGGTCAGTAGAAGCTCCACTAAAATATTAGACTCTCTGAGAGGTTTTAGTGAAGAAGTAGCAGAATTTAGAAATGAAAAAATTTATAAATTCGATCCGGAAAATATTTTCGCAGACTTCACACCACTTTTACCAAATTACAAATTGTCCTATTTTACATTGTACGATGGACATTTTCTGTTTGCACAAAGTCAGGATATTTTAGAAAATGCGCTGATCAACATCAAAAACGGTTCGGTGATGAGTCAATCTGTTGCATTTCAAAACACTGCTGAAGAATTGGGAAATACTGCAAATATGTTTTGGGGTGGAAATACAACGCATTTTATGACTCAATTATCTAAATTTTCAACTTCAGAGTTCAATGAAAATTTTCAGAAGTTTGAAAAGGAAAAGTATGATGTTGTGTTGATGCAAGCTACTTTTGAAGGTGATTTTTCACATTTTAATGGTTTGGCAAAAAAGAATTCAGAAAATACAACAACAAATTCTATTGAAACCAAGCGTCTCAAATTTGATAAAAGTTTGAGTTCGGCACCGATATTTTTCACCAATTGGCGCACCAGGCAAAAAGATATTGTTTTTCAGGACGAAAACAATGTTTTACATTTGGTAGATACCAATGGCAAAAGCATTTGGACAAAAGAGCTGGACAGTCGTATTGTGGGTGAAATTTTGAGTTTAGATATTTATAAAAACACCCGAATTCAGTTGGCATTTACAACACAAAATCGCTTGTATGTTTTAGATAAAAATGGGAATGATGTAAAACCTTTTCCATTGAAATTTCAAAATATAATCACTCAAGGTTTGGCAATATTCGATTATGATGATAGTGGTCGCTACCGTTTTGTAGTGGTTCAGGACGATGATATTAAAATGTTTAATAAAGAGGGGAAAAGCGTGAAAGGTTTCAACTATAAAATCCAAGGTCAAATTAAACATACGCCAAAACATATCAGAATAGATCGAAAAGACTATATTTTGGTTGAAAATGAATCTGGTTTAAAAATTTTAAATCGAACTGGAGAGCCGCGAGTAAAAATCAAAAAAGATTTGAAAACATCTGGTAATTCATGGCACTTACATAACGGTCATTTTGTTGGGACTGATTCTGATGGCAATTTAATCAAGATTTCAGAAGATGGACAAGTTGAAGTAGAGGAGATGGGCTTTGTTGAAAACCACATTATAACTGCAACTCCAGAAAATTTGGTAACCTTTTCTGAAAATACGATTGATATCAACGGCATTTCGAAATCTTTGGATTATGGCTTGTATTTACCACCGAAATTGCATCAATTCAATAACAATCGAACATTTGTTAGTTTGGTCGATCAGCAGGCAGAGAAAGTTTACCTTTTCGATAATCAAGGCGAATTGATTTCAGGATTTCCAGTGTATGGAACTTCTGAAGTTGATGTATTTATGCGCAAAACCAATGAATTAATTTTGGTGACTAAAGGCAACGACGATGCAGTTTTAGTTTACAGAAAAACACTCTAATTATTCAGTCAATTCAGCTTCAAATAAATCGGTAAAGTGTTTTTTGAGTTTCTGTTTAACGTCTTCCATGGAAACTTCAGTTTGTCCCAGCTCAACATTAAGTGATGTCACGGCTTTATCTTGAATTCCGCAAGGAACGATGTTATCAAAATAGCCTAAATTAGCGTTAACGTTTAGGGCAAATCCATGCATAGTCACCCAACGAGAAGCGCGAACGCCCATGGCGCAAATTTTTCTAGCAAAAGGTGTTCCTACATCAAGCCAAACTCCAGTTTCACCTTTGCTGCGCTCAGACTTAAGACCGTATTCTGCCAAAGTGAGAATGACCATTTCTTCTAATAATCGTAAATATTTATGAATATCAGTAAAGAAGTTTTCTAAATCTAATATCGGATAACCCACGATTTGGCCAGGGCCGTGGTAAGTGATGTCGCCACCACGATTAATTTTGTAGAATGTCGCGCCTTTATCCGCCAATTGTTTTTCATCAAGAAGCAAATTTGCCAAATCACCACTTTTTCCTAAAGTATAAACATGAGGATGTTCTACAAAAAGGAAATGATTTTCAGTGGGTAAGTCGAGTTCCTCTCGTCTATTTTTAATTTTAGTTTGTAAAATAGATTGAAACAATTCTTCTTGAAAATCCCAAGTTTCTTTGTAGTCGCGTTGTCCCAATTCTAGAACTTTGATTTGCTTATTCATTCTGAATTTTTGTTTGTAATACAAAGGTAAAACAAGTTTAGCAGAACCTTTGTGGATTTTATTTTATATCCATATATGAGAGATGTTTTATTTCAAAAGTGAAATGCAAAGCACACAAAAATCCTGGTTAAAATTTCTTAAAATCAGTATCTTATTTAAGTTCAAGCACAGAAATATTTTGATAATGTCGTTATCTTTGCCACTTCGAAAAATAACGAAATATGCAATTATCAGAGCAAGAACGCATCAGACGAGATAAACTGAAATCTTTGAGAGCCATGGGCATTGACCCTTATCCGGCTGAACAGTTTGAATACGACCATACTTCCAAACAAATAAAATCTGAATTTGAACAAGGCAAAAAGGTTGTTGTTGCTGGAAGATTGATGTCTAGAAGAATTCAGGGTAAAGCTTCTTTTGCTGAATTGCAAGATGGTGAAGGCAGAATTCAAGTGTATTTCAATAGAGATGAAATTTGCCCTGGTGAAGACAAAACACTTTATAATGATGTTTATAAAAAGCTCCTGGATATTGGAGATTTTATAGGCGTTGAAGGCGAATTGTTTATGACTCAAGTTGGTGAGCAAACCATCATGGTCAAAAATTTTAAGCTTTTAAGCAAATCATTGAAACCTTTGCCACTGCCAAAAAAAGATAAAGAAGGCAACGAATACGATGGTTTTCACGATCCAGAGCAGCGTTACAGACAACGTTATGCAGATTTGGCGGTGAATCCAGAAGTGAGAGATATTTTCCAAAAACGCTCCAAGTTGTTTACTGCCATGCGGAATTTTTTCAATGAGCAAGGTTATATGGAAGTCGAAACCCCGATTTTGCAATCTATTCCTGGAGGTGCGGCAGCACGTCCTTTCATTACGCATCACAATGCATTGGATATTCCATTGTATTTGAGAATTGCTAATGAATTATATTTGAAAAGGCTTATTGTTGGTGGTTTCGACGGGGTTTATGAGTTCTCTAAGAACTTCAGAAATGAAGGTATGGATCGCACTCATAATCCTGAATTTACAGCCATGGAAATCTATGTATCTTACAAAGATTACAACTGGATGATGACTTTCACTGAACAATTGTTGGAGCATTGCGCCATTCAAGTGAACGGTAAAACTGAAGCGACTTTCAAAGGTCAAAAAGTAGACTTCAAAGCACCTTACAAACGTGTAACAATGACCGATGCTATCAAAAAACATACAGGTTTTGATATCACTGGCAAAACAGAATCTGAGTTGCGTCAAGCAGCTTTGGATATGGATTTAGAAGTTGATGATACAATGGGCAAAGGCAAGCTTATCGACGAAATTTTTGGTGAAAAATGTGAGCCGCACTTTATTGAGCCAACCTTTATCACCGACTATCCAAAGGAAATGAGTCCGCTTTGCAAAACACACCGAGATAATCCAGATTTAACTGAACGTTTTGAATTGATGGTTTGTGGTAAAGAAATCGCAAACGCTTATTCAGAATTGAATGACCCAATCGATCAGCGTGAGCGTTTTGAAGAACAATTGAAGCTCGCCAAGAAGGGCGATGATGAAGCTACAGAATTTATCGATCATGATTTTCTTCGCGCTTTGGAATATGGAATGCCGCCAACTTCAGGTTTGGGAATCGGTATGGATCGTTTGATTATGTTTTTAACGGATAATCCATCCATTCAGGAAGTCCTATTCTTTCCACAAATGAAACCTGAGCAGAAAAAAGTAGCTTTAACTGAAGAAGAAAAAGTGATTTTAGAAATGCTTAAAACAGAATCGCCTCAAGCCTTAGATGAAATAAAAAACAAATCTGAATTGAGCAACAAAAAATGGGACAAAGCCATCAAAGGTTTACGCGCTAAAGACCAAGCCACCGTTGATAAAACCGATGAAGGCTTGTTTGTGAAATTATTATAAATATTGAGATTAAAAATTAAAAAGTCATTTCTAATTTTAGAAATGGCTTTTTTACATCTCAAGCTTTCTAAAATTAAAATCTTTATAAGTTTCTAAAGTTTTTTGCAGAGCATATTTCATATTGGCTTCAGCTTTCAGGCTATCATGAAAAATAATAATATTGCCTTTTCGAATATTATTTTTTATGATTTTAAAACAATTTTCTTTAGAAATTTTCGAATCATAATCTTTACTGATAATATCCCACATTACGATTTTCTTTTTTTGAGCAAAAAGGGCTTTAGCTTGGCTAAATGTGCATTTCCCGTAAGGTGGACGAAATAAATTTGTTTTTGTAAGATGTGCTTCAATAAGCCGATCACACTTTTCAATATTCTTTAGGTATGTAGATTTTTGGTTTTTCCAACCGTTTAAATGATTGTATGTATGATTGCCAATGGCATGCCCTTCATTCAGAATTCTTTGGAAAAGTTCAGGGTAACTTTGGATGTTTTCGCCGATACAGAAAAATGTAGCTTTGGCATTATGTTTTTTTAACAAATCCAAAACCCAAGGTGTAATTTCTGGAATTGGACCATCATCAAAGGTTAAATACAAATTTGGCGCATCGGTTTCGATACGCCAAATTCGTTTGGGAAATATTCGTTTTAAAAATGCATTATTCAATATGAAGTAAATTTATTCAACTGGCATTTGATCTGGTGAGAAAATATCGTTTTCTGAAGAATCGATTTCTTTATCCTCAAGATTATCTGCTTCAAGTTCATCCATAAGTTCCTCGTCCAATGTTTCCTCTTCTTCACCAAAGAAATGATTGAATTTTTCTAAATATTGGTTGAATTCAGCAGCTTTATCCTTCATAATTTCGTCATCTCTCTGGATGATTAAAATATCCACAAGACTTCTGTATTTTTCAATTTCAGTAAATATTCTTTCCGCGTATTTCACTTGCGCTTCATAATCCAATTCTGCATAATAATCTAACCATTCCTGGTAATTTGTAGCCACTTGCTCCCAAACTTCTCTGGCTTTTTCTGTTTTACCGATTTCATAATAACCGATAATATAGGGCTCGACAAGTTGGTAATATTGATAATGTTTGACAGGAATGTTCTCCATGGCAAGATCCATGATGTTTTCAGCTTTATCGAATTTTTTCTCATCGATTAACTTTTCAACCAACCTTGCTAGGTTACTTCTATATGTAATGGCGTTTTTACGAGTTTCAGGATCATGATAAATATCATCGCTACCACTATTTCCCCAATACCATTCCATAACATTAGCGTACATTTTTTCGGTATCTATTCTGCCCATGTCGAATGGATTTCTTGGATCCACTGGTGTTTTAATAGGAACAAGTTTATAAACTACACCGTCAAGCTGAAGGTAATCTTTCATCCATAAATAATCATCATCACCAAAACTTCCACCAGTAAAATAAATCGGTCTTTCCCAATCATTGTTGGCGACCAAATCAAGCATCAATAATCTGTTTTTGTATATCAAATTACCATCTAAGGTGATGTCAATATAAGAAACTATCTGATCGGCATCTTCAGGTTTTACAATGTTATTTTTCAGAACTTTTTCTTTATTAACATTGAGCCTAAGATTCTTGGTAGGGAATAAATTCACTTCTTGACCACTTTGCAATTCAGCCTTGGTAGTTTTATTATCACTTTTAATGTATTTTATAAACTGACTAACGCTGATTGTGTCGCTGATTCTAGGATCTTTTTCGAACCAAACTGCATCATTGGTTCCATAACGGTAATCTATATGTTCCAAAGTGGTTTTGATAGGATCGCTTTCGTATGCTTTTCTTCGCATTTGGTCGATGTACCAATCAGTAGCAAACAAACTGGTGTTAATCGTTCGAACATCTGTTCTGTAGCCTTCAATTTCTTGGGCGTACCACAATGCAAAAGTATCATTGTCACCAATAGTGAAAAGAATTCCATTTTCTTCTACGGAATCCAAATATTTTTTGGCCATGGCTAATGCAGTGTAACGATTTGAGCGGTCATGGTCATCCCAGTTTTCTGAAGCTAATAATGCTGGAACAGCAAGCAAACAAACTACGCCAACTACTGGTGCCGCTATTTTTGGGGTTAGGTAGCTTTTGAGTTTATTGAAAATGGCATAGACACCAAGTCCAATCCAAATTGAGAAGACATAAAATGAACCCACCAAAGCATAATCTCGTTCTCTTGGTTCAAAAGGCCGTTCGTTGAGGTAAATTTTAAGTGCGATACCTGTGAATAAAAAGAAGACCATGAGTACCCAAAAGAATTTAATGTCTTTTGAAGCATGGAAGAATAGACCTATAAGTCCTAAAATTAATGGTAAAAAATAATAGGTATTTCTTGCTTCGTTTTCGGATAAATCTGACGGTAAATTCTGTTGAGAGCCGAGTCGGTTTTCATCTAAAAAGTCAATACCACTTAACCAATTTCCATCGAAATCATTGTATTTTCCTTGGTTGTCGTTTTGTCTACCAACGAAATTCCACATAAAATAACGCCAATACATATAGCCCATTTGAAATTCAAATAAGTAACCAAGGTTTGCAGATGTTGATGGTTTGTCAACATTTAGATATTGGCTGAATCGTTTTAAAAAACTAATATAGCCGTCATAAGAAACTTCACCTTTGCTATAGTCAACTCTAAATTGATTTACGATTTCCATCAATTCTTTCTCCTCGGCATATTCTGGTTTGATTGTAAAATCTAGTGGCCCAGTGAACATCATATAGTTTTCAGCATGTTCTGTACTCCACATTCGAGGCAAGATGGTTTTGTGTCTTGCATCGGAGTTTTGTCTGGCATTTTTGTAATCGTTAATGATAACATATTCACCCTTTTCATAATCTTTTTCATAAATGGGTTTATCATCTAGATAAGGATTTTCAGGATCTAAACCTGCAAATATTTCTGTAAATTGTGGACCATAAAACAAATGCGTTTCTGGATATTGATCTCTGTTGTAGTATGCTAAGAGTTGCTGAGCACTACTCGGATTATTTTCATTGATGACGGTGCTGGCGTTAGCTCGAATTGGTAGCATTGTCCAGCTCGAAAAGCCAATAAAAATGAATAAAATACAAAGCAAAACCGTATTGGTGTGGATATAATCTTTTCTTCTGGTGTATTTCAAGCCAAAATAAAATCCAGCAATAATTAACAAAGCAGCGATAATAGTTCCTGAGTTGAAAGGTAAGCCGATGCTATTGACAAAAAAGACTTCAGTTTTAGCGAAAAAAGTTAAGGAATATGGTAATAGCAGTTTAAAGATAAAAAGCAGAATTCCAATAACAATGATGTTAGCTAAGATGAAATTTTTAACAGTAATTTTTTTGTAATTTTTAAAATAATAAAGGAATCCAATAGCAGGAATAGTCAATAATCCCATGAAATGAACACCAAAAGATAAGCCGATAAGTAAGCAAATTAAAATCAGCCAACGATTTCCACGAGGTTTGTGCATATCACGCTCCCACAACAAACCGATGTAAAACATTGCCGCCATAACGCAAGCCGCCATGGCGTAAACTTCAGCTTCTACAGCACTGAACCAAAAACTGTCGGTGAATGTAAAAGTTAGCGCACCTACTAAGCTACTGGCTAAAATCGCTAAATCAGAACCTTTTCCAGAAGCGTCTATTTTTTTAGTAAGCTTTTTTAAGATTAAAGTAATAGACCAAAACATAAATAAAATAGCGAAAGCACTTGCCACACAAGACATCATATTAACCATAAGGGCAATTTGACTTCCATCTGAAGCAAACATGGCAAAAAATGCACCAAAAATCTGATAAAGTGGCGCTCCTGGTGGGTGTCCGACTTGAAGTTTTGCAGACGTGGCAATATATTCACCAGCATCCCAAAAACTTGCGGTTGGTTCTACTGTCAGACTATATGTGATCAAAGCAACAGCAAAAGCAAACCAGCCTAATAATTTATTCCAAAATGAAAATTGTGTTTTAGTCATTGAATTCAACTTTAGTGGCGAAAATAAAACAAATAATGAACATTATTAACGTTTAGATTACTTAATTATTTTCAGTTAAATATGGCTATTTGAATCCGGTCAATATTTATAACTCAAATTCTTAAACACTATGAAATTATTGCAATAGATTATTTCTTACGCATATATATTGAAATCGGTACCCCGTCAAAATTGAAGTGTTCGCGAAGTTTGTTTTCTAAAAATCTTTTATAAGGATCTTTCACATATTGCGGCAAATTGCAGAAAAATGCAAATTGTGGTTGAGGTGTCGGTAATTGAGTGATGTATTTAATTTTCACATATTTACCTTTTAAAGCAGGCGGAGGATTGTTGGCTATAATTGGTAATAATGTGTCGTTCAAAACTCGAGTTTTTATTTTATTACTTCGGTTTTTGTAAACTTCAACAGCAGTTTCAATAGCTTTGAAAATACGTTGTTTATTGAGTACAGACATGAAAATAATAGGCACATCTACAAACGGAGAGATTTCCTGTCTTATTTTGGCTTCAAACATTTTCATAGTATTGGTTTCTTTTTCAACCAAATCCCATTTATTGACAAGAATGACAATTCCTTTTCTGTTTTTTTCTGCCAACCAAAAAATACTCTGCACCTGACTGTCGAAACCTCTGGAGGCATCCATAATTACTAAACAAACATCAGAATTTTCGATGGCACGTACACTTCGCATGACAGAGTAAAATTCCAAGTTTTCCTTCACTTTTGCTTTACGACGAATACCAGCTGTATCAACCAATTTGAAATCGAACCCAAAGCGATTATATCTTGTGTCTATAGAATCCCTGGTTGTACCTGCAATATCAGTTACGATGTAACGTTCTTCGCCAATCAGAGCATTGATGAATGAAGATTTTCCTGCGTTTGGTCGTCCAACCACAGCAAATTTTGGTAAATCTACTTCTTCTTCAATTTCACGTTCAGGGAGTTTGCTGACCACTTCATCGAGCAGTTCGCCTGTGCCGCTTCCGCTTGTTGCAGAAACTGTGATAAAATCACCTAAGCCTAAATTGTAAAATTCCAAGGCGTCAGTTCTGTTTTTATTAGAATCGACTTTATTCACACATAACACCACTGGTTTGTTCACCCGACGTAGTAATTTGGCGACATCATCATCCATTGGCGTGATTCCAGAAACAACATCGACCACAAAGATAATTACGTCAGATTCATCGATGGCCAATTCAACTTGTTTGTCTATTTCCTTTTCGAAAACATCATCGCTACCTATAACGTAGCCACCGGTATCAATCAAGGTGAATTCGCGACCATTCCAGTCAGATTTTCCGTAATGTCTGTCTCTAGTAACGCCACTTACAGAGTCTACAATGGCTTCACGACGCTTAATCATTCTGTTGAAAAGTGTCGATTTTCCTACGTTTGGTCTTCCGACTATGGCTACAATGCTATTCATTATTAGTAATTTAAATAATTTGCAAATTTACGTCATTATTTACACATAAAGCAGAAATACTTTTTTAAAGCTAAAATTTGAAAAATTTATGTAATTTTATTTTTTATTTAAGTGCTATGGCTGACTTCATAAGTGTTGAGCAACTAAACGAACAATTCACACTCAAACCAAGATTCAAAATTGAATTTACCGATTTGAATATTTACGATCGCCTTTCAGCGTATCAACAAAATAAAAATTTGGATTCTGTAAAAATTAAGTGTTTGGACGAACATATTTGGCTATCAATTCCGCAATCTGATCGGCGCTATTATTCACCGCGTTTGCATGTAGAAATTGAACAAAAAAAGAAAGGCGGGATTTTGCATTGCACCTTTGGTCCAGATCCTGGTTTGTGGACAATGTTTATGTTTGTTCACTTTTTTTTAGGCTTAGGTTTTATAGGGTTGCTTGTGTGGTTTTACACAAATCTTACTTTAGATTACTCAAATTTTTTGGTTTATATTTTGATGTCTTTCGTTGCCTTGTTATGGATTGGTTTGTATGTTTTTGCTCGGCAGAACCGACAAAAAGCAGCACCACAATCTCAGCAGTTGCTTAAAGCATTAGCGAAAATAATTAGTTAGTGTCATAACCAAATCGTTTGAGCTGATTTGGATTGCTGCGCCAGTTTTTATTCACTTTCACGTAGGTTTCTAAATGAATTTTCTTATCGAAAAATTTTTCTAAATCTTTTCTAGCTTCTGTACCAACTCGCTTAATGGCATTGCCTTTATGTCCTAAAATTATGGCTTTTTGCGATTCGCGTTCTACCATAATTACACTTCTAATGTGAATAATATTTTCGGTTTCTTGAAAACTTTCGGTTTCAACTTCAACACTATAAGGAATTTCTTTTTTATAGTGCATCAGGATTTTTTCACGAATTTTTTCGTTAACAAAAAATCGCTCGGGCTTATCGGTGAGTTGATCTTTTGGGTAAAAGGCGGGTGATTCTGGTAAAAGTTCCAAAATTCTATTGAAAACTTCAGCGACCCCGAAATTTTCTAAAGCAGAAATGGCAAATATTTCGGCATTTGGCAGTTGCGTCTGCCAATGTGTTTGTTGTTCTATAAGCAAGCTTTCATTGCCTTTGTCAATTTTATTCAAAAGAAGTAAAATCGGGATTTCTGAATGCTGAAGTTTTTTGAAAAAGTCTTCATCTTTCAGTGCTTTTTCGCCCAATTCCACCATGTAAATCAGAACGTCTGCATCTTGGAATGCGGACTTTACAAAATTCATCATCGAATTTTGTAATTCATAGGCGGGTTTAATTATTCCTGGTGTGTCGCTCAATACCATTTGGAAATCGTCGCCATTTACGATTCCTAAGATTCTATGACGCGTGGTTTGAGACTTGTTTGTGATGATAGACAGTTTTTCACCAACAAAGGCGTTCATCAAAGTTGATTTTCCTACATTTGGATTGCCTATAATATTTACAAATCCGGCTTTGTGTGCTGATTTTTCGATGACTAAAGATTTTAATTTACTTTGCAAAGCTAAGTAATCTTAGGCATATTTTTATAAGCTTAAACAATTACTAAAACTTATATTTGCAGAAAAAGCAATTATGAAAAAAATTCTACTAATTCTATTTATTTTTACAACACTGGGAATCCATGCTCAGTCTGAGAATGAATATGAAACAACCGATTTTCATGAACCAAAACTAAACATCGGTTATATGATTTTGGGAAATTTCGATGTTACTTACGAGTATTTGATCAGTCAGGAATCTGGAGTAGGCTTGAATCTTATGGTGCCTTTTGACGATTATATCGAGTGGAATATCAAATACAATTTTACTGGTTTTTACCGATTTTATTTTACAGATAACTATGCAGATGGGATTTTTGCAGAGACATTTTTGAACTTGAATCAAGTTGAAGATGAAATCAATGATGACATTAACGGCGGTAAAAAAGACAAAAATATTACAGATTTAGCCATTGGTCTTGGTGTGGGTTATAAACTTGTATCTGGTGGAGGCGTGATTTTAGAAGCTCATCTTGGTGGCGGAAGGAATCTATTCAGCGATTACAATTCAGAAAGGAATTTTGATTTTGTACTTCGTGCGGGTATAAATGTAGGTTACAGATTTTAAAAAAAAATAAGGTTTGGCAATAAAAGATTTTGGAGACAATTCAGCAATTTTCAACTTGCTTTTTGAAGGTATTTCAGAAGGTGTGATCGTTGTAGACGAGCATCAAAAAGTCGTTGAGGTGAATTCTGCCGCAGAACTGATGTTTGGTTATCAAAAGAATGAACTTTTGGGCCAACACTTGGAACTCTTAATTCCAAAAGAATATCGAAATTCGCATCATAAGCATGTAGAACGTTTTGTTGAGAATTCAGAAAAACGACAAATGGGACACGGCAGGGATTTATATGGTCGAAGAAAAAATGGAGATGTTTTTCCTGTAGAAGCTGGATTGAATCCATTTGTTTTTCAGGGCGAAAAATACATTATGTCTTTGATTAGTGATATTTCCGTACGAAAAGTTCAGGAGAAAGAAATCGAGCAACTCAACGTTGAATTAGAAGGCAAAATAGAGTCGCGAACTTTGGAATTGAAACAAAGTATTGGAAAACTAAGAAAGCTGAATAGCACTTTAGAATCTGAAGTTCAAAAGCGTAAAAAAGCCGAAACCAAAACCAGAGAAGCACTGAATAAAGAACGAGAACTCAATGATTTGAAAACCAAGTTTTTGTCTTTGGTTTCTCATGAATTCAAAACTCCGTTAAGTGGGATTCTAACCTCTTCAACTTTAGCTGGTAAATACACTGAAACCGAACAACAAGATAAGCGAGAAAAACATCTGAATACTATTAAAAATAAAGTCCATTACCTTACCGGAATTCTCAATGATTTTTTATCTATAGAACGTTTGGAATCTGGAAAAGTCACCTATAAATTTGAAGAATTTAGTCTGGTGAATCTGGTCAACGAAGTGATTTATAACGCTAATATTACTTTGAAAGACGGGCAAAATATCATTTACCCTTCACAAATAGAAGACACAACTATTAAACAAGATAAAAGCGTCTTAGAATTGATTTTGTCAAACCTACTAAACAATGCTATTAAATATTCTTCTGAAGATTCCAACATTTATTTTGAAATTGACCAAAGCGATTCAAAACTCCTGAGGTTCAAAGTTAAAGATGAAGGTATTGGCATTCCCAAAAAAGACCAAAAACATATATTTGAACGTTACTTTCGGGCTGAAAATGCTTTGCTAAATCAAGGTACTGGAATTGGCTTGAACATCGCAAAAGTGCATTTGGAAAATCTAAATGGAAACATTTGTTTTGAAACTGAAGAAAATATCGGAACAACTTTTTTTGTAGAAATACCTAAAATTTATGAGTAAAAAAATTCTATTAATTGAAGACGATAAAACTGTAAGAGAAAATACAGCTGAAATTTTAGAACTTTCTGATTATGTGGTAGAAACAGCTTCTAACGGAAAAATAGGTGTTGACAAAGCGCCTATTTTCAAGCCAGACGTTATTATATGTGATATAATGATGCCAGAAATGGATGGCTATCAGGTTCTTCAAATTCTTTCTGAACACGATGATACTTGGCAAACACCATTTATTTTTCTTTCTGCTAAAACCGATCATAAAGATATACGCAAAGGCATGAATTTAGGGGCGGATGACTATCTTACTAAACCATTCGAGGAAAATGAACTCATCGATGCCATAGAAAGTAGAATTGCCAAAACCGCAATTTTAAATAATAGAAAAAACGATGAAACTAAAGGCGTGCAGTCTTTTGATATTTTAAAATCCCAACTTAGAAAGAGCGAACAACGCACATTCGATGCTGGGGAAACTATTTTTGAAGCAGGTCAAGTTTCAAATAATATTTATTTAATTGACCGAGGTGTTGTGAAAACGCATCGCAGCGACGAAAACGGCAAAGAATTGATCACAGCTTTGCATAAAGACAATGATATTTTTGGCAATATCAGTTTTACCAAATTTGGTAGTTTTGATGAACATGCGACCGCCATGGAAAAAACAAGGCTTCATGAAATATCTCTGGATGAAGTCCGCATGCTTTTCAATCAAAACCCACAAGTCATGTTTGAGTTTATTGATGAAATGGGAGAAACCCTGAGCGAAACCAAATCCCAACTCATGGAAATGGCTTACAGTTCAGTTAGGAAAAAAACAGCACAAACCATTTTGCTGTTTTCAGAACGTTTAAGAAAAAACAAACTCAGCCAGATTAGAATTTCTAGGGCCGATTTAGCCGCTGTTGCTGGAATCGCTCCAGAAAGTTTAATTAGAACTTTATCTACTTTCAAAAAACAAGGCATTATTGAAATAGAAGGTAGAAATATTAAAATCAATGATTTTGAAGCTTTGGAAAATATCAGTTAGCACTTCTGAATTTGCTTTTAAAATGCGCTGATTTTTCAAAATATAGTTTTCAAACTTTTAGTTTCTGAAATCTGACTTTTGTCATATTTTCAAAAAAGCCTTGATTATACATTTGCATTCAGACTTTTGGGTTATGAATGTATTGTTACTCTCAGATTTTTCTGAAACATCTAGATTTATGAAAGATTACGCGATGGTTTTGTTGCGTGATCAAGATGTGAATTTTAAAATTTTGCACGTTAAAAAACCATGTGAGGGTGGAGCTTGTTCTGGGAAATGTAATTTTATTTTTACCAATAAGTTGAACAAAGAAGTTGAACGTCTGCAAAATTTGAATAAATCTAATTTTACTTTCACCCAAGAATTTGTAGAAGGCGCTTACATAGAAAGTATCCGTCAAATTATCAGTAGAGAAAAAATTGATTTGATTATACTTGGTAATAGTCAGTCCGCTAATAAAAATAACTCCTTTTATCTGGATCAAAAAACGCTAGACATTATTACAAAAGTAAAATGTTCGGTGCTTTTGGTACCAGGAAATACTGAAATTAAACCACCAACTAATTTCGTTTTACCAACCGACTTTTCAGTTAATTTTGAATATAGAATTTTTGATATTTTAAGGCATTTAGAAGCTGTTCAAAATCAATCTTTACTTTTGTTAGAAATGAAAAGCGACTGCCAGCTCAAAGACCATCATCAACGCTCGAAAAAGCAAATTGATCTAATAGTCAATGAAATAGGTTTTGAGAAAATCACAACTTGTAATCAAAAAAGTAAGGATTTTAAAATTAGTTCAGAATTTGATTTCATGTTGATTCTCGCTAAAAACCTAAGTATTTTCAATACCATTTTTCAAAAAAATAGCTCTCAATATTATCACAGTCAATTGCCTGTTTTGTTTTTGCACGGCTAGATTAATTTCAAGCATGGTTTGCGACTTTTCTAAAATTTATCATTAATTTCAGCGTCTAATTTATTAGGCATGAAAAAATACCTTTACCGCTTTGCAGTCTTTTTAATTTTAATTGTGATAGGTGTTCTTACCGCAAATTATTTGATAAAAAACAAAATAGAAGACCAATTGAAGCAACAGGAAAATCTTCAATACGAAGATTTAACTTTCAATATTTTGAACGGAAATATAAGCTTCAAGACGGTTCAATTTATAGATGACAAGCGTGAAATTCAATCTGAAGAATTGGATATTAACCTTGATTTGATCGCTTATTTGACCGATAAGAGTTTGAAATTCAATAAAATTTCTGCAGATGGTTTGGGAGTAATTTGGAAAGCAACTCAAACTACAA
Organism: Psychroflexus aestuariivivens; assembly: GCF_004010055.1. GTDB lineage: Bacteria > Bacteroidota > Bacteroidia > Flavobacteriales > Flavobacteriaceae > Psychroflexus > Psychroflexus aestuariivivens. Next base: position 72,708 of record NZ_RQVT01000015.1, read on the forward strand.
CAGGAAGTGAAAATTTAGATGAAGAAATAACAATTCAAAAGATAGATATCGAGAATGCGAATTTTCAGTATAAAAACAAGAATAAAACCCTTTATAGTTTAAAAAGCATCAACCTGATTGCAGAAGATTTGACTTGGCCGATGCAAGATGATTTGGCGTGGTTGAATTCTGTTGAAATGACCGGTGAAGAATTAGACTTTGACATTAATAATTTGCATGATTTGAAATCTGAATCTTTTAAAATGAGTGATGGAAATATTGAAATTTCTCAGTTTCAGATTCAACCTAAGTATTCAAAAAAAGACTATATCAAATATATTTCCACTGAAAAAGACAGGATGGATTTAAGTATAAATACGGTTGAAATTATGAATTTCGGTGTCGAAAATAATGATGATATTCGAAAATTTAGTGCAAATAAAATTTTGATCAAAGACTCTGACTTTGAAATTTATAGAGACAAAACCATTGCAGATGATAAAAGTATTAAGCCATTATATAGTGAAGCTTTAAGAGGGCTCGGTTTTCATTTAAATATTGATTCTGTTCAGGTTGCTGGTTTGGATATTACCTATCAAGAATTGTTGAGAAGTGGTGCGACTCCAGCGGAAATAAAATTCAATGAAATTAATGGCAATATTGCAAATATTCATAATTACAAACGAGATCAAACGGCAATTATAAGTACTAAAGCTAGCGCTAAATTTTCTGAATCCTCCTCCATAAATTTCAGCCATAATTTCAATCCTATGGATACGAACAACCAATTTTTCGTAGGAACAAGTATTGAAAGTGTTGAGGATTCTTCGGTAAATTCTTTTTTTGCCCCCGCTTTATCTATGAAACTTGATGGCTCCATCGATAAATTGCGCTCCAAGATGACGAGTCAAAACAATTCGGCATCTGGAACGCTGCATATGGCTTATGAAGAACTGAAAATTAAAGTTTTAAACAAGAATGGAACCGAGCGAAGTTTTGCAAGTTTGCTCAGTAATGTTTTTGTCAAAAACAAGAATGTCGATGTTGAACATAAAATTCAAAATTTAAAACGTGATGAGACCAAATCGTTCTGGAATTACGTCTGGAAATTTATTCAGTCTGGTATCAAGAAAACCCTATTGTAAGTTAAATTTTGAAAGTTACCACAGGTCTTTTGGCATGATTTACTAAATCTTCACTTAGGCTTCCATTCATAAAATGTTCAATTCCTTTTCGGCCGTGAGTTCCAATACCAATTAAATTTGCATTCGCTTTAGAGGCAAAATTCCGAATACCTTTTTCAACTGATTTGTCATTATAAACATGAAATTCATAAAATTCTGGATCGACATTTTCTGTGAATTTTTCAGCCAATTCATCGATCTGTTCAGTTGTTTTAAATCGACTTGGCGTATTTATTTTAACCAGTTTCACTTTAGTATCTAGTTTTTTAGCAAAATTTACCGCAGCTAAAAAGGCTTGGCGATTAGTAGGCCTTAGGTTGGAAGCAAAAATAAAACTTTTTACATCGAAAATTGGAGTTTCTTGTTTAACCACCAAAACAGGTATTTTGGAATGCCTCACTACTTTCTCAGTGTTAGAGCCGATAAAAATTTCTCTAAAACCAGAAGCTCCTTTGGATCCCATGACGATAACATCGCAATCGTATTTTTTGCCAATTTCCATAATTCCCTCAAAAGCTTCGTCAAATTCCACAGTTTCGTGAACTTTTACGTCTTTGATGTGATAGCTCAAGCGATTCATGGTTTCGAGAAAACGCTTGTGAGCCAATTTCATAAAAAAAAGAGATTCTGGCAAATCACCTCCAACACCTTCATTGACAGGATCAATAAGGTCCAGTGGTAAATCTAGCATGTGCAAAAGATAGATTTCACCATCAAACTTTCTTGCTATTTGTGCAGCAACTTTTAGTGCATTATCAGCTTGTTCAGAAAAATCTGTAGGTACGAGTATTCTTTTCATGTAAATCGTGTTTGTTTGAAATACTAAAATACATCAAAAATATAAAAAAATGCCCCTTTTATAAATGATAAATTATTATTACATTTGCAAAGTTTTGAATATGAGGGGACAAATTAGTCCCCTCTTTTTATACTAAATGAATGGCTTTAGAACAAGAGCAAATATTGAACTTGGTAAACCAAGGCTTAGCAGAGGATGAAGCACTGTTTCTAATAGATTTACAAATTTCATCAGACAATAACATCAAGGTGATTATAGATGGCGATAGAGATTTGTCGATTTCAGATTGTGTGAATATTAGCCGAGCAATCGAACATAATTTAGATCGTGAAATTGAAGATTTTTCTTTGGAGGTTGCTTCGTGTGGCGCAACAGAATCATTGCGTTTCCCAAGGCAGTTTGTGAAAAATGTAGGTAGAAATCTTTCAGTGAAAACTGCAGAAGATAAAATTGAAGCCAAATTGGTTACAGCCAACGAAGAAGAAATATTTTTAAAATGGGTTGCCCGCGAACCAAAACCCGTAGGAAAAGGCAAACATAAAGTAGAAAAAGAAGCAACTTTGGCTTATGATGATATCATGGATGCCAAAGTGATAATAAATTTTAACAAGTAAGAGATATGGAAAATATCGATTTGATCAACTCGTTTTCAGAATTTAAAGACGATAAATTAATTGATCGAGTAACCTTAATGGCGATTCTTGAAGATGTATTCAGAAATGCATTGAAGAAGAAATTTGGTCAGGATGATAACTTTGACATCATTATCAACCCTGATAAAGGCGATTTGGAAATTTGGAGAAATAGAATTGTAGTTAATGATGGGGAAGTTGAAGATGAAAATAAAGAAATCTCTTTAAGAGAAGCTAGAAAAATAGAACCTGATTTTGAAGTTGGTGAGGATGTTTCTGAAGAAGTTAAACTTTATCAATTAGGTAGAAGAGCGATTTTAGCTTTAAGACAGAATTTAATTTCAAAAATTCACGAACACGATAGTACAAATACGTTCAAATATTTTCAAGATCTTATTGGCGAAATTTATACCGCAGAAGTTCATCATGTTAGACATAATGTTGTGATTTTATTAGATGATGAAGGCAATGAGCTAATTATTCCAAAAGAACATCAAATTCCATCTGATTTTTACAGAAAAGGAGACAGTGTTAGAGGAGTGATAGAAAAAGTAGAATTGAAAGGCAATAAGCCAATGATTATTCTATCCAGAACTTCATCTGCGTTTTTAGAAAAGCTCTTTGAGCAAGAAATACCAGAAGTTTTTGATGGATTAATCAACGTGAAAAATGCAGTTCGTGTTCCAGGTGAAAAAGCTAAAGTAGCGGTGGATACTTACGACGACAGAATAGATCCTGTTGGTGCCTGTGTTGGGATGAAAGGTTCAAGAATTCATGGAATAGTTAGAGAGTTGGGTAATGAAAATATTGATGTCATTAACTACACTAATAATCCACAATTGTACATTCAGCGAGCATTAAGTCCAGCTAAAATTGTTAATATCAAGTTGGATGAGGAAAAGAAATATGCTGAAGTTACATTGAAACCAGAAGAAGTTTCCAAAGCTATTGGACGTGGCGGCCACAACATCCGTTTGGCAGGTCAACTTACAGGTTATAATATAGAAGTATTCCGAGATGGCATCGAAGAAGAAGATGTAGAATTGACAGAATTTACAGATGAAATCGAAGATTGGGTCATCAAGGAATTTAGTAGAATAGGCTTAGATACTGCCAAAAGTATCTTAGAATTAGACGTTAGCGACTTAGTCAGAAGAACAGACTTAGAAGAAGAAACAGTCCAGAACGTCATTAAAATTTTAAAAGAAGAGTTTGAAGAATAGTTTTTTTAAACTCATCTTTGTACAAAATAAAAAGAGGTAACATTAGAGGCAATTTATGGCTGAATCAAAACAAACAAGATTAAATAAAGTACTTAGAGAATTTAATATTTCACTAGATCGTGCTGTGGAATATCTGAATTCTCAAGGTCACGAAATTGAAGCAAGACCAACTACAAAAATTTCATCTGAAATTTACGAGGTTTTATCAGACAAGTTTGAAACTGATAAAAGCAAGAAAGTTGCTTCCAAAGAAGTGAGCGAAGAGCGAAAAAAGGAAAAGGAAGAATTACGTCTTGCAAGAGAGCGGGAGCTTCAAAAGAAGAAGGACGAAGAAGCTAGAAAAGAAAGCGAAGCTCAAGCAAAAAAAGAAGAAGCTAAAGCCAAGGCAGATGCCGACGCAAAAAAACAGGCTGAAGAAACTAAGAAGGCAGAAGAGGAAGCAAAAAAGCCAGCCCCTGCCAAAGAAGAGGAAACTATCAGGTCCAAGTCCAAAATTTCCGGTCTGAAGCAAGTTGGAAAAATAGATTTGTCCAACACTGGAAGAGACAAACAAAGACAGAAAAGCAAGTCTGAACCTGAAAAGTCTAGTCAGAACAAATCACATTCTAAAACGGACAATAAGACCTCTCAAAAACCTCAACCTAAGCCTCAGGAAAAGCCAGCTGAAAAGCCTAAAAAGCCCGTAAAAGAAGAAGAGAAAACACCTGAAGAAGTCAAGCACGAGACTCAATACACCAAACTTTCAGGACCTAACTTCACTGGTGAAAAAATTGATTTAAATCAATTCAAAAAAGCACCTAAGAAGAAAGAAAAAGAAAAGGAAAAAGATAGTTCAGCTAACAAAAAACGTAAGCGTAAAAGAATTTCTAAGACGAACACAGGAACAGGTGGTAATAAGCCAAATTATAAAGGTAAAAAAGGCGCAAAACCAACTGGAAAACGTGGGAAAACGAATGCTCCTAAAGAAGAGCCATCTCCAGAGGAAGTTCAAAAGCAGGTTAGAGAAACTTTAGAAAAACTTCAAGGACGCTCGTCTGGTAAGAAAGGTGCCAAATACAGAAGAGATAAAAGAGATCAGCATAAACAAAAATCTCAGGACTCTTTAGAACAACAAGAAAAAGAAAGCAAAATTCTGAAAGTTACAGAATTTGTATCCGTGAACGAAATTTCTACGATGATGGACGTTCCGGTTACAAAAATTATTTCTGCTTGTATGTCTCTAGGTATGATGGTAACCATGAATCAACGATTGGATGCAGAAACGCTGAGTGTTGTTGCAGAGGAATTTGGTTATGATGTAGAATTCGTAAAAGCCGAATCTGAAGAAGATAAAGAAATTATAGAAGAAAATCCAGAAGATTTAAAACCAAGAGCACCGATTGTAACCGTTATGGGACACGTCGATCATGGTAAAACTTCACTTTTGGATTATATAAGAAAAGAAAATGTAATTGCTGGAGAGTCTGGTGGAATTACACAGCATATTGGAGCCTACAGTGTTCAGATTGAAACTGGAGAAACCATTTCCTTTTTAGATACACCAGGTCACGAGGCATTTACAGCAATGCGTGCTAGAGGAGCTCAGGTTACAGATATAGCTATTATTGTAATTGCAGCCGATGACGATGTCATGCCGCAAACTAAAGAAGCTATTTCACATGCTCAAGCAGCTGGCGTACCTATTGTTTTCGCAATAAATAAAGTAGACTTACCGACCGCAAATATTGAAAGAGTAAAGCAGTCTTTAGCCAATATGAATTTATTGGTAGAAGATTGGGGAGGTAAAGTACAATCTCAAGAAATTTCAGCTAAAGTTGGTACAGGAGTTACTGATCTTTTAGAAAAAGTACTTTTAGAAGCTGAACTTTTAGACCTGAAAGCTAATCCAAATCGTCAGGCCAAAGGTACCGTTGTAGAAGCATTCCTTGACAAAGGTCGTGGTTATGTATCTACGATTCTGGTTCAAACTGGAACCTTGAAAATCGGAGATTACGTTCTGGCAGGTACAACTAGTGGTAAAATAAAAGCCATGCAAGACGAGCGTGGTAATAAAGTCAAAGAAGCTGGACCATCAACACCGGTTTCTATTCTTGGTTTAGATGGTGCGCCGCAAGCAGGTGATACATTCCAGGTTATGGCTGACGAACGCGAAGCTAAAGATATCGCTTCAAAAAGAACTCAATTACAGAGAGAACAAAGCGTAAGAACACAGAAACATATTACTTTAGATGAAATTGGACGTCGAATTGCATTAGGTGATTTCAAAGAACTGAATGTAATATTGAAAGCTGACGTTGACGGATCTGTGGAAGCTTTAACGGACAGTTTGCAAAAACTTTCTACAGAAGAAATTCAAGTCAATATCATTCACCGTGGTGTGGGTGCAATTACTGAAAGTGACGTCTTGTTGGCCTCAGCTTCAGATGCGGTTATCATCGGATTTAATGTGAGACCAGCTGGTAATGCTAGAACACTTGCAGACAACGAAGAAATCGATATCAGAATGTATTCTATTATCTACGATGCCATTAATGACATCAAAGATGCTATGGAAGGTATGTTATCACCTGAACTTAAAGAAGAAATCACCGGAACTGCAGAAATTAGAGAAACTTTCAAAATCTCAAAAATCGGTACAATTGCAGGCTGTATGGTAACTTCAGGTAAGATTTATAGAAACTCTAATATTCGACTAATTAGAGACGGTATTGTTATTCATACTGGAACATTATCATCTCTGAAAAGATTTAAAGATGACGTGAAAGAAGTTTCTAAAGGCTATGATTGTGGTATGCAAGTGAAAAACTATAATGACATCATAGAAAATGATATTATAGAAGCTTTCCAAGAAGTTGAAGTGAAAAAGAAATTGAAATAATTTCTTCCAAATAAATTTTATTAAAATCTCTTACTATTTGTAGTAAGAGATTTTTTTTGAATTAAACTTTTCATTTGTGAACCCCAAGCTTGTTATTATCGTAAATAGTAAAGAATGCTTTTGAAAAATAGATATTCTGAACAATATTTAAATAAACAAGCATTTGTTACCTAATAGGGGATAATTATTCTTTTGAATATTATCTATTATTTGAATTCATCCAATTCTAATTTTAGCAAGCTCGATCATATTTGGTCGAGCTTTTTTGTTCAAGATTATACTTTAAAGGAACTCTGAAAATGCTAGCTTGTTTAAGCAGTTTTTAAAAATGATTTAAAAATTTAACAACTAAAATAATAGTTAAACTAATAAATTAGTTATATTTGAAAGTGAAATATAGATTTTGAAGAATATGAGACAATTAACGAAAGCCGAAGAAGAAATAATGCAAATTTTGTGGCAACTCGACAAAGCAAAAGTTGCAGAAATTTTAGACAAGATGTCAACACCAAAACCAGCCTATAATACTGTTTCAACTATTGTCAGGATTTTAGAGGACAAGGGTTTTGTAAATCATGAAAAAGTAGGTCGAGGATTCAAATACTTTGCGATTATTGATAAGGAAAGCTATCAAAAAGCCACTATGAACAAATTGGTCAACAATTATTTTGGAGGTTCATTCAAAAGTATGATTTCTTTTTTTGTGAAAGAAAATGATATGAATGCAAAAGAATTGGAAGATGTCTTGAAAAACTTGGATCAAAATAAGTAATTATGTGGTTGTATTTCGTAGAAGTTATTGTGTTTCAAGCTTGTTTTCTGATGTTATTTCAGGTTTTCAAAACTGAAACTTTTCATCAGTATAACAGGATTTATTTATTGGTCTCCGTGTTGCTTTCTATAGCCATTCCGCTTTTAGACTTAGGTTTTATAAGTAAATTATTTTATGATAAGACGAGCGATGTTGATTTCACAATTCAAGTTGGGCAATATTTTGCTGTTGCTGGTAACAGTGAAATTTCGACAGGTAGTACAGGCATTCTTCAAAATTCGTGGCATTGGCAAGATATTTTATTACTGATTTATGGCCTAGGCTTGACATTTTTCAGTATAAAATCTGTATTTAGTTTTTTCAAATTATTTAAAATAATGAATAGCGCAAAATTCCAAAAATATTTGGGAGACGCTAAGTTTTATAAACTTCAAAATTCGGCGTCTGCCTTTACATTTTGGCGTTCAATTTTTGTTGGCGACCAAATTGATGAAAAAGCCTTACCTAAAATCATAGTTCATGAGCAACACCACGCCAAATTACGGCATAGTTTGGATTTGATTCTTATTGAAATCACCAAAATTGTATTTTGGTTTTCACCCTTTCATTACTGGTTGAAGCGAGAATTGGTGCTGATTCACGAGTATCAAGCCGATCGCAAGGCTTCAGAACATGATGGAAAATTCAGTTACACACAAAATTTACTCAATGTGGCTTTTGGAACGAAACAATTTCATTTTTCACATTCATTTTTTGATAAATCACAATTAAAACAAAGACTTATGATGTTACAAAAAAATCACTCCAAATCACAGAATTTACTCAAATATATATTGGTGCTTCCTTTGCTAATTCTCATGCTTACTTACACCGCTTGTAAAGACGAAACCAAAGAGAGTTTGAATGAAATTACAAACCAAAATGAAAACGAGCAACTGATTGAAAAATACAAACAAGAACTTGATGAAGCCATTTTGGAATATGGCAGTTTATATGCTAAAGATTTACCAGAAAAATTTAAAATTCAAAACGATATAGATTCAAAAGAAGCTTATTATAGAAATAGTGCTTACATGCTAAAATTGATGGAGCAAATGAATACTGCTGGTAAAACTTCAGATGAAAAATTTACGGAAATGAAAGCTCAGTTGATGAGCAAAACCTATGAAGAATATCTGGACAATCAAGATTCTTCAAATAAAAGTGTGAAATATGAAACTAGCGGAATTCCTTACAGTGAGGTTGATTTGCCGCCGCGTTTTGAGTCATGTAAAGATTTAATTGACAAATCAGCAATTCAAGAATGCAATTCAGAAAAAATCACTCAAATTGTAAATGCAAATTTCAAGACTTCAGATATTGGTCAGTTTAATCTAAAACCAAAAGTGGTTCGTGTTTATGTTCGATTTTTGATAGATAAAAACGGAGACATCCAAGATATTCAAGCAAGAGCACCACATCCAGAATTAGAAAAACGCGCTAAAGAAGTGATTTCAAAATTACCAAAAATGATTCCAGGTGAAAACGAAGGGCAGAAGGTGAATACTTATTATGCGCTACCGATTTCCATGAAAAATCCAAAGTAATGCTGAACAATTTTTAGGTTTAAAATTCATTTTATGAAGTACCAATTAATTATCATTTTGCTGATTGTACATTTTATTTCAAATGCGCAATCACTTTCAAATAAAACTCTAGATAGTTTATATGCTGTCGGTGAATACAAGTTTATTATAGACTACTTTGAAACCAATCCACCAGATAATTTCAGAACTCAGATTTTATTAGCAAAAACCTATCAGTCTAAAAAATTTTATGAATCTGCCATTTCAACCTATAATCAGGCTTTGCGTAATAAAAATGATTCGCCAAAATACCAGTTTATTTTCGCCAAGCTTTTGAAAAAGAAAAAACAATATAAAGCAGCGGATAGTTTGCTGAGGCTTTTGCACAAAAAGTACCCCAACAATTCTGAATTTGCTTACCAATTGGGTTTGACCAAAGCGAAACTCAATGATATTTCACCAGATTTTTATTATTCAAAAGCACTTGAAAACGATGCATCTCATCAACCTGCCGCTTATGCTTTGGGCGAATTTTATCTGAAAATTAAAAGTTATGCAAAAGCAGAGGAAGTTTGTACTTCAGCATTACAATACAATCCAAAAAACACTAAAATCTTAGGATTGCTTGGTCAGGTTTATTATAGACAACGCAAGCTAGAAAAGAGTATCGAAACTTTCAAAAGGCTAGAAAAGCAAATAAAATTACCAAAATTCATCATTGAAAAGCTTGCGATTGCTTATGCAAATACCAACGAGTTTGAAAAGTCAATCACTTATTATAAGCGCTTACTAGAAATTGCGCCTAAAGATTTTAAATATCATTATCAAATAGCAAGGGTTTACTTGGCAAATGGAGATTTAGAATTGGCAAAGACGCATGCAACTCTATCTATATCTAATAAAGATACAAGTCTAGATACTGAGCGATTCAGTCTTGCCATGATTTTTGTGGCTGAACAAAATGACAGAAATGCAATAAAATGCTTTGAAAAAGTAGTAGAAGAAAACCCAACTAATGAACGAGCTCAGTATGAACTTGCTATGGCTGCTGATCGATATTTCAAAAAAACGAAAGACAAATTACCATATTTTGAAGCTTACGAAGAGAAATATCAAAACTTAGAAAATTCAAAATATAAATCCATTATTTACAGAAGGCTAACCGATTTAAGACGAGAAATGCATTTTGCAAAATCTGATTTACAAGAGGATAAACCTTAAGCCTAAATTATATCTGATTTGCTGGAGAGCAAAAGGAAATTTATTTTAAAAAAATCGACAAAAAATTGAAAATATTTTTTGTAGAAATGAATGAATATTCTATATTTGCACTCCGAAAATAACACTGGCCTATGGTGTAACTGGCAACACATCTGGTTTTGGTCCAGAAGAGTCTAGGTTCGAGCCCTAGTAGGCCAACAGAAAAAGCTGAAATCTAATGATTTCAGCTTTTTTGTTTTCAAAATAACGCTAATTATCTCTTGTCTTATTGAATTATAGAATATTTTTCTACTTTATTTCAGTGCATATTCAACTACAATTCTAATTTTTTAACTTTCTACAAGTTTACTTTTCAATTTAGACTATTTTATATCGAACCAAATGTTCTTGATTTCGTGCTTAAATACCATATTTTTGCCAGACTATAAGAATTTAATTTTCAGTAGAATAGAATGAAAAAGATTTTGTACCTCTTCTTGTTTATACCACTTGTTTTTTCAGCTCAAATCAATGAAAGCGATACACTCAATTTAAAAGCAAAACTTGCGCTAACTGGATTTTGGCAAGATGGAAACGTAGAAACTCTAATTTTTAGAGCTAAATCTGACCTTAGTTTCAAAATTTCTAAACCATTAGTCTTCAAAACCCAAAATTCTTATGTTTATCAAGAATTTGGTAAAGTCAAAGCCGATGAAGATATTTTGAGTCTCAATTTTTTATATTTCAATCCAGAGAAAAAAATATACCCTTTATTGCTAGGGTTTGTCAGTACCAATTATCGTAGAGAAATCGACTTGCGCTATCTGGTCGGTGCTGGTGTAACTTTTCAAATTTTGAAACATAAAAAAAATTGGCTAAAACTTGCTGTTTCTAGTGAATATGAAAAAACTAATTTTCGAGAATCCAATTTTAATCGCTCTGCCTATGATGGTGATGAATCAATAACGACAGCGCGAGGTACGGTTTGGGTCAATGGAAAGTGGCATTTGTTTAAAGAAAAAGTAATCATAAATCATGAATTTTACGTGCAGCCTTCTTTAGAGCATAGCGATAATTATCGCTGGCAAGCAGACCTTGGTCTTGAACTTCCTGTTTGGAAATACCTCAACTTTAAAATCAACTATCTCTACACTTTTGAAAGTATTGTTATTGAAAATCAAGCGCAAGAAGATAGTATGTTGACTTTTGGGTTTACGCTAAAAAGTTTCACTACAGATAAAAAATAATATTCAAATTTGATTTTTAATCAGTTTAGATTTATTTTATTATTTCAAAAAAAGTCCATCAATTTTTCCATTTATGTTCAATTCAAAAGCATTTAGAAATAAATGTTCTTTTTTGAATCTCATTTTGATTAATTTCACTTCAAATTAGCTTTAGGTCATCAAAACCAATTGATTACACAAATTTAATAAGTATGATTTAATTTTAAATTGCACAATTAAGTTGCACAATTATAAATTTGACATTGCTTTTTTTTAGTTGTTTTATACAAATACAGATTTAATCCTTATTTTCTTGTTTCCTAAGAAGTTTTGAAAATGTCTAAGCTAAATGATATTTATCTCAATGATATTTATCTCAATGATATTTTAGCTAGACTCTAAATTTTTAATTTTCTAACTTATATTCAAATTTTTTGATCTTCCTCTCATCATAAAATCACTTTTAAGCAAAGAATAAATTCTTAATATTTTGAGATATTGAAAATTGTAAGTTTTTTTTTGAATTCACTAAAACCTAAACAATATCTAAGTCTTGAAAAGGCTCTGAGAATCTTCTTATATTTAAATTTTAAACTAAAGCGACACCTTTTATGAAGATAATCAATGCTCACCAAAATAATCTTAAACATATCGACTTAAACTTACCTGAAAAGGCTTTGATTGTCGTTACAGGGTTGTCGGGTTCTGGGAAATCTTCTCTCGCCATGGGCGTAATTGCTAACGAAGGTTATCGCTATTTTCTAGAAAGTTTACCAGCATATAATCAACAAAATGGGCAAATGATTCCAACAGCTGAAGTTGACGATTTGCAAGATTTGCCACCCGTGATTAAAGTGGAGCAGTCAAAACGCTTTCAGTCAATCAATGCGACTTTTGGAACTTTATCAGAATTAACGGCTGTTTTCAGAATTATATTTGCACGTTACGCGGCCGAAAAAACCATGAGCAAGTCGCTCTTTTCGTTCAACCATCCTAAAGGCGCCTGTGAAGTCTGCCGAGGAATTGGGGAAGCTGAATACATCGATCTTGATAAATTGATTGGCGATGAAAACAAAACTTTAAGAGAAGGTGCGATCACAACCACGTTGCCAAATGGTTATATCGTCTATTCACAAATTACTGTAGAAGAACTCAATAAGGTTTGTAAAGCACACGGTTTTCATGTGGATATTCCTTGGAAAGAACTCTCGGAAGAACAAAAGAATGTAGTTTTAAACGGTAGTGACCGTATTAAAGTTTTCTATGGTAAACACGGTTTAGAATCTCGATTAAGATGGCAGGGAATTAAAGCCAAACCTAGAGAAGAAGGCTATTACAAAGGTATGCTGCCGATTATGAAGGATATTTTAAGGCGCGACCGCAATCCAAATATTCTGAAATTTGCTAGCTCAAAAGTTTGCCCAAGTTGCCACGGTGGACGAATTAAAGCCGAACAACTCAAATACAAATGGAAAGGTTCCAATTTTCAGGAGTGGCATGAAATGTCTTTGATTAATTTACACCAAAGACTCAATCAATTGAAATTAAGCGCTGGAGAACAAGTTCTTGTCGATAAAATAATTACACCATTACTAGATTTAATTCACTTGGGTATGGGCGATTATCAGCTGAGTACTCCAAGTAAAGAAATTTCTTCAGGCGACGGTCAGCGTATTAAACTTATTAATCAAGTCAACAGCCAATTACAAGGGATTTTATATGTTTTCGACGAGCCTTCTATTGGCTTGTCAGCAGACTATCAGAGCTATTTGTTGCATATTCTCAATCGACTAATCAAGCGGGGAAATACAGTTATGGTTGTAGAGCACGATTTAAATTTTATTCAAGCAGCCGACTGGATTGTTGAATTAGGGCCAGGCGCTGGAATTCATGGTGGGGAAGTGGTATTTAACGGATCTATTTCAGATTTTTTGAAAACAAAAAACGATAAAAGTCCCACCTTGTCTGCTTTAAAAGAATACAGCCAAATATCAGCTGATAAAAAAGAGTCTCAGGCGAATAAAGTAACAGCTAAAAATCATCAACCACAAACCAACCAACTGTCTGTAATCAGCCGTAAAACTTCAGAAATACTTGAAAAGATATCAGATTTTTGCGAAAAAAATAATTTAAGCTTGCAAAGCGTCAGTGATCAACCTATTGGTAAAACGCCACGCAGCAATCCAGCAACTTATACAGGTCTAGCTGAAAAAATACGAGATCTGCTAGCAAAAACAGAACAGGCAAAAGCTTCAAATCTAACTAAAAGTGCATTTTCATTTAACAACAAAAAGGGACGATGTGAAGCTTGTGAAGGTGCTGGCGTCATTAGCCTTTCGATGAGCGTTATGGGAAACATTAACCAAACTTGTCCTACTTGCAACGGAAAGCGTTTTAAACCAGAAGTACTTGGCACTTATTGGCAAGACAAAAACATCGCTGAAATCTATAACTTGAGTATTGAAGAGGCTTCTGACTTTTTTTCTTCAGAAAAAAAGATTTTAGAAATTCTTGCTTTAATGCTGAAATTAGGTTTAGGCTACATCAAATTAGGACAACCTTCAAATACTTTATCCGGCGGTGAAGCACAGCGAATAAAACTCACTAAACACTTCGCTAAGAAATCAAAACAACGACTTTTGATTTTAGAAGAACCTAGCATTGGCTTGCACTATAAGAATGTAAATCAGCTTTTAGAGGCTTTAGACCAACTTAAGCAAGAAACAGCAGGAATTGTCTGTTTTGAAAATCACCATTTATTTCAAACTTTTTGCGACACTTGGGTTGACAATGCACAGGAAATACAAGCTACTCAAGTTAATGAAGATCCTGAACAGCAACAAAATGTGATTTCCATACGTGGTGCACGGACGCATTCACTTAAAAATTTAGACTTAGATATTCCTAAGCATCAATTATCTGTAGTCACAGGCATTTCGGGTTCAGGTAAATCTTCGTTGATTATCGATAGCCTTCATGGTTATGGACTTCAAGAAATGACAAAGCAATTTTCAGCCTATCAGCAATCGCGAGTTGGTGTTAATTTTCAGTTTGATGTTAAAGATATTCAAGGACTCACGCCTAGTATTTGCATTACTCGAAAACAAAAAAACTACAGCATACGCACGGATATCGCCAAGCAAACTGGCATTGATAAAATTTTGCGTTTTGCTTTTTCTCGCAAATCTCAATATGAAGGAAATGAATTGTCAGCGAGTCATTTCTCGAATAACCATGAATTGGGTCAGTGTAAAATATGTGAAGGAATTGGAGATGAATTGCGACCAGATTTATCAAAACTTGTCTTAGACGAAAATAAAAGCATTAATGATGGTTTGTTTGCTCATAATAAAGCCATTTGGTATTATGGAAATCCAGAAGGTCAACACATGGCAATTATAAAAGAAGTAGGAAAAGAATACAGCTTTAATCTTAATACTCCTTTTTATAAATTAACATCTGAACAAAAAGAAGTCATTCTTCATGGCACTGGCCAAAAAATCTGGGAAGCTACTTGGGAGTACAAAACAAAGACACGATCTGGAACTCAAAAGTTGAGTTTGCCTTGGGAAGGCCTTTTCAACTATTTACAAGATGAATATTTCAAAACCAGAAAGAATAAAAACATCAGCGCGCTTACGTCACTATTTTCTTATCGAAAATGTCACCATTGTAAAGGAAGTGGTTTAAAACCTGAACGCCTAAAAACAAAAATTAGAGGAAAATCGATACATGCTATTAAATCGATGAACTTTAGAGTCTTAGGTCAATGGCTAAATGAGGCTAAAGACCAAGATACAATAGATGGTAAATTACTTTCTAAAATTGAACCTCTGCTGCGTAACACGATTACAAGAGCAATTCAGTTGCATATTGACCATTTGCAACTCAATCGAAAATCACCTACACTTTCTGGTGGAGAAAATCAGCGCATCGCTTTAATCAAACAGTTGAATAGTCCGCTTAAAGGAATCACTTATTTATTAGATGAGCCTTCTGCTGGTTTATCACAGGCTAATATTTCTGATCTGATTGACATTCTCAAAGAGCTGATAGAAAAAGGCAATACTGTTATTGTCATTGAACACGATAAATCGATTATTCAGGCAGCCGATCATATTATTCAGATTGGTCCAAAAGCAGGAAAAGAAGGCGGCTATATTACTTTTGAAGGCACAACAGAAGCTTTTCTTAAAAAAGGAAATTGCCATCCTTTTTTAAAAGCAACAGCTAAAAGGCTTCAATTAAAATCTGGCGATTCTTATATCAATTTCAAAAAGCTAAATAAACACACTTTAATTAAAGATGAATTGAACTTGCCAATAGGAGGTATGACTGCGCTTACAGGAAAATCAGGAATCGGAAAAACCACTTTGGTCAAAGATGTATTGATGCCGAGCATCAATACAAATCAGCCTGTGAATTGCGAAAGCATAACTATCCCGAAGGATTATAAGGCTGCGCATTATTTTGAACCTAAAAAACTTCGAACGCAAGGACAGACATTAGTGGTGGCTTATTTAGATTTACTTAAGGAAATTTGTCGATTATTTGCTAGTGAAACTAACTTAAAAGCAAAAGACTTTTCATATAAAACCAAAGCCAGTCAATGTTCTAATTGCAAAGGGAAAGGCTATATCGAAACTAGCTTAGATATTACTGCCAATGCTATTGAAATTTGTGACGAATGCCAAGGACAACGTTACAAAGATCATATTTTAGCTCATAAAGTCAATTCAAAATCTATTGCAGATGTATTAAAGCTTAATTTAATGGAATTACAAGTTTGGTGGACAAATTTTAAAGTCTCAAAATCTAGTCTTGATATTGTTAAAAGCTTAGAAAACATTGGTTTGGCACACTTAAGCTTAGAGCAAAAAGTGCAATCTTTATCTTCTGGTGAAAAACAGCGTTTGCTTTTACTCAATTGGTTACAAGCGGCTCCCAAAAATGAACTCTTTATTTTAGATGAACCTAGCACAGGTCTTCATTATGCAGATATTGACCTCTTATTTGGTATTTTGAAAGAATTGAGTTTAAACAATGATATTCTCGTGATTGAGCACAATCCTTATCTGCTAGAAAAAATAGGTGTAGGTATAGAATTGAAGTGAGCAGAATAATTCAAGTAAGTTGGCATTTACCCATTTATTTATAGGAATTGAAGTCTGTTATCTTAAAAGATGTATTTAAATTTGCTAAATAGTATTTTATTCATGTCTAAACAACCATTAAAGCGTCATAAAGCCTTACAAAATTTAAGTCGAGAACATCATGATGGATTGGTTTTTGCTTTGCGACTACAAAAAGGTGTTGCCAAAAAAGCTAAACTTCAGGAGATGGAGGATTATGCAGAATGGTTCTGGAAAAATTATTTGATTTCTCATTTCAAAATGGAAGAACAGCATCTTTTTCCAAAACTTGGTGAAGCGCATGAGTTGGTTGAGGAGGCCAAAGAGCAACATCGTAAGCTAAAATATTTTTTTGAAATTCAGTCTAAAGATTACGCAGATTTCAAAAACATCTATGAAATGCTCCAAACCCACATTCGGCTAGAAGAACGAGAATTGTTCAATTTAATTCAAGAGCGATTGAATGAAAAACAACTTTTAGAATTTCAAAACATTCATGATTCTCAGCAAACTTGTGAAACTTGGCCTAATCCATTTTGGAAATAGGGTGGATGCTAATAAATTGATGTGTGAAAATAGTTTGAAGACTTATTCCTGAAATTGTTAAGTAGAACAATAATGAAGTTTTTTCCAATTTTAAATTTTATGTGAGTGGGCAATTCAAGCTTGCGATTTCAGCACGTAAAAAATCGAAAATAGAGTAGTTATAAAAGTGATCAAGTAAAATGTTTTAAACTAGAGAGTTTGATCCAGCCTAATAAAACAAACTAATAAAACCAGTGTTAATGAACTATAATTCAATCTAAGTGAATTGAAATAGTCATTTTTTATTCTTTAAAACATTTTCATTGATTTTAAACAAGGGCTGACATCAAAGTATAATCCATCTATGTTCTCTTCATTTTCTGCTAGAGTTAAATAATCATAATGCTCAATCAAACTTTGTGAGCCTCCATATCGAAAGCCTATAATATTTATTAAATCATATTCGTGTGAGGTGTAAATTACATAAAAAGCTTCTTTTTTACTTTTTCCATTTCCAGAACTCATCAAAGCATCAACTAGAATTCTTGCTTGTTGTAATTTTTTCTCATAAGTTTTTTTATTTCCTATTTGTTTCAATGAGTATAGTTGGTAATTTATAGCATTCAAATCAAATGGTTTATCTAAGAGCATTTTATCGGCAAAATCAACTATTTTATTTAGATCTAAGCTATCTAGTCTTTCTTTTTGGATTACAACTCTTATGCTATCACCATAGCTAGAATGAGAATATGGCGCGTAATTTTTATCAAACGAATAGCCGTAGTACAAATGTCTCTTTTCTTCTAAAGTCATTGTTGTATCAGCTTGTAAAAATCGATTCATTAAAGATTCATAGAAAAGATTTGAATTTTTATTTTGAATATTTTTTTCAATTTCCTCGTAATTAGGTTTTTCAAAATCCCAATTTTGAGAATATGAAAAACTACTCAATAATATAAATGTGATTAATATTATTTTTCTCATAATTGCTTAGTTTTTTTGCAACTGAGTGAGCTTTTAGAACCTCAGTTATAGTTAATACTTGAAAAATTTTAAATTTAGAAATAATATCAAAACCCATATTTTCAACTTAAAAAAGGTTTTTTTAATTGTGAATCATAAAAGTAATAGGCATTTTATAAGCAATATTGACAGGTTTGCCATCTTTAATTCCAGGTTTGAATTCTGGTAGTTGACTAATAACCTCAACAGCATTTTGATTCATAATTTCCGGACCGCCATTGGCTACTATATTTATAACTCTTCCATTTTTATCAATTATAAATTCAACTATTATTTTTGTGATACCTTCAAAACCTAATTCGGGAGCAAGGCCAGGATCAAAATTTTTATTTACGTGTGTTGCGATATAATTGCTTGTGCACTTTTTTCTTTTTTTTGTGTTCCATTTTGGTTTACACTCAGGAGCTAATGGTGGATTTTCGATGTCTTTAAAGTCTACAATTTGAGACTCGTCAATTCTTTATAAATGAAATCAGATTTTGTAGAATCAACTTTTTCTACAGTTTCAGTTTTTGATTCAATTATTTTAGGTTTGGCAGGTCTATCGTTGCTTAATTTCTTCATTTCTAATCGAATATTAGGTGATATGAAATAGGTTTTACCATCAATTTCTTCATATACAATTTTCATTATAGAAAATCCATCCTTTTCTGTCCCAATTCGGATTTTTCCGTTTTTTATGATCCAGTTTTGATTTTCAAGAAAAAGGAGTTCTTTCATTTTTTCATCAGCTAATTTGCTATATTTAATTCTAAAAACTTTGTTTCCTTTAAAATTGAATTTTGAGTTTAAAAAAGCATCTTTAATGAGTTTTGATGCTTCTTTTTGTGAAACTCCTGAAGAATTTGGTATTTCTACGCTAATCGCTTCCCACTCTCCCAATATTCTTTCTTCGTTTAGAGTTTGAGATTTTGCAAAAAGGCTAAATAGAATTGTCGTAACAAATAGGACTTTTAACTTCATAATATTCCTTTTTGGGGTAACATCAAATATATACTATTTGTTATAATTAAATCATATTTAATCGATTGTAAAGTTTTGTTGTGGGTATTTGATTGATTTCAAAATACTTTATGCAATTTTCTGTCTTAAAAAAATTGATAATTCAATATTCAAAATTTAGTTTTCTCTTAAAAATGGAAGTAATATTTATTTCACCTTACTAATAGAAATTCACCTATTCTAAGAACAACTGCATTGGCTGACGTTTTAAAAAGAGGCGCATTCAGTTCAATTACTTAAGTAAAATCAGGCATTCGTGTTAGTTTTTTTGGTGAAATCTATTCAAAATAAAAAACTATTTTTTTGTTAGGAATTCTGTTCTGAAACCCTTGGCATAATTTAATTGAAAAAATTTCAAGTATTTATTAAAGTATTTGCAATGCCGTTACATCAGAAATTTTAATTAAATTATTTTAGCCAAAAAAATAAATTCAATGCTAAATATTGAAACTTATAAATCAACTTTTTTAAGACACATGGAGCAATCTGTGCTCAAAAAAGAACCACGAAATCTATACGAACCTATTGAATATATTTTGAATTTAGGCGGTAAACGTTTGCGTCCAATTTTAGTTTTGATTAGTGCAGATATTTTTGGTGGACATCACAATAATGCATTAGACGCGGCTTTAGCTATAGAAATTTTCCACAACTTTTCTTTGGTGCATGACGATATTATGGATGATGCCCCTATCCGCCGTGGCCAAGAAACCGTTCATGAAAAATGGGATCTGAATACCGGTATTTTATCAGGCGATGCCATGTTGATCAACGCTTATCAATTGTTTGAAAACTATCCGTCAGAACTGTTTAAACCATTGGCGTCTTTGTTTACAAAAACCGCAATAGAAGTTTGTGAAGGCCAACAATACGATGTCGATTTTGAAGAACGCGATGATGTAAAAATAGATGAATACTTGAAGATGATTGAGTACAAAACAGCTGTTTTGGTTGGCGCTGCTTTGAAAATGGGCGCTATTGTTAGCAAAGCTTCTCAAACAGCACAAGATGAAATTTACGAATTTGGAAGATTGCTTGGGATTGCTTTTCAAATTCAAGATGATTATCTAGATGCTTTTGGCAACGAGGCTGTTTTCGGCAAACAAATTGGTGGCGATATTATTGAAAACAAAAAGACTTATTTGTATCTGAAAGCACTTGAACTTGCCGATAAAAATAGTGCTGATCAGCTTAAGCATTTGTATACAATTTCACCAAATCAACCACAAAACAAAATCGAAACAGCTAAACAAATTTTCCTGGATTCTGGTGCAGCTGATGCCACAAAAGCAAAAATTTCAGATTTTACAAACGAAGCTTTCAAACATTTAGAAAAGCTTGAAATTAGTGAAGAAAGCAAAAGTTTTTTGAAAAATTTCGGTACAAATTTAATGAATAGAAGTATGTAATGAGTCTACCAAAATCGATTTCTGAAGCTATTGAAAATTACCCGAATGAAACGGGATTATGGCGTGAAATCATACTTCAACTCAATAAAGACTTAGCGCTTGCTGGTATTTCTGAAATTGAACTGAAAATCGACACTTCACCCAACGAACTCGTTGAAGGTTTACATCAAATTTTCTCAAATTTGATGCATGACAAAACCTCAAATTTCATTCAGTTATTATACAGGATTGATATTCAGGAAGAAGATCTCAAGCAAATGATGTTAGATTCCGATTTCATGGAAAAATTGATTTACAAAATTTTAGAACGAAGCTTTCAAAAGGTTTACTGGCGGAAAAAATTAGGTTAAATAGGTTTTTAAGGTCTGAGCTATTTTTTTGAATCTTATTCAATATGACTTAGCATATAACTAGCAATATTGTTTTTTGGATGTTTATCAATTTGATTAATATTTCGGTGATAATATTAATGTGAAACTTTTGACTTTTAAAGACTTAGTAGTTGAGCTAAAAAATATTCAAAATTTATACGTTTATATTTTGGCAGAATTAAAAATGAGATTATATTTGCACCCGCAATAGCGAAAGTTCATTAAAATAATATTGGAGAGGTGGCAGAGTGGTAATGCAGCAGATTGCTAATCTGTCGACGCGAAAGTGTCGCCAGGGTTCGAGTCCCTGTCTCTCCGCAACAAAATTCGATGTTTTGACTTAGCGATACCATCAAAACACATAAACGAATTCATAAATTTCACTCGGGGTGTAGCGTAGCCCGGTTATCGCGCCTGCTTTGGGAGCAGGAGGTCGCAGGTTCGAATCCTGCCACCCCGACTTTTAACCTTGTAAATCAAGCCAAATTTCACCAAATGGCTGATATACAAGGTTTTTTGTTTTATACACATCACAGATTTTACCATAT
>NZ_RQVT01000047.1 GCF_004010055.1 Psychroflexus aestuariivivens
TTAGCCTGTGGTCTTCATGAATCTTCCTGAACGCCTGGTTGAGGTGTTCGATGTAGTTCATGGCTTAGCTGTCTTTGAAATCGATTTTGTTTTTTTTCATCAGTTTGTTGATTTCTTTGATGTCATAGTAAATTATTCCTTTCAGTTTAGTGAATGGCAATTCTCCACTAGATCTTAAATTTTGTAGACCACTGGAACTAATACTAAGGACTTTTTGAAGTTCAGAATTCCTGAGAAATTGTTTTTTGTAGATTTGCTGTTTGCTTAATTCTTTTTTGATTTCGACTAGTAATCCATCTTTTAATTCATTAAAGATTTGTTTTGTGATTACTTTGACGTCGTTTTCTGTTAGATGATCTTTTGACATATTAAATAAATTTAGGAAACGTAGTGACCACTATGTTTCAAGTTATTCATATGCAAATTTGAATTGAAGCTATTGTTATATTCCCTGATTATCGGGTGATATCAGGTATTTTTTTAACGTAAATTAACATTTTACTGGTTGATTTCTTTTAAAAGTCTTCTCTGTAAGGTGTTTAAAAACTTGGTAGGCTCTTTTTTTCGTTTCTTTATCTCATCAAAAGTTGAGTAAATGTTGACATTAGATTCTAGATGAAAAATATTTTCCAGATTTTTGGCTATATCTGAAATTTTCACATTCCCATGATCTAAAGCATTTGATTTAGCTAAGGCATAGACAATCTCCGTAAAGTCTGATTTGCTGCCCGTCCATTTTAATTTATTTACAGTTGTATTATTTTCATTGTAATAATTTAATGAAACTGGATTTTCAATTTTATTTTGGTAGTCGGCAATAATCTTTTGATTGAACTTAATTTTAGTAACACTATTGTCTAACATTGTAGAGAAATCTTCTTGAAGAATACTCGTATGTGGAACTATGGAGCTTGTAGGATCAATATTTGATCTTGTAAACCAATTGATGTCATTATGGGTATGATCCTCAGCTAGATATTCAACCAAAAAATTGCATTTGATCAAACATTTTTTTCTTTTTTTGATCTGTTTCTTCAGAAACTCTATGGCGTCATCTTCAGTACAGTAGCTGTATTTTATAATATGTTTCTTTTGATATTTTATAAATTTTAACTCAGATGCAATTTCTGGTTTAATGTGTTTAAAAAAACTGATTTCTTCTTCTAGAGACATGAAGCCATGGAGCTGAATACATTTCTGCATCAATGAAATTGTCTTTGATATAAGGCTTATGATAGTGTTAGACTCATATTTGAAACAAAACTTTTGCTGATTTATTAAATTTAGCTCACGCTCATAAATCTTGTAAATTAACTTAATAGTCATTTTAAAAGGATGTTTTAGATTGGAAATAGACTTAAAATCACTGTAATATTAATAAATTTTATTAATATTAAGAAATGTTTAAATCATCCCTTTTAACCTATATGACTATCCAGTTTTCATTTCACCATTGTTTTTAAGTTTATTTTTGAGATTATTGAAGTCATCAGCTAATTTATTGTCTAAGATTCTCGCATAGATTTGCGTTGTAGAAATTTTGGTATGTCCTAATAGTTTTGATATGCTTTCAATAGGTACGCCATTGATTAGTGTCACGGTTGTGGCAAAAGTATGTCTTGCTGTATGAAATGAAATCCTTTTTTTGATATTCGCCTTAGCTGCAATTTCTTTCAGATAATCATTTGTTTTTTGGTTACTGAAAACTGGTAATAATTTACCAGTTTTACATTTTGGATGATTTTTGTAATTAGCAATAATTTTTTTCGGCTTTTCTAGAAGTGGAATTCTGACCCTAGTTTTAGATTTCTGCCGATATGTATAAATCCAATTTTCACCGTCTATACCTATTTGAATATTGTCTTCCGTCAAGTTAAAAACATCACTATATGAAAGTCCAGTATAGCATGAAAACACAAAAATGTCTCTAACAAGCTGATGTCTATCTTTATGTAGACTCACACTTTCAATTTGTTCTAACTCTTTTTTGTCCAAATAATGCACATCAACTTTATGGTAAATGAGTTTAAAAAACTTAGCTGGGTTTTTATCAATCCATTCAAGAGAATACGCAAAATTCATCAGTTTTTTTAAACGTTCCATATGTTTCATAACCCCGTTGTTGGTTAGTGTATTTTTCTTTCTCAAATAGGCATCAAAATCAACCAAAAATTTATAGTTGATTTGTTTTAAAAATATGTCGCTCGTCTTGATTTCAATTTTCAAAAACTCGTCAATATATTTTAAAGTCGTTGTATAATTTTTCAAAGTTCCTGGAGCTAGAATGTTTTCCATTTTTAAGCTGTGGTATTTGAACAGTTTCTTGAGTGTTGGTTGCTTTTGATCATCTCCAAACAAGCTTG
>NZ_RQVT01000061.1 GCF_004010055.1 Psychroflexus aestuariivivens
TAAATCTCCAATAAATCAATTAGCGGGGTGCAAAACTACAACCTTTTTGGATAATATGACAAATAAATCTGAAAGAATTTTGAAAGTAATTTTAAAAAAATAACTAACCCATTACTATCAAGAAACTTAGACTATGAAATAATTTGAAATCTAAATCTCAACCCTTATATAATTAATTCAAAAACTATAAATAATAGTCTTTTTATTCATCTGAGATTTAAAACTTGATCTTATTCAATAATTACAAAAACTTGTTATCAAAAGCTAATGGGAGAATATCTAACAACGCATTCACCATGATAATTTTTCCAGATTCACCCATAAAATAAATAACAATAGGTGAGTTCTGTTTCTTTTCATATTCTGCGATAGCTTGCCGACAAGCACCACAAGGCGCTATTGGTTCGAGAACTTTATGTTTTTGTGAAGTTGCAGTAATGGCTAGCGCTTCAATTTTAGCTTCAGGATAATTAGCTCCAGCTGCATAAATTGCTGTTCGTTCGGCACAAAGCCCAGACGGATATGATGCATTTTCTTGATTGCTTCCTGTGACAGTTTCATCATTATTCAAATAAAGAGCTGCTCCAACTTGAAATTTCGAATAGGGTGCGTAAGCTTTGTTGCGTGCATTTATAGCAGATTTCATGAGTTTCTGAGCATGCCCAGGTAATTCGCTAAAATCTTCGAAAATTTGATATTTAAATTTAAATTCTTTTTCAATCATAATAATGTGTTGAGACAAAGAAAGTATCAAATTGAATATTTGATACTTTCTTTAAAAACTAAATTACAATATTTTTTTAATATTCAGAATAATAATCATCCCCGATATTGAAAGTTAAACCAAAACGCAAGGTTCCTTCTAAAGGATTTTGAACCTTCGAGGTTGAAAATAAATAAGAAGCATCTATATTTATGGTCGAGTATTTAAATCCTGCTCCCATGGTCAAAAACTTTCGGAATCCTTTTTCCTCTGATTCATTAAAGTAACCAAGTCGCAATGCGAAACTGTCTTCAAACCAGTATTCTGCACCCAATGCCCAGGTAATTTCTTTCAATTCTTCAGAAATACCGTCTGGCGCATCATTCCAAGATGAAAAAATAGCTGAAAATTCGTTGGTATTCTTGTAATCAGTAAATTCATCTTGGCTTTCAGGTGTTAATTCTGTCGTCGAGCCTTCAACATATTCAGGTTTTGGTGGAGTTGGCACTAAAAGTTTATTAAATTCGACGCTTACAGCAATGGTATTAGCAGCATCTAAGATAAAGTCAAAGCCTGCCCCTGCTTTAAAATTGGTTGGCAAAAAATTTTCATCCCCAGCATCGTCATATTTTATTTTTGGACCAATATTACTGACATTCAACCCAGCTCTCCAACGTCCATTAAAATCTCTATAAATTTTCTCTTCACTTCTATAGAACATCGCAATATCTGCTGCAAATGTGCTTGCAGGTGAAGCGTCTGCAATACCTGTAGGAATTCGTAAATTTGATTGAATAAATCTCCCAGCTACAGCCATAGAAAATTCTTCACTCAAACGCAATGCATAACTCAAATCTATAGCAAATTCATTAGGTGATGCTATTCTAGCAACTTGTTCTGCGGTTTCTCTTAATTCTACTTCCCCTAAAGAAAAATATCTAATACTGGCTGCTACACTGCTTCTTTCATTAATCCTGTTGAAATAAGACAAATTAGCAATATTAATATCGTTAACCAGTTCACGCAAATATGGCGTATAAGCCAAACCAAAACCTTGTCGAGTTTCTGAAAAGGCAAATTTAGCGGGGTTCCATTGCTGGGAAAATGCATCCACACGTGTAGCGACACCTTGGTCTCCTAAAGCTGCTGACCTAGCATCTCCAGCGACTAAAAGTGAAGGGATTGCTGTTGTGATTACTCGATTGTTGTCTTGTGCAATTACGTCTTGACAAAAGATTGTAAAAATTGCTAAAAGTGAAAATGTTATTCGTTTCATAGTAAAAATTGAGATTGCAAATATATGTAAATTATAGAATGACTAGCTTTTCATATTTCTCAACTTTTTGTTGAGTTACTGTAGATTTTACAGTTAGCTTATAAACGTAAACACCCTTACCGATTTTATTACCAAAATCATCACGACCGTTCCAGGTCATATCTCTAAATAAAAATCCACTGGTATTGGCAATCTGATTTTGCGTCCATACTAATTTTCCAGTCACAGTAAACACCTGGACCATTACTTCTAACGGCTCAAATGGTCGATTGTGGTTAAACCAAAATTCTGTATAATCAATGAAGGGATTTGGATAATTCAAAACTCTGGTAATTTTTAAATCATCTTGCTCTGCAACAGTAAAATTCAAACTAACCGTTTGCGAATTATTATAAACATCCCAAGCTTTGAAAGTCAGTGTATGCTCCCCTTCTTCCAAATCTCTTAATCGATAATAAACCTGACCACGCGTATAATCGTCTGTTTCCGCTTCATAATATTCATTTAAAACAATAGGGTTGGATTCGTCTCCGTCCAAAATGGCAACAATATCATGACCTATGCCACCGGCTGTATTGATACCGTTTTCATCTTCAAGGTTCGCTAATATATAAGGTTGACCATCTGTGATTCCACCATCTACGAAATTTTCATCATTCATAAATAAGTTAATCAGCGGACCACTATTGTCTTCTGGTGCATTTTCGTTAATATCTCCAATCAAGATTTCTTTATTGAAACCGCTATATTCTTCCAAAGCGTTATCTCTGGCAGAATAAAAACTTACACGCCCAACATCTACAGGAAGTCTTGTATCTTTGGGTAAAACAAAATCAAACTCAAAACTTCCATTTTGAACAGAGGCTTTTCCACGGAAAAGGTTTTCTCCTAAAGTGGTAAAATCCATTATCAGCAATTCCCCTCCCTGACTAGCACCATCATTTCCTAGAGTACTTCGCTCTATCCTTTTGTCGAAAACAATAGCTGTAAGTTCTCCATTATAACTATTCAATCGTTGATTGTTTTGATCTACAATTTCACCACTAAATTTATGCTTACTCAAAGCTTTTAAAGTGTCATTATACTGTTCTATTGGAATATCATCAATACTTGAAAGTCTAACTCTAGGTTTGGGGAGTGGTAATTTCATTGCGGGATCTCCAACAAAAAAGACAATTCGTTTTCCACTGACAGATAAATTTTGTTTAGCACGCATAACTGCTTGTGCGATAGTTTCGTCATTATTATCGTAGTCAAATAAAAATGGTGCAAATTCATTGTTAAATTGAACTCCTGCAAACACGCTAATCGCTCTAGTTGTGGTAACCATAGAACTAGCACCACCATTCTCGTTCCAAAACGTCAATTCGCCACCTGTCATCCGTAACGGGTTGTCAAACTTAGAAAATTCACAAGTTATAGTGATGAAACAGTTGTATCTAACTGGATTTTGCCATTCCTGAGCGTTAGTTTGGGTTACAATTCGTTCCTGAGCTAAACCGTCTTCACCGCCGTGACCAAAATAATTTACAACAGACGTCCCTACTTCTATCGCATCAGAAATAGCGACATTCACATCTGGATATCGATTTCCTCCAGCACTTGTGATTTGCTGAAAAGCATCAGAATGAATTTTTTTGACATTAATAGTTGGTTTGTTTTCTGAAATATTGTCGCCCAATTCATCCAAATCGACCTGCAAACCAAAATCTCCTGCATCATCAGCATCATCTGAAATCAAAACAAAATTATTTCTCCAGGAAGCATAAGCGTCCCTAGTTTCTGAATTTATGATTTTTTCAACCATTGAATTGGCACGCTGAGGAGTATCTGCCAAAATTCTTCCGACCGCTAAATCCATCAAATTTGAGTTGCTCATATTACCTTCATTAGGATCCATCATAGCATAATAATCGTCAGACATATAGGACGATGAATTTGTCGCAAAACTCGATACACGCTGAAAAGTTGGAACAATGTTAGTATTGCCTTGCAAGCGGCTTTTGTAATCGACAGAAGCGTCACCAATAAAGCCAACCAGACTTAACCTATTTTGCTCTGAAGATGCATTATCATAAACGTATTTTATAAAATTTCTAATTGCGCCGATATCTTGCTTGCCAGAATTGAATTCTTCAAATATCTTTTCCGTTTCGACAACTTTTACATTCAAATTATCATTAGACCGTCTATATTGAGCCAATCGATTCGCTGCTGAAATAAAATCTGAACGAGTGATTATCAAATAATCTACATCCTGAAATTCTCCCTGAGCATTATTGAAAATTCTACCTTTCAAATTCTGGTTGTCAACTCTGGTATTGCCACTTTCAATTTTTGGTTCAAAATAATTATCGGTTACAGCTTGATAATGTTGAATTTCCCCCAACTGTGCTTTGAAGATGAGATTTGCTTCTGAATCAGAATTCATAATAAAAGTCGGATTTATAGGATCTGTGATATTCCAAATCTGATTTATTCCTGAAGCGTTTTGAACAATATATTCTCCAACACCAGTTAAATTAGCTACTTCATTATTTTTGAATTTGAATTGCTCTGAACTCCCAATTAATTCTCTTTTGGCTTCAAGAGTAATAAAATCTAAAAACCCAACTGCAGCGGGATTGCCATTTTTATTGTAAGTAATATTAATATTAACTAAATCTGAATCTGAATCTACAGCACCTATAAATTGAGAACCTGTCGATGGTGAATCTGGATTATTCGCAGAAAAATTAATATTAGGCAAAGATTGACCATTTACCGAAACACTCATCGAAGATTGTACTTGTGAAATAGCTGCACCGTAAACTCGAATATCAACTGGTTCATCCGTGACTAAATTTGGAAATTCAAACTCATACTCACGCTCAGTTTCAATATCAAAACGATCGCCAAACCAACGCCGACCTACTAAAGATGGACTGGTTTCATCAACCTCATAAAACTGAAAGTCGTCAAAATTAGTAATACTGATTTGAGCTGAGGATGGCGGCTCGCTCATAATATTCATTCTTTTTCCTTGTCCACCAGAATTTGTTATATAATAATAGGAGCGGTCTGCGTACAAATTCAAATTTGTTAAATTTTCTTGACTCCAGGCATTGGTATCCTGACCATAAAATAAAATATAATCACCAGAATCAAAAACGCCATCACCTCCATCTTCAACCTGAATAGCAAGTTCTGGGGGATCATAATATTCATTATCTGAATTCATTAAAGGCAACATCTCTCCTCCATGACCATAAATCTTCAAACTTTGTGACGATGTATTGCTAAATGACATTCCTAAATTTCTCAAAAAATCGAAAGTCAATCTATAAACACCATCTTTTTCGATATAAAATTTATACAATTCGCCTGAACTCAATATAGAGTTCGTCAAATTAGTATTCGAAAAACTAGTAATCTGGGAAGTCCGATTCAAAGACTGATCAGGAACTAAATCAAAAGAAACGATACGCTTTACATTACCATTTTCTTCAATGAACGGGTTGAGTTCTAAAGCCAATTTCGTGGTATTGCCAGCTTTGGCAAGTTCTATACTGAAATCTAGATTTTTAGGGATATTCTGAACATTTTTCAACAATGATTTTGGAACATTTTCATATTGAACATTACTCAAGCTATAATTTGCCGAATTTAAATTAAAGTAGCGACTGTAGGTCACCGACTTTGAATTCATATCATATTCAAAAAAAAGTTCGTTAAATCCAGGGACATTCAAGATATCATCTGTGTGGGTAGCTACATTTTTATTATCTTGCCAAATAATTTGAACAGAAGTTTGTTGCGAAAACGCAACGCAAGAAATCAAAAGAATAATTAAATTTGTACCAAATTTCATAAAATAGTAATGCTTGTCAAATCTTGAAATAAAACGTTCAATATACAATGATAGTATATTAAGTAAAGAAAAAAAGGAACAAATAAAATAAATTCTATTTAAAGAAAATATTCTTGATAATACACCGTTAATTACTATATTGCGGGTTCAAATTTTAGATTAAAATCGAAATATGATGATTAAAAATGTTTTAAAAACTTGTACAGTAGCTGCCTTGGCACTCTCGATATCAAGTTGTAATAATTCTAGAGATTACGCAGGTGATTCTCGAGCTACCGGTTGGGATTTAAGCGGTAAGAATGGTGGCGTTGGTTATAAAACTGACTACCAAGAACAAGAACCTGGTCCAGGTTTGATATTTGTTGAAGGTGGAACATTCACTATGGGTCGCGTCCAAGACGATGTGATGCATGACTGGAATAATTCACCAACTCAACAACACGTCCAATCATTTTATATGGACGAAACAGAAGTTACAAATATTATGTATTTGGAATATTTAGATTGGTTGAAAAAAATGTTTCCTCCAACTGAAGAAAAATACAAAAATATTTACAGTGGTGCACTTCCTGATACTTTAGTTTGGAGAAACCCACTTGGGTTCAATGAAAACATGGTCAATAATTATTTAAGACACCCTGCTTTTCAAAACTATCCCGTAGTTGGTGTAAACTGGATTCAAGCTACAGAATTTAGTAAGTGGAGAACTGACAGAGTAAACGAAAAGAAATTGGCCGACAAAGGTTTTACAGCAGAAGAAGCTTACAAATCGGCAAGTGCTGATCAAATTTTCAATACTGAAACTTATTTGAATACTCCTTCCAAAGTTTATGGTGGTGATGAAGAACTCTTAAGAGGCGGAAGAGAATCTGAAAGAAGAGAAAAGCAATCTACAAAAAACCAGTCTGATGAAGATGGTGGTGGAGAACCTACTGGTATCTACGTTCAAAGAAAAGACGGTGAATTGCTTCCTGCATACAGACTTCCAACAGAAGCTGAATGGGAATACGCTGCTTTAGGTCAAACTTCAATTAGAGATTTCAACTCATATAGAGGTCGTAAAAAATACCCTTGGGATGGTCAATATACTAGATCTGCTGATCGTATGACCTTAGGAGATCAAAAAGCAAACTTCAAGCAAGGACGAGGTGACTACGGTGGAATCGCAGGATGGAGTGACGATGGCGCAGATATTACTGCTGAAGTCAAAACCTACGAGCCAAACGATTATGGTCTTTACGATATGGCAGGAAATGTTTCTGAATGGGTTGCTGATGTTTACAGACCAACTGTTGATAATGAATTCAATGATTTCAATTACTACAGAGGAAATGTTTACATGAAAAATGCCATAGGTGAAGATGGACAAGTTAAAGTATTAGGACCTGACGAAGTTGTCTATGATACACTTAGTGATGGTAAAATTATCGCTAGAAACCTTCCAGGTGAAATCAAACAAGTTGAAATTGATGAGCAAGAGACATATTTAAGAACTCAGTTCAACAGAAGTGATAATAAAAATTATCGTGATGGTGACAAAGCTTCTTCAAGATATTTTGGACAAGCTGGTGAAGTTGAAGAAAAAATGTACGATTCACCTGAGCACGAAGTTGTTGCTGGTGAAGAAGGAGATTTAGATAGACGTTATGACGAATCTTCAGACAGAACAACTCTTATCAATGATGAAGTTAGAGTTTACAAAGGTGGCTCTTGGAGAGATCGCGCTTATTGGTTAGACCCAGCTCAGCGCAGATACTATCCACAATATATGGCTACAGATGATATTGGCTTTAGAAACGCTATGTCAAAAGTTGGTTCAAAATCAAATCAAGGTAGACGAACAAGAAATTAAGCAACTTATTTCTTTCTATAATTTAAAGCCCTAACTTTGTGTTAGGGCTTTTTTAATTTATCAAACTATGGAAAATTTAAATACAATTTATTCGGCTTTTGATGAAAGCAATGGAGTATCTACAGATACAAGGAAAATTCAAAAAAATCAAATATATTTTGCACTTAAAGGTGATAATTTTGATGGGCATAAATTTGTTGAACAAGCTATAAAAAAAGGCGCTTCAAAAGCAGTTATTGATAATCCCGACTACCAAGGCGAAAACAGAATCCTGGTTGACGATGTACTAAAATCACTTCAGGAATTGGCAAATTATCATAGAAAAGCACTGGATATTCCAATTATTGCTATTACAGGAAGTAATGGCAAAACAACTACCAAAAAACTAGTTACTGAAGTTTTGGCTACAGAATTTAAAGTAAATGCGACAAAAGGCAACCTCAACAATCATATTGGTGTACCACTCACCCTATTATCATTTACTCATAACATTGAAATCGGAATCGTAGAAATGGGTGCAAATCATCAAAAAGAAATAGATTTTCTTTGTCAAATTGCAGAACCCAACTATGGCTA
This sequence comes from Psychroflexus aestuariivivens, assembly GCF_004010055.1. Classification (GTDB taxonomy): domain Bacteria; phylum Bacteroidota; class Bacteroidia; order Flavobacteriales; family Flavobacteriaceae; genus Psychroflexus; species Psychroflexus aestuariivivens. The sequence goes on from NZ_RQVT01000061.1 coordinate 8,258, forward strand.
TATTACAAATTTCGGTAAAGCACATTTAGAAGGTTTTGGTGGAATTGAAGGTGTAATCAAAGGAAAAACAGAACTCTATGATTTTCTGATTGAGAATGAAGGTCTGATTTTTATCAACAGAGATGATGACATTCAGGTAGAAAAAGCTATAGATCATAAACATTACAGTATTGGAGAAAGCCATCTTGCAGATTGTAATGTCAACTTTATGGAAGCCAATCCTTATGTGAAAGTTGAATACGAAAATGTTCATATCACTAGTCAACTGACAGGTGCTTACAATTATAAAAACATTTCTGCCGGGATTGGAGTCGGTAGATATTTTGGGATAGAAACTGAAAATATTAAAAAAGCAATTGAAAACTTTCAACCGGAGGACATGCGATCTCAAATTATTGAAAAGGACGAGGTGAAAATTCTTCTCGATGCTTATAATGCCAATCCAACAAGTATGGAAGCTGCCTTGAAAAGTTTTAAAGAAATGAGTTCAACTGAGAAAATTGTCATTTTAGGCGACATGTTTGAAATTGGTGAAACTTCAGCAAAAGAACATAGAAACATACTTAAATTAGCCACAGAATTAAAATTTGATCAAATCTACACCTGTGGTCAAGCTTTTGAAAATGCGGCTAAAAATTTTGATAACGTTGAAGCATTCAAAGAATTAAAAGATCTTAAAACCAATCTACAATCTAAGGATTTCAAAAACACTTTCATCTTAATTAAAGGTTCTCGTGGCATGCAAATGGAAACTTTAACCGATGTCTTCTAAAAAGCATCTTACTCAACCTAAAGTTTCGTTTAAAGAAATTAATAAAATTGCCATTCCAGCCATTATTGCTGGTATTGCTGAACCTTTAATTTCTTTAAGTGATATTGCTATTATTGGTAATGTTGAAGAAAATGCGGTTGAAGCTCTAGCAGCTACTGGAATTGTAGGATCTTTCCTTTCTGCAATTATTTGGATTGTAGCTCAAACAAAAACAGCTATTTCTGCTTTGGTTTCACAACATCTTGGTTCAAACAGACTCCACGCTGTCAAAACCCTTATTCCGCAAACCATTGTTTTCAATTTACTATTAAGTATCGTAATTTATTTCACAACGGCATTTTTTGCAGAAATTATATTTAGCGCATATAATGCTGAAGGTTTAATATTGGATTATACAAAATCTTACTATCGCATTCGTGCTTTAGGATATCCACTGACGCTGGTGACTTTTGCTATTTTTGGAGTTTTCCGAGGATTACAAAATACACTTTGGGCTATGAAATGCAGTTTGGTCGGTGGAGCTGTAAATATTGGTCTGGACTTCCTCCTAGTTTATGGGATTGAAGGTTTCATACCGCCAATGCATCTGGAAGGAGCAGCAATTGCAAGTGTTATTGCACAAGCCGTTATGCTCGCAATGGCGTTGTATTATTTTTTCATTAAAACTCCTTTTCATCTGAAATTAAGTTTCAAAATCAATCCTAACTTAAAGCCCTTGATTTTTATGGCTGCCAATTTATTCCTTAGGACTTTGGCCTTGAATATTGCTATCTATCTTGCCAATGCTTATGCTACAGATTATGGAAAAAACTACATTGCTGCGCAAAGTATTCTAATGAATATATGGTTGTTTTTTTCATTTTTTATCGATGGTTATGCCAATGCAGGAAATGCTATCGGTGGTCGCCTTCTCGGCGCAAAATCTTATACTAAACTTTGGATGCTTAGCAAAGACATTAGCAAATATGCTATTATAATAGCTTTACTTTTAGCTGGAATTTGTTTTGCTTTATACGATGAAATCGGTTTAATATTCAATAAAGATGCACAAGTCTTAGCCTTATTTACTAGTGTATTTTGGATCGTACTTGTCATGCAACCAATCAATGCGATTGCTTTTATGTTCGATGGTATTTTCAAAGGATTAGGCGAAGCGAAATATCTTAGAAATGTGTTATTAATTGCCACTTTTATTGGATTTTGGCCTACTTTATTGTTATTTGATTGGCTCGGTTTCAAACTTTACGCCATTTGGATTGCTTTTTTCGTTTGGATGTTGATTAGAAGTTCTGCTCTTGTTTTTCAATTCCGAAGTAAATATTTAAACAGAACATAATTTTAAATTCACTTTTTTAAAAACAGTTTAACAATATCTTATTTCCCTGCTCTACAAAATTCATTTACATTTAAAGTATGGGAAAATACAGAAAAAGCATCATTTTTCAACCACATGAAGACAATACGAGTTTATTCGATAAGCTTCTGGAAATCTTTATGGAATTGATCACACATACTTCAGGTGATTTTGACGAAGCCATAGATTGGTTGAAAGAATTGGACAAGGTGTACGACATCACTAATGAAGATTATACCATTGATGATTTTATAGAAGAGTTAAAAAAGAAAGGATACATTAGAGAAGAAGTAAAACCAGATGGAAAAAACGGTATCAAAATCACCAACAAGACCGAACAAGCGATTAGAAAGCACGCTCTGGAACAAATTTTCGGAAATCTAAAACGTGCTGGAGCTGGAAAACACAAAACTAAACATAGTGGCATTGGAAATGAAAAAACTGGTGATTTTAGAGAATTTCAATTTGGGGATGGCTTCGATCAAGTCTCTATGACTGAAAGTTTCAAAAATGCACAAATCCATCATGGCATCGGCGATTTTAGCATGTCTGAACGTGACTTGGTGGTTAACGATACACATCACCAAACACAAATGAGTACGGTTTTGATGATCGATATTAGTCATAGCATGATTTTATATGGCGAAGATCGCATCACTCCGGCTAAAAAAGTGGCTATGGCTTTGGCGGAATTTATAACTACTCGATATGCCAAAGACACTTTGGATATTATTGTTTTTGGTAACGATTCTTGGCCAGTCAAAATTGCAGATTTACCTTACCTTCAAGTTGGGCCGTATCATACCAATACTGTTGCTGGCTTACAATTGGCTATGAAAATCTTAAGTCGTAAGCGAAATGCAAATAAGCAAATTTTTATGATAACAGACGGTAAGCCAAGTTGCTTGAAAATGCAAGACGGATCGTATTATAAAAATAGCGCTGGACTTGACGATCATATCACAAAAAAATGCTACAACATGGCAGCTCAAGCCAGAAAATTGAATATTCCAATCACGACTTTTATGATTGCATCTGACCCGTATTTACAAGAATTTGTAAGAGAATTTACAAAATCAAATCACGGGCGTGCTTATTATTCAGGATTAAAAGGTTTGGGTGAAATGATTTTTGAAGATTACGAAAACAACAAAAGAAAAAAACTATAACATGGCATTGAATACAATAAAGACTCTTGGTGAATTGAAAGCAAATAATTACGTTTCCAAATCAATCAAGGATGAACTACGCGATAATTTAATACATAAATTAAAAAATAATATTCAAACTTTTGAGGGTATTTTTGGATACGAACATACCGTTCTACCTCAACTAGAGCAAGCCATTTTATCGAAACATAACATCAATTTACTCGGTCTTAGAGGACAAGCTAAAACGAGAATTGCAAGACAACTCGTTAATCTTTTAGACGAATATATTCCAGTAGTTGAAGGATCTGAAATCAACGACGACCCATTGAAACCAATTTCGAGATTTGCTAAAGATTTAATAGAAAAACAACAGGACGACACACCAATTTCTTGGTTGCATCGAAGTGAACGTTTTGCAGAAAAACTTGCCACTCCAGACGTCACCGTTGCCGACCTGATTGGAGATATTGACCCAATAAAAGCAGCAAATTTGAAACTGAGTTACGCCGATCATCGGGTGATTCATTTTGGAATGATTCCACGTGCAAATCGTTGTATTTTCGTGATTAATGAACTGCCAGATTTACAAGCTAGAATTCAAGTAGCCTTGTTCAATATTTTGCAAGAAGGTGATGTTCAAATACGTGGTTTCAACCTGAGATTGCCATTGGATTTGCAATTTGTCTTTACCGCCAATCCTGAAGATTACACCAATCGTGGAAGTATTGTAACACCTCTAAAAGACAGAATCGGTTCACAAATTTTAACTCATTATCCTAAAGATATCGAAATCGCTAAAAAAATTACAGCCCAAGAAGCGAATTTATCTGATTTCAAAAAACAAAACATCAAAGTTCCAGAGCTTGCGAAAACGCTGTTGGAACAAATTTCCATAGAAGCCAGACATAGCAATTACGTAGATGCTAAAAGTGGCGTGAGTGCTAGGTTGAGCATCAGTGCTTTCGAAAATATGATGAGTGCCGCAGAACGACGTGCTTTGGTTAATGGCGACGACAAAACTTGTCTAAGATTAAGCGATTTCAACGCTATAATTCCTGCAATTACTGGGAAAGTGGAATTGGTTTATGAAGGTGAAGAACAAGGTGCTGAATTTGTTGCCAATGAACTTATTGAATCTGCGATCAAAGTACTCTATACTGAATATTTCCCAGAAATTAAAAAATTAGAAAAAGAGGACGAAAAACAATCTTATGATGACGTTTTAGCTTGGTTTATGAAAAATGATGACATTCAATTTTATGAAGACGATTCCAACGCAGAATACGAATCAGCGCTTTCTAAGATCAAGCCGTTAAAGCAAATGCTGGACGAATATGTTACTGATTATGAAAAAGATGAGCAGTTTTTCTGGATGGAGTTTATTCTTTGGGGCTTATCGGTTTTTAAAAAATTAGATCGCAACCAAGTCGATACCAAATTAAATTTTGGCGATTCGTTCGGTAGTTTCATAAAAGGTTTGTAAATTTTTACAAAATTTAAAATTATGCAAAGTGAACTACCAAATCCTCAGGATGATGTGCCAAAAGAATTTGATTTCGATGTTTTTCTAGAAGAAAATTGGATGTACTTAGTCATCGTTTTTGTCATTGTATACATTGTTGTGATGTATTCAAAAATTCTTCGTGAGCGTCGAAAAAATAAAAATTCTGAATCTGAATAATATTAATAAAGCCAAAAGTTGTCAATTAACTTTTGGCTTTATTGTTGTTAAAAAAAGGCTTATTCAACAATCAATTTTTCTTTGAAACTGCGATTGTTTTGTTTAATTTCTACAAAATAAACTCCTGAAGAGAAGCCTTCTGTTTGAATTTGAATTTTACCAGATTCAAAATTCGATGTTTCAGAAAAAACATTTTGTCCTTGTAAATTGAAAATTTTCACTTCTGCTTCCCCAGAATTTTCTTTTATAGATTTAATAGTGAATTTATCGTCTTTCACTGGGTTTGGATAAATTTTAAGTTCAAAAGCTAAACTTTGGTCATCTACAGAAAGTGTTGTGTTTTCAAATGTTAGATAGAATCGATTCAAATCAGTGCTTTCAGGAATAGTTGCATCAATATTAAAGTCAAATTGAGCAAGGTTGGAATTTTCATCTAAAATCAAACTTTCCCCAGTATATCGGTCATTGAGGTATACTTTGTAGTTTTCTAAATTTTCAGTTTCCAAAACCAAAGTATAATTCTGATTTTGAAAATTATAAATCGCTAAATCTAAATTTGTTTCATCAGAAGGCAAACTGCGATTTTCTAAGCTCAGAAAATGACTAGCTTGCTGTCTAGCTAAATTTTCTCCAGGATTTCCGAGTTTTGTCGCATCATTGTAGTCTACATTGTCATTTGAATTCGGATTAAAATTAATTTGTAAAGCATCTATCTCTCTACCATTATCAGCTAAAGTTTCAGTTTTGAAAAGTTTCAAATTTAGACTTGAAGATTGGTTTTCCGAAAAAACAGTATTATTCATTTCATCTACATTTTTAGAACTTTCAGTAAACATTACTGAAGCCGCTCCATCATTCAATGTTTGCAAAAACAGGGATTGTCCTGGCTGTAAAAATTCGTTTGCAGTAGATGAACCCGTGTTGCTACCGTCATTCAAATCTACCACAACATAAGCGCCATCTTGATTCATATTTGGATCCCAAACCCAGCCAAAACTTGGGTTGATATTTGTAAAATTCACTTCGCTTAAATCTACAATAGCTTGATATGGGTTTCCAATTAGATTAAAATCGCCAGCGTTTTCACCTAAATTATCAAAAGTTATATTTCCAGTTTCCAAATTACCTTTTGCTCGCAAAATCGTCACACTTTCGGATTCATTATCAGTCAAATCTACATTACGATCGCCACGAATATACAATCGGTAAGCTTGACCAGCTTCCAAATGATCTTGATCTGTGTTAGCAATTGCAAACCAAGATTGATTTGAATTATCAAATCCAAACATAGATTGATTTCCAGTTGCTGTAATATCAAAACCATTATTGCCAGTGTCTGATCCTGTAATGTGTGTACCAAAACCTATTGGAGATTCACCATTTTCTTGCCAATTTTCATGAATAGAGTTTGTGCTATTTACGCCAGATGTTACAAATCTAAAACTTCGATTCACAGGAATGTAGCGTTCCACAGTGACTTCGCCACTGATTTCTACGCCGTCTGGCAATTCACCTATTTGACCAATATGGTTTTCATTACTCGAAAAGATAAGTTCGCCTTTGATGTTCAAAGCGGAGTTTAAATTTAAAACTGCTTCTAAATAAACTGTGGTGGATTCAGAAATATTCAATTCGCCTACAGTGAAATCATCTGTAATGGTAAAATTATCCACACCAAGATAAAGGCTGCTATTTTCAGCTTCATTTTCAGTAGGTTCTGTAGGAAGCCAGTTTCCATCGTCATAAACAAAATCGTATATATCTGTCAATTCAGCAAAAACTCTAAGTTGTGGAAAACCATTATTTTGATCTTCATTTATAAACCACACGTCTTCAAAATTCCAATTAGCGAAGTTGTTTTCATCTTGCATTTCTACAGAAGTTAAACCCGAACCAGACATATCAGAACCTGAAAATACATCAGAATTATAATACATATTACTTGTATTACTCGAAGAAATCACGCTTGCTAAACCAAAAGTATTTAGCCCATTTAGATTTCCGAATGCATAAGCGTTCTTTACATTATTTGTGTTAATTACAAAATCAAATAAACCTGAAGCTTTATTATTTGCTGTGACGTCTACTGATGAATATACATTCTCAACAGCTGAATATTGTCTTACATTGTTAGCAAATCCACTACCTAGATATATCGCATTAATCGTACCTGTAGCAAATGAATTATTAATGCCTGAAAAAACAATTTGAAAAGTAAAAGGCGAAACTCTATAGCCAGTAAAATCGACATTAGTCAGTCCTAGATTGCTAACAACAACTTGCATTTGAGCGTAAAGTCCAATAATACTTCCAAAAAAGCCAAAAGAATCATTAGGTCTGTTTATATATAAATTATCAATAATATGACCTCCACCATCGTAAGCTCCTACAAAATAAGTTCCATCGAAACCAATTGGTTTAAAACCTTCTCCATTATTTAAATTGACGCTAGCAGAAGCATCTATGTCATTAGTCTGAAGAAAATAATATTCTCCATCAATATAATTGTCATTTTCACTCAAGAAAACTAAATCGTCAAAAGTGGAAATTAAAAACGGGTCATTTTCTGTACCAATTCCACCTGAAAATGGTGAATCTGCAACTTGCAAAAAATGAACTAACAAATCTGAATGCGAAGTTTCTGCATAAATGTTTGTTTGAAAGATAATCAGTATTACCAAAAAATTGAATCTAAAGATTTGCATAGTTTTATATTAAATAATTGATTTGAATGTAAAAAATAAACCGGTCTTCGTGGAGGAAATCAAGTAGTAGAATACTTGTCTCAAAAGGTAGAAGAATTATTGGTGTAGTTAACGCTTCCTCCACATTGACCAGTTTTTATATGTAAAAAAAATTAGTTTACCCTCCCCAAAACACTTAAGAATAAATCACAACTTTTATTTACACTTCAAATATAGAATGAGTTTGAGCTGTGTTTGAAAAAATGTCGTGAATCAGGTTGGTTTTGGTGTGAATACTATTTTATTCTATTTGTTTTCAGGAAATCGTTCTTACTGAATAAAATTTAGACTAGAAAACACTGGATTCAATCTAATTCTAAAGATTGAATTCTGAATTTGAAGATTCAATTGGATATGGTCCAAACCATTCTGATTTAGAAAACTCACTGCAAACTGAACGAATATAGATTTCAAGATTTTCTTTTGAATCAACTTGTCTTAAATTGAAATGTGACCTGTGCAAATCAGTCAAATTTTCAGATGAATTGGGATCAAACCCAGGTTTTCCGAAAGCAATTTGCCAAGATTTTACACTAGAGTCTGATTGCCAAGTCATGATTTTTTCTTTATTTTCAACGGATTTTAAATCAAATTGAATTGGTTTAGGACAGTATTCGCAAGCAAATTCTATGTCTTCTTCGCTATTGCAGCCTGCAGCATTATCTTCTATAAGTCGTTGAGGAATGTAAGCAAAGAAATCGCACCACATCCACGTATTGCAAGTCGAAAGTTGTTGATTTTCCGTGATAAACAAAGCATCCACACCTCGTAAATCAGGTTGAAAATGTGCTAAACTTTTCAATATTGAATTATTGCTTACTCTTACTGAAGTTCGTGTTTCCTTGTTGAAAACAAATTCTGACAGGCCTGAAAATGAAATGAAATTTGAATTATTTTCAATTATAAAATCCTTCCCTAAATTTTGCAAATCCAACAAGCCTTCTAAATCTTGAAGAGAATTATTTGAAGAAATTTTTAAAGAACCACCAATGCTTTTTAAACTATCAAGACCAAGTAAATTTTCCAATTGAAAGTTTTGTTCAATTTTCAAATCTTTTTGAATACTTTTTAGAGAATTTAGACCTTTTAGTGTCTTTAAGTTTGAGGTGTTTCTAACAATTAAACTACCACGAATTTCTTTTATGAATTTCAGATTTTCTAAACTTTGAATAAATTCACCTTCAATAATTAAGTCGCCTTTTACAATGTCACAATCATAATGACTAAGACTGAAAAGTTCAACAGCACCTTGTGTATTTAAAATATTTTCAGTTTTGTAAATTTCGGAGGTTATCAAAAAATCCTTAGAAGAAGTTATTTTGTTGTCTTTAAATTCATCTTGAATTTTAGTTACTTCTTTATTTTCTATTGCTGAATTCGCCTCGTTTTGCTTGGAATTATAAAACTGTTCCGAGAATTCTTGTTCTTGGTTTAAATGATTTTGTGGAGAATATTCTTGTCCTGAAACCTGAAATGGTTTTAGGCTTAAAAGCTGAATGATTAGCAATACGAAAACACACAAATAAAATATTTTGATTAGAAATTGTAGTTTTTTAGACATCATCAATAGTATTTAATTGATATTTAAAGTTTTACCAAAATAAATACGAAAATGTCTAAATTCTTAAATTTTGTCGCAAACCACTTGTAAAACGGTGCAAGTCAGTCAAATCTGGTGTTAAATTCAAAAATTTAACTTTTAAAATTTGATTATATGCCGATTTTTTTCAGGAAATAGGTCTTATAAGTTTCCCCTAAAGGAATATGATTTTCTTTAATTTTAATCGTGTAGTCCGAAGTATCCGTCTCCTCTACTTTGTCTAAATTTACAATGTAACTACGGTGAGATTGCGCAAAAATATCTGGCGATAATTTTTGATTCAAATCTTTTAAAGTAATGCGTTCTATGTAACTTTTGCCGTTGTCTAAATGAATGCTGCAATATTTATCTTCTGCAGAAATATAGGTGATTTCTTTCTGTTTGACTTTAATATATTTTGAACGATTTTTGACAAGCAAATCCTTCAAAATATTGTCTTCACCATTCTCTTGTTTATTATTAGAAATCAGAAATTGAGATGCCAGTTTTATGGTTCGTTGCAATACTTGTTGATCAATAGGTTTATTCAAAAATGAAAATGCGGAAATTTCTTTAGCGCCTTCAAAATATTTTTCTTCTTGTAATGAAGTGATAAATATGATTAGCATGTTTGGTTTGAAGCGTTTCAACCATTTCCCAAGCTCTAAACCATTCATTTGTCCTGCCAAATTGATATCAATAATGGCAATGTCTGGTGCCTGACTTTCAAAAATTTTCAAGGCTTCTTCTGCATGATCGGTGAGTCCACAAACTTCGTAACCGCACTGTTCCACAATCATTTGGAGTTGGTCTGCGTAAAGCGACTCATCTTCTACTATGAGAAATTTCATTGACTATTTTTTATATCACCTGTAACAGGTAAAGGTAAATAAATCTTTATTAAAGTCCCATTTTTAGTAGCATTTATCTCCAACTTCCCTTGATTTTTCTTCACAAAGAGCTTGATCAATTGCAAACCTAAACCAACGCTATCTTTGCCTTGTCCTGTAACTAATTGTTCGTCATTCAGTTTCAGCTTTTTCAGAATATCTTCAGGAATGCCGCCAGCTTGATCTTTTATGGAAAGTAAATATGAATCTGTCTCAATTTTTCCGCTGATTTTAATTTCACTTTCAGCTGGACTAAAACGAATGGCATTGGACAAAATATTCCGAATAACCGTGGACATCATCGCTTTATCAAGTAGTAAATTCTGATTTTCAATCTCTGTTTCAATTTTTATTTGTTTTGCGAAACTCATCGTTTCTATCAATTTCAAATTGTCTTGAACCAATTTTGAAATTTCTAAAGATTCAGGCTTAAAATTGATTTGATTTTTGTTAGCCAAAGCCCATTCCAAAAGGTTTTGCAATAAATGATTGATGCGTCCTAAAGCCGATTTGGTTTGTTCACCTAAATTCAATAATTTTTCTTCATCCTTTTTCTGAATGTAATAATGAATCAAATCGCCCATGCCTTGCAAAGCTAGCATCGGACTGCGCAAATCGTGAGCAATTATGGAAAATAATTGGTCTTTGGTTTGGTTGGCTTGTTGAAGTGCTTTTTTCTGTTCTGAAATTCGGCGTAACAACATAAATATGAAAATCAAAATTAAAAACACCAACAACAAACCAAATAAATAAATTTGTTTGATGCGTTTCTCTTTGGAATTGATAACTTCCAATTGTTGAATCTGATCATTTTTGCGGTCGGTTTGATATTTTACGCTCAACTCGCGCAACATTTCATTTTGTGTAATATCAAAAACGCTGTCTTTGAGTTCGATTTGTTTTTCTAAATTTTCAAAAGCCTTTTCATAATCTTGAATATTTCGAAAATGTTCTGCTTTAGTTTCATAGATTTTCAAACGCAAGCGATTAGAATTTGAAGAACCGATTTTCTCCAAACCCTGATCTATAATTTGAAAAGCTTTTTCAGTTTTACCTTGTTGAATATTCAATTTGAACAAAGAAATACAAGATTCAACATAAACTTCCCATTGGCGATTTTCTTCAGAAGTTTCTAAAATTCCTTCCAAAAGAGAATCTGCTTCCTTCAATTTTCCTTGGTCAATATAATTTGACGCTAAGGCTGAAGCTACAATATTAGATTCATGTAAATAATCGTGAGCTCTAAATTCTGAAACCGCTTTTTTTAAATGAAAATTAGCTTTTTCATTTTGATTTTGTAAAGCATAAGCATAACCAATATTGCCATGATAAAAACCATTTTGGTGACCTATATTTTCAATTGTTTCTATTGAGGCAATCGTATCGATGACCCGTTTAGATTTTTTGTAGTAATCTATTGCAATATCTAGATCGCCATTTTCACGAAAAGCATTTCCTAGATTATAAGTGAGAATTGAGTAAATTTCATTTAAAGTGTCATTTTTTAAAATATCTAAACCTTCAAAATAAAGCTTCGTGGCAAGATCAAAATTTTCAAATCTAGACTCTATAAATGCTAAATTATTTTTGAATCTCACAAACTCATCTTTATTTTCTGTTGAATCTAGTTTTTTGCTACCTTTTAGAAGAAATGTTTTTGCTTTATCAAGTTCGCTAATATTTTGATAGTTTATATAAAACCACTTACAAACTTTGGCGTATTCAATATCAGACAAACCCTGTTGCCACTGTTCTTCTTCAGAAGCAAAAGCATCTAATTCACTTTCAAAAAAAAACATATTTTTTTGTTCGTAAAGCGAATCTACGAATTGCATTTTTTTCTCTAAATTCTTAGGATTTTCTGTTGGTACAGAAATAGTTTTTGAATTCTTTTCTTTGTCTTCAGACAAAAGCAAGAATCCAAAGAACAAAATGGAGAGTATTGCGATAAAAATTAAAAAAACTTGTCCTCTACTTTTCAAAATTTAAATCACCTTAAAACTTTCAGTTGACTAAAATAACTTAAATCACGGCTTTGGCAATTTTTAAAAGCAATTAAAATGAAAATGGTGAAATATTTTAAGAATTGTTGAAGCTTTATTTGGATATAAATTATAAACTTTCAAATTACACCTTCTAAAAGCACAACTGCCATATCGTTTTTCAAAGTTTGTTCATCAATACCTTGACGCTTGCGATACCACAAATACAATGTGCGCAAACTTGAAAGCAAGGAAAACAAAATCACCTCGGGATTTCTTTCTTTGATATCACCATTGGCAATTCCAGTTTTGATGATTGTCCTTAGGTTGGCTTCGTATTCGTCACGCATATTTTTATAATAAGTGAGATTTTGCGCATCTAAGTGCATCCAATCGTTATTCATCACCGCCAAAGCATCCGAATTTCTAATCGTAATTGCAATGTGATGCGCCACCATTGCATCTAACTTAAAACGCGTAGAACCCTCATTTTGGACAATTTGTTGCATTTCTGAAGTAAATTCTTCAGCAACTTCAATAATAATCGCTGCCAAAATATCCTGTTTAGACTTGATGTGATTGTACAAACTTGCCGCTTTCACCTCCATTTTTCCAGCAATATCTCGCATACTGACCGAAGTATATCCAAATTCTCGGAACTCGCGTTTAGCAATTTGTATAATTTGTTCTCTTCGATTCATCATATTTAAAATTGCATAAATGGAAATTTTTCTTGAAGTTCTGTTTTCAAATTATTTCTTTGAATTTCAAAGGCCTTAAAATCTTCACTTTCTGGATTTACTGCACGATGTGCTAAAGATTTCTGTAAATTTTCAACTTTTTTCAGCGTTGGAATTGCTGAATTTTCAATACAATTCAATTTGAATTTTTCCCAAATCAAATCGACAGCCAATTCATTAGGATGCACCAAATCTCTTTTGAAAAAACGATAATCTCGAAGTTCATCCAACACGAATTCATAAGACGGAAAATAATTCAAATCATTTGGAAACTGATCTAAAACTTCATGTAAAGCCGAAAACAAGTGTGCTTTACTACGGTTATTTTCTAAAACGCCGTCTTTGATATGTCTCACTGGTGAAATAGTAAAAGTTAGTTCAGCTTTGGGATTTTGAGAACGAATTAAACTTCGTATTTCTGAAATAATAACTTTGATTTCTTCTGAAGTTGAAAGTTTCTTTGAAAATTCTGAATTTGGCACTTTATGACAGTTGGCCACAAATTTATCGGAAGCCAAATGACGATAAATCCAAGCTGTTCCAAAAGTGATAAAAATATGAGTTGAATTTTTCAGAGCTGTGCTTAATATTCCTACAGCTGAATTCAAATTTGACAGCAAAAACTCAGCATCTGGATGACTCAATCGAGAATGCGCATCGAAATGATGCCACAAATTTTGATGCTGAAAAATGTCTGATTTAGAAAAAACAGTCTCTTCAGAAGCCATTTGAAAAATTTTCAAAATAGCCTGAGGATGAAACAAAATCCCAAACGGATTCTGAATCTGCTGAAATTTAAAATAATCCAGGCGATCTCCGATATTCTCAGCAAAACAAGATCCAATATTTAAAATTTTGGAATCGTAGTTTATTGGATTAGAAATACTTTGAAACGGAACTTGGGTTGTCAATTTCATATTCATAATTCGCAAATTAAAATTCCATAATCTTCCATCCAAAACAAATACTTACGCCAAAAAAGTCTTAGCCGCTTCCAAAGCTTGAGAAATTCCTGATGGATTTTTTCCGCCTGCCGTGGCAAAAAAGGCTTGTCCGCCACCGCCGCCTTGGATATGTTTCCCTAAATCTTTGATGATTTTTCCTGCATTTAGCGATTTTTCTTCTACCAAATTTTTAGAAATATAACAACTCAACAGCGCTTTTCCATTTTGCTCTGCTCCTAAAACCATAAATAAATTTTCAACCTCGCCACCAAATTGAAATGCCAAATCTTTCATAGCATTGGCATCCAAATCGACCTTTTGGCTTACAAAATTGACGCCGTCTATATTTTGAATTTTAGATGTGATTTCAGATTTCAATTGTTTGATTTTATCCTTTTTCAGACGTTCCAATTGTTTTTTCAAATCTGCATTTTCATTTTGAATCGATTCTACAGATTTTAAAACATCTTGTGGCTGATTCAACATCAATTTGATTTCATCCAAAGTTGAAGCCGCCTTTTCTAGATGTTTCAGCGCAGCTTCTCCAGTGATTGCTTCAATTCTTCTAATGCCAGAGGCAACCGAAGTTTCAGTTGTGATGATAAAATGCCATATTTTTGACGTATTGCCGACGTGCGTTCCACCGCACAATTCCATGGATTTTCCAAATTTTATGGTGCGCACGGCATCGTCATATTTTTCACCAAACAAAGCAATAGCGCCTTCAGCCAAAGCATCTTCATAAGCGATTTGGCGTTGTTCTTCCAAATCTAAATTCTCATGAATTCTGGCGTTTACAAAATTTTCAACTTTAGAAATTTCTTCATTAGTCATTTTAGAAAAATGTGAAAAATCGAACCGCAAATATTTGCTATTGACCAAAGATCCTTTTTGCTCGACATGCGTTCCTAAAACTTCTCGCAATGCCTGATGTAATAAATGTGTTGCAGAATGGTTTGCCGCTGCAGCTTCTCGTAATTTCATATCAACAATGGCTTGTTGAGGCAATTCCAAAGCTTTTGGTAAGGCTTTCGTGATGTGAATAATTTGATTGTTTTCTTTCTTGGTATCTATGATTTTGATAAAATTGCCTTCAGCATCTTTCAAAATACCTGAATCGCCAACTTGTCCGCCACCTTCTGGATAAAATGGTGTTTGGTTGAATACCAATTGGTATAAATCGCCTTTTTTGCTCGTCACTTTTCTGTATTTGGTCAATTTCACCTCAGCTTTCAGTTGATCGTAACCAACAAATTTGTGAGATGACGTATCGTCCAAAATCATCCAATCTTCAGCATTCATTTGTGCAGCAGATTTAGAACGCGTTTTCTGTTCCTGAAGTGCTTTTTCAAACTCTTCTTCATTTAGTGTGTAGCCTTTTTCATTGAGAATTAAAGTCGTCAAATCCACTGGAAAGCCATAAGTATCGTAAAGTTCAAAAGCTTTTTCACCTGAAATTGTTTTTGAATTTGAGGTTGATATAATTTTATCTAAAAGCAACAAACCTTGGTCTAAAGTTTTCAAAAAAGACAATTCTTCTTCTTTGATGACGTTTTCACACAATTGCTGTTGTTTTTCAACTTCAGGAAAAGCTTCGCCCATTTGTTTGGAAAGCACAGCAACCAATTTATATATGAAAGCTTCTTTCATATTCAAAAAGGTAAATCCATAGCGAATGGCACGTCTCAAAATTCGTCTAATCACGTAACCTGCGCCATTATTACTTGGTAATTGTCCGTCTGCAATTGCAAATGCGACTGCTCGAATGTGGTCGGCAATCACACGAATGGCAATATCTGTTTCTTCAGTTTTACCATAAGTTTTACCAGTCATTCGCTCAATTTCTGAAATCAAAGGTGTAAAAACGTCCGTGTCATAATTGGACGTTTTGTCCTGCATGACCATGCACAAACGTTCAAAACCCATTCCAGTATCGATGTGTTGTTCTGGCAAAGCTTCCAAACTTCCATCAGCTTTTCTATTGTATTGGATGAAGACTAAATTCCAAATTTCTACAACTTGTGGATGGTCTTGATTGACCAAGTCGCGTCCGTCAACTTTTTGTTTTTCTTCCTCTGAACGAATATCAACATGAATCTCTGAAGCTGGCCCACAAGGTCCTTGATCGCCCATTTCCCAGAAATTATCTTTCTTGTTTCCTAGTAAAATTTTATCTTCATCAATAATATTTTGCCACAATTTGTAAGCTTCTTCGTCTTTAGAAATACCATCTTTTTCATCGCCTTCAAAAACAGTAACATACAGATTGTCTTTAGAAATTCCTAAAACTTCTGTCAGGAAAGTCCACGCCCAAGAAATCGCTTCGGTTTTAAAATAATCGCCAAAACTCCAATTTCCCAGCATTTCGAACATGGTATGATGGTAGGTATCTTTTCCGACTTCCTCAAGATCATTATGTTTACCGCTAACACGAAGACATTTCTGTGTGTCAGTGACACGGGTGTGTTTTGGCAGAGAGTTTCCAAGGAAATAAGCCTTGAATTGATTCATCCCAGCATTGGTAAACATCAAACTAGGATCATTTTTCAGGACAATTGGCGCAGAATTAACAATGGTATGAGATTTGCTTTCAAAAAATTCCAAGAATTTACGTCGAACAAGGTTTGATTTCATAGTGACTTTGTTGAATATATTTTTGAGTGTTTTATTTTTAAATTATATTTGTAAGTTAACGCCAATGTATTGCGCAAATTACGCTTGCAAAAATACTATAAATTAAAAGAATGAGTAAAGTAAAATATTACTACGATAGCGAGACCCTTTCCTACAGGAAAATCGAGCCAAAAAAAGGCAAAAGTATAGCCAAAATATTGGTTTTTCTTCTAGGAATTGTAGCTACAAGTTTTTTGTTGCTCATTGCCTATCTTAATATACCAAATATTGAAACACCTAAGGAAAAGGCTTATAAGCGTGAGATCGAAAACATGAAATTCCAGTACGAAATCCTTAATAAACGTATGGATCAAGTTATAAGTGTTTTAGAAAATGTAGAAGAAAGGGACAATAATATTTATAGAGTATATTTTGAAGCAAACCAGATAACAGCCGAGCAAAGACGGTCTGGTTTTGGAGGTATCAATCGTTATAAAAATTTAGAAGGATTTGAAAATTCTGAAATCATTACAGAAACGTCGAAAAAGCTAGATCAACTTTCAAAACGTATTGTAGTTCAGTCTAAATCACTAGATGAAATTGCAGAAATGGCTAAAAATAAAGATGAACTTCTCGCTTCCATTCCTGCTATTCAACCGGTGAAAAATGATGATTTAAAAAGGACAGCTTCAGGTTATGGCATGCGGATGCACCCTATTTTGAAATACCGAAAAATGCACAATGGGATGGATTTTTCAGCACCTAAAAATTCTGAAGTTTATGCTACAGGAAATGCGATTGTAAAAGAAGCAAAAAAATCTACGGGTTACGGTAATTTGATTGTTTTAGACCACGATTTTGGATATGAAACCTATTACGCTCACTTAGAAAATTTTAATGTGCGACCAGGACAAAAGGTTAAACGTGGAGAAGTAATTGGTTATATTGGAAATACAGGACTTTCTACAGCACCACATTTGCATTATGAAGTCCACAAAAACAAAAGAGTGGTAAATCCAATTAATTTTTATCATGGAGATTTGACAGCTGAAGAGTATGATATTATGTTGAATCAATCTGCTTTGGAAAACCAATCTCTAGATTAATGGAACGTGGGCTAGATCAAAAACTATATTACAATATAGGTGAAGTTGCAGATGCTTTTGAAGTCAATACCTCTTTGATTCGCTTTTGGGAAAAGGAATTTGATGAAATTCAACCCAAAAAAAATGCGAAAGGCAACAGAAAATTCACCCAACAAGATGTCAAGACAATCGCTTTGATTTTTCACCTTGTTAAAGAACGTGGGTTTACTCTGGAAGGAGCTAAAACCCATTTAAGAGAAGACAAAAGCAATGTTTTATCGAAATTTGAAATTATCAGCAAATTAAAGCACGTCAAATCTGAACTTATTAAAATAAAAAATCAACTTTAAAAATAAATAACTCATGAAAAAATGGCTAATCCCAATAATTGTAATTGTAATCGTCGGCTTTGGTTTTTACAGCTGGACAAAAGGTTTCAATAATACTGCAGTAACACTGCAGGAAGATGCTAAAACCGCATGGAGTAATGTTGAAAGCGCCTACCAGCGTCGAAACGACCTTATCGGAAATTTGGTAAAAACCGTACAAGGTGCGGCAGATTTTGAAAGAAATACACTGACTGAAGTTATAGAAGCTAGAGCCAAAGCAACTTCTGTAAACGTAGATGCCAACAATTTGAATCCAGAAAGCATCAAGCAATTTGAACAAGCCCAAGGCGGTTTAACCTCCGCATTATCTAGATTGTTAGTAAGTGTTGAACGCTATCCAGATTTGAAATCCAATCAAAACTTCATGAACTTACAAACTCAATTAGAAGGTACTGAAAACCGAATTAATGTCGAGCGAAATCGTTACAATGAGACGGTAGGAGAATATAATAAACACATCAAGATTTTCCCAAATAGCATTTTTGCTGGATGGTTTGGTTTTGAAGAAATGACAAGATATCAGGCCGATGAAGGTTCTGAAGACGCCAAAGAAGTTGAATTTAATTTTGATTAGAAAAACTCAAATCTTATGACTAAAGTATCAGAATTTATCAACAACAAAGACGAAAGAGACATTGTTGAAGCCATCAAAGAAGCTGAACTCAACACCTCTGGAGAAGTACGCGTCCATATAGAACACAAATGTGACGGGGATCCTGTAGAACGTGCCAAAACTGTTTTTGAAGAATTGGAAATGCAGAAAACAGAGCTTTCCAATGGCGTTCTGATTTATGTTGCGATAGACGATCATCAATTTGCTATTATCGGAGATAAAGGCATTAATGAAGTGGTGCCAAAAGATTTCTGGGAAAGTACTAGAGATGAAATCATTAGCAATTTCAAACATCATCATTTTAAAAATGGTTTGGTTCAAGGCATTTTGAAAGCTGGAGAAGAGCTTAAAAAACACTTCCCTTACAAATCTGATGATGAAAATGAATTGAGTGACGAAATTTCAAAAGGATAAACAATATGATTTTTAATAGAAAAATAGGAATTGCAAGCTTAATTTTAGCCTTACTCTTTAGCTTCAGTGCATTTGCACAGTTGAATATTCCTGACAAACCAAAAAAAGAAATCTCTGTTTATGATGGTGCTGATTTTCTGAAAGACGATGAAACCAAACAGCTCAGGCAAAAGTTAGAAACCTATGCAGACACCACTTCTACGCAAATTGTTATTGCAACAATCAATAGTTTAAATGGTGAATATATTGGAACTTATGCCGCAGAATGGGCGGAAAAGTGGGGAATTGGTCAGAAAGATAAGGACAACGGATTACTTATCTTAGTCGCTAAGGCAGATAGTAAGATTTGGTTTACAACGGGTTATGGAATTGAAGACCGACTTACAGATGCGACTTCAAAAACGATTATTGAAAACATTATTCTTCCAGAATTTAGAAAAGCGAATTATTACGAAGGTCTAGATAAAGGTACAGATGCTGTTTTTGAAGTCTTGGCTGGAAAATTTGACGCCGATCAAATCCAAAAACAAAAAGAAGAATTCCCCTGGGCATTTTTTATTTTTCCTTTCATAATAGTTGTAGTTATTATTATAATAGCTACCAGAAGAAAAAACAAAGGTGGCGGACCTGGTAGCGGTCACAGAAATTCCTCGCCGGATTTGCTAGACATACTTATTTTAGGTAGTATGGGACGCAGCATGGGCGGCGGTAGTTTTGGAGGTTCTTCGTCTGGCGGTTTTGGCGGTGGCGGCGGATTCAGTGGTGGATTCGGTGGCGGCAGCTTTGGCGGTGGCGGCGCAGGTGGCAGTTGGTAAATTCAGCTTTGAGTATTCACATAAACCTTAAATTTTGACATTTAGCAACTTGCGAAAATCAATTCAGTTGAGGCTGAAAACTTTTTGGATGCCTCGGCTTCAATTTGAGACTTCAAAACATGTATTGCTTTTTTCAGATCCACGCGGTGGCAGCACTTGGCTGGCAGAAGTTTTGTGCAGAGCCACTCAAAAACCGATGATTTTTGAACCGCTTCACCTCAAAAATGTCTCAAAAGTCAAAGAAATTGGCTTTGGTTGGCGACAATATATTCCTGAGGATGCCAACTGGCCTGAAGCTAAAAATTATTTTCAAAATTTGTTTTCTGGAAAAATCATGAATTGGTGGTTGGCACAAATGAGTCCACGCAATGCGTTGGTCAATAGTGATTCCGCTGTTATTAAGTTCTGCAGAGGATCGATGCTTCTGCCCTATTTGGTGAAAAATTTTAAATTCGATTTGCTTCCAGTTTATATGGTTCGCCATCCGTTTGGCGTTGTCGCTTCACAGTTGAAACATGGCAGCTGGTCGCATACCGATGAAAAATTCTCACTTCCGCAAACACATTATAATGAAGTGTTCAAAATTCATCAAGAATATTTGGAAAGCTTAACCTCGAAAGCCGAATTGCTAACAGCTTATTGGTGCATCACTAATTCGGTTGTTCTGAAACATCCTGAGAACAACAGAAAATGGATTACAATTTATTACGAACATTTGGTAACTTCACCTGAAAAGGTTTTAGAAGAAATTTTTCAGCGTTGGAATATCGAAACTGATCTTAAAAATTTAGATATTGAAAAGCGAAGTAAAACAGCTTTAAGTGAATCTAAAATTGAACCTGAAATTCAGATTTCTTCTTGGCGAAATTTCTTTTCAGAATTAGAAATCGATAAAATGCAGGCCGTTCTTAAGTATTTTGAAATTTTCAAATATAGCAGAGATATTTATCCAAAATTGTGATTTCACTTACCAACCTCTTCGTTTATTATTTGGATCCTTTCCTCCGAATTTACTAAATTTATAAGTAAAACTCACCATAAAATATCGTTCCAAAATCAGTTGGTCGGTATCTTGAACAAAATCATCTCCTGTTGTTCTTCGTGTTCCGATATTTTGATCCAACAAATCGTAAACTTTGAATTTCAACGTGGCGTTTTCATCCAAAAACTGGTAACCGAGACTCATATTCCATTGCAATGAAGTAGATCTAAAGTCTGCTGCCACATTGCCGTATTTAAAATAAGTGATATCATTTCCAAACACTACATTTTTTGGCCAATAAGTTGTTGCTTCAAATGAAAAATTCAAATTGGTGAATTCTTCATTTCGATCGGAGTTGATGTTGTAATTTCTTAAGTTATAATCAATTCCAAAACGTGGCGTAAGTGTTACAACCTCATCTTTTTCATAGGTAATACCAAGTCCTGGTGATATTACGTAATTTTCACTTTCAAAACGTTGTCCGTTGGTAAAGCCTAAATTTTTAGCGTACCGACCATTTATGTTACCACGCAACCTATAAGTATCTTCATTTTCAGATTTAATTTGTTTGCTATAATAAAAATTTAGGTAAGCATTTTGGACGCCACTTATATTGTCGTAAGTCGTTGTTCGCAATAAATCTTCGTCGGTGAAATTTACTGAAACAACCTGATCAGTTATGTAGGTATAATTTGCGTAGAAACCATATCCAGATCTGGTTTTAAAATCGAAATTATTGAAATTGGCACTAATCCTTTGACTAAAAGAAGGTTTCAAATTTGGATTACCTTCGATGACATTCAATGGATTGGTTTGAATTCTAACTGGTTGTAATTGCTGCACATTAGGAATATCTGTACTATTTCTGTAATAAAAACTCAGCCTTTTAGACTTCTCAAAACTATATCGAATATTAGCACTTGCAAAAAGATTATTGAAATCATTATCGAAACCAACATTTTGAATCAGATTTTCTGTTTTCAAACTGGTATTTAGCAATCCCACATCAAATCCAGTTCGTAATTTTTCTCCTTCATATTGCAATCCAAAACTTGGAATATGTTTTTCCCCTTTCACTTCAAACTCATTACTCAAATTTTCATTGAAATCTGAATAATCATTTGTACTATCATTAAAATCAAAAACGCTCCTTTCATTTTTACTTGATTCAATTTCATATGAGTATGAAAAATCCAAAAACAAATTTTCGGTCATTACAGCACGATATCTAGCACCAAGTTCGTAAGAATCTGAATGATTGTCTTCTGAAATCAATTGGTCTTGGATTTCTGTATTGGCATTATCTCCAAAGGTTTGCCGTTCAGAAAAGAAAAAGTTATCACTTTCGGTTTTGCTGTTCCTATTTCTAAAATTCAAACTTACGAATGCACCACGATCACCAAATTTACGAGTCGCATATAGATTATTATTAAAGTTTAAACTGGTGTTTTCTGAATTATTTTCACTTATAGAAGAGTTGAACAAATCTCCATTTTCATCTAATGATTCTGAGGTATTCGAGCTTTGAGATGTCCCTTTGTTGATATTGATAGAGGGACGAATAGAAATTCTAGTTAGTGTATCTGGTTCTATAGAAAAATCCATGTTTCCTCTATGAGAATCATTATCTCTTATCGAACTATTTTCTGAATTTGAAAAAAAGTTTCGATCTGGCAAAATATTTTCTCTTCTTGTTGAAGTCCTTGTTCTTGTTTCATTGCCACCGTAAAAATAATCTGTAGAAATTTCGTATTTATCATCCCATTCATCTACAAAGTTTAGTCCAGCAGTTTCTGATTTGGTGATCCCGTTATTATTGCCAAAATTTATTCCGTTGATACCAAAACTACCTCCTGAATTTCTTGTCACTGAATAAGCCCGACTGCCCATAGCATCGTAAACTTCGTCAAAACTAAACCCAGAACTGTTTATATTATTAGAGCTTGCCAAAATACTAAGACGTCTTTCATTTTGAAAATAATTAGCAATACCACTCATTTCATAACGCTCATCTGTACCACCGCCAACAGTTGCACGTGAGAAGAAACCGCGATTTTTATCTTCGTCAATGGTAATATTGATGGTTTTGTTTTCAGAATCTCCTTCTTCTCCCGTAAATTCCTGGGATTTCGTTTTCGTATCGACAACTTGGATTTTATTGATAATTTCTTTTGGTAAATTTTTCGTAGCAATTTTTGGATCATCACCAAAAAACTCTTTACCATTGACCATTATTCTCTGAACTGGCTTTCCGTTTACTGTTATATTTCCTGAAGCATCGACTTCAACCCCTGGCAATTCTTTTAGTGTTTCTTCCAAATTGGCATTGGGACGGGTCTTAAAAGAAGCTGCATTAAATTCCAAAGTATCTTGTTTTATGGTAATTGGGGAGCGGTCGACTTTTAGAATTACTTCGTCAAGATTGCTAGCCATTTCTTGCATTTTGATGTCTCCTAAATCAATTTCAGAATCGGTCAATTCGATAATATTTTGATAAGGCTGCATTCCTGTATAACTTACATTTAGTCTAATTTTAGGAGATTTCGTTTTAATTTCAACTGAAAAATCACCCGATTTATCTGAGATTGTATAATTCAACATGGTTGAATCCTGAACACTTTCAGCATAAATTGTAGCTGAAGATAAAGTTTGATTTGTGGTTTTATCGATAATTCTACCAGAAATTGTGTATTCTTGAGCTGAAAGTAAACTTGTAAACAAAATAAAGCAAAGGGCAAATAGGAGTTTTGGCATGATTGGTTATAATTTTTTGGTTCACTAAGACTTAGAAAAAGCCACAAGGTTAAATTATAACTAAAAAAATCGTTGAATATTATACAGGTTTAAGTTGAATTTAAAATTTGTCTGATTCACTGATTTATTTTTATTCTAAAAAAATAAACATAACCAACTGATTGTATACGAATTGAATTAGATATTATCTAGCTTTCAAAAATTATATTTTCATAAAAAATTTAAACAAATTTCTAAATTGAATAGATTGAAGTGAAAAGTGAAAATAAAAAAAACGAGGATAAACCTCGTTTTTTACTTTCTTGATAAGAAATCTAAAATATTATAGAATGAATTACTCGTCTCTGAGTAAATTCAAAGTCACATCAATATTATCTCTTGTCGCACGAGAAAACGGACATACTTCATGAGCTTCATTAACTAACTTTTCGCCAGTTTCAATATCATCAACACCTGGCAAATATGAATCTAGAACGACCGCAAGTTGTAAATCTCCCTCGTCGGTTTTCCCGATACTCACATTCGCTGTAACGCTAAAATCGCCTAAATCTACTTTATGTTTAGAAGCGACTAAGCCCAAAGCACTACCAAAACAAGCAGAATAAGCAGAGCCAAAAAGTTGCTCTGGATTTACACCATCGCCACCATCTCCACCAAGTCCTTTTGGCATACTTAAAGGTAAATCTATCGGTCCGTCTTCAGTTTTTACGTGGCCTTTTCTGCCGCCTTTAGCTGTTGCTTTCGCTGTATAAAGTGTCTCCATTTTATTTTTTTTAAAAGTTCATTCGAATATACTAATCGCAATGACTGTTTAAAAAAATGAATTCATAAATTTGTACTAAATCTAAGATTAAATGTCTTCAAAAGAAACAAATAAATCCGCACTTCCTGAAAACGAAAGTGCCACCAGCACGAATTTAAGCCAAACTTCAGCTGAAAGAATTAAAGCATTGCGGAGGCAAAAAATAGATGTGGAAGATCTGATTCAGAAGATTTTAGACGGTAATAAAACTGCATTAAGTCGCGCTATTACATTAATTGAAAGTCAACAAAAAAAGCACAACTCCAACATAAAAACAATTATCAAATCTTGCTTACCTCACGCCAATAAATCCATTAGAATTGGAATTACTGGTGTTCCAGGCGTTGGTAAAAGCACATTTATAGAAAGTTTTGGTCTACAACTTATTTCTGAAGGAAAAAAGGTAGCCGTCCTAGCAGTTGATCCAACAAGTTCAATAACGCGTGGTAGTATTTTGGGTGACAAAACACGTATGGAAAAATTAGTTTTGGAACAAAATGCATTCATTCGTCCAACAGCCTCAGGCGAATCGCTTGGTGGCGTGGCAAGAAAAACCCGTGAAAGTATTCTGCTATGTGAAGCTGCTGGTTATGATGTCATTTTAGTAGAAACCGTTGGCGTTGGACAAAGTGAAACGGCGGTTCACAGCATGACAGATTTCTTTTTACTTCTGAAATTAGCCGGTGCTGGCGATGAACTACAAGGCATTAAGCGCGGCATTATAGAAATGGCAGATGCGATTGTTATCAATAAAGCAGATGGTGAAAATATAAAAGCGGCGAAAAATGCTAAAGTAGAATTCAATCGGGCGCTGCATATGTATCCTGCAAAACAAAACGGTTGGTCTCCCAAAGTAAAGTTAGCAAGTGCACTGAAAAATGAAGGTATTGATAAAGTTTGGAGCATGATTTCAAAATATTTTGAAACCACTAAAAACAATGGTTATTTTGAACAAAAACGAATTGATCAAAATAAATTTTGGCTCAAACAAAGTATTGAAGATGCTTTGAAAAAGAATTTTTATCAAAATGAAACTATAAAAAAAGCATTGCCAGAAATATTTAGAAAGATTGAGGCCAACGAAACTACGCCTTTTGAAGCTGCGGAATATTTACTCGATTTACTAAATCAAAACTAATCTTGCCTTACGTTGAATTTGCTTTGTAGCACCAAATGCAATCGATACAAACCGTAGCCAACAAGAACACCAATAATACCTCCAGTCAAAATGTCACCTGGATAATGCACGCCAATGTAAATTCTGCTGTAGGTTACAAAAAAAGCCCAAATCAATAGCCAAAGCATAATATTTTTATAGTGCTTTTTCAAAAGATTGCCAATCAACACAGCCACGGCAAAAGAACTGATAGCATGTCCAGAAAAATAGCCATATTTTCCACACCGTTTAGCTAAAAAACGCCCATGTTCTATGAAATCTTCGTTGCAAGGTCTTGGTCTTTCGAAGGTGTCTTTGAAAATATTTGCAAATTGATCGGTAAAAGCCACCATCACACCAACAATTAAAATCGTAATTAAAAGCCCCTTAGCTTTTAAAGCTCTAAAAACTAAGAATAATAAAATTGCATAAAGTGGCATTGAAATCTCTTTTTCGGTGATAAACACCCAAAACCAATCCCATTCTTTGATTCCTAGATTATTGAGATATAAAAAAAGTTCAGTATCTAATTGCTTCAACTTTTCTATCATTACTGATATCTTTCAACTTCTCGGTCGTAAAACTCAGAAGCTTCTTTAATTAAATTATTAGTTTCTTCAATTAACTCTTCTTGATTGTCCACATCAAATTCTTCTAGCCATTCTATTTCATCTGTTTTCAAATCAATGATAAATCTAGGAAATTCAGTATGAATTATAAAAATAGATTCTGGCAAATCTGTGTTATCGCCTAAAATAAACCTTGGTAATTTCATTATGAAGTTATGTTTTTCAAATCGAATTTTTCAATTTGTTGTTTAGATAAATAGTTAAAACGAATATACAACATTATTGCAGATGCAGTCAAACCTGAAAGTAAACCTAACCAAATTCCGCTACTTCCCAAAACGTCTGCTTTTCCTGCAAAATATGATACTGGGAAGCCAATGAGCCAATATGCGATGAAACATATCAAGGTTGGAATTTTTACATCCTGAAGTCCGCGCAAAGCACCTAAAATAGTAACTTGCAGACCATCACTCAATTGAAAAAGTGCTGCAATAACTAAAAGCTGTGAAGCTAATACAATAACTTCTGCATCGTCAATATATAAAGTTGGTAAGAAATTTTTCATCAAAATAAATCCTAAAGCGAAAATACTTTCAATCAAAAAAACTTGAAGAAAGATGGAGAAAGCAACGTCTCGCAAAGTCTTAAATTGTTGTTTTCCTTTCTGGTTGGCGACTCGAATTGTTGCAGTAACGCCAAGTCCAACGGCAATCATAAAAGTCATGGAAGCTAAATTCAATGCAATTTGATTCGCAGCTTGTGGATTGGTTCCTAAAGTTCCAGCAAGCAAAACTGTAGCGGTAAAAATTCCACCTTCAAACAACATTTGTAAAGCTGTTGGAAAACCTAAATTGACAAGTCTCCTAAAAATATTTTTGCTTAATGGTCTTTTCATTAGAATGAAGTAAGATTTCAGTTTTGGACGACGGCTCAAAATGAAATATAAAAGCAAAAGCATGAACACACGAGAAATTAGTGTTCCGATGGCTGCACCCTCAAGTTCTAATCTTGGAAAAAACCAAACACCATAAATCAACAAATAATTAAAAATTACATTTACAATATTTGCCAAAAGCGTAGCATACATGGCGTATTTTGTCATTGACAAACCATCAGCAAACTGCTTAAACCCTTGAAAAATCATTAACGGAATTAAGGAAAATGCCACTATGTCAAGGTATGGCAAAGCCAAATCAACAACATCTGGTGGTTGATCCATCATTTGTAAAATGGGTTTGGCTAAGAATAACAGCAAAAACAAAATTACACCATTGACAGTGCACATAATCAATCCATGTTGAAAATAAGCCCGTCCTTTTTGAGCATTTCCTTCACCATCTGCTTCAGCAATTAGTGGTGTAATAGCAAAACTAAAACCTATCCCCAAAAACAAGGCAAAAAACACCAATGTATTTCCTAAAGAAACTGCAGCCAGAGGTGCAGCCCCAAGTTGTCCTATCATTAAATTATCTATAAAACCGACCAAGACATGACCTAACTGCCCCATCATAATTGGAAAAGCCAAGTTTAAGTTTTTAGAAAACTCTTTGGTGTAAAGCGATAAATTCAAATGACAAAATTTAGTTTGCAAAAGTAAGCTTTGACATCAATTTATAGGAAAATGCTGTAATATTTTAAGCTAAATTTTTCAGAAGAAGGTTAAACCCAATTTTTAAATAGTATTGGGAAATGAAATGGCTGAGTTAGTATTTTAAATTATATTTGAACTCTAAAAAAACGACTGATTTTGAAGAAAGATTACGACAAAGGTGAAGTGATTGAGCATGTAGCACAGATTTTACAAGAAATTCCAACTTCTATGGAAATTGTAAAGGATGATTCTAAAAAAGAATGGCGTTTTAGGTATTTAGCCAAACATATGATTGAAAAAGCAATCAAAAAAGATGCACTTTTAGTTTCTGATGATGGTCGGGGAATCGCTATTTTTTTCAAAATGGATGGTAAAGGCGATGGTTTTTGGACAGAATTACTAAACGACTTGAAGTTAGCTATCAATGTTACAGGTATTAAAAAGGGATTGAAAGCTTTAAAATCTCAAAAATTTGTAAGACAACAACGACCAAATGAAGGTGAGTTTCTTTACTGCTGGTTTTGGGGAATTTTGCCCGATGCTCGTGGAAATACAAGTGACAAAACGCCTTACAAAATGAAGGACGAAATGTTCAGAATCTCCAAAGCTTTGCAATTGCCAATTTATGCTGAAACTCGCATTAGAAAAGTGAGTGTCGCTTATCGACGTTATGGATTTGAATTGCTGAAAGATTGGAAGCATCCAAGTGGAGATATTATGTATTTTCTAAAATATACTCCTCCAAAAAACTGAATTATTTTTTAATTTGAACAAAAGTTTTAACGTCATCTGCAGTAATCTTTTTGTCTCCTAAAATAATAAGTCTTTCTACTACATTTCTCAATTCTCTAATATTTCCAGTCCAATCTAAAGTTTTTAATAGGTTTTGAGCATCGTCTGTAAATTTCTTAGGTTTATTTCCTTGTTCGCTGGCTATTTTTTCAGCAAAATATTCTACTAAAACAGGGATATCATCTCGACGTTCATTGAGCGCAGGGACGTTTATAATTATGACAGCCAAACGATGATATAAATCTTCACGAAATCTTTTTTGTTCTATTTCTTCTTTTAAATTTTTGTTGGTTGCGGCAATGACACGCACATCAACTTTGATATCTTTATCACTACCAACGCGCTGAACTTTGCTTTCCTGAAGTGCTCTTAAAACTTTGGCCTGGGCAGACAAACTCATGTCACCGATTTCATCTAAAAAAATTGTACCACCATTGGCAGCTTCAAATTTACCAGCACGATCTTTATTTGCTGAAGTAAATGCACCTTTCAAATGACCAAAAAGTTCGCTTTCAATTAACTCTGAAGGAATTGCTGCACAATTCACTTCAATAAAGGGTTTCTTATGTCTGTCACTTTTTTCATGAAGCCAGTGCGCCACCAATTCTTTGCCTGTACCGTTTTCACCAGTAATCAAAACTCTAGCGTCGGTTGGTGCCACTTTTTCAATCATAGATTTGATATGAGTCAATTCTTCAGAGTTGCCAACCATTTCAAAACTTTTGCTCACTTTCTTTTTCAACTGTTTGTTTTCTTGAGCTAAATGATTGTGATCCAATGCAATTCTAACAGTATTCAAAAGGCGATTTAAATCTGGTGGTTTAGATATATAATCGAAAGCTCCCATTTTCATCGTTTCAACTGCAGTTTCTAGATTACCGTGACCAGAAATCATTACAATTGGTATTTCAGGTTTAATTTTTTGGGTCGCTGATAGCACTTCTATTCCATCCATTTTAGGCATTTTGATATCGCAGAGTACCAAATCATATTCATTTTTTTTGATTAATTCTATACCAGAAAGTCCATCTTCAGCTTCTTCAACTTCATAGGATTTTTCTTCTTCCAAAAGGATTTTTTTCAACACACGTCTAATCGCATCTTCATCTTCGATGATTAAAATTTTCGCCATAATTAAAATTAAATTTTAAGGTTTAAATATAAGTGTTCTGAAATTGTTCGGCAACGAGATTTATTTTTGTTTTGAAGAGAATGGAATTTCATAAAAACAAAACCCACCCTATGAAAAATAGGATGGGAAAAAAATTGCTATGAAAAAGAAAAACATCACTAAAAATTTTTAGTGATGTTCAAATATATATAAATTTTTGTTAACTTGTTTAAGAAAACATATCTTTTACTTTTTCAAAGAAGGATTTATCAGATTTTTTGGGATCAGGTTCAAAGTTTGTGTCTCCCACCATTTTTTCAAAAAACTCTTTTTGCTCTTTGTTTAGCGTTTGTGGTGTCCAAACATTTGTATGAACCAACAAATCGCCAATACCATAACCATTTAAGTTTGGTAAACCTTTATTTCTTAACCTCAAAATTTTACCGCTTTGTACTCCTGGTTCTACCTTAATTCGAACTTTTCCTGACACGGTCTGGATTTCTTTACTTGCGCCAAGAGCTGCTTCAGCAAAGCTAATGTACAAATCGTAGTGAAGATTTTCACCGTCTCGTTTCAGGTGTTCATGTTCTTTCACTTCAATTAAAACAATCAGATCTCCAGGTATACCATTTCCTACAGGTTCGTTCCCTTTACCTGAAACTTTTAATTGCATGCCATCTTCAACACCAGCTGGTATTTTAATAGATACCATTTCCTCGGTCATTTTAAGTCCGTGAGCATCTGTTCCACTTCCTTTTTTATCTAAGATCTGACCAGATCCGCCACACGCAGTACATGGTGAAGCAGTCTGCATTCTACCTAAAATAGTATTGGTAACACGCGTGACTTGCCCAGAACCCTTACAAGTTGTACAAGTTTTGAAAGTTGTATCGTCAGGTTTTTTCTTTCTAGAAACTTTAATTTTTTTGTCAACGCCATTAGCAACTTCTTCGAGTGTCAGACTTACACGAATTCTTAAATTCCCGCCTTTACTTCTGCCACTTTGTCCGCCGAAACCACCACCGAATCCTGAAAATCCGCTTGAGCGACCGCCGCCAAAGGCACTGCCAAAAATATCTCCAAATTGGCTGAATATGTCATCCATATCCATACCGCCGCCCCCGAAACCTTGAGAACCGTCAAAAGCACTATGACCAAACTGGTCATATTTACGTCTTTTTTCTTCATTCCCTAAAACTTCGTATGCTTCAGCTGCTTTCTTAAATTTAGTTTCGGCTTCTTCGTCACCCGGATTTTTGTCAGGGTGAAATTTAACTGCCATCTTTCGATAGGCTTTCTTAATTTCTGCCTGAGAAGCACTTTTACTAATTCCTAATATATCGTAATAATCGTCTTTCATAAATTTCTATTTACCGGTAACAACTTTAGGAAATCTGATAATTTTTTCCCCAAGTGTATAACCTTTTTCAACTACATCAATGATTTTCCCTTTCAAGTCTTCGCTAGGTGCTGGTACTTGCGTGATTGCTTCATGTAAATCAGAATCAAAATTGTCACCAGATTTGACATTCATTTCTTCCAAGCCTTTGCTGTAAAGAGTTTCTCTAAGTTTATTATGAATCAATTCTATACCTTCAGAAACTGTTTTGTCAGAAGATTTTCTTATTTCGTTTAGTGCTCTGTCAAAATCGTCTAAAACTGGCAGCAAAGACTGCATAACTTCTTGACTTGCAGTCTTAAAAAGCTCAATTCGTTCCTTAGAAGTTCTTCTTTTATAATTTTCAAATTCAGCAAATAGGCGTAAATACTTATCATTTTTGGCATCTAGCTCAATCTGAAGTTTTTCTTCTTTAGAAAGTTCTTCTCCGGTATTGTCGGTTGCTTCAACATTGACGTCTTCAGATTCAGAATTAACTTCTGAAGTGTTTTCTTTTGATTCTCTTTCCTCAGAATTGGTAGGATTATTCGATTCTTTTGTAGTTTTATCAGAATCTTTAATTTCTTCTGTATCTTTATTTTTTTTAGTCATTTTTATACTTTTACTTTTAACTTGACAAATGTATTGCCAAGTCACATAAAATGTCATAATGACAGTTATATAATTAGCATGCTTTTTGATTAATATTGATACAAATTAAATTTAAAATAAAATAATTATGAAACGAAGATTATTAAATTCCGCATTGATTTTGTCAATAGCATTAGGAACAATCGCCTGTAAAAGCGATAAAAAAACGGAAACATCTGAAGCTGAAAAGGCTAGTGAAAAAAGCGAAGAATCATTAACTTACAACTTAAACACTGACGAATCTGTGGTAAACTGGGTTGGTTCTAAACCAACTGGAAAGCACAATGGTATTGTAAAACTTCAAGATGGTGTTATAAACGTAAAAGATGGCATGATTGAAGGAGGAAGTTTCGTTTTGGACATGGAAACAATAACTGTTCAAGATTTGGAAGGTGATGACAAAAAGGACTTGGAAAATCACTTAAAAGGAACTGTAGAAGGTAAAAAAGATGATTTCTTCAACGTTGAGAAATATCCTACTGCAAGTTTTGAAATTACAGATGTAAGCAAAAAAGAAGGAAAAATGATGATGTCAGGAAATTTGACATTAAAGGGTCAAACAAAAAACATTTCTTTCCCTGTTGATATGTCTATGTCTAATGATAAAAGTGAAATGAAGTTGATGTCTGATGAAATTGTTTTAGACAGAACTGAATGGGGTATCAAATTCATGTCAAAATCATTTGTTGATAATTTAGGAGATAAATTTATCGATGACAATATTAAAATTTCATTTGGACTGAAAGCTGCTCAATAAATTTTAAAATCCTAAAATAAAAAAATGCCTCAAGTTTTTCAACTTGAGGCATTTTTTGTTTGAATAATTTTAGTTTTAACTAATTAAGCTTCACCTGTTGGACCGCCAAAATTCATTGGAATATTTGGTTTATCTTGTTCTTTAATTGTCCCGTGGTTTTTCTCAAAACGACTGATATTATCATTCAAAGCTCTTAACAATCGTTTTGCATGTTGAGGTGTCAATATTATTCTAGATCTCACCTTACTTTTAGGTGAACCTGGCATAACATTTACAAAGTCTAACACAAATTCTGATTGAGAATGATTCAAAATTGCCAAATTGCTATAAATGCCTTGTGCAATATCATCATCGATTTGAATATTAAGCTTCTTCTGTTTTTTATCGCTTTGATCGCTCATAACTAATTAAAATTTACGTTTACTTCTTGTTTTTTATCCATCATTGTTGCTAGTTCTTCTTTCGAACCAACGATAATGTCGTCGAATTCTCTAAGACCAGTTCCAGCTGGAATTCTATGTCCAACAATAACGTTCTCTTTCAATCCTTCTAAGTAGTCAATTTTTCCACTAACAGCTGCTTCATTTAGAACTTTTGTAGTTTCTTGGAAAGAAGCTGCGGAAATAAATGACTTGGTTTGTAAAGACGCTCTTGTAATACCTTGTAAGATCGGAGCTGCTGTTGCTGATTCAGCATCTCTAGCTGAAACAATTTGCTTGTCCTCTCTTTTTAGGATAGAGTTTTCATCTCTCAATTCTCTTAAAGTAACGATTTGCCCTGGCTTAAGGTTTGTACTATCGCCAGCATCCTCAACAACTTTCTTTCCGAAAATGCTATCATTTTCTTCAATGAAATCTTCCTTGTGAACCAATTGATTTTCTAGGAAAATAGTGTCTCCCGAATCTTGGATTTTCACTTTTCTCATCATTTGTCTCACTACGACTTCGAAGTGTTTGTCATTAATTTGTACACCTTGCAATCTGTAGACCTCCTGAACTTCGTTCACCAAATATTGTTGAACAGCACTTGGGCCTTTGATGTTTAAGATGTCCTCTGGTGTTACAGAACCATCTGACAATGGCATACCTGCTTTCACATAATCATTTTCCTGAACTAAGATTTGATTAGAAAGTTTTACTAAGTATTTTTTAACTTCACCAAGTTTAGACTCGATAATGATTTCACGGTTACCTCTTTTGATTTTTCCAAATGAAACTACACCATCAATTTCACTCACAACAGCTGGGTTTGAAGGATTTCTAGCTTCAAAAAGCTCAGTTAATCGTGGTAAACCACCTGTAATATCACCAGCTTTAGAAGATTTTCTAGGAATCTTAACTAAAATCTTTCCGATTTTGATTTCTTCCTCATCATCAACCATAAGGTGAGCTCCAACTGGTAAATTGTAGGATCTCATTACTTCATCTTCGTTATTTTTGATATGAAGTGTTGGAATCTTACGTTTATTTTTAGATTCTATAATTACTTTTTCCTGGAATCCTGTTTGTTCGTCACTTTCAACTTCGTAAGTCTGACCTTGAGTAATATTTTCAAATTCAATTTTACCAGAGAATTCAGAAATAATCACACCATTATAAGGATCCCATTTACAAATGACATCACCTTTTTTGATCTTATCACCTGGACTCACCATAATTTGAGAACCATAAGGAATGACATTCGTACTTAAAGCAATACCAGATTTTTTATCAATAACTTTGATTTCTGAAGTTCTTGAAATAACAATATCTATTTCATTCCCGTCACTATCTTGTCCTTTGACAGTTTTCAAATCTTCGATTTCTGCAACACCATCGAACTTAGCTTCTAATTTGTTTTCTTCTGAAATGTTACCTGCAATACCACCAACGTGGAATGTTCTAAGTGTTAACTGTGTACCAGGTTCTCCAATAGATTGTGCAGCAACAACGCCAACAGCTTCACCTTTTTGAACCGTTTTGTTAGTTGAAAGGTTTCTACCATAACATTTTACACAGATTCCTTTCTTAGCTTCACAAGTTAATGGGGAACGAACTTCAACTGAATTTAAAGCTGAATTTTCTATTTTATCAGCTGCATCTTCATTTATTTCAACACCAGCTTCTACAATTAACTCTTGAGAAATTGGATCAATAACATCATCGAGAGCAGTTCTACCAACGATTCTTTCAGCTAAACTTTCTACAACTTCGTCGTTCTTTTTTAGTGCTGAAACATCGATTCCACGAAGTGTTCCACAATCTTCTTCTCTTACAATCACATCTTGAGAAACATCGACCAAACGTCTAGTTAAATAACCAGCATCAGCAGTTTTCAAAGCGGTATCGGCAAGACCTTTACGCGCACCGTGAGTAGAAATGAAATATTCTAAAATTGAAAGTCCTTCTTTAAAGTTAGATAAAATCGGGTTTTCAATAATTTCACCTCCAGCTGAAGTGGATTTTTTAGGCTTAGCCATCAAACCACGCATACCAGTTAACTGACGAATTTGTTCTTTGGAACCACGCGCACCAGAATCCAACATCATAAATACAGAGTTGAAACCTTGTTTGTCTTCACGAATTCGCTTCATTGCCAATTCTGTCAAGTTTGCATTTGTAGCAGTCCAAATATCAATAACTTGGTTGTATCTCTCGTTGTTAGTAATCAGACCCATGTTATAGTTTCCAATTACACCTTCAACTTCTTGATTTGCATCATCAATCATGGATTGTTTTTCCTCTGGAATAATAATATCACCTAATGAGAATGACAAACCACCTCTGAATGCAAACGTATAACCAAGATTTTTGATTTCATCTAAAAATTCTGCAGTTTCAGGAACTGAAGTTTTCTTAAGCACACGTGCAATAACATCACGGAGTGCTTTTTTGGTCATCACGTCATTTATAAAACCAACACTGTCTGGTATAGTTTCATTAAACAAAACACGACCAACAGTTGTTTCAATATTTTTCTTAACAAT
Organism: Psychroflexus aestuariivivens; assembly: GCF_004010055.1. GTDB lineage: Bacteria > Bacteroidota > Bacteroidia > Flavobacteriales > Flavobacteriaceae > Psychroflexus > Psychroflexus aestuariivivens. Next base: position 43,532 of record NZ_RQVT01000061.1, read on the forward strand.
ATTTCCTTGTTCATCAAGGTCGTTTGCTCTTATTGTTATTAAAGCATTTAAGTCTACTTGTTTTTCATTATAAGCAATATTGACCTCTTCTTCTGAATAAAATCTCAAACCTTCACCTTTTACAGTATGTTCTGGAGTAGATTTTCTAGGTTTTGTCATATAATACAAGCCAAGAACCATATCTTGAGAAGGTACAGTAATTGGAGATCCGTTAGCTGGATTCAAAATACTGTGTGATGCCAACATCAATAACTGAGCTTCAAGAATTGCTTCTGGCCCTAGAGGTAAATGAACTGCCATTTGGTCACCATCGAAATCGGCGTTGAATGCAGTACAAACCAATGGGTGCAATTGAATTGCTTTTCCTTCAATTAATTTTGGCTGGAATGCTTGTATACCAAGTCTGTGAAGGGTTGGAGCACGGTTAAGCAACACAGGGTGTCCTTTCAGTACGTTTTCAAGAATATCCCAAACAACAGGCTCTTTTTTGTCAATTATTTTCTTAGCAGATTTTACAGTTTTTACAATTCCTCTTTCAATCAGTTTTCTGATGACGAAAGGCTTGTAAAGTTCTGCTGCCATATCTTTTGGCAATCCACATTCGAACATTTTCATTTCTGGTCCAACAACGATGACAGAACGGGCAGAATAATCCACACGCTTACCAAGAAGGTTTTGTCTGAAACGTCCTTGCTTTCCTTTTAAGGAATCAGAGAGTGATTTCAATGGTCTGTTAGAATCAGTTTTGACAGCAGAAGATTTCCTTGTGTTGTCAAATAAAGAATCTACAGATTCCTGAAGCATACGTTTTTCATTTCTAAGAATAACTTCAGGCGCTTTTATTTCCATTAATCGTTTTAAACGATTATTTCTAATAATTACTCTTCTATAAAGATCATTTAAATCTGAAGTAGCAAAACGACCACCATCAAGCGGCACAAGAGGTCTTAATTCTGGTGGAGTTACAGGAATCACTTTCATGATCATCCACTCAGGATTATTCTCTCTATTGTTTTTTGAATCTCTTAAAGCTTCAACAACCTGAAGACGTTTTAGAGCTTCAGTTTTCCTCTGCTTAGAAGTTTCGTTGTTTGCCTTGTGTCTTAAGTCGTAAGAAAGCTCATCTAAATCTAAACGCTTTAATATTTCCAGAAGACATTCAGCACCCATTTTTGCGATGAATTTATTTGGATCTTCATCGTCTAAATATTGATTTTCTTGCGGAAGTTCATCTAAAATATTCAGGTATTCTTCTTCTGTTAAGAAGTCCATTTTTTTAAGAGGCTCACCTTCTTCATTCTTAGCATCACCAGGTTGAATAACTACATACCTTTCATAGTAAATAATCATGTCGAGTTTCTTGGAAGGAATACCAAGAAGGTAGCCAATTTTATTTGGTAAAGATCTGAAATACCAAATGTGTGCTACAGGAACTACTAAGTTAATGTGACCAACGCGGTCTCTTCTTACCTTCTTCTCGGTAACTTCAACACCACAACGATCGCAAACAATCCCTTTGTAGCGAATTCTTTTGTATTTACCACAAGCACATTCATAATCTTTGACTGGGCCAAAAATTCTTTCACAAAACAATCCATCTCTTTCTGGCTTGTGAGTTCGGTAATTAATTGTTTCTGGTTTTAAAACTTCCCCTCTGGATTCTGCTAAAATACTTTCAGGTGAAGATAAACCAATAGAGATTTTATTAAATCTCTTTTGTGTATTCTTATCATTATTTCTTGTCATAATACAAGTGCTAAAGAATTATTGTAATATAATGTGATAAGCAATCCCACGATAAGTGGGATTGTTTATTACTCTTCTAATCTGATATCTAATCCCAGACCTTTCAATTCATGCATCAATACGTTGAATGATTCAGGCAGTCCTGGTTCTGGCATTGGTTCACCTTTTACGATTGCTTCATAAGTTTTGGCTCTTCCTATAACATCATCAGATTTTACTGTCAAAATTTCTCTCAGTGTGCTAGATGCGCCATAAGCTTCGAGTGCCCAAACTTCCATTTCACCAAAACGCTGACCACCAAATTGTGCTTTACCACCAAGTGGTTGCTGTGTAATCAATGAGTAAGGTCCGATAGATCTCGCATGCATTTTATCTTCGATCATGTGACCTAGTTTCAACATGTAAATCACACCTACTGTTGCAGGTTGGTCGAATCTTTCACCAGTTCCTCCATCGAAAAGGTAGGTATGACCAAATCTTGGAATTCCAGCTTCGTCTGTCAATTCATTAATTTGATCTAAAGTTGCACCATCAAAAATTGGTGTTGCAAACTTTTTGCCAAGCTTCTGACCTGCCCAACCTAATACGGTTTCATAAATCTGACCGATATTCATACGAGATGGTACACCAAGTGGATTCAATACAATATCTACTGGCGTTCCATCATCTAGGAATGGCATATCTTCTTCTCTAACGATTTTTGCAACAATACCTTTGTTTCCGTGACGGCCAGCCATTTTATCACCAACTTTCAATTTACGCTTTTTAGCAACGTAAATTTTAGCAAGTTTTAAAATACCAGAAGGCAATTCATCTCCTACAGTAATTGTGAATTTTTCTCTTCTTAAATTACCTTGAAGATCATTCAATTTAATTTTGTAGTTGTGAAGTAAATCAGCAACAAGAGCATTTGTTGATTTATCGGTTGTCCAAGTTCCTTTAGTTAAATGACTGAAATCTTCGACAGAATTCAACATTTTTAAAGTGTACTTTTTACCTTTCGGTAAAGTATCTTCCCCTAAATCATTTTGAACACCCTGAGCGGTTTTACCTCCAACAAGATTGAATAATTTTTCAATCAATCTATTTCTTAGTTCTTCGAATTTTACTTGATATTTAGCTTCAAGTTTATCGATTTCTTGTTTATCCTGAGCTCTTTTTCGTTTATCTTTTACTGCTCTTGTGAATAACTTCTTATCGATAACAACACCGTTAAGAGATGGAGATGCTTTCAATGAAGCATCTTTAACATCACCAGCTTTGTCACCAAAGATAGCTCTTAGTAATTTTTCCTCTGGTGTTGGATCACTTTCTCCTTTAGGCGTGATTTTACCAATCAAAATATCTCCTGGTTTGATTTCAGCACCAATTCGGATCATACCATGTTCATCCAAATCTTTGGTAGCTTCTTCAGAAACATTTGGTATATCACTGGTTAATTCTTCATTACCAAGTTTTGTATCTCTAACTTCAAGAGAGTATTCATCAATATGAACTGAGGTTAAAATATCGTCTTTGACAACGCGTTCAGAAAGTACAATAGCATCCTCAAAGTTATAACCTTTCCATGGCATGAATGCCACTTTCATGTTTCTACCTAAAGCTAATTCACCATTATCTGTTGCGTAACCTTGACACAATACTTGTCCCTTAGAAACGCGATCACCAATACGAACAATAGGTTTCAAGTTAATAGTTGAACCTTGATTTGTTTTTCTGAATTTTATTAAATCGTAAGTTTTGTCATCCGTATCAAAACTGACTAATCTTTCATCTTCAGTGCGATCGTATTCGATAATAATTTTTCTAGCATCGACATATTTCACAGTTCCCTCGCCTTCAGCATTGATCAAAACTCTTGAATCTTGTGCAACACGTCTTTCTAAGCCAGTTCCGACGATTGGCGCATCTACTCTCAGTAAAGGAAGTGCTTGACGCATCATGTTTGAGCCCATCAAAGCACGGTTAGCATCATCATGTTCCAAAAATGGAATTAATGAGGCTGAAATTGATGAAATCTGGTTTGGAGCAACATCAATATAATCTACCTCCTTTGGGTCTACAACAGGAAAGTCACCTTCCATTCGAGCAATAACTCTTTCTGGAGTAATTGTTCCGTCTTCGTCAATTGGAATATTGGCTTGTGCGATTAGTTTCTCTTCTTCTTCTTCAGCTGAAAGATAAAGTGGTTCTGATTGAAAATCTATTTTGCCATTTTCAACTTTTCGATATGGAGTTTCAATGAATCCCATGCTGTTGACTTTTCCGTAAACAGACATTGAAGAAATTAAACCAATGTTTGGACCTTCAGGGGTTTCAATAGGGCAAAGTCTTCCGTAGTGTGTATAATGAACATCACGAACTTCGAAACCTGCTCTCTCTCTAGACAAACCACCAGGTCCAAGAGCTGAAAGTCTTCTTTTATTTGTTAATTCTGCTAATGGATTGGTTTGATCCATAAACTGAGACAACTGGTTAGTTCCAAAGAAAGAATTGATTACAGATGACAATGTTTTTGCATTAATCAAGTCGATCGGTGTAAAGACTTCATTATCTCTAACATTCATTCTTTCACGGATTGTTCTAGCCATTCTGGCTAAACCAACACCAAATTGTTGTGATAATTGTTCTCCAACAGTTCTAACACGTCGATTAGAAAGGTGGTCTATATCATCTACTTCAGCTTTAGAATTTACTAATTCAATAAGGTATTTGATAATTGTAATAATGTCTAGCTTAGTTAATACTTTGCTATCCATACTAATATCAAGACCTAATTTCTTATTCATTCTGTAACGCCCAACTTCACCTAAATTGTAACGTTGATCGGAGAAAAATAATTTATCTATAATTCCACGTGCGGTTTCTTCATCAGGCGGTTCAGCATTACGTAATTGTCTATAAATATGCTCTACCGCTTCTTTTTCAGAATTGGTAGGATCTTTTTGTAAAGTGTTATAAATAATTGCGTAGTCTCCAGTAAGATTGTCTTCTTTATGAAGCAATATCGTTTTTGATCCGGTTTCTAGAATTTCTTCAATATGATCTTTTTCTAGAATAGTATCACGGTCTAGTACAATTTCATTTCTTTCAATAGAAACAACTTCACCTGTGTCTTCATCAACAAAATCTTCATACCATGTATTCAGGACTCTTGCGGCAAGTTTTCTACCAAGATATTTCTTAAGACCGGTTTTTGAAACTTTTACTTCTTCTGCTAAGTCAAAAATTTCAAGAATATCTTTATCTCTTTCAAAGCCAATAGCTCTGAATAAAGTTGTAACTGGTAATTTTTTCTTACGATCGATATAAGCGTACATAACGCTATTTATATCTGTGGCAAATTCTATCCAAGAACCTTTAAAAGGTATTACTCTAGCAGAATACAATTTAGTTCCGTTAGCATGGAAAGATTGGCCGAAAAACACACCTGGCGATCTGTGTAATTGAGATACAACTACACGTTCTGCACCGTTGATAACAAAAGTACCGCTTGGTGTCATGTATGGAATAGTACCTAAGTACACATCTTGAACAATAGTTTCAAAATCTTCGTGTTCAGGATCTGTACAATAAAGTTTTAATCGTGCTTTAAGAGGCACGCTGTATGTAAGCCCACGTTCGATACATTCTTGAATAGAATATCTTGGTGGGTCAACAAAGTAATCTAAAAATTCTAAAACAAACTGATTTCTAGTGTCTGTAATAGGAAAGTTTTCTTTGAAGGTATTATATAAACCTTCGTTGGATCTTTCTTCAGGTTTTGTTTCAAGCTGAAAAAAATCTTGAAATGATTTCACTTGGATATCCAAAAAGTCAGGATAATCCGGCTTGTTTTTTACGGAAGAAAAACTAATTCGTTCATTATGCATTGCTAACATCTAAGAAAGATTTTAATGCTTTGAATTTATGGAAAATTCATCAGCAATATTAACTTATAAAAAGTAAAATAAACACGTCGCGTATAGATACGCAAAATGGTTTAGACCTACAAGAACAAATCTTGTGGTCTAAACCTAATATAAAAACTGTAATTAAGCTTACTTAAGCTCAACTTCAGCACCTGCTTCTTCTAATTGTGCTTTAAGCGCTTCTGCTTCATCTTTTGCAACACCTTCCTTAACTGGAGCTGGAGCACCGTCAACTAAAGCTTTTGCATCTTTAAGACCAAGACCTGTCAACTCTTTTACAAGTTTAACAACAGCCAATTTAGAACCACCTGGTGCTTTAAGAATTACATCAAATTCTGTTTGCTCCTCAGCTTCTTCAGCGCCACCACCAGCACCACCGCCAGCTACAGCAACTGCAGCAGCTGCAGGCTCAATTCCATATTCTTCTTTTAAAATATCAGCTAACTCATTAACTTCTTTTACTGTTAAGTTAACTAACTGTTCTGCGAAATCTTTTAATTCTGCCATTTTCTATCGTTTTAGTAATTTAATATTTAGTAATTAGTGCGTGTTTATTCTTCTCTTTGTGAAAGTGTTTTTAATATGCCTGAAAGTTTTCCTCCACTAGATTTAAGTGCTGAAATAACATTTTTGGCAGGCGACTGTAAAAGTCCAATGATATCACCAATTACTTCTTCTTTAGACTTGATATCAACAAGTGCATCTAAGTATTGGTCCCCAACATAAACAGACTCTTCAACAAAAGCGCCTTTAAGTAGTGGTTTATCATTCTTCTTTCTAAAGTTTTTGATAACCTTAGCTGGCGCGTTTCCTGTCTCAGAAAGCATTATTGAAGTGCTTCCTTTTAGTATGTCAGTTAATTCACCAAATTCTTTATCAACATTCTCCATTGCCTTAGCAAGAAGTGTGTTTTTAACTACCATCAATTTGACATCAGCTTTAAAGCAAGCTCTTCTCAAATCGGAGGTTAGTGAAGCATTTAGTCCTGAAATATCTGCAAGATAAACATTGGATGAATCAGCTAACTTTGTAGTTAAATCTTGTATTACTATAGATTTCTCTTCTCTTGTCATAACTTAAAATTATTGCTCTGTAAATCTTTTCGTATCTATTTGAATACTTGGACTCATCGTTGTTGCTATGTGGATACTTTTTATATATGTACCTTTAACAACTGAAGGTTTAAGTTTTACCAGAGTAGTTAGTAATTCTCTTGCGTTTCCAGCAATTTTATCTGCATCAAAAGATGCTTTTCCAACAGAAGCGTGAACGATTCCAGTTTTATCAACCTTAAAATCGATTTTACCAGCTTTTACATCAGACACTGCTTTTGCAACATCCATTGTTACAGTACCTGTTTTAGGGTTAGGCATTAAACCTCTTGGACCAAGTACTCGGCCTAAAGGACCTAATTTACCCATCACACTTGGCATGGTAACAATTACATCTACATCTGTCCAGCCACCTTTAATTTTCTCTAGGTATTCGTCAAGACCAACGTAATCTGCTCCAGCTTCTTCAGCTTCTTTAGCTTTATCTGGTGTAACCAAGGCCAAGACTTTAACGTCTTTACCAGTTCCATGAGGAAGCGTTACAACACCTCGAACCATTTGATTCGCTTTCCTAGGATCAACATTCAGCCTTACAGCTAAATCAACAGACTCGTCGAAATTAGCATAAGCTACATCTTTCAACAAAGCAGAAGCATCAGCAACCGAATAAGTCTTAGACTTGTCTATTTTTGATTCTGCTTCTTTTTGCTTTTTAGTTATTTTCGTCATATCAATTTCGTTTTTTTAAAATGGTGCGTTACCTTTTACAGTTATACCCATAGATCTAGCTGTACCAGCTACCATTTTCATAGCAGATTCTACAGTAAATGCATTCAAATCCTGCATTTTATCTTCTGCAATTGCTTTGACTTGATCCCAAGTTACAGAACCAACTTTTTTACTGTTAGGTTCACCTGATCCTTTTTTCAACTTAGATGCTTCCATCAACTGAACTGCAGCTGGAGGTGTCTTTATAACAAAGTCGAAAGATTTATCTTTGTATACTGTAATTTCTACAGGCAAGACTTTTCCGGCTTTATCCTGAGTTCTACCATTGAATTGCTTACAGAATTCCATGATATTCACACCAGCAGCACCTAAAGCAGGTCCAACTGGAGGCGATGGATTTGCAGCACCCCCTCTAACTTGGAGCTTAACTACTTTACTTACTTCTTTTGCCATTTTTAAATTTTTTGTTCGAATTGTTTTCAGTGGGAAGCATTAATATTTAAAAACAACTCATTTATTTATGTAACACTTATATTTTTTCAACTTGCATATAGCTCAATTCAACAGGAGTTTTCCTGCCAAATATTTTCACCATAACCTGAAGCTTTCTTTTCTCTTCGTTTATTTTTTCAATTGTCCCTGCAAAACTATTGAAAGGCCCATCTACTACTTTAACCGACTCACCAACATTAAACGGAATTGCAACATTTTCAGTCTTGGTAGAAAGCTCATCGACTTTTCCTAGCATTCTATTAACCTCTGATTTTCTCATCGGAACAGGATCACCTCTTTTAGTCTCACCTAAAAAACCTATAACACCGTTCACATTTTTTATAACGTGACCGACTTCACCTTCCAAGTTAGCATTAACCATGATGTAGCCAGGAAAATAGACTTTTTCTTTATTAATCTTTTTTCCGTTACGGATCTGAACAACATTTTCTGTAGGCACCAAAATATCTTCAACATAATCACTCAAACCTTGATGAGCAATCTCTTTTTCGATATAATCTTTAACTTTATTTTCTGAGCCACTTATCGCCCTAACCACATACCATTTTTTTAAACCTGACTCTGACATGAATGTTAAGATTTTACCCAGTTAAAATATTGTTTGATTGCATAACTAAAAACCTCATCAACACCCCAAATCGCGAGTGAAAATAAGATTGAAAATACAGCAACAATTACCATGAGTCTTTGACCTTCAGCCCAAGTAGGCCAAGTAACATGGTTTCTAAGCTCATCGTATGATTCGCTAACGTAATTTTTTAAATTTGACATCTTTCTAAGATTTGCACGGGTTGAGAGGCTCGAACTCCCGACACCTGGTTTTGGAGACCAGTGCTCTACCAACTGAGCTAAACCCGTTTATAAATTCCATTTTTTTGGTTTGCAAAGAAACAAAATAATTTGCATTAAAAAAAATGAATTTTAAAAAGTTAAGGTATCTCAAAATGAGACACCTTAACTGATAAATTATTTATTGATAATAATTATAAAATTTCAGTCACCTGACCTGCACCAACTGTACGACCACCTTCACGAATAGCGAATCTAAGTCCTACATTCAATGCAATTGGCTGAATCAAATCGACTGTAATAGTTAAGTTATCACCAGGCATAACCATTTCAACTCCATCAGGAAGGTTTATTGTACCAGTAACATCTGTAGTTCTCACATAAAATTGAGGTCTGTAGTTGTTATGGAATGGAGTATGACGTCCACCTTCTTCTTTTTTCAAGATATAAACCTCAGCTTTGAATTTTCCATGCGGCTTGATAGATCCTGGCTTAGCAATTACCATACCTCTAGAAATTTGGCTTTTCTCAATACCTCTTAACAAGATACCAACATTATCACCAGCTTCACCTCTATCTAAAATTTTACGGAACATTTCAACTCCAGTAATTGTAGATTTAAGGTTTTCAGCACCCATACCATTTATTTCAACAGGATCACCTGTATTAGCTACACCAGTCTCAATACGACCAGTAGCAACAGTTCCACGACCAGTAATTGAAAATACATCTTCAACAGGCATTAAGAAATCTTTCTCAACATCACGCTCAGGCAATTCGATCCAATCATCCACTGCATTCATCAAGTCCATAACTGTGTTTGCCCACTTTTCGTCACCTTCCAAAGCACCTAAAGCAGATCCAGAGATTACAGGACCATTATCACCATCATATTCATAGAAAGAAAGCAAATCTCTTACTTCCATTTCAACTAACTCTAAAAGCTCCTCATCATCAACAAGGTCTACTTTGTTCAAGAAAACAACAATTCTAGGAATACCAACTTGACGTCCAAGCAAAATGTGCTCACGAGTTTGAGGCATTGGACCATCAGTAGCTGCAACAACTAAGATAGCGCCGTCCATTTGAGCAGCACCAGTAACCATGTTCTTTACGTAATCCGCGTGACCAGGACAGTCAACGTGAGCATAGTGACGATTTTCAGTTTGATATTCAACGTGAGAAGAGTTAATGGTAATACCACGCTCTTTTTCCTCTGGTGCATTATCAATTTGATCAAAAGCACTAGCTTCCGAATAACCTTTATCTGCAAGAACTTTAGTAATAGCAGCTGTAAGTGTAGTTTTTCCGTGATCGACGTGACCAATTGTACCGATATTTAAGTGCGGTTTGGAACGATCAAAATTTTCCTTTGCCATAGTAGTAAATTATTTAATCTTAGTTATATATTAGTGTTAACGTTTATAACAACATAAAAAGCCAACAAAACCAGGTTTTGAGACTTTAAAATTGAGCCAACGACGAGAATTGAACTCGTGACCTTTTCCTTACCAAGGAAACGCTCTACCCCTGAGCTACGTCGGCAAATCAAGCACAAATTAAAATAAAAAAGAGCGGAAGACCGGGTTCGAACCGGCGACATTCAGCTTGGAAGGCTGACGCTCTACCAACTGAGCTACTTCCGCTTATTAATTATTTCAATCCAAACCCGAAATTATCCGACTTGGTTGTGGGGAGAGCAGGATTCGAACCTGCGAAGGTGAAACCAACAGATTTACAGTCTGTCCTCGTTGGCCGCTTGAGTATCTCCCCAAAACTTTCTGAAAATATGAGCCGATGGAGGGACTCGAACCCACGACCTGCTGATTACAAATCAGCTGCTCTAGCCAGCTGAGCTACATCGGCTTTTCAGTATGTCAACTTGTTACTTTTTCGTAACGGGTTGCAAATATAAAACGAAAATTGGTATCTGAAAATTATTTTTTACTTTTTTTTCAAAAAATTCAATTTTCCTATTTTTTATTTATTTTCGATCTTGGATGAGCTGAACTGTGGGCTTTGGTAAGCTCTTTTAGACTGTTTTGTGTATAAACCTGAGTGGATGCTAAGCTGCTATGTCCCAAAAGTTCTTTTATAGCTGTAATATCCGCTCCTTTTTCAAGCAAATGGTTTGCAAATGTATGACGTAATAAATGTGGGCTTTGTTTTTTCTTTGTGGATATTTTTGAAAAATAATTCTGAATAACTCTATGAATTAAATTCGGATAAGCTGGTTTGCCTTTATTCGTGAGAATTAAATTTTCACAAGATTTATCAGCAACTTGTGATCGTTCTGAAATATACTTTGTCAATAAGTTTCTAGCACTTTTCAATAATGGAACTAGCCTTTGCTTGTTTCGTTTACCATGAATTCTAACTTGATTTTCTGCTAAATCCAAATCATCTAATTTCAAATCAATTAATTCTTGGCGACGCATACCTGTCATGTATAACAATTCTATAATAACATGGTCGCGTAAACCTTCAAAAGTTTCATCGGTATAGATTTCGTTTAGTTGATTGACTTCTTTAGTTGAAAATGCATTTTGTTGCCTTTTTGGTGTTTTAAGGACTTGATGTTTAGCTAATGGATTGCTTTCTATGACTTTTACTTTCAGTAAAAACTTATAATATGTTTTTAAGCTAGAAATCTTTCGATTAATGCTTTTATTTTCTAAATCCCTATTTACAAGTTCAACAATCCATTGTCTAATCATTGAATAATTGGCAATCTCTAAATTAGAATTATCAAATTCAATGTCAAGAAAATTTTGAAATTGAATTAAATCTGATTCATAAGCCTTCAAGGTTAGCTTAGAATAGTTTTTCTCATGAGAAAGATATTCTACAAATTTAAAAATTGACATATCTCTAGCGCTTTGTCTTCAAATTTAATGAAGAAAAATTAAAGTTTGGGCAAAATATAATTTTGGATCTAAACTTTATGAAAGCTGTAATAATAACAAAACGCATCATGTAAATGCTGATGCGTTTTGATTTAAATTTTATTGCGACGGTTTTACTTAAATCCTTTTAAATGAAAAATTCAAATAAACTAAGTCGCTGTCTTATAATTCTTATTATCAATAATCATTTTGGCGATAATTTTGAAGGCATTTTCGCCAAAATATTTCAACTGAAAATCGAATTCAAATAAATCAGGTAGCTGGCTTATAGTTTTTGTTATCAATGATTATTTTGGCGATAATTTTGAAGGCATTTTCGCCAAAACATTTTAACTGAAAATCGAATTCAAATAAATCAGGTCGCTGGCTTATAATTTTTATTATCAATGATCATTTTGGCGATAATTTCTTTTAAAATTTCAGAAGTTCCGCCACCGATTGGTCCGAGTCTACTGTCTCTAAACATTCTCGCTAACGGATAATCTTCAACATAACCATAACCGCCTAAAAGTTGCAAACAGTCGTAAATTACCTCATCTGCCATTTTAGTCGATAACAACTTGGACATTGTAGCTTCTTTGACAACATACTCACCCGAATCAAGACGTTTGGCTGTTGTATAATTGAAAGTTTTACACATTTCAACTTCGCTTGATCGTTCAGCAACCTTGTGTCTTAAAGCCTGAAATTTATCTATAGTTTGTCCAAAAGCTTCACGTTCGGACATATATTGAATAGCATATTCAAGAGCAAATTCTGCTCTAGCATGAGCATTGACTCCCATAATTAATCGCTCCAAAGCAAAATGTTGCATTATGTAAGGGAAACCTTGATTTCGCTCGCCCATTAAATGAGATTTTGGGATCTCCACATTATCAAAAGCTATTTCAGCAGTATCGGAAGCTCTCCAACCAAGTTTGTCTAGTTTAGTAGCAGAAATACCTGGCGTATCGCGATCTACGATAAAAATACTCATTCCTTTCCCACCTTTTTCTGGAGCAGTTTTAGCAGCAACAACCAAATAATCAGAGTAAACACCGTTCGTTATAAAAGTCTTTGATCCATTAATAACAAACTTATCATCTTTTTCTACTGCCGTTGTCTTCATTCCTGCTACGTCTGAGCCACCAAAAGGTTCGGTGATACAAAGACAACCTATCATATCTCCAGAGATTGACGCAGTCAGGTATTTTTCCTTAATCTCCTCGCTGCCTTCTTTATTGACATGAGTCATTGCCAAATAGGCATGTGCCCAAATCGCAGCTGCAAAACCACCAGAATTTATGCGTTGTAATTCTTCCAAAAGTATAACTGTGTAGAATAAATCCAAATCTAAACCACCATATTTCTCCGGGTAAGCCAAGCCGAAATATCCCATTTCTCCAAATTTCTTCCAGATGAAACGTTCTATAGTGCCTTCTTTTTCCCATTTATCTAAATGTGGAACGACTTCTTTTTTCAAGAATTCACGAAGACTTTTTCTAAACATCTCATGTTCTTCCGTAAAATACATATTGCTCATCTCTAAATATTTTTATCTACTTTTAAGTATTATTCTTCAATTGTCAAATATAATTGAATTCTGTCTAATTTATAAGCCGGAAAACCTTCTATTTTTGACAATTCCTCAAAATCTGCGATACCTTCTCTAAGCTTTACAAAGTTGACAATCTTTCTTGCCATTTCATAATCAAAATAAGGCAATTCTGAAATATCCAACACTTCGGCTTCATTGATATTGACAACTTTAATAGGTTTAGGAGTTTTTAATGCAAACTTATTTTCTAATTTTTTAATAACGTCTGACTTCAAACCATAAACGTCTTTCAGTTGAATTATATCTGAAAAACCTCCAATTCTGTACCGGTATTTGATTATGCGCTCTGAAAGCACTTCGCCTATCCCTGAAACTGAAGTCAATTCTGAAGCTGTCGCTTTGTTCAAATCAATTTTTTCAGCGTAACTCAGTTTCGAATTACTATTTGATTTTGATTGGTTTTTACTCCTGGCTTCAATCACCCAATCGGGGAATTTGAAATAATCCTGATATTTGGTCATCCATTCATCAGAAACTTGTGTTACTTTTTGAAAGTCTGCTTTGGAATTAATCCATTGATCCTTATCTCTAAAAGCGTGCAATCTCTCGATTTCACTTTCGCTCATTCCCAAAGTATATCCTTTATATTTAGTTATAAAATTAGGATTAAAAGGGTAGATTTTTCTCTTTTTTGCTAAGCTTTGTTCTTTTTTTAACGAATCTACAATCTTTTGAAGTGAATCTGTTTTAAGATTAGAAAAAGTAAAATCTGAATTCCGATGATCTATATTCAACGAAAAGTAATTAAAGGCAATTCCTAAAATCAAGATTAGGATTAATATAAAAATTCCGTTTCGGTCTCCATGATTGTAACCAAAACGGAATTTCTTATTTTTCATTTTAAATGAATTCTAAATTATTTCTTCAAAACTTCTTTTTGAAATATTTTACCTGCTTTCAAGTCTGCAAAATACTTCTTAAGGTCATTTCTTACTTCACCAGACATAATATATAGACCAATAATATTAGGGAATGACATAGCTAAAATCATCATATCTGAGAAATCTAAAACAGCTCCTAAACTAACTGATGCGCCTAATACAACAAAAAGCAAGAATATAATTTTGTAAATTAATTCTGAACGGCTGCTTTTTCCAAAAATATAGGTCCAAGCTCTCATTCCATAATATGACCATGAAATCATCGTTGAAAATGCAAAAAGGAAAACAGCAATTGCTAGCACATAAGGGAACCAAGAAATTACACTACCAAATGCATCTGTCGTTAACTGAACGCCTGAAACACCATCAACTTCATGCATTCCTGTAAAAATCAAAACCAATGCGGTTAAAGTACAAACGACAACTGTATCTATAAAAGGTTCAAGCAAAGCGACAAAGCCTTCCGATGGCGGATGGTTAGTTTTGGCTGCAGAGTGAGCAATAGCAGCAGAACCAACACCGGCTTCATTTGAAAACGCTGCTCGCTGGAAACCAACAATTAAAACACCAATAAAACCACCTTTCAAGGCAGATGGCGTAAAAGCACCAGTAAAAATAGCGTTGAAAGCAGGACCAATATTTTCAATATTCAAACCTATAACTGTAAGTGCTCCCAAAATATAAACACCTGCCATAATCGGCACAACTTTACCTGTAACCTTAGCAATACTGTTGATTCCACCAATAATAACAACGCCAACTAAAACGGCTAAGAAAATTCCGAACCAAACACCACTATCTGCATCTAAAAATGGGATTTGACTTGATAATATTTTAAAAGATTGGTTAGATTGAAACATATTACCACCACCAAATGAAGCGCCAATAGCCAAGACCGCAAAAAATGCAGCTAAGAACTTACCCAATTTGTGCATATTTCTTTTTTCCAAGCCATATCGTAAATAATTCATCGGACCTCCAAAAATTCGCCCTTCTTTATTGATGAAACGATATTTCACACCTAAAGTACATTCAACAAATTTAGATGACATTCCTAAAAAACCGGCAACAATCATCCAAAATGTAGCGCCTGCACCACCAAGTGAAACCGCAACAGCAACCCCTGCAATATTTCCAAGACCAACGGTCGCAGAAACTGCAGTAGATAAAGCTTGGAAATGAGTAATTCTACCTGGTGCATTTGGCTCGTCAAACTGCCCTTTAGCCAATTGGATAGCATGTTTAAAACCACGAATATTGATGAAACCCATTCTTACAGTAAAGAAAGCTGCACCAAAAATTAACCAGATTACTATAAAAGGAATGCCTTTTGTTAAAGGTGTACCATTTGGGTTTTGTAAAGGCACTGGTTGTTCGTATTTAATTTCTCCAAATTTATGAGCATTTTGCGCAATGACATGCTCTTTGTTATCTGGGTTATAGATGTATTCGCCTTCACTAACCAAATGTTTGATTTCTCCTTCAACTTCTGCTTTTACGGTAACATCTTCGCCTGAAATATTGATCACAGCAACATCTTGGCCTTTTTTAACTTTGGTTTTTTCTTCTACCAACCAAGTTTTTAATTGAAATTTTTTCTGAGTATTTGGCTCCCATTCAGGGGAGAAAAGAATTTTATCATCAGCATAAACTACTGGATCATAGATACCTATAGCTGCGAAAGGATCCCAAAATAAGACACCCCCCATTGCATCAACGACTGGCTGAAAGGTTCCATTGAATTTTTCTACAATAGATTCAGCTTCAATTTTGAAAGATTTTTCAACAGTATTTCCCTCGGCATCAGTAACTTTTACACTATGTGTAACGCCTTCAACCATATCGCTAGACTTTCTAGAAGTTTTCGGAGTCTCTATTTTAGACCATTGATACTCGTAGGGTGGAGTTCCTCCGGTTACAGTAATTTCGATTTGACCATCATTAATCTGGTCTGAAGGGTTGATTAATTTTTCCTTTATTTCTAGTTCTTGTGCAAATCCAAAAATAGAAGTCAATAATAACGAAACGATCAAAGTGATATTTCTTACCATAAAAATATTTGTATATAAGTATTTCAATAATTCGCGAGTTCCGAAACAATATCTGTTTCAAAATATCTCGCAATATGCAAAAAATAAATCTTCCATTCAAATGTAAATGCGTAAATTCTTTAAGTATTTTTTAACTTGTTTTCTTAATTATTTGAGGCTTAACATTCAAAATATCAAAACTTTACAGCTCTTATCATATGACGTTTTCCAGGTGGTCCTGAAATTACTTCAGTCTGAAAGCCGACAGATTTCATAGCACGGCGTGCAGAACCTTTGGCTGAATAAGTCACTAATACACCGTTTTTTCTTAGTGCTTCGTACATGATTTTGAAGATTTGCTCGGTCCACAATTCGGGTTGAACACGAGCACCAAACGCATCGAAATAGATCACATCAAACTCCTTCTGATACTGAATTTCATCAAAAAATATTTGAATCTTTTTCAAATTAAAGTATTCTGAAATCGCACCAAATTTCTCCCATTTGCAATTATGAATTTCTTTAAAAAGTTGTTTTGCATTAGTAGAAACAAGCTGCTCGGAATAATTTAAAAGTTGAATTTCTTCTGAAGATACTGGGAAAGCTTCAACTCCCGTGTAATTGATTTTCATTTGCTGTTTTTCTGCCCAAATTGAAGTCAAAAGCGCATTTAATCCCGTTCCAAAACCAATTTCTAAAACAAGAATTTCTTTTGTAAAATCAGTTTTGAAATATTCCAAACCAGAGTTAATGTAAACATGTTCGGCCTCTTGAATGGCGCCGTGTGTAGAGTGGTATTGCTCATTCCATTCCGAAATTTGAATGGTTTTAGAACCGTCGCCAGTGGTAATAATTTTCCTCTTCATTACTATAAATCAAAAACAGAAGTCCGTTTGGTGTAAACCAAATCTTTCAATCTTAACCAAAACGCAAGCGTCAAGTAAAATGCAAATCCAACGCCGAATGTTGCAAAAGACAAATAAATAAAAAATAAACGTACAGATTTGGCTTTCATTCCCAACCGATCTGCAAGTCTGGAACTGACGTAAAATCCGTGTTTTTCAAAAAAATTTCTGATGTTATTGACGCGCGCTTTCATTGTCTAATCAAATCTATTCCTATTTGACATTGCATGCATTTGTTCAGATCGCAATAGTTGGTTTTCAACTGAATCAACGCCTGACTATCCATTGCAGTATTCGCTATTTTTGGTTTCAATTTACTAAATCCTTTTGTAATATTGTTTTTCTCTGCTTTTAAATTTGAAATAATCGGATAGATTTCATTTTCAAAATCACTTCTTCCTTTGAATTTTGAATAAGCAAATTTCAATGGAATTAGTGTATTTACAATCAGTAAATCTTTAAAGTTTTGACTCAATTTTTTAGATTTTGACTTGCTTTCTTTTCCAAAATTATAATGCGTGTCCCAATAATTTGACGCTGAAACATCAAAAATATCATAAATTGCATTCAAATTTTCGGTTTGCATCAATTTTGAAAATAAATGCTGAGTCTTATTATAAAGCACTGACAATTGTGACAGCCTGATATTTGGAAAATTATCTGGACGCAATCGGAAATATTTTACCTGAACATTTGACGCTAAATCCAGTTGGAATTTTTGCTTCAAATACTGAAATTCATTGTTCAGTTTTTCAAAATAAATATCGTCGTGAGTTTTGTTTAAAATTCCACTAGCACCAAAGAGCAGTGCTTCCAGCTGAAATTGGTTTTGAGAAAGCTTATTGATGATTTTGAAATCCAAACCGTTTGCCATTTGCAAAAAACTTTGGCCATTCACATTCAATCCAAAATTTTTCGCCAACATTTTGAAACAAACCTCGTCCCAATTATTGGCAGATTGTTCCAACAATTTCAAAATCAATTTGTTTTTTGCTTCTAATCTTTCTATATAAAGGCGTTCCAACCAAGTGGAACTTTTGAAATCATCGACTTCAGAAAAGCTGTTTTCGCAGTTGATCCACTTTTCTTTGTTGTTTTCAAAAAGATTCTGATAGGAATTCAGTTGATTTTCAGAAATATAATCTTGCAATTTTAAACTCGGAATTTGGGTTTGGTCGCTTCTAAAAACATCAACATCATCATCCCAAACCACGTGCAATATAACATTATCGTAAGCTTTATCGTTTTGATGTCCGTGCGCATACCAATCTGAAGATTTCAAATGAATCTCAACATTTCCAGCCCACAATTGTTTTCCAATTTTCAGCTTTGCTTGTTGAAAATCTGGCCCAGATTCTGTTTGGTTATGCGTCCCAACTTGGGATATAGATACTGGCATTCCACATGAAGTATGCAAATTCTTGAAATCGAATTTTTTGAATTTCCAGACATAATGTAGAAAAGCTTCTTGCATTTTAGAAAGCTTTTTTTAGCTGAGATTTGACTTCATCCTGAAAAGTCTCGATCCACTTTTCATACTGCAATGCGCTAGGATGCAAATCATCTTCCGCCAACATTTTATCTGATTTGTGAAGCGGTTTGGACATGTCTTGAATACCGTAAAAAGGTACGTCATATTGTTTACAAATCTTTTCCGCAATAGCGTTGTACTTTGTAAGTTTTTCAGAAATTCCTGTCAATTCTTTATTTTTTGCATAAGGAGATTCGCTATAATCTGGAATTCCGACTACAAAAACGCTTTGCGCGTCGTGTTTTGAAAACTCGATGGCTTTTTGAAGCAAAATTTCAAATTCAGATTCGTATTGAGCGATTGGTTTATTTTGGTATTGATTGTTCACCCCGATTAAAAGCGAAATCATATCGTAAGAATTGGCTTTGATATTTTCAGATTCAATTGCATTCAATAATTCATCGGTTCGCCAACCTGTAACAGCTATAATTTTCGGTGATTTTAGATTAAAACCCTGCTGATTTAAATAATCTGAAAGTTGGTGAGGCCAAGATTGTTTTAAATCTACTTGCTCTCCAATTGTGTAGGAATCGCCTAATGCCAAATACGAATTTTCATCAGTTTGACTGTAAGTTGTGCCCATAAAAAATAGTATTGAAATTAAGATTGTAGTTTTCATAATTAAGTATTGAAACCAAATTTAATGAAAAATGAAGAAGAAAATCAGTTTTTGAAAAGATTAAAGCAAATCTTTAAGTGCTGGTTGAATCTGTGAAAATTTAAAATCGAAACCAGAAGATTGTATTTTTTTTGAACTTACCAATTGACTCCCGAGCACAATTACTGCCATTTCTCCAAGCATCAATTTGAGTACAAATTTTGGCACATTAGGCAGAATAAGCGGTTTATTCAGTTCTTTGGCTATCGCTTCTGTCAATTCTTCATTATTGATCGGATTTGGCGCAACTGCGTTAAAAACACCTTCCATTCTCAATTCTAAAATATGCAAAAACAACTCAGACAAATCGTCAATATGAATCCAAGATTGCCATTGTTTTCCAGAACCCAATGGCGCACCGATATATTTTTCTATTGGCGATTTCATTTTTTCAAGTGCTCCATCTTTTTCAGATAGCACTACCCCAATTCTTATTTTAGAAACTTCTAAGCCTAAATCTTCAAATTCATCAGCAGCATTTTCCCATTTTTCAACAACTTCTGCTAAAAAATTATCTCCTTTTTCATAATTGTCTTCTTCGTGAAGTTTAGTAAGCGAATCTTCATACAAACCCACTGCACTTGCGGAGATTAAGTGCTCGACATGATGATTGTTTTCAGAAAGGCTTCTTTTTAAAACTTTCAAACTATCTATTCTACTATTGAGAATTTCTTTTTTGTAGGATTTTGTCCAAGGTTTAGCTACACTAGCGCCAGCAAGGTTAATAATTGCGGATACATTTTTTAGACAATTTGTGTCTATTTCATCCTTTTCAGGATTCCAATAAAAACCTTGATAATCTTGATTTTTTTCAATCTTATCTTTACTTGTTGTCAGGTAATTTACAGCAATATCAGATTTATGGCAATGCTTAACTATATTTTGACCAACCAATCCTGTGGCGCCAGTTATTAAAATCCTCATTTTTTTCTTTAAATTTAAATAGATAAATCGAGGGAAATTCAGCTTTAGTAAGTGTTTAACATCAAAAAAAAACCGACTTGAAGTTTCAAATCGGTTTTTGATGAATTATATTTTTGGTGTTTTAAACAACTTTGGTAGTCCAGTCGTGTTTATCTTCAATTCTTTTATACTGAATATCCTGAAGTGTAGTCTTAAAAAATGTTGAATACGGATTTTCAACATTTGGTAAATCGTGATACTTGCCATCACACTCAAAACCTTCGACTCTTACAACGGTAGCAGCTGTTCCTGCTCCAAATATTTCTTTCAATTCTCCTTTTTCAGCAGCTTCAACTATTTGCTTTACAGAAACACGATCTACCTCAACTTCTATATCGTGATCTTTCGCCAATTGAATAATACTTTTTCTTGTCACACCATCCAAAATCCTGTCATTGGTTGGAGCTGTTAAAAGCTTGTCACCAACTCTGAAGAAAATATTCATTGTTCCTGCCTCTTCCAAATATTCATGGTCGTTTGCGTCTGTCCAAATAATTTGATCTAAGCCACGCTCTTTAGCTAAATTTGTTGGATAAAATTGCGCACCATAATTACCAGCTGCTTTGGCAAATCCAACACCACCATTAGCTGCACGGCTGTAATCTTGCGAAAACAAAACTTTAATTGGTTTATTATAATAAGCTTGCGCTGGACAGGTAATAATTATGAATCTGTATTTGTTGGAAGGAGAAGCCGAAACTCCTTCTTCTGTGGCAATGACAAATGGCCGAATATAAAGTGAATTTCCTCCACCTTTTTTAACCCAATCTTTATCGAGTTTTAATAAGGTCTCTAAACTAGAAAAGAAAAATTCTTTTGGAAATTCTGGAATAGCCAGTCGTTTTGATGACTTATTAATTCTTTCAAAATTTTGTTCTGGTCTGAATAACCAAACCTGGTCTTGGTCGTCTTTAAAAGCTTTCATGCCTTCAAAAACAGCCTGTCCGTAATGAAAAACTTTAGCTGAAGGCGCAAATTCCATCGGACCATAAGGCACAATTTTAGGCGTTTGCCATTCACCATTTATATAATCGCAATACATCATGTGGTCTGCGTATTGCTTACCAAACTGAAGATTACTAAAGTCAACATCTTGAATTCTAGATTCTTGTATCTTTGTAATATCTAATTTTATATCATTTGTTTTCATCTCTAAAATTTTGTGCAAATGTATTAAATTTAATACATTTTTAATTCAGAAAGATTCCTAACTTTGTCCCAATATTAAACTTAATTTTTAAATAATTATCATGAAAAAGCTGCTTTTATTACCAATTCTTATATTCTTTTTGGCTTGTAATCAAAACAATAACGAGGACAAAAACGAAGATACAAAAAGCGAAACAACAGAAAATAATTCTGATTCTGAACAAGAAAAAAATTCAGAAGAAAATAAAGAAATGGCTGAAATTTCTGTAAAAGATAAGAAATCTTTTGGTAAAAAATTCGAAGTTAAAGATCCTATGAATTCAGAAGATATGATGGCAAAATTCAAAGACTTGAAAGTTGGTGATTCTATCAGCGTTCAGTTTCAGTCTAAAGTTGAAGAAGTTTGTGCCAAAAAAGGTTGCTGGATGAAAATGGATTTGGATGAAGATATTCAAGCTATGGTTCGATTTAAAGATTACGGTTTCTTTGTACCAAAAGATATTCCTGGCAACGAAGTCGTATTGGACGGTAAAGCTTTTAAAGAAGAAATGTCCGTGGAAGACCAAAAACATTACGCTGAAGATTCTGGAAAAAGCGAAGAAGAAATCGCTGCCATTACAGAGCCTAAAGTGACTTACAGCTTTTTAGCTGAAGGCGTTCAAGTGGTTGAAGACTAAATCCTCCACATTATATTTTAAGCAAAACTGCCCTTTTAAAGGGCAGTTTTTTTATTTCAATTTTTGAATAAAATCTCCAATCGAGTCGATTCCTTCGGCTGACAAATGTTTGATAAACGCTGAACCAATAATACAACCTTTGGTGTGCTTTGAAGCTTTATTAAAAGTTGAATTGTCTTTAATTCCAAAACCTACCATCAAATCATTCTGAAGTTTCATCTTACCAATTCTTTCAAAATAATCTAGCGTATCACGATTGAAACCCGTTTCACTTCCGGTAGTTTTGGAAGTGCTTACCATATAAATGAATCCAGAATCCAACTCATCGATTGTTTGGATGCGCTCAGAGGAAGTTTCTGGAGTGATCAGCGGAATGAATTTCAGATTATGATTTTCAAAAATAGCTTGGTAATTTTTCTGAAAAATATCTATTGGTAAATCTGGCATAATAATACCATCGATGCCAATTTCTTCAGCCTCAATGCAAAATTCCTCCACACCAAATTGCAACATCGCATTGAAATAGCCCATAATTATCAACGGAATCTCAACTGTTTCTCGGATATTTTTCAATTGAGTAAAAAGTTTACGCGTGCTCATTCCATTTTTCAATGCTTGTGTTGAACTCTGCTGAATTACTGGCCCATCGGCAAGCGGATCGCTGTAAGGCAAACCAATTTCTATCATATCCACACTAGATTTTTCCAAAGCTAGAATAATAGATTTTGTATCTTCCAGTTTTGGAAAACCCGCTGTAAAATAAATGGAAATCAATTTTTTCTTCTTTGATAATGCCTTCTCTATTCTATTTTCCATAAGTTGAAAATTCCCTAATAATTAAAATAAGTTCTGTAAGTTTCTAAATCTTTATCGCCCCGCCCCGAGCAATTAAACACCAAAATATCGTCTTTTTTGAAATTCATATATTTAAAAATTGCAAATGCATGAGCAGTTTCAATAGCTGGAATAATGCCTTCCATTTTGCTCAATTCTAAACCAGCCTGCATAGCTTCATCGTCAGTGATTGAAATAAATTTTGCGCGACCAGTTTTATATAAATGTGCGTGTAAAGGACCAATTCCAGGGTAATCCAAGCCTGCAGAAATAGAATAAGGCTCTGTAATCTGACCGTCTTTATTTTGCATGAGCAAAGTTTTACTGCCATGAATAATGCCTTCTCTGCCTAAAATTGTTGTTGCTGCAGACGCTTCAGAATTTACGCCTTTACCCGAAGCTTCCACACCAATGATGCTGACTTTTTCATTTTCAAGAAATTCAGAAAATAAACCAGCAGCATTGCTTCCTCCACCAACGCAAGCAATCACATAATCAGGCGTTTCTCTGCCTTCTTTAGAACGCAGTTGTGTTTTCACTTCTTTAGAAATTACACTTTGCAAAGTAGTTACCAAATCTGGATAAGGATGCGGACCAACTACGGAACCGATGATGTAATGTGTGTGCTTTGGATGATTGATCCAATCTCGAATAGCCTCATTCGTAGCATCCTTCAAAGTTCTGCTGCCAGATTTTGCTGGACGGACTTCTGCCCCGAGCATTTTCATTCTAGCGACATTTGG
The DNA here is from genome assembly GCF_004010055.1 of Psychroflexus aestuariivivens. Taxonomy (GTDB): domain Bacteria; phylum Bacteroidota; class Bacteroidia; order Flavobacteriales; family Flavobacteriaceae; genus Psychroflexus; species Psychroflexus aestuariivivens. The sequence goes on from NZ_RQVT01000061.1 coordinate 67,146, forward strand.
CGCTTGACGTTCAATATCCACTTCTCCCATATAAACGATACATTGCAAACCCATCAATGCGCAAACCGTCGCCGTAGCAACACCATGCTGACCTGCGCCAGTTTCAGCAATAATGCGAGTTTTATTAAGTGCTTTGGCAAGCAGAATTTGACCAATTGTATTGTTGATTTTATGTGCGCCAGTGTGACACAAATCTTCACGTTTCAAGTAAATTTTAGTTTGGTATTTTTCGCTTAAATTTTCCGCAAAATATAATGGTGTTGGTCTTCCCACATAATCTTTAAGCAATTTCTGAAACTGACTTTGAAATTTTTCAGTTTGAATTATTTGTTTATAATTTTCTTTAAGTTCTTCTAAATTTGAATACAATAATTCTGGCACAAAAGCGCCACCAAAGTCACCGTAAAACCCAAATTCATCGACACTATATTTTTTCATAACATTTTAATTTTTTGGATAAAACTCGATAATCGTTTTCCATCTTTTAATCCATGTTCAATTTCAAATTTGCTATTTACATCAACAGCTGAAATAGTATTTGAAGCCGATAATTCCGTAATAGATTCTGCATCGTCTTCAGAAATACCGCCACTGAGAACAGTGGGTTTATGAAATTCGTGATGTTTCAAAATGTCCCAATTGAATTTTATGCCATTACCACCTTTTTTTGAACCTTTTGCATCCAGTAAAAACTTATTTACATAGAAATTATACAAGTCTATAACTTCTAAATCAGACAAATTTTGAACGGCAAAAGCTTTCCATATTTCTGTGTCTGAATGATAATTTTCCGAAAGTTGAATAGACAATTGCTGACAAAATTCTGGCGTTTCTTCACCATGAAGTTGAATCACATCTAACTCGAATATTTTTGATTTTTCTATGATGAAATCACATTCTGCATTGACAAATACACCTACTTTTTTTGCTGTCGTTGGTAATTTGAAAACTTTCTCCATATTTCGTGGAGAATTTTTATAAAATATAAACCCCAAATAATCGATTCCAAGTTGTGAAATTTCTTCAATATTCTCAGGATGTTTCATCCCACAGACTTTAATTTTCATCCTTTAAAGCTTTAAGTTTGTTGTAAATTTTGCGTCATCAGCATTTCGCCAACAAGAACTCCATCAAAACCATTATCGATTAAATTTTTGATTGTTTTTTGATTGTCGATTCCGCTTTCTGAAATTTTTGGTAAATGCTTAGGTAGCTCCTTCAGCAGTTCTAAACTGTGATTGAAATCGACTTCAAAAGTTTTTAGATTTCTATTATTCACGCCGATTAGATCGATTTTTTCTACTTCTACTTTATGAATTTCAGCAAGCTCATGGATTTCATATAAAACTTCTAAACCCAAATCCTTTGCTATTTTTGAAAACTCTTCGATTTCAGATTTTTTTAGCATTGCCCCGATGAGCAAAATAGCATCTGCACCATAAGCTTTGGATTCGAAGATTTGATAAGGGTCAACGATAAAATCTTTTCGAAGAATTGGCAAATTTGACACTGATTTGGCAAGTTGCAAATCTTCTAAACTTCCTCCAAAAAACCGCTGATTCGTCAGGACTGACATTCCAGCGGCGTTCATAATTTTATAATTTTCAGCAATTTCTGTAATATCAGCATCCAGATGAATTGACGGTCGACTTGGCGAGCGTCTCTTGAATTCTGCAATCAATCCAAATTCTGAATTCAAAACTGCGGATGCCAAGTTTTTGGATTCAGATTGAAATTGTGGTAAAGATTCCAAAATAGCTATTGGCATTAAGTTTTTTTTGAGTTCAACTAATTTTTTTTGATGATTGGATATTCTTTTTAAAATACTTTTCATCTGGCACTAATTTTTTGAAGTTTATTTAAAATTTCAAAAGCTTTACCACCTTTCAAAATAATTTTAGCTTCCTGATATGCTTCATCGATAGACACAGGTTCAGCTGTTGAAATTGCTGCTGCCGCATTGGCACAAACTACATTGTTTTGGGCGTTTGTACCGTTTCCTTTTAGGATTTGATAAAATATATCTGAAGCTTCTTTCAGGTTGTTTCCTCCGTAAATTTCTTCAGGAAAAATCGGGTTGACGCCAAAGTCTTCTGCAGAAATAAAAATCTCACGATTATTGGTTACACATTTGGTTTTGGCTGTCAAAGAAATTTCGTCATAAGCATTCAAATCATGTAAAATGCAGTAGGTTTTATTGGAATTTTGATACAAATATTGATATTTCCGCAGTAATTCCAGATCATAGACGCCAATTAACTGTAGTTCTGGCTGGGCAGGATTTACCATAGGACCGAGCATATTGAAAAAAGTTTTGAGCGCTAATGATTTGCGAATCGGCGCTACTTTTTTCATGGCAGGATGAAATAATGGCGCATGCAAAAAAGTCAAATTTGTCTCTTCCAAACAGGTCTTTAGAAAATGTTCGTCATTGGAAAATTTCACTCCCATTGCTTCCAAAACATTAGAACTTCCACTTACTGATGAAACACCATAATTACCGTGTTTAGCAACTTTCACATCCATGGCGGCAACAACAAAAGATGCCGCGGTAGAAATATTGAACGTATTTTGTCCGTCGCCACCAGTTCCACATAAATCCATCAGAGTTTCACCTTGAAAATTGATAGGTTTGCAAAGTTCTAATAGCGCATCCCGAAAACCGGTCAATTCTTCCACGCTGATACTTCTCATCATGAAAACCGTAAGAAATGATGCCACTTGTAACTGGTTGAATTCACCTTCTGAAATCTGAATTAAAATTTGCTTGGCTTCTTCGGATTTTAGCTGTTCGTGGTTGGTCAGCCGATCTAAAATATATTTCATTGTCGTTAGTTTTAAATTAAATTCAACTTAAGCTTCAACCCAATTTTTAATCATCTGTTTCCCTTCAGGTGTGAGTACAGATTCTGGATGGAATTGAACTCCACGCACATTGAAAGTTTTGTGTTTTAAAGACATGATTTGTCCATTTTCATCAACAGAAGTTGGCAATAGCGAATCTGGCAAAACTGGATCGACCACCCAAGAATGGTAACGACCAACCATGATTTTTTGGGGCAGATTTTTAAAGATGAAATCAGTATTATCCGTGATTTCAATTTCTGTAGCCACACCGTGATGAACCTGAGCCAAATTGATTAGTTTCCCGCCAAAAACTTCCATAATTGCTTGTTGTCCTAGACAAACACCAAGAATTGGTTTTTCTTCAGCATAAGTTTCTATGATTTTTTTCAACAATCCAGCTTCTTCTGGAATACCAGGTCCGGGGGACAAAAGAACTTTATCGAAGTTTGAAATTTCTTCAATTGTCACTTTATCATTTCGTCTCACCTGAACTTCAGCATTGAATTCTTCCAAATAATGCACAAGATTGTAAACAAATGAATCGTAATTATCTATCACTATAATTTTTGTCATAATTTATTTTTTAAAGTTTCAAAGCTTTTCTAAGCGCTGCTAACTTGTTATTGACTTCCTGTAGCTCGTTATTTTCTTGGCTATCGCTTACAACACCTGCTCCAGCTTGGTAATGCAAATGCAAATCTTTGCTTACAAAACTCCGAATAATAATGGCCTGATTGCTGTTTCCTTTGAAATCGATCACGCCAATTGCTCCGCCGTAAGCCTCACGGCTGGTGTTTTCATATTTTTCGATGAGTTTCATGGCGCTGTGTTTTGGTGCTCCGCTTAAAGTACCAGCAGGAAAAGTATCGGCTAAAAGTTTAAGACTTTCGCTCTCATTTATTTTGGCTGTCACTTTGCTCACCAAATGAATGACATGCGAAAAAAATTGAATTTCTTTATAAGTTTCAACAGTCACACCTTTTCCATGTTTGCTCAAATCGTTTCTAGCCAAATCGACCAGCATGACGTGCTCGGCATTTTCTTTTTTATCTTCAGATAACTGAAGTGCTAAATCGGCATCTGCTTGATCATTGCCAGTTCTTTTGAAGGTTCCAGCTATTGGGTGAATTTCGGCTTTGCCATTTTGAACTACCAAATGCGCTTCTGGTGAACTGCCGAAAATTTTAAAATTCCCAAAGTCGAAGTAAAATAGATATGGGCTTGGATTGATGCTCCTCAACTTTCTATAAACATTAAATTCATCGCCCTTGAATCTTTGTGAAAAACGGCTGGACATCACCATTTGAAAAACATCGCCGCGTTGACAATGCATCTTCGCTTTAGTTACATTTGCTTTGAAATCTTCATCACTTATATTAGAATATTCTTCACCATCTAATTCGAAATTATATTCAGCGAAATTTTGATTTTTTAGTAATTCAAAAATATCAGAAATTCGATTTTGTGTATTGAAACTGTGATCGAAAATATATGCTTCGTTCTTGAAATGATCGATAACAATGATGTTTTGAAACACCATATATAGGATATCTGGCAAGTCTAATTCTGCTTGGCTTTTATCAATTTCTAAGTTTTCGAAATACCGAACTGCATCATAACTCGTAAACCCAAATAAACCGTTGGTTAAAAATTTAAAATCATTCGTTTCAATTTCAAAATCAGATAAAAAATTTTGAAGCTCTTTGGTGACATTTACTTTTTTATTGATTTCTTTTTTCTGATAAGTTTCATCTGGATATTTTTTTTCAATAATTTCATTTTGAATTTTGAAATGCGCAATTGGATTGCAACAGATGTAAGAGAAACTGTTGTCGTTGGTATGGTAATCGCTACTTTCCAACAACAAAGAATTCGGGTATTTATCTCGAATTTTCAAATAAGCGGAAACTGGCGTAAACGTATCGGCTATTACTTGCTTAAAGGTTGTTTTTATTTGATATGGCATTTTTGTATTTATTTGATTTTTAAAAATAAAAAAAGGCTTGTCGTGATAGACAAGCCTTTATGAAATTATTGCATAGCAGGATCTAAATCACGATATCTGACGTAATTTTGACCACCACCAAGTATTTTTTGTATTGAAATTCATATTGCAAACATAAGGATAAAAAATTGTAGAAATAAAATTGACAGTTGTTAAATATTTCATTTTTATATGAAATGTGAAATTTCCTGACTTTAAAAGCTGAAATATTCAATTTATTATATTTGCATATAAATTTAGAAAACACAAATATGAAAGCCTACGTATTTCCAGGACAAGGCGCTCAATTTTCAGGAATGGGCGCAGATTTATACAATAATTCTGAAGAAGCAAAAGCCTTATTTCACAAAGCGAACGAAATTTTAGGATTCGATATTACAAAAATCATGTTTGAAGGCTCGGCGGAAGATTTAAAAGAAACTAAAGTTACTCAACCTGCTATTTTCCTTCATTCTGTGATTTTAAGCAAAGTTTTAGGCGAAGATTTCAAACCAGATATGGTAGCTGGGCACTCACTTGGTGAATTTTCTGCTTTGGTGGCCAATGGTACTTTGGATTTTGAAGATGCTTTAAAACTAGTTCATCAACGTGCTTTAGCTATGCAAAAAGCCTGTGAAATCAATCCTTCTACAATGGCGGCAGTGCTTGGTTTGGAGGATGAAATCGTAGAAAATGTTTGTGAAGAAATTGATGGTGTCGTGGTTCCTGCGAACTACAACTGTCCAGGACAATTGGTGATTTCTGGCACAAATGAAGCTGTAGAAAAAGCTTGTGAAGTACTTAAAGAGAAAGGAGCAAAACGAGCGATGTTATTGCCAGTTGGTGGTGCTTTTCACTCACCTTTGATGGAGCCAGCGAGAGAAGAATTGGCAAAAGCAATTGATGAAACTACATTTCATCAACCAAAATGCCCTATTTATCAAAATGTGAGCACAACAGCAGTTTCAGATCCTAATGAAATAAAGAAAAACTTGATGGCACAGTTGACTGCTCCTGTAAAATGGACACAAACCATGCAACAAATGTTGACTGATGGTGCTGATGATTTTACTGAAGTTGGTCCAGGTAAAGTTTTACAAGGTTTGTTGAGAAAAGTAGACAGAAAAGTTAAAGCCGAAAGCATTTCGGCTATAACTTAGTATAGATTTACAAGCATAAAAAAACCTGATATTTTGAATCAAATATCAGGTTTTTTTTAAGTTCTAAATTTAGTTATTCGACTACAAAAACGCCTCTCATCAAAGCTAAATGTCCTGGAAAACTACAAACATAGTCATACTTACCTTTTTCTGGTGCTTGAAAGGTGATTTCAGTTTTCTCACCACCTCCCAGCATTTCGGTATGCACAATTATAGCTTCTGTGTCTTCAGGGATATAATTGTTGTCTTGAGCTTCAGCAGCTTTTTGTCCAAATTCTTGAACATCAGTTCCTTTTTTCAACAAGACGAAATTATGTCCCATAGTTTCAACAGACATTGTTCCAACATGTTCAAATGTTAGGACAACTTTATCACCTTCTTCGACTCGAATTTCAGTCTTATTATACTTCATCTTGTCATTTCCTGTCAAGTAAACTTCCGAAACGCCGTCTTGCTTTTCTTTAACTTCTTTTTCAGGTTGAGAAGATTTCAATTTAATACTGTCTTCTTTTTCTTCAGATTTCTTGTCATTACCACCGCATCCTACGAGGATAAAAGCTGAAATCATAAGTAATCCAATTATCTTTTTCATTATATCTTTTTTATCTGTTATCAATATCCTTCATTTCTCTAAGGTTTTCACCTGTATAAATTTGGCGAGGACGACCAATTGGTTCTTTTTTCAATCTCATTTCTCTCCATTGCGCTATCCATCCAGGCAATCTTCCTAATGCAAACATTACTGTAAACATGTTTGTTGGGATTCCTAATGCTCTGTAAATAATTCCAGAATAGAAATCTACATTAGGGTATAATTTTCTTTTCACGAAGTAATCATCTTCTAAAGCTTCTTTTTCTAATCCTTTTGCAATATCCAATACTGGATCTTCTACTCCAAGATTACCAAGAACTTCATCGGCCGATTTCTTTATAATTTTAGCACGTGGATCGAAATTTTTATAAACTCTGTGACCAAAGCCCATCAAACGAAATGGGTCTTCTTTGTCTTTAGCTTTAGCCATATATTTTTTGGTATCACCACCATCTGCTTTGATGCCTTCCAACATGTCAATCACAGCCTGATTTGCTCCACCATGAAGTGGACCCCAAAGCGCAGAAACTCCTGCGGAAATAGATGCAAATAATCCTGCGTGTGAAGAACCAACAATTCTTACTGTGGAAGTAGAGCAGTTTTGCTCGTGATCTGCATGAAGAATTAGTAATTTGTTTAGTGCCGAAGCTATCACTGGGTCAATTTTGTAATCTTCATTTGGCTTTTTGAACATCATTTTTAAGACATTCTCTACATAACCAAGTGAATTGTCGCCGTAATCTAAAGGATGTCCTTTTGACTTACGTAATGCCCAAGAGCAAATTACTGGGAATTTTGCTAAAAGTTTGACAATTGCATTATACATATCTTCTTCAGATTCAACATTTACAGAAGAAGGATTGAAAGCAATTAAAGCACTGGTGAGAGAAGAAACAACACCCATCGGATGTGCAGACTTTGGAAATCCATCAAGGATTTTTTTCATTTCTTCATCAACGTGAGATTCAGCCTTGATGTCTTTGTGAAATTTTTCTAATTCGGTTTTAGTTGGTAGTTCTCCAAAAATTAAAAGGTAAGCCACTTCAAGGAAACTTCCTTTTTCTGCTAACTCTTCAATTGAATAACCGCGATATCTTAAAATTCCCTCTTCACCATTCAAAAATGTGATTGCACTTTCACAAGAACCAGTATTTTTAAAACCTCTGTCTAAAGTAATTAAGCCACCAGTTGTTCCTCTAAGTTTAGAGATATCTATTCCAAATTCTTTCTCTGATCCTTCGACAACCGGAAATTCATATTCGTTACCTTCAAAGCTTATTTTAGCGTTCATATATTATATTTTTGAATATTATTAAATTTTATCAAATTTACAAAAAAGTGTGTTAACTAGGCGTTAACGAAAGGAGATATTAAGCAATTTGCACTTAACTTTTAGTTAATTCAATAGGGATACGAGAAATAAAATGTGGTTTTACTATTTATCATTATTTCAGATTCTTCTTCTAATTATTTCTTTTTCAATAAAAAAATCCAAGACTACTAAACTTAGACGTTTAAGTGGTCTTGGATTTTAAATAAAAGGAATTTTTAGAAAAGCTTATTTCTTGATTTTGAAAGCATCTAATTTTGGAAAATACGCATTGTCTCCCAACTCTTCTTCAATTCTAATTAATTGATTGTATTTAGCCATCCTGTCGCTACGTGATGCAGACCCAGTTTTGATTTGGCCAGTAGACAAGGCTACAGCTAAATCTGCGATAGTATTGTCTTCAGTTTCTCCAGATCTGTGGGACATTACGGATGTGTAGCCAGCATTGTGAGCCATGTTTACTGCTGCAATAGTTTCTGTAAGTGTGCCGATTTGATTTACTTTAATCAAAATAGAATTTGCAATACTATTTTTGATGCCTTTGCTTAATCTTTCAACATTGGTCACAAATAAATCATCGCCAACTAATTGTACTTTATCGCCAATTTTTTCTGTGAGTACTTTCCAACCATCCCAGTCATCTTCATCCATTCCATCTTCAATAGAAATAATTGGATATTTTTCTGAAAGCTGCGCCAAATATGTTGCTTGTTCTTCTGAAGTCATAACTTCGGCGTCTTCACCTTCAAATTTTCTATAATTGTATTTTCCGTCTTCATAAAATTCGGCTGCAGCACAATCTAAAGCAACCATTATATCTTTCCCGAATTTGTAACCAGCATTTTCAACAGCTAGTTTAATTGAATCTAAAGCATCTTCTGTTCCTTTTAATTTAGGAGCAAAACCGCCTTCGTCACCAACGGCTGTACTTAAACCTCTGTCTTTTAGAACTTTCTTTAAATGGTGAAAAATTTCAGTTCCCATTTTTAAAGCCTGTGAAAAATCTTCTGCCAAAACAGGCATAATCATAAATTCTTGAAAAGCAATTGGTGCATCGCTGTGAGAACCGCCATTGATGATATTCATCATTGGTACTGGAAGTTTATTTGTTGAAACACCACCGATGTATCTATAAAGTGGCAGATTTAGTTCGTTTGCAGCTGCTTTTGCCGCTGCTAATGAGACACCCAAAATAGCATTGGCTCCAAGGTTCGATTTGTTTGGAGTTCCATCCAAATCTATCATAATTTGGTCTATTTCAGTTTGTTCGAAAACAGAAATCCCTAACAGTTTATCGGCAATAGTTGTATTAACATTTTGAACAGCTTTTGAAACTCCCTTACCCATGTAATCATCGCCACCATCTCGAAGTTCTACAGCTTCATGAACTCCTGTAGAAGCACCAGAAGGTACTGCAAACCTTCCTAAAGTTCCCATCTCTGTAACCACATCTACTTCTAAAGCAGGATTACCTCTTGAATCAAATATTTGTCTTGCGTGTATGTCTAAAATTGCACTCATTTTATTGTTTTTTTATTTAATGCAATTTACAAAATTAAATTTTACATAAATCAATTTTAGACTAGCTAAAAGCAGTATAATATTTGCTAAAACGTTATAGCTCAATATTTTTAAAGAGAAAATTGAATCAACCTTATACAATATCTAGTTAAATCATAATAATTAATAAACCAAAAGTCAATTTGTTACGTAAATTTAATAAACATAAAAAAAATTGTCATGAAAAATTTAAAAATGAAACTTGTATTAGTAATGAGCATTTTGGTAACAACATTTACTTACGCTCAAACTAAAATGGTTGGAGGCGCAGAAATGTATCCAACTAAAAACATTGTTGAAAATGCTGTCAACTCCAAAGATCATACGACTTTGGTAGCCGCTGTAAAAGCAGCTGAATTAGTAGAAACTCTATCAAGTGAAGGACCTTTCACAGTATTTGCACCGACCAATGCTGCTTTCGAAAATTTACCAGATGGGACTGTTGAAACACTACTAAAACCAGAAAACAAAAAGCAATTACAAACAGTTTTGACTTATCATGTAATTTCTGGTAAAATCAATGCTAAAGATGTTGTTGCGGCTATTAAAAAAGGTGGAGGAAAAGCTGAATTGAAAACAGTTAGCGGCGGAACTCTTACAGCTATGTTAGATGGTAAAAACGTGAAAATTAAGGATTCAAAAGGAAATGTAGCAACAGTAACTATTGCAGACGTTAATCAATCTAATGGAGTGATTCATGTTATCGATACTGTACTATTACCGTAAAGTTTTTTAGACCAATAATTAAAAAGTGGGCATGTTGCCCACTTTTTTTATGAAATTAAACGGTTAATTTTTCTTGACCAATCATATCAAAAAATTGATCGAAAAGATATGTTGCATCATTTGGACCTGGACCAGCCTCTGGATGATACTGAACTGAAAAGCAAGGTTTATTTTTAATTTTCAAACCAGCGACAGAATCATCATTAAGATGAATATGTGTAATTTCAATATCTTCATGATTTTCAGCAGCAGACTTGTCTACAGAAAATCCATGATTCTGTGAAGTAATTTCACTTTTACCTGTTTTCAAATTCTGTACGGGATGATTTATTCCACGGTGACCAGTATGCATTTTAAAAGTTGGTATACCTTTAGCTAATGCAATGATTTGATGCCCTAAACAAATACCAAAAGTTGGTATATTATTGGTAATACATTTTCTCGCAACTTCTATTGCATTTGAAAGAGGATCAGGATCACCTGGACCGTTTGAGATTAGAATTCCATCCGGATTCCAAGCGGTCAATTCTTCAAAACTTGTGTCGAAAGGAAAAACTTGAATATAGGCATCTCTATTAGCCAATCTTCGCAAAATATTGAACTTACAGCCAAGATCTAATACTGAAATTTTATACTTAGCATTTTCGTTTCCTACAAAATATGGTTCGACCGTAGATACTTTAGAAGCCAATTCTAAACCTTTCATATTAGGATGATTTGAAAGATCAATTTGTAATTTCTTGATGTTTTCAACATCTGAAGAAATAATAGCATTCATTGCACCGTTTTTACGAATATGGGAAACAAGCGCGCGGGTATCTATATCGCAAATTGCACTAATTTTATTTACAGTAAGAAATTCTTCTAGAGATAAGTCGGAATTTACTCTAGACGGTTGGTATGTGAAATTTTTACAAACTAATCCAGATATTTTAGCAGAGTTAGATTCACTTTCATCTTTATTTGTGCCATAATTTCCAATATGAGCATTGGTAGTGACCATGATTTGACCAAAATAAGATGGATCTGAAAAGATTTCTTGATATCCTGTCATTCCAGTATTGAAGCATATTTCACCGACTGAATCGTGAGTGAGTTCACCGACCGTGTTTCCATTAAAAACTGTACCATCTTCCAGGATTAGAATTGCAGGTACTTTTTTGTGATATTTCATTGGTTTAATGATTTAAAAAAAGGGATAAACTATTGAAAGTTTACCCCTTTTTATTAGAAAAATGATATTTGAAAATTAAGCTTCATCAGATGACTTTTCAGTATCTTGAGTAGATTCAACTTGATTTTCAGTTTTAGCTTTCTTACCAGCACGTCTGGTAGATTTTTTCTTAGCTTGTTTTTTACCAGGTGTGTAAACCTCGTTAAAATCAACAAGCTCGATCATTGCCATTTCAGCGGCATCGCCAAGTCTGTTACCAAGTTTTATAATTCTTGTATAACCTCCTGGTCTATCACCGACTTTAGGAGCAACTTCTCTAAATAATTCTGACACCATGTATTTGTCTTTCAATTTTGAAAAAACCAAACGTCTGTTGTGCGTATTATCTAGTTTAGACTTAGTGATCAATGGCTCTACAAATTGCCTTAAAGCTTTCGCCTTAGCAACTGTAGTGTTTATTCTTTTATGCTCAATTAGGGAACAAGCCATATTAGAAAGCATTGCTTTTCTATGAGAGGATGTTCTGCCTAAATGATTAAATTTCTTTCTGTGTCTCATGATTCAAATATATTTTGAACTAAACAATGTTAGTCTTTGTCTAGTTTGTATTTAGAAAGGTCCATTCCGAAATCTAAACCTTTGTTATCAACAAGTTCTTCTAATTCAGTTAATGACTTTTTACCGAAATTTCTGAATTTCATCAAGTCACTTTTGTTGTGTGAAACTAAATCTCCAAGAGTTTCAACTTCAGCGGCTTTTAAGCAATTCAAGGCTCTAACTGAAAGGTCTAAATCAACTAATTTAGTTTTCAGTAATTGTCTCATGTGAAGAGATTCTTCATCATAAGTTTCAGCTTGAGACATTTCTTCAGTTTCTAAAGTTATTCTCTCATCAGAGAATAACATGAAGTGATGAATTAATGTTTTTGCAGCCTCAGTTAAAGCGTCTTTTGGATGTATTGAACCATCGCTTATAATTTCAAAAACCAATTTTTCGTAATCGGTTTTTTGTTCAACACGGAAATTTTCGATACTATATTTTACATTTTTTATAGGTGTAAAAACAGAATCGGTAAATATAGTTCCGATTGGTGCTTTAGAAGTTTTGTTTTCTTCTGCAGGAACATAACCGCGACCTTTCTGGATAGTCAATTCAATATTCAAAGAGACTTTTTTATCCATTGTACAAATTTCTAAATCTGGATTTAGAATTTCAAAACCTGAAAGAAATTTTTGAAAATCTCCAGCAGTCATTTTGTCTTTTCCAGAGAAAGAAATTGATACGGTTTCGTTGTCAACGTCTTCTGCGATTTTCTTAAATCTGATTTGCTTCAAATTAAGAATAATTTCTGTAACATCTTCTACAACACCTTCTATTGTGGAGAATTCGTGGTCGACGCCTTCAATTCTAACTGAAGTAATTGCAAAGCCCTCTAATGATGATAACAGCACTCTTCGCAAAGCGTTACCTACTGTAAGACCGTAACCTGGTTCTAAGGGTCTAAATTCGAAAGTGCCCTCAAAATCAGTCGAATCTATCATGATAACTTTGTCGGGCTTTTGAAAATTAAATAATGCCATAAATTTGAGTGTTGTCAGTTATTATTTAGAGTATAATTCGACGATGAACTGTTCGTTTATTTTTTCTGGAATTTGTGAGCGCTCAGGAATATTCACATACGTACCTTCTTTCTTTTCGCTATTCCAAGACATCCATTCGTAAACAGATTTGTTATTAGATAATGATTCAACAATCACATTTAAAGATTTTGACTTTTCTCTTACGCTAATAACGTCGTTTGCTTTCAATTGGTAAGATGGAATATTCACAATTTCGCCATTCACAGTAATGTGTTTATGAGAAACTAATTGTCTGGCTGCACTTCTAGTCGGTGCTAAGCCAAGTCTGAAAACAACATTATCTAATCTAGATTCACAAAGCTGAAGTAAAACTTCACCTGTAATTCCAGTAGCTCTGGTTGCTTTTTCAAACATGTTACGGAATTGTTTTTCTAAAATTCCATAAGTATATTTAGCCTTTTGCTTTTCCATAAGTTGGACAGCGTATTCAGACTTTTTACCACGTCTTCTGTTATTGCCATGTTGGCCAGGAGGGTAATTTCTTTTTTCGAAAGATTTGTCGTCACCAAATATGGCTTCGCCAAATTTTCTTGCAATTTTGGTTTTAGGACCGGTATATCTTGCCATTTCTATAAATTTAATTTAGCTATCATGAATTAAGGTCTTTCCTTCGATGATAGTTTCAATTGATTAAAATTAATTAGACTCTTCTACGTTTTGGTGGTCTACAACCATTGTGCGGGATTGGAGTTACATCAATAATTTCAGTAACTTCGATTCCAGAATTATGCAAGGATCTGATTGCAGATTCTCTTCCATTTCCTGGACCTTTCACATAAACTTTTACTTTACGTAAGCCTGCTTCATGTGCAACTTTGCTTGCATCTTCAGCAGATAATTGAGCAGCGTAAGGTGTATTCTTTTTACTACCTCTAAAGCCCATCTTTCCTGAAGATGACCAAGAAATAATATCACCGTTTTTGTTTGTCAAAGAGACGATTATATTATTAAAAGATGCAGAGATATGAGCTTCACCAAAAGCATCTACAACTACTTTACGTTTCTTTGTTGTTGATTTTGCCATATTCTAAATTATTATTTAGTTACTTTTTTCTTATTAGCAACTGTCTTTCTTCTACCTTTTCTGGTTCTAGAATTATTTTTGGTTCTTTGACCTCTAAGTGGAAGACCAGATCTATGTCTAACACCACGGTAACAACCAATATCCATCAAACGCTTGATGTTAACCTGAATTTCAGATCTTAGTTCTCCTTCGATGGTAAGTTTACCAACTTCTTCTCTAATTTTACCGATTTGATCATCAGTCCAATCAGACACTTTAATATTCTCGTCAACGCCAGCTCCTTTAAGCACTTCTTGTGCTTTACTTTTACCGATTCCGAAGATATAGGTTAAAGCTATAACTCCGCGTTTTTGTTTTGGTATATCAACACCTGCAATTCTAGCCATAATTATCCTTGTCTTTGTTTGAATTTAGGATTCTTTTTGTTTATGACGTAAAGACGTCCTTTTCTTCGAACGATTTTACAGTCAGCACTTCTCTTTTTTATTGATGCTCTAACTTTCATAATATTAGTATCTATAAGTTATACGAGCCTTAGTTAAATCATAAGGACTCATTTCTAATTTTACTTTATCACCAGGTAAAAGCTTAATGTAATGCATTCTCATTTTACCTGAAATGTGTGCGGTAACAATATGTTCATTTTCTAATTCTACGCGAAACATAGCGTTAGAAAGCGCCTCAATTATTGTACCATCTTGTTCTATTGAAGGTTGTTTTGCCATAATTACGCGACTGCTTTTCTATTTTTACCTGATTTCATTAATCCATCATAATGTCTGTTCAATAAATATGAATTGACCTGTTGAATTGTATCAATTGCCACACCCACCATAATTAAAAGTGATGTTCCACCAAAGAATAATGCCCATCCTTGTTGTACATCTAAAAATGATACAATAATCGCAGGGAAAATTGCCAATAATGCTAAAAATATTGAGCCAGGAAGTGTGATTTGAGACATAATTCGATCCAAATATTCTGAAGTTTCTGAACCCGGACGAATACCTGGGATAAAACCACCACTACGTTTTAAATCATCTGCCATTTTATTAGTTGGAACAGTAATCGCAGTATAGAAATATGTAAAAACAATAATTAAAATAGCGAAAACTAAATTGTACCAAAAACCAAACATGTTTTGAAATGCAGCAGTAATACCTTGAGCCATTTCAGTATCGGACATACCAGCAACAGCAGCAGGAATAAACATTATAGCTTGTGCAAATATAATAGGCATCACACCAGATGCATTCAACCTTAACGGAATAAATTGTCTAGCACCACCTACAGCTGCTTTCTCATATTTACCAGATGCATTTTTTCTTGCATACTGAACTGGAATTTGTCTGACAGCCTTAACTAACATAACAGCAGCTAAAATTATAACAAACCAAATAACCAATTCAATTAAGATTAAGATTAAACCACCATTGGATTCAATCACTCTGGAAACAAATTCCTGAACAAAAGCCTGTGGTAAAGTAGCAATAATACCTACCATAATCAATAATGAGATACCATTACCAATACCTTTATCAGTAATTTTTTCACCAAGCCACATGGCAAATATACAACCAGTTGTAAGTATAATTACAGAAGATGAAACAAAAGTAAATGAGCTATCCATTAAGAAAGCACTTTCAGGTAAAATATTATATAAATTAATAATATACCCTGGACCTTGAACTAATGTAATAGCAATAGTTAACCATCTGGTAATTTGTGTGATTTTCTTTCTACCACTATCTCCTTCCTTTTGCAATTTCTGCAAATAAGGAATGGCTATTGTCATCAACTGTACAACAATAGAAGCAGAAATGTACGGCATAATCCCTAAAGCAAAAACTGAAGCATTGGAAAATGCTCCACCAGTAAATGCATTAAGCAAACCTAAAATACCACCATCTGTTTGTGAAGACAAGCTAGCTAGCTCATCTGCATCAATTCCAGGTAGTACGACTTGTGCACCAAATCTATACACTAGTAATAAACCGAGAGTTAAAAGAATACGATTCTTCAACTCATCGATTTTCCAGATATTTTTTAATGTTTCAAAAAACTTCATAAGATCAATAGTTAAATAGTTACTGCTTCACCGCCTGCAGCTTCAATTGTTGATTTTGCGCTTGCAGAGAATTTATGAGCTGTTATTTTTAACTTTGATTTCAATTCTCCTCTACCTAAAATTTTCAAAGGTGAATTCTTTTTCACATAACCAAGCTCAAGAAGTGTATCAAAATCAATTTGATCTTTGATTTTACCTTCTTCTACAAGCTCTTGAATACGGTCAAGATTCAATGTTTGAAACTCAACACGATTTGGATTAGTGAAACCGAACTTAGGCACTCTTCTTTGGAGTGGCATTTGACCACCTTCAAATCCAATTTTTCTAGAGTATCCAGAACGAGATTTTGCACCTTTATGTCCTCTACCTGCGGTTCCGCCATTTCCAGTTGCTTCACCTCTACCGAGTCTTTTGCTACCAGATTTTACTGAACCTTTAGCAGGTTTTAAATTGTGTAATTCCATAATTTTAGTTTATTTCTTCTACGGAAACTAAATGTTTAACTTTATTCACCATTCCCATAACAGAATCAGACTTTTCAATCTCGTTGGATTGTCCGATTTTGCGTAAACCTAAAGCTTCTAAAGTAAGCTTTTGATTCTTAGGACGCTTAATAGCGCTTCTGGTTTTTGTAATTTTTATCTTAGCCATAATTCTGTATCTTAACCGTTAAATAATTTATTTAAAGTGATACCACGTTGTTTAGCTATTTTCTCAGCATCTCTTAGTTGTAATAAAGCATCGAAAGTTGCTTTAACCATGTTGTGAGGGTTTGATGAACCTTGATTTTTTGACAAAACGTCATGAACACCAACTGATTCTAGCACTACACGAGTAGGACCACCAGCTATAACTCCTGTACCAGGAGATGCAGGTAACAATAAAACTTTAGCCCCACCATATTTACCAATTTGTTCGTGTGGCAAAGTAGATTTAGTAAGTGGAATACGAACTAAATTTTTCTTGGCATCTTCAACGGCCTTAGAAATTGCATCTGCAACTTCTTTAGATTTACCTAAACCATGACCTACAACACCGTTTTCATCACCAACAACAACTATTGCTGAGAAACCAAAAGCTCTACCACCTTTAGTTACTTTAGTAACTCGCTGAACACCAACAAGACGATCTTTAAGATCTAAACCTCCTGGTTTTACAGTTTCAACGTTTTTATAATCTTGATACATATTTTTAGAATTTTAAGCCGCCTTTACGAGCGCCTTCCGCTAATGATTTAACTCTACCGTGGTACAAATATCCACTTCTATCGAAAGAAACTGAATCAATTCCTTTGTCCAAGGCTTTTTTAGCGACTGCTTCTCCAACAATCTCTGAAGCCTCAGATTTAGTTTTATTGTTTACGTCAATTTCTTTATCTCTTGAAGATGCTGAAGCGATAGTAACACCGTTAACATCATCAATTAATTGCGCATAAATTTCATTATTACTTCTGAAAACAGAAAGTCTTGGTTTTGCCGGCGTACCGGTAATAGTCTTTCTGACACGCTTTCGTATCTTAAGTCTTCTTTTTTCTTTAGAAAATCCCATAATTAAGCTGATTTACCTGCTTTTCTTCTTATATATTCACCAACATACTTAATACCTTTTCCTTTGTAAGGTTCAGGTCTTCTAAATGAACGTATTTTGGCGGCAACCTGAGAAACAAGTTGTTTGTCAAAAGACGTTAATTTTATAATTGGATTTTTACCTTTTTCTGAAATTGTTTCGACTTTAACTTCAGGAGCCAAATCTATAACAATGTTATGAGAAAAACCAACTGCGATATCTAATTTTTGACCTTGGTTTGATGCACGGTATCCGACACCTACCAATTCTAATTGTTTAGTATAGCCATTGGTCACTCCTTCGATCATATTAAAGACTAAAGATCTGTAAAGACCATGCTTTGCTTTATGAACTTTCTTATCAGAAGGTCTTTCAAATAAAATCTGATTGTCTTCGATTTTAAGTGTGATTTCTTGAAAGTCTTGCGTTAATTCTCCAAGTTTACCTTTTACAGTGATAGAGTTATCTTTCAAATCTACTGTAACGCCTTCTGGAATACTAACGGGACTATAACCTATTCTTGACATAATTTTTGTCTTTAATTATATTAGTAAACGTAACAAAGGACTTCACCTCCAACATGTTCTTTTTGCGCTTGCTTACCAGTCATAACACCTTTTGATGTTGAGATGATAGAAATGCCAAGTCCATTTAAAACTCTAGGAATTTCGCTAGAACTTGCATACTTTCTCAAACCAGGCTTACTGACTCTCTGTATTCTTTTAATTACAGGATCGTTGGTAAACTTTTCGTATTTCAAAGCTATTTTGATAATCCCTTGGTGGTCATTATCAATAAATTTATAACTTAAAATATAACCTTGATCGAACAAAATTTTTGTGATCTCCTTTTTTAGATTAGAAGCCGGTATTTCTACAACTCTGTGAGTTGCCAAAACTGCGTTTCTAATTCTAGTTAAATAATCTGCAACTGGATCAATATTCATTTTATTGCACTTTTTAAATTAATTACCAACTTGCTTTTTTTACACCTGGAATAAGACCTTGGTTAGCCATTTCTCTAAACATAACTCGAGAAATACCGAACTGTCTGATATATCCTTTTGGTCTACCTGTAAGCTTACATCGGTTATGCAATCTCACTGGAGATGCATTTTTAGGTAGCTTTTGTAATGCTTCAAAATCACCAGCTTCTTTTAAAGCTTTGCGTTTTTCTGCATATTTATCAACCATTTTCTGGCGTTTCACCTCACGGGCTTTCATTGATTCCTTTGCCATAATTATTTCTTTTTAAATGGTAATCCCATTTCGGTTAATAATGATTTTGCTTCCTTATCAGTTTTTGCTGATGTAACAAAACTAATATCCATCCCTGAGATTCTATTTACTTTGTCAATGTTGATTTCTGGAAAGATAATTTGCTCAGTAATTCCAAGGTTATAATTTCCACGACCATCAAATCCGTCTGGTTTGATACCGTTAAAATCTCTAACTCTAGGTAAAGCTGAAGTAATCAATCTGTCCAAAAATTCAAACATTCTATATCCTCTTAAGGTTACTTTCACACCGATTGGCATTCCCTTTCTTAATTTGAAAGAAGCAACATCTTTCTTAGATATAGTCTGAACAGCTTTTTGTCCAGTAATTGTAGTAAATTCTTCAATTGAGTGATCAATTAATTTTTTATCTGCAATTGCTGCACCAACTCCTCTACTTAAAACAATTTTTTTAAGTCTAGGTACTTCCATTGTATTTTCGTAACTAAACTCTTCTTTCAGAGCAGGAAGTATCTTGCTGTTATATTCTTCTTTTAATCTTGGTACGTAACTCATAATTAAATTGCTTCATTTGTTTTTTTAGCAACTCTAATCTTTTTACCGTCTTCGAATTTGACGCCGATTCTAGTTGTTTTACCGTCTTTAGTAATCAAAGATAAATTTGAAATATGCACAGGTGCTTCCTTTTTATTGATGCCACCTTGTGGATTTGTTGCAGAAGGCTTTTGGTGTTTTGAAATCATATTGACTCCTTCAACAATAGCCTTATCCTTCTTAACAAGTATTTCTAAAATTTTACCTTCTTGACCTTTATGATCACCAGCAATTACACGAACTTGGTCACCTTTTTTTAATCTAAACTTTCTCATAAATAATAGTTTAAAGCACTTCAGGTGCAAGTGAAACAATCTTCATAAACTGATTTTCACGAAGTTCTTTGGCAACTGGGCCAAAAACACGTGTACCTCTCATCTCTCCTGTTGGATTCAACAGAACACAAGCATTATCATCGAAACGAATATAAGATCCATCAGGACGTCTTACTTCTTTGTTTGTTCGAACGATTACTGCTGTAGACACTGCACCTTTTTTAATATTACCATTAGGTGTAGCTTCTTTCACACTTACAACAACTTTATCACCAACTGAAGCATAACGTCTTTTCGTACCTCCAAGGACACGAATAACTAAAACTTGCTTAGCACCAGTGTTGTCTGCTACTTTTAATCTTGATTCTTGTTGTACCATAGTTATTTAGCTCTTTCAATTATATCGACCAATCTCCAACGTTTTGTTTTACTTAAAGGTCTAGTCTCCATAATTCTAACTGTATCTCCGTCGTTACAGTCATTTTTTTCATCATGCACTACATATTTTTTCGTTTTCAAAACGAATTTACCATACATAGGATGCTTAATTTTTTTGACTTCGGAAACGACGATGGACTTATCCATTTTGTTGCTTGTCACAACACCGATACGTTCCTTTCTTAAATTTCTTTTTTCCATTGTAAGTAGAATTAATCTAATTCTCTTTTTGTGATTTCAGTAGCGATTCTCGCAATTGATCTTCTTACTTTTTTAATCTCAGAAGGATCATCTAGTGGAGAAAGAACGTGAGTCATTTTTAAATCTGCTAACTTACGTTTGTGATTTTCTAATTCCTCATGTAGTTCTTCTACTGAAAACTCTTTTACTTCAGATTGTCTCATCTTTTATTATTCTTGATAATCTCTAGCGACTATAAATTTTGTTTTAACAGGCAATTTTTGAGCTGCCAACCTAAGTGCTTCTTTAGCTATACTTTGTGGCACACCTCCTATTTCAAATAGAATACGACCTGGCTGTACGACAGCAGCCCAATATTCTACAGAACCTTTACCTTTACCCATACGAACTTCAAGAGGCTTTTTGGTGATTGGTTTGTCTGGAAATATTTTTATCCAGAGTGAACCTTCTCTTTTCATGTAACGCGTTGCGGCGATACGTGCAGCCTCTATTTGACGTGCAGTAACAAAAGAAGAATCTAAAGATTTAATTCCAAAAGTGCCATTAGAAAGTCTATGTCCTCGTTGAGAGATACCTTTCATACGACCTTTTTGCTGTTTACGATATTTTGTTCTTTTAGGCTGTAACATGTCTTAATCTTTAATGATTATTTTCTACGACGCGCTTTCGGGCGTCTCGCTTTTCCTTTACTTTCATTTTTTGACAAACCAACTAGAGGCGAAAGTTCACGTTTACCATAAACTTCTCCTTTCATAATCCACACTTTGATACCCAGTCTACCATAAGTAGTATGAGCTTCAACTAATGCGTAATCGATGTCAGCTCTAAATGTTGATAATGGAATTCGCCCTTCTTTATAAGTTTCAACACGTGCCATTTCTGCACCGTTCAAACGTCCGGAAACTTGGATTTTGATACCCTCTGCATTCATCCTCATCGCTGCTGCAATAGCCATTTTTGTAGCTCTTCGATAAGAAATTCTGTTTTCTACTTGTCGTGCCACACTGGTAGCTACAAGTTGAGCATCTAATTCAGGTCTTTTAATTTCAAAAATATTAACCTGAACTTCCTTGTCAGTAATTTTCTTAAGCTCTTCTTTCAACTTGTCTACCTCCTGACCGCCTTTCCCAATAATAATACCAGGTCTTGCTGTGGTGATAGTAACGGTTACAAGTTTAAGTGTACGCTCAATAATTACTCTCGAAACACTAGCTTTAGATAGACGCGCATGGATGTATTTTCTAATCTTGTAATCTTCAGCAAGATTATCACCATAATCGTTTCCACCGTACCAGTTGGATTCCCATCCTTTAATGATACCAAGTCTGTTCCCGATTGGATTTGTTTTTTGTCCCATAGTCTAACTAGCTTTCAGTGTTATTTTTTTCTCCAAGTATTAATGTAATATGATTTGATCTTTTACGAATTCTGTGAGCTCTTCCTTGAGGAGCTGGTCGAAGTCGCTTCAACATACTACCACTATCTACTTTTACTTCTTTTATAAAAAGTCCAGCTTGCTCTAAATCGCCTTCTGGATTTTTTTCCTGCCAATTCGCAATAGCGGATAAAAGCAATTTTTCTAATCGTCCCGAAGCAGCTTTGGTGCTGAACTTCAAAATTTGCAAAGCATAACCTACATCTTTACCTCTCACTAAATCTGCAACAAGTCTCATTTTACGAGGAGATGTTGGGCAATTATTAAGCTTAGCGATTGCTAATTGACTTTTTTGCTCCTTGAGCATTTCTGCTCTATTTCTCTTTCTTACTCCCATTGCTCAATTATTTTTTACCTTTATTTTTTGAACCCTGATGTCCACGGAAGGTTCTAGTTGGTGAAAATTCTCCAAGCTTATGACCTACCATGTTTTCAGTAATGAATACAGGTACAAATTGTCTTCCGTTATGAACACCAAATGTTTGACCAACGAAATCTGGAGTAATCGTAGAAGCTCTTGACCAAGTTTTGATAACAGACTTCTTGCCTGACTCAAGGTTTTGAGCAACTTTCTTATCTAATTTATAGTGGACAAATGGTCCTTTTTTTAATGAACGTGCCATATCTTATTTCTTTTTACGTTCTATGATGTGCTTATTACTAGACTTAGTCTTAGAACGTGTTTTAAATCCTTTAGCTGGTAAACCTTTTCTAGATCTTGGATGACCTCCAGAAGCTCTTCCTTCACCACCACCCATTGGGTGATCGACAGGGTTCATAGCTACTGGTCTAGTTCTTGGTCTTCTACCTAACCAACGACTTCTACCAGCTTTACCAGAAATAGTTAATTGATGATCACTATTTGAAACCGCACCAACTGTCGCAATACAAGTTGATAAAATCATTCTTGTTTCACCAGAAGGTAGTTTAATAGTAACATACCGACCTTCTTTAGCCATTAATTGTGCAAATGTTCCTGCACTTCTCGCCATAACAGCACCTTGCTCAGGTCTCAACTCAACACAGGATATGATTGTTCCAAAAGGAATTTGAGACAATGGCATCGCGTTACCGATTTCAGTAGCAACTTGATTAGTCCCAGAAACTACTTTTTGACCAACTTTAATTCCGCTTGGCGCAATTATATACCGTTTCTCACCATCATCATATTTCAATAAGGCAATGAAAGCCGTTCTATTCGGATCATATTCTACAGACATTACTTCAGCTTCAATATCTTTCTTATCTCTTTTGAAGTCAATGATTCTGTAACGTTTTTTGTGACCACCACCAATATAGCGCATGGTCATTTTACCTTGATTATTTCGACCACCTGAGCGTTTATGAGATCCAAGCAGGGATTTCTCCGGCTTGCTAGCAGTGATAGCATCGAAGCCATTTGCTATTTTGAATCTCTGCCCTGGTGTATTTGGTTTTAATTTTCTAACCGACATGTTTTAAGCTTAAAGATTACTATACAAATCTATGGTCTCTCCTTCAGCTACTTTAACAATAGCTTTTTTATATGCGGATGTTTTACCAGTAACCATACCCGTTTTAGTATAACGTGCTTTAATTTTAGGCAAAACATTTAATGTACGCACTCCTTCTACTGTTACGCCATACTTAGACTCAACAGTTTCTTTGATCTGAATTTTATTAGCATTACGATCTACAACAAAAGAAAATGCGTTTCTTAACTCACTTTCGTTAGTCGCTTTCTCTGTAATAATTGGTTTTATCAAGATACTCATAGCTATTATTTATTCAGATTATTTTGTAATTCTTCTAATTTACCTTCTGAAATAAGCAAAACATTACTGTTTAGAATATTGTAAGTGTTTAATTCTGAAACAGTTACAGCTTTTGCAGTTTTCAAATTACGGGAGGACAAATATACATTTTTATTTGACTCATCCAAGACTAGAAGAGATTTTTTACTTCTAATATTCAGATTATCAAGAACGTTCAAGTAATCTTTGGTTCTAGGCTTGTCAAAATTAAAATCTTCAACAATAATAAGTGCCTCAGATTTCATCTTTTGAGAAAGTGCTGAACGTCTTGCAAGACGTTTCATTTTTTTGTTCAACTTGAAGTGATAATCTCTTGGTCTTGGACCAAAAACGCGTCCACCACCTTTAAAAATAGGAGACTTAATACTACCTGCACGGGCAGTACCAGTTCCTTTTTGTTTTTTAATTTTTCTTGTACTTCCAACGATTTCAGCACGTTCTTTAGCTTTGTGAGTACCTTGACGCTTATTAGCCAAGTGTTGTTTCACATCTAAATAAATTACGTGGTCGTTTGGCTCAATTCCGAATACAGATTCAGAAAGCTCAACCTCTCTGCCTGTTTCTTTTCCTTGGATATCTAAAACTGATACTTTCATTATTTCTGAATAGTTACATAAGTGTTATTGTGACCAGGAATACATCCTTTGACAAGAAGTAAATTCTTTTCAGGAACAACTTTTAACACTCTTAGATTTTGAACTTTTACTTTTTTGTTGCCCATTTGTCCACCCATTTTCATTCCTTTGAAAATACGAGCTGGATAAGAGGCAGCACCTACAGAACCAGGAGCTCTTAACATACTCTGCTGACCGTGAGTTCTCTCTGAACCTGCAAAGCCATGACGTTTTACAACTCCTTGGAATCCTTTACCTTTAGATGTAGCACTAACGTCTACAAATTCATTTTCTTTGAATAAATCTACAGTGACATGGTCACCTAACTTATAGTCTTCTTTAAATCCTTGGAATTCCATGACTTTTCTCTTGACAGAAGTACCAGCTTTTTTAAAGTGACCTAAGTCAGCTTGCGTGGCGTTTTTGTCTGATTTGTCATCGAAACCAAGTTGAAGCGCTTCATACCCGTCAACCTCATTGGTTCTGACTTGGGTAACTACACATGGTCCAGCTTCTATAACAGTACATGGGATATTTTTCCCATTCTCGTCGAAAATACTGGTCATGCCGATTTTTTTTCCTATTAACCCAGACATAATTAATTTTTGATTATTACTATTTATTTAAATAAAAAAAATTCAGGACAAAAAATACTTCGTCCTGAATGTATTTTTTTCCGTTTTTCCCTCGTCAAATGCTTAGGACATGTTACCCTAAAAACTAATTTAGGATTTGCTAACAACCAATTTACTTCAACAGTAAAAAATTGATTGTTATTTTAATTAGACCTTAATCTCTACTTCTACTCCACTTGGTAATTCAAGTTTCATCAATGCATCGATTGTCTTTGATGAAGAACTGTAAATATCCAATAGCCTTTTAAAAGAGTCTAACTGAAATTGTTCACGCGCTTTCTTGTTAACGTGTGGAGATCTCAAAACAGTAAAGATTTTGCGTTTAGTTGGTAATGGAATTGGTCCAGTTACCACGGCGCCTGTTGTCTTAACCGTCTTCACTATCTTTTCAGCAGACTTATCCACTAGATTATGGTCGTATGACTTTAACTTTATTCTTATTTTTTGACTCATGATAAGTTCTGATTATTCGTTTATTCCTTTAGCGCTCTTAATCACTTTCTCTGAAATATTTGAAGGTGTTTCTTCAAATTTCAAGAATTCCATTGTAGATGTTGCTCTACCAGAAGATAAAGTCCTTAAAGTAGTAACATACCCAAACATTTCTGAAAGCGGTACGTCTGCTTTGATAACTTTAGCACCTGATCTGTCTGACATGTTATTGACTTGACCCCTTCTTTTGTTCAAATCTCCAACAATATCTCCCATATTTTCTTCAGGAGTAACAACTTCAACTTTCATAATTGGTTCTAAAACAATTGCACCTGCTTTTTTAGCAGCAGCTTTGAAACCAAGCTTAGCAGCCAATTCGAAAGATAGTTGATCAGAATCCACAGGATGAAACGAACCGTCTTTAAGAGTTACTTTCAAAGTATCGACTCTAAATCCAGCTAAAGGTCCATTTTTCATAGCTTCTTGAAAACCTTTTTCAACAGAAGGAACAAATTCTTTAGGAATTCTACCACCTTTAATTTGGTCTACAAATTGCAATCCAGGTCCTTCAAAATCATCATCTACTGGTCCCATTTCGAAAACAATATCAGCAAATTTACCACGACCACCAGATTGTTTTTTATAAACTTCTCTGTGTTCTGCAGTTTTAGTTACTGCTTCTTTATATTCAACTTGAGGTTCACCTTCGTTAACTTCAACTTTGAATTCTCGCTTTAAACGATCCACCAAAATCTCAATATGAAGCTCACCCATACCTGAAATAATAGTTTGACCTGAAGCTTCATCAGTTTTCACTTGGAAAGTTGGATCTTCTTCAGCTAATTTACCAAGAGCTACACCAAGTTTTTCAACGTCAGCTTTAGTTTTTGGCTCAACAGCAATACCAATTACAGGATCTGGGAATGACATAGATTCCAATATAATTGGATTGTTTAGATCTGTAAGTGTATCACCAGTTTTAATATCTTTAAAACCTACGGCTGCACCAATATCTCCAGCTTCGATAAAATCGATAGGCTCTTGTTTATTAGAGTGCATCTGGTACATTCTAGAAATACGCTCTTTTTTGCCTGAACGATTATTCAAAACATACGAACCTGCTTCTAACCTACCAGAATAAGTTCTAAAAAATGCAAGACGACCAACAAAAGGATCGGTTGCAATCTTAAATGCTAATGCAGAGAATGGAGAATCTACGTGAGGTTTTCTAGTTTCAACTTCACCAGTATCTGGATTCTCTCCCTCAATAGCTTCAACATCTACAGGAGATGGCAAGTAGCGCATTACAGCGTCCAACATAGCCTGAACTCCTTTATTTTTGAATGCAGAACCACACATCATAGGTATGATAGACATATCTATAGTTGCAGCTCTTAACGCAGCAATAATCTCGTCTTCAGTAATAGAGTCTTCATCTTCAAAGAATTTCTCCATCAACTCTTCATCATATTCTGCAACTGCCTCAACAAGTTGTGTTCTATATTTAGTAACATCAGCTTCTAGTTCAGCAGGAATATCAATTTCTTCGTAAGTCATTCCGAAATCTTCTTCATTCCAGATTATTGCTTTCTTAGAAATTAAGTCCACAACACCTTTAAAGTCAATTTCGTCACCGATTGGCACTTGAAGTGGCACCGGATTTCCTCCCAACATTTCTTTAACTTGATTACAAACATTAAAGAAATTAGCACCTTGTCTGTCCATTTTATTCACAAATCCAAGGCGGGGAACTCTATATTTGTCAGCTTGTCTCCAAACAGTTTCAGATTGCGGCTCAACACCATCAACAGCACTAAACAAAGCCACAACACCATCTAAAACCCTTAAGGAACGCTCAACTTCAACAGTGAAATCAACGTGCCCGGGAGTATCAATAATGTTTACAATGTACTCATGGTCTCTATACGGCCATGTACAATGTGTAGCAGCAGAAGTAATTGTAATACCTCTTTCCTGCTCTTGCTCCATCCAGTCCATTGTTGCAGCACCATCATGAACTTCACCAATTTTATGACTAATTCCTGTATAATACAGAATACGTTCAGTGGTGGTAGTCTTACCAGCATCAATGTGTGCAGCAATCCCTATATTTCTAGTAAATTTTAAATCTCTTTGTGCCATTATTATTAGAATCTAAAATGTGAAAATGCTTTATTGGCTTCAGCCATTTTATGTGTATCTAAACGCTTTTTAACAGCTGCACCTTCTTCTTTTGAAGCTGCTAAAACTTCAGCTGCTAATTTTGCCGCCATCGTCTTCTCGTTTCTTTTTCTTGAATAGCTAATCAGCCATTTCATAGCGATAGAAATTTTTCTATCAGGTCTGATTTGTGATGGAATTTGAAATGTTGCACCCCCAACTCTACGACTTCTCACTTCTACGTGAGGCATCACATTAGATAGCGCATCTTTCCAAACATCAACCGATGATTTCTCTTCATCTTGCTTTTTCTCATCTATGATATCCATGGCATCATAAAAAATTTTGAAAGCAATTGATTTTTTTCCGTCCCACATCATCATATTAACAAATCTAGTCACCAATTGGTCATTAAATTTTGGATCTGGTAAAATAGGACGTTTTTTGGCCTGTCTTTTTCTCATGTCTTTTCTTTAACTCTGATTATTTTTTAGGTCTTTTTGCTCCGTACTTAGATCGGCGCTGCAAACGACCTTCTACACCTGCCGTATCTAAAGCACCACGAACAATGTGATACCTAACACCAGGTAAATCTTTTACTCTCCCGCCTCTAACTAATACTATCGAGTGCTCTTGTAGATTATGTCCTTCACCTGGAATGTACGCGTTTACTTCCTTACCATTTGTCAACCTAACACGAGCAACTTTACGCATTGCCGAGTTTGGTTTTTTTGGTGTAGTTGTGTAAACTCTGGTACAAACTCCACGTCTTTGAGGACAAGAATCTAAAGCCGCCGATTTGCTCTTCTTAGTCATCTTGCGTCTTCCTTTTCTTACTAACTGTGAAATTGTTGGCATAGTTTTACTTCAATTATTTTAAAAATTCTCTTATTTTTAAGGCTTGCAAATGTAGATATAAAATTTTAAACAACAAATTTTAATTGATTAATTTTCAATAAGAAAGAAAAGAATATTCAAATTCTAATTTTTTGATTGTAAATAATAAGGTAAAATCCATCAACTTGACATTCAAATGTAATATGATGATTTAATTTTGCGTTTGATTTACTCTAGACTTATTATGAACGAAAAAAAAATATTGAAAATTTTCATCGAAAGAAAAATGTTGATTTTACTCACATTATTTTTTTATATTTCAATATCAGCTCAAAGCCAAAACTTCTTTATGAAAGTTCAATTTGAAAATGATTCAACTTATCAAAACATCAATAAGTCCTTTCCAAATATTTCAACTGCACTTGAAGAGTTGGAAAACATAAAAATGAATTACCAAAAGAAAGGATATGCATTTTTAACAACTAAAACAGAACAAAAAAAAGACAGCTTATTCGCCAGTATTGACTTAGGACAAAAATTTTCAAATATTAAAATCAAAATCCCTTCAGATTTATATGATTATATGCCTGAAGAATTTTTTCTAAATTCAAGTGCTGACGTTTTAAATTTAAAATACGATGAGCTTGATGATTTCTTTAAAAAAATTATTCAAAAAAGCGAAGCCTTAGGCAAACCATTTATAGAAGTAAAATTAAAAGAAATTTCACTTCTAAATAAAAATACAATTCAAGCTAACCTTCAAATAGAATCTGATAGTCCACGGAAAATTGACAAAATAAATTTAAAAGGCTATGACAAACTCCCGAAGAGTTTTGTAAAATATTATGCCAATCTGAAAGAAGGTCAATTGTTTTTCGAAAAAGAAATTGATAGGAAAACTCAGAGATTGAACGCTATACCTTTTATAGAAATCCAAAAACCAACTGAAGTCTTATTCAAAAAAGACAGCACAGAAATTTTTCTTTATATAGAAAAAAGGGAAAACAATAGTTTTGATGGATTTATTGGTTTCGGAAACTCTGAAACTAATGACTTTGAAGTGAACGGTTTTATCGACTTGAAACTAAGTAACAATCTAAACTTTGGAGAGAATTTGACTATTATTTACAAAAATGATGGCAATAATCAGCAGAGGTTTGAGGCTGATACTAAACTTCCTTTCATTTTTAAAACTCCTGTAAGTATAGGTGCTGGACTTAAAATTTTTAGAACCGATTCACTATTTTCTAATACCTCGCAAAAAATAAGTGCCAATTACAGACTTAATGAGAAACTATCGATTTTCAGCAAAGCAAATTTCACAAAATCAACATCACTAAAAGAAGATTCATCAGCAGGAACTGAAATCAACGAAGAGATTGAATCTTTCAACTCAAGTTTTTATGGTATCGGCGCAGAATTCGAAGAACCTAGAACAAACATGCCTTTTAGCGAAGAAACGTTTGCGAGTTTGGGTTTCAACATAGGAACAAGAAAAAACCAAGAAACAACTGAGCAGTATATTATTGAATTAGAAGTTAGGCATCAGTTCAAGATTAATGAAAGGCAACGAATTCAAGCTAATATATTTGGGAACTATTTGTTTTCTGAGGATTACCTAAATAATGAGCTTTATCGTTTTGGGGGACTAAATAGCATTAGAGGTTTTGAAGAAAACAGACTTATCGCCTCAAAATTCACAACACTTCAGACGGAATATCGTTATATTTTAGACTCAAATATATATGTAAACAGTGTTTTAGATATTGGTTACTATGAAAATGAATTGGATGAAATTAGTGACAACATTCTAGGTTTCGGTGTAGGACTTGGACTGAACACACAAGCTGGTATATTGAAGCTAATCATCGCAAATTCAGTTGCTGATAATAAAGAAATAAGTGCTTCAAATAGTAAAATTCATATCAGTTTGACATCGTTTTTTTAAACACAAAATGCTGCAAAAAAAATTGCAGCATTTTGACGTTTCCTTTAAATATGTTGTAGTCTGAAATTACAAAGTTAATTTCAAACTTTAATTTTCATAAATTTACTCAACAATTATTTTCTTTGAGAAAACATTATTATCAGATGTCATACGTAGTAAGTACACACCAGTTTTAAGTGAAGACAAATCTAACTTATCCCCATAAAATTCTGACTTGGAAAACACCATTTTCCCTTGAATGTTATAAATAGTAACATCCAAATTCTGAGAATTCATAGTATTACCGCCAAAATATAAATTATCTTTTACAGGATTAGGATAAACATAAAACGATTCTGAATTGAAATTTTCATTACTTAGAACATCTTCTGCACCTGTAATAACAATACTGAAATCTTGCGCTCCATTTTGCAAAGAAGCCTTATGATTCACTGTAAGTGAATATGATCCTTGTGGATTATCTATTTCAATTTTTTCTACATTATCTCTAAAATTATCACCTTTAGTTGCAGGCAAAGTTGGTATAGTTGGATTTAAAATCCATGGCTCAAATGTAGTTCCATTCGACTCAACTCTCATATCCAAATCATTAACTAGCCTAATTGTAGGATCATTTTCAGCACCTTGAGACTGTGTAGGACCAGAAGGATCCGTCCAAACAATTGTCGCAACTAGCTTATCAGCATCAGGATCTGCGATAAAATCTAAAGTATAGGTCTGACCGTCAGTCAAGGTTTCTTCAGAAACGTAGGAAGTTTCTGAGTGATTAAGAAGTGCATTTGCAGCGCCTTCCATATATAACAGACCAAAACCAAACCTATAATCTGGACCCGCAAAGTTTCCTGCATCTCTTGAAGTACCGATTGCTAGAGCTTTTAGTGTCGCTGATTTCAAAAATTCATTATTTAAATCCATATTGAGTTCTTGCAAAAGTAGAAGACTTCCAGCTACACTTGGCGCTGCCATAGATGTTCCAGAAATCGACTCATACGCATCATCTGAATTTGAATATGTTGAATAAGTATTCGTACCTTTTGCAGCGATATCCGGCTTAATCCTACCATCATCTGTTGGTCCATAACTACTACTGTTATTAATCATAACACTAGATCTATTTGTATAATTCAAAACCTGCTGTGTATTAGCAACAGCTATTACGTTTTTTGCTAAATTTTTACCGGTCAATAAATCATAAGGATGTTTAGATGAATTATATGGACCTCCTTGGCTAGCTGGAGCGTTTCTACTATTTCCTGCACTAAAAACTGCTGTGTAATATGGGGAATTGAAAGTGATTTGATCAATTGTGCTTGCTTGAGAATTGTAATTTCCGAAAAAAGCATCTGGTAAATTATCAGGACTTAATCCGTACGAGTGATTAGAAATCAACAAACCACTATTGGATTCTATAATCATTTCAGATGTGTCGTTTCCAAAATCATAAGCTTTTACTGTTGAATTAAAAGCCATACCTTTAGATTGCACGTCAAATTGTCCAGACGAAGCAATTGTTCCTGAAACATGCGTTGCATGACTACTTAAAGAACCAGACTCTTGGTTGATAACACGATTATCAAATTCTTGATGTGTATCTCTTACATTTCCACCATCCCAGACGCCAATCTCAAAACCAGCACCAGAAAGTGATAAATTAAGACTACCACCTTGATAGAGCTCATTAGTTGCGACCGTAATGGCTGCATTAAAATTGTGAGTTTCTATGAAAACTGGAGTACCATCATCTAAAACATCGTATAATATTTTCTCTGAACCATCTTTGGCTTTAAAAATAGTTGGTGCTTTAAAACCAGCTGAACGAATTCGCTCTAATCTTTGTTTGCTTTCTTCATCCAATTTAGCAGATAAATCCAAATTAGAAGTAACATCAGTAGCCTTTATAATTTGAACACGCTGGTTGTCTGTTTGTGAAAAACAACTTATTGAGTAAAAGGAACAGACTAAAAAGAATAATAATTTAATGTATAAAATTTTCATATTTAATTTTTTTCGCAATTTAATACTTATTTTAGGATATCTTTAAATATAAGATTTTTTTTAAAATTTTAGGCTTTTCAAACCTATTTTAATTGTTGTATGATACTTATAATCAAAAACTAAACCAAACAAAAGAAATTATCAGTAAACTTAATTCAGGCTATCTAAAAAGCTATAGATGACCAGAACAATTCTATAAAAAGTATAATATTTCACCAGAGAATTCAGAATTTGAATAAATATTAAACCGATCATTCAATTAAAAAAAATAAAAATAAATACATGATCTACTGGAGACTGATAGGCTATTTGACGTAAGGACTAAAACAAAATACTGCACTAGTTTAAGCTTGAAAATCGAATTCAAATATTGAAAAACAAATAAGTTAGATTGAATTTCACATATAGTTTGTAGAATTATTCTTCAAAGTTTGAATTAAAAGACATTAAATGTGCGATTAAATTTCAGAGTTTGACACCCTAAAACAGAGTAATAATAGGATTTAACACTGTTAAAGTTAAATTAAGGTAAAAAAGATTTGCGTGATTAACTTTATTTTTAGACTTTTGGCGTTGGCTAATTCAAATAAATAAAAAAATGAGAACAAAGTTTAGTGGAATTTTGACGCTATTATTAGCGTTTGTTGTGCAAGTCACATTTGCACAAACACAAACAGTTACTGGTTCAGTGACTGATGGAGACGGTTTACCCATTCCCGGGGTAAATATTATCGTCAAAGGGACTTCGACTGGTACACAATCTGATTTCGATGGAAATTACTCTATTGAAGCCTCTTCAGAGCAAACACTTGTATTCAAATACATTGGTTACAAGACAAAAGAGGTGAAAGTTGGAAACCAGAGTACAATTAATGTATCCTTGAAAGTAGATACAGAAGAGCTAGAAGCTGTTACAGTGACTGCCTACCGCGGAATTCTGAAAGACAGTGATGTATCATCTGCTATTTCTACTGTAAAATCTAAATCTATTGAGCAAGTTCCTATTGCCTCTGTAGATCAAGTTTTACAAGGTAATGTAGCTGGAGCAAATATCCGTGTGACATCTGGACAACCGGGTGCTGCTGCTCAAACTATTATTCGAGGTAGAACTTCTCTCAGCGGTAACACACAACCACTATATGTTATAGATGGTGTTCCGGTAAGTGAAGATAACTTTAGAAGTTTAAATGCCAATGACATTGCAGATATTTCTGTATTAAAAGATGGCGCTGGAGCTGCTGCTTACGGAAGTAGAGGTGCCGCTGGTGTTATCTTAATTACAACTAAAAGAGGTAAAAGAAATTCTGGATTGAAAATTCAATACAGAAGTTTATTAGGGTCATCCGAAAACCCTTCATCAAACGTAGAAATGATGAATTCTCGTCAGCTTTTGACATTCCAAAAAAACTTATTGCCTGGAGCACAATTTGGTGATGGTCTTTCTGATGCAGAAATTGATGCGTTATCAACACAAAATAACACGAACTGGGCTGACATTCTTTTCAGAAAAGGAAGAACTGAATCTCATGAACTTGTACTTCAACAAGGAGGGGAAAATCTTTCTTCGTATACTTCTTTACAGTATTTTGAGCAAGAAGGAACTACTCTAAGATCAAAACTTCAAAGATTTTCTTTCAGAAACAACCTAGAGGGTGGAAATGATAAATTCAGTTATGGGACAAATATTAATTTGAACTATTCTAAAAGTAACTTTGTAGTTGATGCAACAAGAGGAGGAAATACTGGAGGTGATTTGGATAACCCATTTATAACTCCTTTCGTTAGTTTACCATACCTAAACCCTTATAACCCTGACGGAAGTCTTAATAAATTTGGAACGTTTAGATCTGGTGCATATTTAGATCAAGCTCAAACACAAATTAATTATGATGGTGTTGCAGGTTTCCAAAACACACCTTTCATAGCTTTAAACACAGCTGAATTCAATACCGATGTTGAAAATGAATTGAGAATCGTTGGTGGTGGTAATTTAAATTATAAATTTAATGATAACTGGTCAATTGGTGGAACTTTAGGACTAGATTACATACAATTTCAAAACTTAGCTATCGATGCACCAGAAAGCATCAGAGGTTTTAGTAGATTTGCTACTCAACCAGAAATTTTGGATGATTTTAATGGAGGAACTCAGTTTGAAAACTTTTTTAGAGATTTTTCTTTCAACACTAATGCCAGAATAAGTTATAATAATCTATTTGATGAAAAGCATAAGGTATATGCGGATGTCTTAACTGAGTATTATTATAGCAATATTCAGAATGGTGGATTTCAAGCTTTTGGATTGAATCCTAAACTGCCAGGTTCTGGAAGCGGATTTACTGATGGTGCAGCTTTTTTCGACCCAGACCCAGAAAACCCTACAATTGATGATAGAACTTATCCTTTTATTCCTAATGCATTTTCTTCGGAAATAGAAGAAGCACTTCTTTCATACTTTACAACATTTGGTTATTCTTATGACAACAAATATGGGGTTGACTTTACTGTAAGAAGAGATGGTAGTTCAAGATTTAATGAAGACTACAGATGGGGTACTTTCTTCTCAGCATCGGGACGTTGGAACATAGATAGAGAAGCATTTATGGATGACGTTGACTTTGTGAGTTCATTAAAACTTAGAGCAAGTTATGGAGAGGCTGGTAACAGAAGTATTGGTGCTGGATTTTATGCTGGATTCCAGACTCTTTCAGGAACACCAGGATACCGTAATGACCTTCAAATATCCGCTGCTAGCCTTGCTGATGAGCAAGTCCAATGGGAAACTACAAAACAAACAAATATTGGTGTAGATTTTGGCTTGTTTGACAATAAGTTGACAGGTGCAGTTGATGTCTACCAAAAAGACACAGAAGACTTATTCTTTGCTAGAGCATTATCTGCAGCAGCAACTGGATTTACATCAACAAGTACTAACGTCGGTGACATGAGAAACTCAGGTGTTGAATTGCAAGTTTCTTACGACTTATTCAGACAATCTAGTACTAGCGATTGGGGAGTAAACATATTCTTCAACGGTGCTTATAACGAAAATGAGGTCTTAAATATTGAAAACGAAGCAGGTTTTGTTGAGGGGGGTTCTAGTGCTAGAATTCAAGAAGGCAGACGTGCATTTACTTATTTTATGCAAAGATGGGCTGGTGTAGATCCTGCTAATGGACAACCACTTTATTTAGACGCTGAAGGTAATTTGACGACTGAGTATGATAGAGCAGCCAATGGTGTATATGTAGATAAACAATTTGACCCAGTATTCCAAGGTGGATTTGGAACGAGTGTATCATGGAAAAACTTCTCATTAGATGCATTATTCTCTTACCAGTACGACACTTGGAAAGTAAATAGTACTTATGCACTTACAGAAGATGCTAGTTTAGCTGGTTTATTGAACGTGAATACGTCTATGTTAGATTCATGGCAAGAACCTGGAGATGTAACTTCTATGCCAGGACTACAGTATGGTGGATTAAGAGGACAAGCAGGAGATCGCTATTTAGAAGATGCATCTTTTTTGAGATTAAGAAATTTAACTATCGCTTACAATGTTGATTCTGAAATATTAGAAAAAACAAAAGTATTCAGTGGTGCTAGAGTTTATGTTCAAGGGACAAACTTGTTAACCTGGACGGAATGGAGAGGTTTCGATCCAGAAATTGGTGAGCTAGGAGAATTCTTTAACTATCCAACTCCAAGAGTGTATTCAGTTGGTTTAGATTTAACATTTTAAAAATAAAAACAATGAAAAAATACTTAATTATTATATTCGTTAGTGCATTCTTTATAAGTTGCGAAGACAACTTAGATAGAATACCTGTCGATAGTTTGGTAGCTGAGACAGCTTACCAAAATCTGGAAGATCTCGATCAAGGTTTGAATGGGGTTTACACTGGTTTAAACTTGAATAACACTATTGAATTCAATTCAATTTTTACTGATAACTGTAAGATAGGTACTAACAATGGTGGACAAGCCTTAAACCTGCTTAACCAAATCTTGAATACGCAGACAAATTCAGCTGGAATTTGGAATAATAGATATCAAGTGGCTAACAGAGCTAATAGAATTTTAGCTGCGTCTGAAATCATTTCATATGATGTTAATGATCAAAGTCAAGTGAATCAATTTGAGAATATTATTGGCCAAGCTTATGCTTTGAGAGCATTTTCTCATTTTGAAATATTGACTTATTATGGTGAAGATTTATTAGACCCTACCTCTTTAGGGATAGTTTATCAAACGGAAGTTAATCAAGAAGGGCAACCACTTAGGCTTACAATGGGT
Organism: Psychroflexus aestuariivivens; assembly: GCF_004010055.1. GTDB lineage: Bacteria > Bacteroidota > Bacteroidia > Flavobacteriales > Flavobacteriaceae > Psychroflexus > Psychroflexus aestuariivivens. Next base: position 103,710 of record NZ_RQVT01000061.1, read on the forward strand.
GAAAGCATTCAAGCAATCTTAGATGATTTAGATTTAGCGGAATCCTTGGTTTCAAATAATCAAACAAATAAAAGCCTTGTAACTCAAGATTTTATTACATTTGTAAGAGCAAGACTAGCTTTATATACTGGTGATTACCCAGAAGCTCAAGCTAGAGCAACTGATATTATCAATAATTATACTTTGGCGAATCAAACTCAATATCAAGCTATGTTTAGTGGTACTGACCGTACTGAGGTTATTTTTGCTTATGAAGCTAGACAAGGATTTAATAGAAATATTGCCAACCTCTGGATTTTCACAGGTACAGGCGGTAATTTTGTTGGTATGTCAAATGAGCTTTTTGATGAATTAGCTGCTGCTGGCGATGTTAGGTTTGCAGTAAATTTCAATCCTGATAGTGATTTAGGTGCTGGAGAGATCGGCATTAACAAATATCCAGGTTCTGGCGGGCAGTTCATAAATGACTTTAAGGTTATGAGAGCCTCTGAAGCCTATTTGATTAGAGCAGAAGCTTATGCTAGACAAAATGAATTAATATTAGCTGCAGACGATGTACAAGCTGTTAAGAACGCAAGATCAGGTAGTTCAGCCCCTTCAGCTGCTTATACTAGTGCGAACGAGGCATTAAGAGCAATTTTATCTGAAAGAAGATTAGAATTATGTTTTGAAGGTCACAGATATATCGATATAAAAAGATATCGTCTTGACTTGAATGAAGGCCTGGAAAGAGATCCAAGAGACTGCGAAGGAAATATCCCATGTAATATCCCTGTAAATGATAGAAGATGGACATTCCCTATTCCGCAAGGAGAATTGAATGCAAATACAAATATTCAACAAAACCCAGAGTGGTTATAAAATATATGAAAATGAAAAAAATAGTTTTTTTAATATTGCTAGCTTTTGTAGCAATATCTTGTGATAAAACAGAGTCGCCTATTTATGATCAAAATCAAACTTTGGTTTATTTTGTTGAAAATGAGGTAAGGCTTGAAGTGACTCAAGGTGTTGGAGGAGAAGTAGAAATTGAAGTAGGTGCTTCAACATTATCAAATCAAGACAGAGAAGTTCAAATTGAATTTATCGGTTCGACATTTGAAGAAAATGAAAATGAAAATTTTGATTTTGATAACTCAGTAGTAATTCCAGCTGGTGAATACACGGGGTCCTTTACAGTATCTGGTGTCGATACTAACTTAGGTGCAGATCCTGAATTATTGGAATTCAGCTTATTAAGTACAACCGCTGAAAACACAGTTCTTAATAGCGTTGATATTGAAGTAAGCATGCGATTGATTTGCCCTATTCCAGATGATTTCTTGGTTGGTGAGTATATGATAGAAGATGTTGCCGGCACAGTTGGTCCTGGAAATGGTACTGAAAATTTTGCATCAGGACAAATAACTATTGAAACTGGTCCAGCCTCTACACAAAGAAATTTTAATGTAGGTGTTCTTCCTGCTTTTGCTGGTGAATTTAACGTTGTGTTGGATCTATCTTGTGGTTTATTTGTATTAGAAGATGTTAACGTTGGATTGACATGTGATGGAGAAAATTCTTATATTTTCACTGCCACTACAAGCGATAATGCTAGCACTTATGACTTGGGTGGTTCTGATGAAGAATTTATAATTAATTATATTGAAGATCCACAAGGTTCTTGTGGAGGACCTTTCCAATCTTCATTTCGTTTAACTAAAGTAAATTAAATAAAAATGAAAAAGATATTTATAACAAGTCTTATTGCATGTTTGGGTTTATTCACTATTTCATGTGACAGTGACGAATTCGATGATAATTTTGAAAACAATCCTGAATCAGGATGGGTTGAATTTGAAAGAGCAGTACAAACAGAAAGTCTACTTGATGGCAATACTGAAATACCAATAACAGTTTTCCTTGAAGTACCAATAAATAGAGGAGGAACAGCAGTAAATTATAGTGTTGAAAGAGTTTCTGGAAATGGAGTTGTGAATGAAGGGAATTTTGTCTTGAACATCCCAGAAAGCACAAGAATTGGAACTATTAATTTTGATTTAGATGTTGATGCTACAGAAGATTACCAAGTTCTATTCACTATAAATAGTACTTCAAAAGACGATGTAATCATTGGTTTACAAGGTCCTGAAGGAGAAGAAGAAACTGCTCATCCAGATGAATTGTTACTTACTGTAACAGCCCAACAATCTATATTTACTGAAAGCACTTGGGCTGTTGACTCTTCAGTTTGTTATGGAGATGGTAGTGGCGGTTGTGATCCTGCAAATTCAGGTATAAATTTAACCTCTGAAATTGAAATGACACCTGGAGCTAATCTGAATGAGTTTACAATTTCAGATATCACTGGAGGTCTATATGTTCAAGAATACGGAGCGAGTCCTAATCCTGTTGATGTTGTAGCAGATTTAGATGCTGGCACATTATCAGTAAATGCTCAACCTGACACTGTTTATGGCGGTGATGAATTCAATGGGACAGGCACTTTTACTACTAATGATGATGGTGACCTTGTAAGTTTTGAAATCACATGGTCTAATGGTTACGGAGATTCAGGTACAAATATGTACACTATACCAGAATAATCCAAAAATCAAATAAATTTACAAAGGGATTGACATACATTTGTCAATCCCTTTTTTAATACAAATAAAATGGAAAAAGAAAACATAATATTTGGAATTCACAGTGTTCTGGAAGCGTTGAAGAACGATAAAGACATAGAAAAAATCATCTTGCTTAAAGACTCAAACAATTTTAAACTAAAAGAAATTGAAGGCTTGGCAAAGAAAAATACAGTAAAAATCTCTTATGTACCAATTCAGAAATTCAAAAAGTTTGAAAATTTAAATCATCAAGGAGTGATTGCTTATGCTTCACAAATAGAATATCAAAATTTTGAACAAGTCACAGAAAAAATTTTGACAGAAACAGAAAACCCAATATTTTTATTACTCGATGGTGTCACAGATGTCAGGAATTTAGGAGCCATTCTAAGAACTGCAGAATGTACAGGTGTAAACGCTATTGTATTACCAAAAAGCGGAAGTGCCCAAGTCAACAACGAAACCATAAAAACTTCAGCGGGTGCAGCATTCAATCTAAACATATGCAAAGTTGACCATCTGAAAGATGCGATTTTCTATCTAAAATCTTCCGGAGTTAAAACCATAAGCATCACTGAAAAAACTGAGAATTCAATCTACGACACTAAAATGAGTGAACCGATTGCAATTATAATGGGAAGCGAAGGTGTCGGAATACAACCTAGCATTTTAAAATTAACCGATGAAAAAGCGAAACTCCCAATGTTAGGAAATATAGAATCTCTAAATGTTTCTGTAGCTTGTGGTGCAGTTTTATATGAAAGTTTAAGACAAAGATTGGATTCGTAATCTGAATTCAATCCTTTATATCAGGATAATGAATATCAAAATCATCATCTGTAGTTGATTGGCTAAATTCATTTTCATAAATCTCATCTTCAGGATCCAAAGGTCGAAAATTGCCATTTTTATCAAATTGCTTCATGAACTCATCCTCGACCTCAATGGTCTTCCTTTGGTTTTGAAGAGATGAATATCTTGAAAAATAATCAGACTTAAAAACAAAACTCAAAACAAATCCAGCAATAGAACCAGACAAATGACCTTCCCAAGAAATGCCAGGTTTACCAGGTAAAGTTCCCCAAACCAAGCTTCCGTAAAGAAAAACAACAACTAAAGATAAAGCAACCAAGCGAAAGTTTTTTGACCGAATACCTTTGAAAAATAAAAAAGAAACTAAAAAATATACCATTCCACTTGCACCAATGTGATAAGAGGGTCTACCAATAACCCAGGTCAACAATCCAGTCAACAACAAACCAAAAAGTAAGGTTTTCCAACTTATATCTTTGTAGAAATAAAATAAACCTGCTGACAAGACGAATACAGGAATCGTATTTCGGTACAAATGTCCAATGCCGCCATGAATAAATGGAGATGTCAAAACACCGACTAAGCCAGATAAAGATTGCGGTTTCAAACCATAAGGCGTGAAATTTAAATGAAACCTGATTTCAACCCAATAAACAATCCACAACAGGAGCACAAAAAGTGTAGGATACAAGAGTGCTGAATAAAATGGCGCTTTATTGGTTGTAAAACTTGATTGTGACTTCATAGTTTCAAAATAGCAAAAATAAACCCAAACTAAAAAACAGAATAAATGTCAGTCTTTAACTAAGATATCAAATTTAAATTCTGTCTATAAATGATTATTTTTGTAAAATGAATCAACCATTAGCAGAACGATTAAGACCTCAAAAGCTTTCAGATTACCTTAGCCAAAAACATCTTGTTGGTGAGAAGGGAACTATTTCTCAAATGATTAAAAGAGATCTTATTCCATCTATAATTTTATGGGGACCACCTGGAATTGGCAAAACAACCTTGGCAAATCTTATTTCTAAAGAAACCAAACGAAGCTTCTTCACCTTATCGGCCATCAGTAGTGGTGTGAAAGATGTACGTGAAATCATCAATAAAGCAAAGCAAAAACAGGGACTATTTGAACAAAAAAATCCAATTTTATTCATTGACGAAATCCACAGGTTCAGCAAATCTCAACAAGATTCACTTTTGGCTGCAGTTGAAAAAGGCTGGATTACTCTAATAGGTGCAACTACAGAAAATCCAAGTTTTGAAGTTATACCAGCTCTACTGTCGAGATGTCAGGTTTACACTTTAAATGAATTTTCAAAAGACGATTTAGTTCGCTTATTGAAAAAAGCAATGACGGAAGATGAATTAATTTCAAAAAGGAATATCGAGCTCAAAGAAACCACTTCCCTGCTCCGACTTAGTGGTGGCGATGCCAGAAAACTGCTAAATATTTTCGAACTTGTTGTCAATGCTGTTAGCGAAGATTCAGTTGTGATTACTAATGATTTGGTTGAAAGTAAAATTCAACAAAAAACCGTTAGATACGACAAAACTGGAGAGCAACACTACGATATCATTTCAGCATTTATAAAGTCTATTCGTGGCAGCGATCCCAATGCTGCTGTATATTGGTTAGCTAGAATGATTGAAGGCGGAGAAGATGTCAAATTCATCGCTAGACGGCTTATTATTTTAGCAAGTGAAGATATTGGTATTGCCAATCCTACTGCTCTTATTATGGCAAATAATACTTTTCAGGCAGTAACAACCATCGGCTTTCCAGAAGCCAGAATTGTGTTGAGCCAATGTGTCATTTATCTAGCTACATCTGCCAAAAGCAACTCTGCTTATGAAGCAATCAATACTGCGCAACAAATCGTCAAACAAACTGGTGATTTGCAAGTTCCGCTTTCAATTAGAAATGCACCGACAAAATTGATGAAAGAACTTGGGTATGGTGAAGGTTATAAATATGCGCATAATTATGAAAACAATTTTGTTCAAACTGAATTCCTTCCTGAAGATATCAAAAATACAGTAATCTATGAACCGGCAAACAACATCCGAGAAGCACAACTCAGAGATTTTCTAAAGCAGCGTTGGACGAAAAAATATAACTACTAAAATAGAAATATAGAATTGTCAGCTTTGACATTGAAAATAGATATACAATTCAATAAAAACGCTATTTTTGTCTCACAAATTTAAAAGAACATGTCTCTAAAGAAAGCCAGTTTCATAATTATTATAATATTGCTGATTGACCAAATTTCCAAAATCTATATCAAAACTAATTTCATGTTAGGTGAAGAAGTTGATGTCTTGGGCTGGTTCAGAATTTTATTCATCGAAAATGAAGGTATGGCATGGGGCGCAAAAATTCCTGGCCAACATGGAAAACTTATTCTCACATTATTTCGTCTTGTAGCAATTGTTGGAATTGGGTATTGGCTTTGGGATTCTGTTAGAAAAAAATCTCCTAAAATTCTCATTGTTTCCATTGCTCTAATTTTTGCTGGTGCAGTAGGAAATATCATCGATTCTGTGTTTTATGGCATTATTTTCAATGATAGCATAGGACAAACAGCGACCCTTTTTGCTGAAGAGCCTTACGGGGAATTTCTGAAAGGAAAAGTTGTTGACATGCTTTATTTCCCGATGTATAATGATATTTTACCAGAATGGATTCCAATTTGGGGAGGCGAAAGATTTGTATTTTTCGAACCTGTTTTCAATGTGGCTGACACAGCGATCAGCACTGGTTTTGGACTTTTAGTTGTGTTCAACAAACGTGCATTCCCAAAAAATAAATAATTATACCAATTTGAATATTAAATGTCGTTAATAGAGCGAAATTGCTTTTTTCATATATGACACTGTGAATAGTTTGCATAGCAGGGCTACGGAAATTGTGAACAAGGATATATATGAGAAAATGAATGAGCTAAATAGCGTCATCTGATGTTTAAATTGGAATTATCCAGATTGTTTCTCAAGTAAATCAACCAAGAGGTAATAATCTTTAATTTTTTCGTCTGCTGAAACAGGATATGGTTGGATATTCTTCAGTACCAAAACTGAATTTTCGAATTTTAAAATCGATTGCGAAGTTCCAGCTGCTGGAATTTGAAATCGCTTTTCAGTAATTTCGTCTGGAGATTCAATTTCTAAAATAACAACCGCTTCTCCTGCCCAAACGCAGGTAACTTTTTCTGGGCAACGCCCATCACTTTCCACAGATTTAAAAGTAATTTTATAATCTCCAACAGAAATAGTTTTAAGTAATTTCAGTTTTGTGAAAATTTGTGGCACCTGAACTTCACTTTCAGATGAATTCTGATTGGATTCTGAATTTTGTGCTTCAACTAATGTGAAGCAAAAAACAAGAATACTTGTAAATAAAATATTTTTCATGTTTTAAAACTGTTTTTTTATAAGGATCAAAAATTAGCCCAAACCGACATCCAAAGTCATCATTACCACAAAACCTCCGATAAAACCAAGTGTGGCAATATCAATATTCCTATCATTTTGTGATTCTGGCACCACTTCTTCAATCACCACAAAAATCATAGCCCCTGCTGCAAAACAAAGTGCATAAGGCAAAATCGGTTCAAAAGACAATACCGCCCAAGCACCTAAAACAGCTGCAAAAGGCTCTACAATTGCAGACAAATGTCCGTAGTGAAAACTTCGCCAGCGACTCAATCCCAAACCACGAAGTGGCATTGCTACGGCAAAACCTTCCGGGAAATTTTGTAAACCAATACCGATAGCTAAAGCTACTGCACCACCGATGCTAGCGCCTTCCATTCCAACAGCTGCACCACCGAAAAGAACACCAACCGCTAAACCTTCAGGAATATTATGCAATGTAATTGCTAAAGTCAGCAAAACAGATTTGTGCCATTTGGTTTTCACACCTTCTTTTCTACTTTCTTTGAAATTGATATGCAAATGCGGTAGAACCTTATCCAAACCAAAAATAAAAAAAGCGCCTAACAAAAAGCCAACCAAAGCTGGAACTACTTTTTGAAAGCCTTCGCCATGACTCATTTCTATACCTGGTGCCAATAAACTCCAAAAACTGGCCGCTAGCATTACACCTCCTGTGAATCCAAGCATGCCGTCAAAGAGTTTGCGATTCATCGTTTTAAAAAAGAAAACCAAAGACGCACCAAAACCTGTCACCAACCAAGTGAAAGTTGTTGCTATCAGTGCAGCCAAAACTGGATCTATCGATTCAAAAAATGAAATAATCTTATCCATAACTAACTTTTTATATAAATATTAGAACTTACAATTGGTGAAATGCGAAGTTGCTTTTCATTGATTTCAACTAACATAGATTCGTCAAATTTTTCTTTATCCAAAATATGAATCTCTCTTCCTAAAGCTATATTATTTTTATCCAAGTATTTCAGAAATTCTGAAGACGAATCTTTAACGCCAACTACTTTTCCAAAATCTCCAATTTCTAGATTTGAAAGTAAGGTTTTGTTGGCAACCTGGAAATTGCCTTTTGCGTCTGGAATAGGGTCTCCGTGGGGATCCCGTTTAGGGAAATCCAAGAACTTATCCAATTCTGTAATCAATTTTTCAGATTTGATATGTTCCAGTTGTTCTGCAACTTCATGGACTTCATCCCAAGAAAAATTCAATTTATCGACTAAAAACACTTCCCATAAACGGTGTTTTCGGATAATTTGCAATGCAGTTTGTTTACCAGCTTCACTTAATTGTACACCTTGATATTTCCTATAAATTGCCAAATCCTTATCAGATAATTTCTTAACCATATCTGTTACCGAAGATGCTTTGGTGTCCATTTGTTCCGCGATAGCGTTGGTACTGACACCAGAATCTGCCTGTTTTTCTAAATGGTAAATCGCTTTGAGATAATTCTCTTCTGATAATGAAAACATTAAATTGAATTTTACACTACACAAAAGTAATATTTTATTTAATCTTATTATAATTTTATATAAACAAATATTTTTATTTAGCTTTGCCTAAAAATAATTTGATTCAAAATGAAATATATATTTACTTTTATCTTTTTAATTGTAATTCAAACTTATAGTCAAAATTCTAAAATTGAAGGCCAAGTCATTTTCGACAATGAAGATTCTGTTAAAGTAAACGTTAGACTTATTGATAAAGAGGTTTATAAGATCACTGACCAGAACAATGCTTTTGAATTCATCAATCTAGAAGCTGGCGTTTATGAAGTTGAAGTGAGTTTAATCGGTTATAAAACCAAGACAAAAACCATAAAACTAGGTGAAAATGAAACTAAGAAAGTTGAATTCAACATGGAAGCTTCAACAAGTGAACTGGATGAAATTATCATCTTAGATAAACAAACTGGACTAAATAGCAAGACACCTTATAGTTTTACGCCAGTAAAAATGGATAGAATTGCTTACAAAAGTAGTCCCGCTGGTGTCATGGGCGTTTTGAGAGAAGTTCCTGGTGTGTATGGTGCTGAATTCGGACAAGGTATTGTGAAACCAATTATCAGAGGTTTGGGTTTTAGCCGTGTAGCAACGATTTATCAGGGTAATAAATTGGAAAACCAACAATGGGGCGCCGATCACGGTTTGGGGGTCAACGATCTTGGCGTCAAACGTATTGAAGTTATCAAAGGTCCTGCATCTGTGCTTTACGGCTCTGGTGCGCTTGGTGGTGTTATTTTGATTAAAGATGATGATTTTTACAAAAACGCTGAACAAATTTCTGGTTCTGCGGGTTCGAGTTTTCATTCTGTGTCGCAAGGATTTCGGACTTATGCTTCAGTTGGACAAAAGTTTGAAAATGAAGTATTTTTCGGAGCAGATTTGGCTTACGAAAATCACGCTGATTATAAATCTGGCAATGGAGAAATTATTGGTAACAGTCGCTTCAATATGCAAACTTTTCGGTTTCATTTAGGTTTAGATAAACAAAATTTTGATAATCGCTTATCGGTGACATACAACCATCAAAATCTTGGTATCATCAGCGATGATGAAATGACAAACAGCAACGCTACCAAGAGAAACGACAGAGATATGCAATTGCCATTTCAAGAAGTGACCGATTTGCTCCTTTCTTACAACCAACACATAACTAGCGAAAATTTTGAAACCAATCTTCATATTTCGCATCATTGGAATGACCGTAAGGAAATTGAAGAAAACTATAATGAAGTCGATTTGGGATTGACGCAGCACAATACGTTTTATAATGCCAATATAGGTTTTGAAACGAATTTTTTGAATCACAGTTTAGGAATTCAAGGCAATCGTCTTCAAAATAAAAACCACAGAAATGCTAAGGAAATTTTAATTCCAGATGCCGTATTTTATGAAAATGGCCTTTATTATATGCTGGATTTCGATTGGAAATCCTATTTTATCCAAGCAGCGATTCGTTACGATTACAGAGATGTTGAAGCTGACGCTTCAGATCCGTTTTTTGTAGATGCAGGTTTTATTTTACCTGGGGAACCCGAAAATAGGAAAGTGAATTCATATTTTGGCGGTTGGACAGGTTCTATTGGTGTTTCCAGGGATTTTGGTAAAATTCATAAAGTAAAAATGAATCTTTCTAGCGGATTCCGTTCGCCTGATTTAGCAGAATTATATTCTTTTGGTCAGCATCCTGGCACCAATCGTTTTGAAGTTGGAAACGCTAATTTCAATAGAGAACAAAGTCTTCAACTGGATATGAACTACAGTTTGACCACAAACCGATTTCGTTTAGACTGGTCGATTTTTGGAAGCCAAATTGACAACTATATTTTCTTTTCGGATACTGGCGAAACTCAATCAGAAAATGATTTACAAATTTGGGAATACCAACAAGTTGAAGCAGAACTGTACGGTAGTGAAGCAAATTTGCAGTATTTCGCCTTGAAAAATCGACAATTGAAACTGAATCTTGGCGCCGCTATGGTTCGTGGAAATAACTTGGATATTGACGAACCGCTGACTTTTATTCCACCAGACAATTTCAACTTTTTAGCGAAATATAGTTTTGGAAAACTTCAACAAACTTCGATTTTTGGAAAATTGAGATGGGTTGATGAACAAGATCGCCCAGGTTTTAATGAATTGCCAACAGATGATTACCAATTAGTCAGTTTGGGAATTGATCATGAGTTTAATCTGAAGAATTTGAAAATTGAGACCGCTTTAAAAATCGAAAATGTGTTTGATGAAAATTATGTTGATCATCTTTCGGTATTGCGTGCATTCAATATTCCAAGTCCTGGACGAAATCTGAATCTAAATTTGCAACTTCATTTCTAAAGCAAAAGGGTTCCAAAAGATAAGTTTATCTTTGAGAAAAAGATTATGGAAATTTCGTTGACGACTCCTGCCCTACTTTTCCCCGCAATTTCGTTATTGCTTTTGGCCTACACCAACAGATTTCTGACTATCGCTGGTTTGATCAGAAATTTGCATCAAAAGTTTCAAGAAAAGCCTGAACCAGCAATAAAAGCTCAGATTTCTAATCTACGTAAACGTGTGAACTTAATCAAAAACATGCAGCTGTTTGGCATCGTTTCGCTACTGCTTTGTGTGGTCAGCATGTTTGCTATTTACGAATCTTGGCAAACCATAGGAAGCGTCATCTTTGGAATTTCATTGGTTTTGCTGATGATTTCTTTGATTTTATCCATTATTGAAATTCAAATTAGCGTCAAAGCACTAAATATTCAACTCAGCAATATTGAAAAGGATTGACTTTTTAAATACCTAAATATCAGTTATTTTCAGTAACAATAATGAAAATATTTACGGGTGAACCGTAGATTTAAAATAAAATATTATTGTATTTTTAGATTCATATTTTATTTAAAACACGTCATGTGCCAATAATCGCAGTTACTTTTCACCTAAGAATTTTATTTTGGTTTTTTATCTTGTTGCCAGCTTTGAGTTTTAGTCAGGACACTTACAAATTCAATTTTCAAAAAGAATTTGAAAACGATGAAATCGAGCTTTTGTTTTATCAGGGCAAAGACAAACAAACACTAAAAACCAAAAATTCTAAAGTCAAAATCCCTCAGTCTCTAATCCAGAAATCAGATTCTATTATAGCAAAGTTTTCGTTTTATAAAACAAAATTGGAGAAAGCTGAATTCAATAATAAAACAATCAACCTCAATACAAATATTGGTTTAGAGGAAGTATTGATTTCAAATAATAAGAAATTTTATGTTGGACCAGATGAATCTAAATCAGAGTTACTACTTTTAGGAAAAAATATGTCAAAATGTATTGACTTGGAGGTTAGTCAATTGCCTAATAATATAAAATTAGTTGGGATTCGATTTAAATTCAAAAGAGGTAACAAATTATTGTGGGGTTACCGAAGTCGCGGCAAACGCTTTAAGGTTATATTATTAGGCTATCATATAGATAAAAGGCACAAAAAACTAACTTCACTACTTGACAAAGATATTGTCATCAAAATTCCGAATAAAGTACCAGAGTGGGTAGAAATTGACCTAAGTGAAAAACAAATTAGCCATGAGGTTTACAATTATTTAGTTTTTGGTATTGAAACCATAGATGGAGGAATTGGAATAAAGACCTATGAGCGCACTAAAGAGGAAATTAAAGAGAATCCTATGACTCATTTTGACATGAGAAATCCTATTGGAAAAAGCTATAACACAAAAAGGGAAAAATTTTATAAGGTTAAATTACCAAACTTTCAGCTAATTTTTGAGGTTTTGGAAGAAGAATAAAAGTACCCAACAATCACTTAAAAAATGGAATAAATTTTAAAACCTAAATATCATCATAATCAACCACAACCTTTTGAGTTAGTGGCTGGGCTTGGCAAGTCAAGACCAAACCTTCTTCGAGCTCCTCGTCGGTTAAGATTTGATTTTTGCGCATTTCTACTTTGCCTTCTTTGATTTTCGCTACGCAAGAACTGCAAATGCCGCCTTGACAAGAATATGGCGCGTCGATATCTTCTGCCAAAACCGCATCCAAAATCACGTCTTTTTGATCCATCACCAAATCGAATTCTTCGTCATCCACTACCACTGTCAAATTGGTTTTACCTTCAGCCGTTGCCTCAATGTTGCCTTCCGAACTTGAGAAAAACAATTCAAATTTGATCTTGCTTTCATCAATGCCATTTTCTGCTAAAGTCGCTTTTATTTGATCTATCATCGGCTCTGGTCCACAAAGATAAAAAGCAGAAAAATCGAATCCACTGAATTTATTTTTGATGGTATAATTCACAGTAGATTTGTCAATTCTACCAAATTTAGCTTCGTCTTCTTGAGTTTCACTATAAATAAATTCAACAAAAAAGCGTTTTGGAAAATCTTTTTGAAGACTCAAAATTTCTTGTAAAAAAATAGTTTGTTTTGGTGATTTGTTGCCGTAAACCAAAACAAATTTTGAAGTTTCTGAATTTTTCAAAATTGTCTTAATCATCGACATGATTGGTGTAATCCCACTACCAGCAGCAAAAGCACAAAAAGATTGATCTGCAATCTGCTCTGGCAAAATAAATTTGCCTTCCGCTGGATGAACTTTCAAAGTATCGCCTACTTTCAGCGAAGTATTGGCGTAATTTGAAAATACACCGCCAGTAATCGCTTTCACCACAACACTCAAATCTTCATCTGCTGATGAGCAAATAGAATAAGAGCGACGCAAATCTTCTCCATCGATTTCAGTTTCTAAAGTCAAATACTGACCAGGTTTATAGGTGAATTCTGAAGCCAAATTCTCTGGAACGTCAAACACAATTTGTACGGCATTTTCGGTTTGTCTGATGATTTTTTTTATCGCTAAAGTATAGAAATCGTTCATGTCTATTTTTTGAGCAAAAATACAATCTCAAATAAATTCTAGTCTTTATTCTGCAATAATTTAATGTCGTTTTAAGTTTTATAAGCAGAATCCACTTTTTAAATTTAAATTTGTGTCTAACAATTAAGAAATGACAATGTATAGAACTGCCTCATATTTAATATTATATTCTATTTTTTTTATATCAACAACAAACGGTCAAACGAAACCAGAACCTTCCAAAAACTGGAATGTTGATAAAGTTGAATTTCATAGAATTATGAATGACTCGATGCAGATCGTTCTTGAGGATTACCAAAGAACAATCATTCTGGATTCGGTATGGCGGCAAGAATTGGCTAACGACGAACTTTCTGAACATTTTGAAGAAATCATTAAGGACAGTTTACCAGAACAAGAAATTATCCGTGAAATTCCTACCGAAGTTTTAAAAGAACGTCTTGCCAAGCTAAACGCCAAGACGCCATTCAATATAGAATATAACGAAAGTTTAGAAAGCGTAATTGGTTATTTCTTGAGACGCGAAAAAGAAAGTACCGAACGCTTAATGGCATTAAGTAAATTTTATTTCCCCATGTTTGAATCTACTTTCGACAGGTATAATGTACCATTAGAAATGAAATATTTAGCCTTGGTAGAATCGGCTCTAAACCCAAGAGCTAAATCTAGAGTTGGTGCAACTGGCCTTTGGCAGTTTATGTATAACACTGGCAAAGCCTATGATTTGGATGTCAATAGTTATGTTGACGAACGAATGGATCCGCTGGCTTCTACAGAGGCAGCAGCGAAATATCTAAAAAGATTGCATGAAATGTTTGACGATTGGGATTTGGCGTTGGCCGCTTATAATTCTGGTATGGGAAATGTTTCAAAAGCCATTAGAAGAAGTGGTGGAAATACTAATTTCTGGGAAATCAGAAAATTTCTTCCACGTGAAACTGCTGGTTATGTACCGTCTTTTCAAGCAATTATGTATATTTTTGAATATGCTGAAGAACACGGTTTTGTGTCTCAAAAACCAAAAATCGCATATATTGGTACTGACACAATTCGAACCAAGAAAAAAATTAAACTCGAACATATTGCTGAAGCCATCAATATAGATTTGGAGTTTTTGGAATTCCTGAATCCGAGTTACAAACTTGGCGTCATTCCTTATGAAACTGAAAAGAAATATTATTTAAGACTGCCTTATATTGAATCTGGCGTTTTTGTAGCTAACGAGGATAAAATTTACAACTTCACAGATGAAAAGTTAGCTAAATCCGAAGAAGAATCTGAAAATGAAAAAGTTGAAAATAAAATTGATTATTATGTGAAATCAGGCGACTATTTAGGCAGAATTGCCACTAAATTTGGCGTTGGAGTTAGTCAAATTAAATCTTGGAACAATTTGTACAGTAACAATTTGAGTGTTGGTCAAAAGCTTGTAATCTTTTCTCAAAAACAATCGGCTGTTGCCAGTTCAAATTCTGAAAATAGCAAAACTGACTCATCAACATCTAGAGAATTTTACAAAGTAAAATCTGGAGATTCTTTATGGACAATTTCCAGAAAATTCCCTAATCTTAGCGTTGAAGATCTTAAAAATTTGAATGATTTGTCCAGCAGTAAATTAAAGCCTGGCATGAAACTAAAAGTAAACAAGGGCTAAAAAATTAACCACATGTTCAAAAACGTGTGTTTTTAAAAATATTTACACGTGTGATTAAACAAATTAGTATCTTTGTTGGACAATCATTACATTTTTAAAAATGAATACAAAACTCACTTTGACGATAGAACAAGATATTATCCAAAAGGCTAAAAAATATGCCAAGGATAAAAACAGAAGTTTATCAGATATAATCGAAAATTATCTAAAGGTTCTTACAAAAGAAGACAAAGCAAAATCCAGTCAAAACAACAATAACACATTAAATCCAGTTGTAAAATCTTTAAAAGGTTCTTTTAAAATGCCGAAGCAAATGGATTATAAAAAAGACCTTAGAAGCCGATTAGAAGAAAAGTATTTATAATGGACAAAGTTCTAATCGACATCGATGTAATACTGGATTTCTTTTTTGATCGTAAACCTTTTTCAGAATTTGCTGCTGAAATTTTGAATCGCTGTGAAGAGAAAACAATTATAGGATTTACCACACCAGTTATAATCTGCAATGTTTATTACTTATTACGAAAAACTGCAAGACATGAATTGGTTATAGAGAAAATCAAACAGCTTTTAAGCATAATTGAAATCACAGAAATAAATAAAATAGTTGTTTTAGATGCACTCAATTCTGAATTTAAAGATTTTGAAGATGCAATACAAAATTTTTCTGCAATTCAAAATGGAGAAATTGATGTTATTCTCACCAGAAATATAAAAGACTTTAAAAAAAGTGGTTTAGCAGTTTTGACACCAGAAACATATTTGAAAGGAAAAAACAACCACTAAAACTATAACTTTCTTTTTAAAAATAAGCTCTTAATTGTACACTTCCTGTATGAATTGTACTGGTTTCTTCACTTTTTCTACCAAAATAAGTCAGATTCAAGTCTAGAAAAGACGTAATTCTTTGTTGCAAAAAAAGCGACCAAGTGAAATTGTCATTCGGTTGCAAACCCTCCAGCATTTGGTAAGCTACCGGAGAAAGCGTGCTGCCTTCAAAATCATTTTTAATATAGTTTGCTTCACCAGAAATACTATATTTTTCGCCATTATTCAATGTAAAAGACAAGCCGAGTTTTTGCTGAGCCAAAGATTCCATATCGCCCAACTGGTTGTCTTGTGTGGACAGATTGTAAAATACATCAAAACGTTTATTATTCATCAAATATGAAATTTTAGGGTTGAAATTGACACCTTCAATCTCAAAATTTCTGTTTTCAAATTGGTCTGAAAAACTTTCTGAAGTGTTGAAGTCTTGCGTCAATGTAACCAACCAACTTTCCTTGAATTTATGTATAAATTTCAGCTCATGAAGTTGCGATTTGCTCTCTTGAATGCCCAAAACCGACAAATTTCGAGCTGAATTGGTAGTAAAATTATAAGAAGTTGTGAATTTCTGTAAACTTCTATTGAAAAAAATCACATTTCTAAAAGTATTATTTTCACCCAAAACTTCATTTTCATTACCACCAAAAGGATTCAAGTTCAATTCGTTACCATCTTTTCTGATTTTACGATCTATAGAAACAGAGGTTTGATTGTAAAACTTAGACATAAATTTCTTTAAACCTTCTTCATTTTGCCAAGATTGAAAGCTAAGCGTCATTTGCTGACTGAATCGAGTTTGATTGGTTCTGACAAAAATTTGATTCGGCAATAAAGTTCTGAGAAAAGTGGCTTCATCTTGAAATTGCGCAACTTCAAACTCATTCAACTCTTGAATTCCATTATCGTTATAATCAATCCAGGTGAATTGACCTTGCCCAGGTTCTACTTCTATATAGGTGAATTCTTGTTGCGCAATGCTACCACTGTTGGTTTCGTAAGTCGTGTTCAAATTGACAATTCTATCAAACAAATTTTGTGTATAAACCACTCTGGAATTCAAGGTAAATTCATCTGAACGATCGTCAGAATCAGGAAATTTTAGATTTCGTAAATTCGCAAAAAGCTTAATTCTGCTTTGTTTCGTATTCAAAATCTGAGAACGCACAAAGTAATTATTCGAGGTATTTACAGACTTCAATTGATTGTTTCTTAAACTGTCATTTTCACGATATCGGAAACCAACTTCAGCATAGACGTCTGTTGAATCGCCTACGCCAGTAAATACTTCATAACTAGAAAAACGCTGTGTTTTTTGAGTGAATTCTTCTGTATCGACTTGAAACTCTTCATTGTCTTCCATATTGTATTTCAAACCAGTCCAAAACGAGCTAAAATCATAGATTCCAGAAATTTGAGCTCTTGCAAATTCTGAGTTGTAAATATTGGATTCACTTTTCAAATAACTAGCATTAGCATCTATTCTGAATTTACTATAAATTTGTCTCAAGCTCACATTATGCTTTTCACCAATAAAATCTTCTGTAAATTCCAATCTTTGGAATCTGTATTCACTATTACTTTCAACATTATTTTGAAAATTAAATCCGCCATCCAAAAGAATTTGATCACCAGTAGGATTGAACAAATTCCAATCTCTGGTGAATTCAACATTGTAGAGGCGTTCTATACTGGTGAAAGAATCTTCAATAAAATCTAAGTTGCCAAATACAGTAAGTTTTCGAAATTCATTGTCAGACTGAAAAATTCTTTGGCTCAAATTCAACCTTGTTGCTAAACCTTGGTCATCACCTTGATCAATGTCCGAGAATAGGTTTTCATCATTGTCACTAGCAGCAATTTCAAACTGAATATCTGTGCTTTGCGAAGGCTGAAATTTTCCATTTAGCATTGCAATTTGGAGTTTTGTTGGCGCAAAAAGTCGAACTACTGGCGCAAAATTTCCTTGTGGTTGCCCGTTGATTGGCGGGATATATTCATAAATATTGGCAATTGCATTTTGGCTGGAAAGCACATAATTACCCTGATTTGCGCCTAAATTGGTAAATCTGACATTGAACAATTCATCTTCAGGATCATTCGAAAAGACGAAAATCTCTTCGCCCTGAAAGTTTTCTTTTTTATAAAGAATTCTATTTTCAGAATAATCTGCGGGAATGGCACTTTGTGCGAACATTTCTGCTTGATTATCACCAGCTTCTTCCAAAACCTGAACCTGTTCTTCCGATAAACTTTGCTGAAGTGGTTGGTTTTTCAAATCGTTTTCATTGTATAAAAATCCATTCAATTGTAGATTTTCAGAAATAAAACGAGAGCCAGCGGTGGCGACAATTCGGGAAAAATTTCGGTCAGAAACTTGATATTCTACAACAATTCGCATTTCTGAAGTAATCGGAAAAGTAGAGTTGAAAATAATTTCGCCCGCATTGTAATCGATGATGTAATCTTCATTTTCGCCTCGACTCAAACGTCTGCCATTGACAAACACAGATTCACTTCCAGAGACGATAAGTACAAATAATTCGCCATTTTGTCCACGCAATTTGTAAGGTCCTTGATTGCCTTCTTGCGCGGTCAATTCGCTTCTGGTAAATACGCCACGAACCAAAGCGCCAGCAGTATAGATTTCTGTTTGTCGCTCTGCGTTGCCAACATTTGCAGACAAAAATAATCCTTGTACGCGTTTGGTATAAGACGCAAAAAACGATTGGTTTTCTACTAAATCGATATCACCGGCACGGATTCGCCATTTTTCAGACTCCAGTTCAATAAAAATTTGATCAAATTCATCCAATTGTTGAGTGTATCCACCAGATTGCGACGGTGCGTTGTCATCTTGAATAGAGGCTTTCAGTGTAACATTTTCTGAAATTTTACCCGAAATCTGCAAATCCAATTCAGACCTGACCACGGCATTTTGATTATTTCCCACGCTGACTGCTCTAGAAATACTTCCGCTAGTATTCAGACCTTCAAACGGTGTGAATGCTTGGATTTGCTCTTTTTGCTGTAATTGATACAAATTGTCAACATTGCTATTGGAATTCATAATCAATTTTTCATCTAAGCCGCGATAAGTTTTAGTTAGAAATTCTGGATATTTCCTATAACTAACCTTCAAACTGTCGTGTTCAGCAATTAATTTTGAGTCTAGAATTAATATACTTTTGGCAAAATCGATTTCATATAAGGTAGAATTAATTGTAGTATTTTGAAGAGTTTCAATTTTGAAATTGAGTGGTACAATGCTCACTGAGTCTAGCTGAATGCTGTCTTGAGTTTTGATTTTTTTGGAAACAAGATTATCTTGTCCAAATATTAAATTTGTACAGAATAAAAATACAATACACAAGAAAAGACTTCTCATGGTTGTAAAACTAATGCATTAAACAAATATTTTAACTGGAAATAAAAAACTTGAATAAAGTTATAATGAAATATTAAGAAGTTTATAAAAACACAAAGCCTCAGATATTGAATCTGAGGCTTTGCTAATTAACCAATCTATTATGAAAAACTTCATCCTGACACAAATATAAAACTTATATCGAGTTTACAAAACACTTTTAATATTAATTTTTTACTAAATTTAAAAGTTTAAATTATTTCACTGATTCACAGCAGGTTCCCAAAGATGATTTTTGAAATTGATAATTTTGTCATCTATTATTTTCAAACCTTCTTCTTCCAAAAGTCTTTGCATGGTATTATTTCCAGGAAAATGATGTTTTCCAGTAAGAATACCATTTCTGTTAACTACGCGATGAGCAGGCAAATCGTTTTCCATTTTTACACACGCATTCATAGCATAACCGACAGTTCTAGCACTCTTTGGTGCACCAATAGATTTAGCAATCGCACCGTAAGTTGTGACTTTTCCTTTTGGAATTTCTTCAACAATTTTATAGACTCGACTAAAAAAATCTTGCTCTTCTGACATTTAATTTATTCTAAACAAAGCTATTATAATAAGTACAAGCATCAGTAATGCCATAAAATAATTGGAATATTTTTTAAAAACCGCAGTTTTGGTTTGTATTCGCATAAAAAATAGAACGTACAAATATAAGGTCATAAATGTGCCAAGTGCAGCAGAAATAGCAAAACAAACATCATGAACTAATGAAAAACTAAGTTGATATTTTGTACTTAATAATGTGCTAATCAATACAAAATAAGGAATTGGAAATACATTGAGTGCTGAAATTAGCATACCACTAAAAAAGCTCTTAGCTGAAGTTTTCTTTTTAATTGTTTTGTGAGTTTGCTTCCGATGAGCAGAAAGAAGAAAATATATCATTAGTAATAGCAAAATCACCACACCAGTCCGCAATAACATTGTCTTGACGTAAGGATGTGAAAAAATATATTTTGCCAACAAAACAGCTAGGAATGCTTGCAAGAAAACGATAATAGTCGCACCAACAGCCATCATTAAACCGTTTTTACGACCTTTTTCAATACAAGCTTTCGCCACGCTCATATTGACTAGACCAGGTGGAATGACACCTGCAAAAGCTGCAGCAAAAGTTAGCAGATATATTTGTGCTTCATCCAAATCTTATATTTTTAGTCTAAATTTTGTATAAGTAATTGACTTTCCTTCTTTCAAATATTGTGATTCATAAAAGGTTTGAATATTTACCACAACTTCTGGCGCTTGGTGATTTACATAAATATCATGATGTGCATAGATGATCTCGTAGCCTAAACCTTCCAAAATCCCGAGGGTGTAACCATGCATAAACTCACTATCAGTTTTGAGATGAATCAAGCCATCTGGTTTTAAGACTTGCTTGTATTTCTTAAGAAATTCGGGATTGGTCATTCTGTGTTTGGTTCGTTTCCATTTTATTTGCGGATCGGGAAAAGTAATCCAAATCTCATCTACTTCTCCTTCACCAAAAATTTGATCTACAAGTTCAATTTGTGTCCTTAGAAATGCTGCGTTAGTAATGTTTTCTTCCAAAGCAGTTTTTGCGCCACGCCAAAATCTAGCACCTTTGATATCTATTCCTAAGAAATTAGAATCAGGATATCTTTTTGCCAAACCAACGGTGTATTCACCTTTCCCACAGCCTAATTCTAAAATTAGCGGTTTTTCATTTTTAAAAAAATCTTGCTTCCAACGATTTTTATATTTAAATGTATCGTCAACGATTTCGGCCCGTTCTGGTTGAACAACATTTGGGAAATCTTCGTTTTCTTTAAATCTTTTGAGTTTATTCTTACTACCCACAGCAATTATAATATTTAAATAAAATTAACTAAAATTTGCGTTCAAGCAAAGACGCAACACTAATCTAAAGCTTGGTAACCATTAAAACATAGTGTAAGATCTATTTTACCTTTTTGAAAATCAAAGTCTGAATTTCGTTAATATCTTCATCCATATATTCTACAGAAAAGTCTCCATTCGGATTGAAATAGGCTGCACCATCAAAGCTTCTTGAATTGAATATAAAAGTGCCTTTGTCAGCATTTTTAAGTTCTGCATAATTGGTTTTTCCTTCGTCGGCTAGAAGTTTAAAACCAGATTTGGTTTTAATTAACCAATACTCTTCTCCTCCAAATTTATAAATTATTTTATTGGGATATAAATTTTCAGATTTTTCTGAAGAATCCGAATTCATCTTTAGTGCTTTATCAAATTTATAATTCAATTTTGAGAATGAATTAAAGGCATCTTTCAAAGCTTCTTGATAGGCTTCTTTAAAAGATTTTTTTCTACTAACTCCTTCTTCAGTTTCAAATACAACTTTACCAAAGCAATCTTTAAGTTTTACAATTACTTTTTTACTGAGAAAGGAATTCATTTCGTTTACCTCAGCAGTCAATGCTTGACAAGGGTTTCTTTGTAGCTGAAGTGGCTTATCTTCAACATCCATAAACACTTCAAAACCTTCATCTTGAAGTAAAACGCGAGTTAACACATTGAGTTGAAATTGATTTTGCTCCGATTGAAAATCATATTTCATCGGTACGATTACATATTTATATTCATTGACTTCTTGAGCCATGATTGACATTGAAGCTAAAATAATAAATATTGATAGTGCTTTTTTCATGTTATAATATTGTTTTTAAATCTTTGAGATTCTGTACTTGCCAACCTTGGTAATTTTCATCTTTTCCAAAGAAAATCGCTTCCATGCCAAAAGATTTTGCACCTTGAACATCAGCTTCTAAATTGTCTCCTATCATTATGCTATTGTTTTTAGAAACTTGTGCTGAATTCAAAGCAAATTCGAAAATAATTTTGTCAGGCTTTTTGACGCCAGCATCTTCAGATGTTGTTATGGTTTTGAAAAATGTATTGATTTTAGAATTACGAAGTTTTTTGTGTTGCACTTCTTGAAATCCGTTGGTAATAATGTGTAATTTATATTTATTTGAAAGATAAGCCAAAGTTAATTCTGCATCTGGAAACAGAAAATTATGATCTGGCAAATGCTTGATGTAAGCTTCAGATAGAGCTTCTACTAAATTTGAATCTGCTGAAAATTTAAGCACTTCAAAAGCTTCATTTAGCCTACTGAATCGCAAATCTTCTTTTAGAATTTTATTTTCACGAAATAGTTTCCAATATTTTGCATTTATAGGTTCGTAAACTCTTAAAAATTCGTCGAGTGGCAGATCTACAGCGTGTTTCTTAAAAATAGTTTCAAAAGTGAGTCCTGAATTTTTATCGAAATCCCACAATGTGTGGTCCAAATCAAAAAAGACATCCGTGATGTGTTTCATTATATCATTTCTTTTATCATGGCAAATATCGCGTTTTTACTGTATTTATCAGCAAAATCTGAATTTTCAAATACAAAATTCATACGACCATCTACAGATTTAACTGTTTTCTTCAAAGACTTCATTTCTTCAATCATCTTGTAGATATCTCTACCTTTCAACGCATTTCCATTGAGCACATAAGGTTGAATAATCAATCCTGAAACTTGTTCTAAGTTAAGATCGTAGAACTGAAATGAGGAACAGGTTCCAGCCCTAAACCCTATATTTTGTTGGTATCCCATGGAAAAATCTTTTGAAATTTCAAGTTTATTGAAATTCAAATAACCTTCAGGAAAATTCAACGGATAGTTTTTCACCAATACTTTCTCTAGATTACGATTGACTATACTTTCCCATCGGATTTTTTCTTTGGTTAAAATATTGAAACTAGACAAAGCTTCAAAACCTGGCAATAAGCCTAAATCACCGTAATCACCCATGGATTTGATGAGTTTATGATAGATTCTTTTATTGTAACTTATGCTTTTGCTATAGCGAGAATAATTACTTAATTGAAAGAAAAAATCAAGTTTCAATTTATTAGATTTTGCAAAATCTATCAGTTCATCATAAATATCGTACGGGTCTTTTTGAATGCGCGTTAAAGTTTTAAACCTGTCATAAATCGATTTCAATTTGAATTGAAAAAAATCACGAAATGAAGCTCCTATAAATCTTACAACACCACGATGTCTGTGAGCAAAACTTTCTGAAACCCCAATCAAAAATTCACTTTTAAAACGTCGTTTAGGAAATTTAATATCAGGGAATTTTTCTTCTAAAATCGCTTTCAATCTATAGGCCCACAAATCGACAACAGGTTGATTCAAAAAATCATTTTCATGTGCTAAACTCTCTTCAACTGGGTAAGAATCGACGTCATTTTTGACATGTGGTTGGTATTCTTCGTAGCGGGTGAGCAAATAAAATGAAGCTGAAAAAATATCGAATGGCAAATCACTTTCAGCCGAAATCCTAAAAAAAGCAGGCAAACCATTCCAATCTCCAACACTAAAATTCAGGTCATTGATCCCTTGTTCATCAAGAAGCCCAAATTTCTGAACGAAAACTTCGTTACCCAATCGCTTTTTTGCATATGAAAATTTAACACCATCGAAAGCGATAAAGTCTTCTACTTTGGTGCAAAATCTAACTTTGAAACCCAAAATTCTACCACAAATCTGTCTGAAAATATAGTTAATTCTTGGGGTTTGTTTTGGGATGTAAACTAAAATCTCCATAAGTTAAATTAAGCCTTCGTCTGCAAAGCTAAAGTAAGTTTTTTCTGTCACAATAATATGATCCAAAACTTTTATGTCTAGCAACTCGCCTCCATTTTTAATTTTCTGAGTGATTTGTAGGTCAGCTTGACTTGGCTTTAGAGTTCCAGATGGATGATTGTGCGCAAGTATGAGAGAAGTCGCTCCATGCTCCAAAGCATTTTTATAAACCAAACGCGCATCAACCATAGTTGCAGTTATTCCCCCTTTACTCAAAGGATATTTATGAATCACTTTATTAGAATTATTGAGCATCAAAACCCAAAACTGCTCGTGATTGAGGTCACCAATCAGGGGTTGCATAATCGTAAAAACATCTTTGCTAGAACTGATTTTTTTTAAGATCAAAACCTCTTCAGCTCCACGCCTGCGACCAATCTCTAAAGCGGCAACAATACTAATAGCTTTAGCTTCTCCAATACCTTTGAATTTTTGAAGTTGAGTAACATTCAGTTTAGCTATTTGGTTTAGACTATTTTTATAAAAATGTAAGATTCGTTTACATAAATCCACTGCACTTTCTTCTCGGTTTCCTGACCCGATCAAAATAGCTAATAATTCTGCATTACTTAAATTTTCTTTGCCCTTTAGCAATAATTTTTCTCTAGGTCGATCTCCTTCAGACCATTTTTTTATGGAGAAGGATTCTGAAGATTTTGTCATAATAGAAATTTGTCTAAATATATAGACAATCAAAATAATAAGCAAAGTGTGAAATTTAACAGACTGTAAATGTGAAAAAAACCTCTGAAAATTGAATATCTTACTGAAAGTGTTTTATTTTTCTGAATTAAGTGTATTTTTTTGCTAAATATTTGTTTTTAATATAAATTCATTTCAATTATTGTATACTGCTAACAGAAAAGTTTGTAAATTTGAAATGAAATATGAGATAATTAAATTTTTTTAAGATGAAACAAGAATGGAAAAAAATTGACACTGAAGGGCTTACCTTAAAAGGATACTACAAAGTATCCAACAAAGGTGGAGTAATCAGAGGTTACAAAGATGATTCTGAAATCAGAATTAATCCAAAATTGGTAAATGGCTACGAATGCATTTCCCTAAGAAAAAAAGAAAAGGACGACAAAGGCCGAAACCGGTCTAAGTTGGTTTACGTTCACAGAGCGGTGGCAGAATTGTTTATTGACAACCCAAATGACAAACCCTATGTGATTCACAAGGATTTCGATGTTCTTAACAATGATATTGAAAACTTGGCATGGGCAACCAATGAAGAGCGGGCGGCCAATAACTCAAAAAACCCTAAGATTCAAGCCTCTATCAAAAATGCTAGAAAACACATCAAGTACAAACTGGATGAGGCAAAGGTTAAAATCATAAAGAAAAAAATCTTAGATCCTAAGCGTAGAACGAGAATGCGAATTATCGCTAAACAGCACGGAATCTCTATGAGTCAGTTGTACCGAATCAAAAATGGTCAAAACTGGGCACATGTCAAAATTGACGAGTAATCGCAAATGACTTATTTGTCTAAAGATTTTATTAATAAGGATTGGCAAACTATTAGAAAGTTTATAAACATCTTTCCTTTAGCTAATTTGATAACGAATCATAATGACAAAATTTTCGTTGCTCACGTTCCTTTAGTTTTTAAGAAGGACGAGTTAATCGGACATATAGATAAAAGAAATCCGCAATTTCAACACCTTAATGATAAATCAGTTGAATTAATATTTAATGGAGGTGAAACTTATGTTTCACCTTCATATTTTAAAACTGAAGAATTACCCACTTATAATTTTGCTAAAGTTCACGTTTCTGGTCATGCGCATTTCATCAGTGAAAAGGCAATGGTTGAGAGTTTGATAGCAATGACATATCAGCTAGATCATAATTTTCATTTAGAAAGTTCCCATCCTAAAATCCCAATTTTGAAAAACTATATTCAGGGTTTCAAAATTCAAATCAATGATTTTCATGGTCGATTCAAAATGAGTCAAGACAAATCTAATGAACATTTTGAAATTGCTAAGTCTTTGATGGAAAAGCAACAAAAAGAGAATATGAATAAGTTTTTGGATTTAATTGTAAAAACCTAAGCTATTCCAACCAATTTTTGATTTCATCGAAATCTAATCCGCCATAATTTCCACTACTCATCAACAACAACACATGATTTTGAAAGTTTTTAGCTTTTAAAAATTCCTGAAAACTTTCAGGTTCGGTGAAAATTTTCAAATCATTTCTTCCGAAAGCCTCGAATATTTGTGTTTCTGTTAAAGATTCAAGTTGTTTTATTTCCAATGCTTTTGGAGAGTAAAAAACCACAGCTTCATCAGCTGCATTGAGTGCAGATTCGTATTCTTTAAGAAATTCAGCAGTCAAACTGCTATATGTGTGAAGTTCCAAACATGCGAGCAAAGTTTTATTTGGAAATTGTGTTTTCACTGCTTCTGTAGTAGCTTTTACCTTAGATGGTGAATGCGCATAATCTTTGTAAACAAAGGCTTTTTCAGTTTCAACGATAGGTTCTAAACGCTTGGAAGCACCCTTGAAAGTTGCAATAGCTTCATAGAAATCATCTTCATCTACGCCCATGTGTTGACAAATCCATTTAGCACCTGCAATATTTTGTAAATTGTGTTCGCCAAAAACTTCAATTGGCATTGGTCCTTCTGGCGTGTTCAAATAGGTTACGCCATCCTCAAGATGGTAATCTGGCGTCTTGTAAGGGTGTTTTCGTGTTGGCTTGTTGGTATTTTTAGCCAAATTTGACAGAATTTCATCTTCTTCGTTATAAACCAAAGTACTTCCGTTGGTCATACTTTCAAGGAAAATTTCAAATTGCTCAACATAATTTTCAAATGTTGGAAATACATTGATGTGATCCCAAGCAATTCCGCTCAATAAAGCAATATTAGGTTGATACAGATGAAATTTTGGCCTGCGGTCTATCGGTGAACTCAAATATTCATCGCCCTCTAGTAAAATAAAATCGTTTTCTTTTGTGAGATGCACCATATTATCGAATCCTTCCAGCTGTGCACCTACCATAAAATCCACTTCTTTATCATGGTAATGCAACACATGCAAAATCATAGAGGTAATAGTCGTTTTACCATGAGAACCACCAATAACTACGCGGGTTTTACGTTTAGCATGTTCAAATAAAAATTCTGGATAAGAGTAAATCTTCAAGCCTAATTCTTGTGCTTTTTTGAGCTCAGGATTATCAGGTTTGGCATGCATACCTAAAATTACAGCATCGATTTTATCATCGATTTTGTCTGGAAACCAACCAAAATTTTCTGGTAATAAACCTTTATTTTCTAACCTTGACTTCGATGGTTCAAAAATTTCATCATCACTTCCAGAGACTGCATCGCCTTTGTCATGAAGTGCTAAAGCCAGGTTATGCATGGCACTACCACCAATTGCTATAAAATGTACACGCATGAATTTGATTTTTTACAAAGATAATTTTTTTAGATAGCAAAAACCCTTATTTTATTTGAGTTTCTGTTGAAATATATTCTGGCTTATAAATCGAAATTCATTTTTTTCAATTGCTCTGCAGATTTTGAATTCGGATTTTCAGGTTGAAAAGAATCTAATAGTCTATTTGCCTTTTCAATATTCTTTCTGTTTTTTTTAGCTAAATCAATATATTTCAATAAAATTTTAGCTGAATTCAAATTTTTGAAACCCGTTTCTAATATTTCAAATTGCTTTTCTATTTGTTCTGTTTCAGCATAAAATTCGGAAAAATTCAGATAGACTTTTTCAGATTTCTGGATATCTAAAGCGGTTTCATAGTAAGCTTCAGCTTTGTTGAAATCTTCAGATTTCTGATAAATATGTGCCCAAGCTAATTTGCCATCAGCAGCATCTATATTTTGGATTTCTCGTGCAAATTGTTTCGCTTTAGATTCGCTACCACCAGCAATTCCGGGTAATTCTAAATACATTTCTAACATTGCTCTTCGTGACTGAATATGATTTTCATCCAATTCTGCAGCTTTATGCAAGTGGGTTTTTACTTCATCGAGTAAACTCATCGCTTTGAATGGGTTGGAATTTTTCGCTACCAAGCCCAAAGCACCACCATACTTAAAGTGATAATCTGCATTTTCAGGAAATTCTTCAACTAAAGTTTTGGCAATGTCTGCAGATTCTTGCCACTTTTCTAATTCGGCATAACTAGCACTTAAATATTCTCTGGCTTCTACAGATTTTGGATTTTGTGTGAGATAATTTTTAAAATAATCAACTGCTTCTTTATAGTATTCATTTTCATAAGCAGTTTTTGCTTTTTCTAAAGTAGGTTGTGCAAATAAAATTGTAGGCAAGCTAAGTATTAGTAAGAAAAAATGCTTCATTATTTCAGTTTTGATTTATAGTAGCTTCTATGGATAAAAATAGAAAAATATGATTGAAGATATTGCAATATTAGAAATAAAAAAGGATAGCTAAAATTTAAAGCTATCCTAAATAAGAAATAGAATTTAAAGTAATAATTATACGTCTAAGTAATAAGCTTTGAAACTGTTCCATTCATATTTACTTAAAACTCCGTTATCATCTACATCCCAATTATTAAAGACATATTCAGCAAGCTCATATTCACTTATATAATTATCGCTATCTAAATCAACATCTGTAAAATATTGGGTATCGTATATCACTTCATAATATTCGTCATAATCTATTAAACCATCTTCATCGGTGTCAATAAAACCAATTTTTTCGTTAACTAGATAATCGTCATAAAAATAATTATAACCGATTAACCATTCTTCATCAGACAGAAAGCCATCATTATCTGTATCCAATCCTGCAAAAGACTCCTTGAAAAAACCTTCTTCAATTATACCATCAGGTTCAGCGCCCTCTGCCCAAACTGGATAATACTCTTTGATAAAATTATCTGTAAATTCTTCTTTTTCTATTAAATAATCGTCGTCCTCATCCCATTCATCAAAATCCTGTTGTGCAAATATCAGAGAAGAACATAAAATGAAAAAACTACTAAGCGTTAATTTGAATAAATTCATAATTTATTTTTTTTGATTAAACATATCTTAAATTTATAAAAACTGTTCAATTATTTAATCAAATTATTACTGTTTAACTGTGTTTTAACCAGTCTTGTTAATCAATTTTAAATTTTTTAATTAAGCATTAGCTCGGTATAAGATTTGATGAAAATTTCATAAAAACACACCTATTGTTAAATCGAAATATAAAAACTTATACACTTGAAATATCAAAAAAATTTCAATACCAAAAATTCTTCAAGATTCGTATTTAAAGTTTAAGCCTAAAAAAACCAAGCCATTCAGACTTGGTTTTATCTAAGTTTTATAATAAATATTCTGTTGAACTTAACTTCAATAAAATATTTTTAAACAGAAATTAATATCTATAGTATTCTGGTTTGAAAGGACCTTCCACCTTAACGCCAATATAGTCGGCTTGGTCAGATTTCAACTCTGTTAATTCTACACCGATACGTTCCAAATGAAGTTTTGCGACTTTTTCATCCAAATGTTTTGGCAGCATATAAACTTCATTTTTATATTCGTCAGTGTTCTTCCAAAGTTCAAGTTGTGCTAAAGTTTGATTGGTGAAGGAGTTACTCATTACAAAACTTGGATGACCTGTAGCACAACCTAGATTGACCAAACGACCTTCAGCTAGGATAAGTATATCTTTTCCGTCTATGGTATATTTGTCAACCTGAGGCTTAATTTCAACTTTAGTGCTGCCGTGGTTTTTCTTTAACCATGCCATGTCTATCTCATTATCGAAATGACCGATATTACAAACAATTGTTTTGTCTTTGAACATTTCGAAATGCTCGCCTCTAATAATGTCTTTATTTCCGGTAGTTGTGATAACGATATCCGCTTTTTCAGCAACGGTTTCAAGTTTTTTCACTTCAAAACCATCCATAGCAGCTTGTAATGCACAAATTGGATCAATTTCTGTAATGGTGACAATGGAGCCTGCACCACGGAAAGAAGCTGCTGTTCCTTTACCAACATCGCCATAACCACAAACCACCACTCTTTTGCCAGCCAACATCACATCGGTGGCACGTCTAATAGCGTCAACGGCGCTTTCTCTACAGCCGTATTTATTGTCAAATTTAGATTTCGTCACACTGTCGTTAACATTGATTGCTGGCATTGGCAAAGTTCCGTTTTTCATTCTTTCATAAAGTCTGTGAACACCAGTAGTGGTTTCTTCAGACAATCCTTTGATGCCTTCGGCTAGTTGAGGATAATCGTCTAAAACCATATTGGTTAGATCTCCTCCATCGTCCAAAATCATGTTTAGCGGTTTGCGATCTTCACCGAAAAATAAAGTTTGCTCGATGCACCAGTTGAATTCTTCTTCGGTCATGCCTTTCCAAGCGTAAACTGGTATGCCTGCTTGAGCGATAGCTGCAGCCGCGTGATCTTGTGTAGAAAAAATATTGCAAGAACTCCAAGTCACTTCAGCACCAAGTTCAACTAAAGTTTCGATAAGCACAGCCGTTTGGATAGTCATGTGCAAACATCCTGCGATTCTAGCACCTTTCAGTGGTTTATCTTTTCCAAATTCTTCTCTCAACGCCATTAATCCTGGCATTTCAGATTGGGCTAGTTCGATTTCTCTTCTACCCCATTCAGCTAGTGAAATATCTTTAACTTTATAAGGTGTATAAGGTACTGCTTCTGTGCTCATAAGTAAAATTATTATATTTTTGAAGGACAAAAATAAACAAACTCAAAATAGTTTTATGCCGATTTACAAAACAATAACAGTAGATGAACAAACAACCGCAGTAATTTGGAAAATTAATGAATCTTTAGAAACCTTGAGTGAAGGCATTCAATTAACAGATTATTGCCAATCACGGTTTGATGTCATGCAATCTGAAGTTCATAGAAAAGGATTTATGAGCATTCGTCATCTACTGAGATTTTTTGGTTATACTGATTTAGATTTGATTTACGACGAAAAAGGCAAACCTCATCTTAATGACGGCAAATACAT
Organism: Psychroflexus aestuariivivens; assembly: GCF_004010055.1. Lineage (GTDB taxonomy): Bacteria > Bacteroidota > Bacteroidia > Flavobacteriales > Flavobacteriaceae > Psychroflexus > Psychroflexus aestuariivivens. The sequence goes on from NZ_RQVT01000061.1 coordinate 134,539, forward strand.
ATCTATCACACATTCTTTTGAATTTACAGCTGTTATTGTTTCTAACAAACGTGTTGGTATTGATATTGAAAAGCAGCGAGAAAAAATTAAAAAAATAGCGCCCAAATTCACACCTATTGAAGAATATAAAGCCTTGGGTAATGGTGAGGATTTGATTCGAAAACTAACGATTGTTTGGGGTGCTAAAGAATCGCTTTACAAATTATACGGCAAACGCGGCTTGCTTTTTCTCCATGATATTTTTGTTTACGATTTTGACATTTCAGCTTCAGAAACAAAAGCTAAAGTAATGCATCAAAACCGAGTGACGTTTTATATTTTACACTTCCTGGAGTTTGAAGGTTTTACTTGCGTGTATGCTATTGCAGATTCCTAATATATTTTTGAACAAATAACATTTAGTCTATTATGAAACTAATCACTGACACTTTTAGGACTATTCCCAATTTTAGGGATGCTTCTCACCTTTATTATCATATTTTATTTTTTAAGAGTTTGTTATTTGCTAATTAAATTTTTAAAGTTGAAAATCAAAAAATTAGAAAATCAACCTTGATTATTATACAATAAAACGGCCCTAAACACTAAGAGATTAAAGCCGTTTTGAAAATTAAATTTGTATTTTAATTAATTCAGATTATCTGGGTTGTAGCCCAAATATTCACGTTCTCGTTCTTCAAATTTTATATTGAAATTTTCTAATTCTTTTAAAATTGGATTGTAAACTTCAGGATGAATTGGTCTTAAAACACCTTTTTTGGTGATTTCGCCATTCAGAATTTTCAGGGTGGCAATACCAACAGGCAAACCAACCGTTTTAGCCATTGCTGTATAGGTTTGATCTTCACCAATGCTAACCATGGTAGAATCGATTTGTTTTTTTTCTCCATTGAGTTCGTAACCAAATTTATGATACATCACAATCATATCTTTGTCATCTGGTTTCAGCGTCCATTTTTCTTCTAAAATTTTCTGTAAAGCTTGCGCCGGTGTGGCATCTTTCAAGCCGATTTTCTTTTTCGGATTGAAAATATCTAGTTCTTCCAATTTATCCCAAATCAAATCATCTTGGTCTATCTTCATGCTTTGTCTCAACTTCAACTCTACAGAATCTGTCGGTGAATACGGCAAAAATGAATTGATAAATTCACGATAACTCATATTTTCTGTGTCTTGCATTGTGTAAGTATCATCTGTAACACCTAACTGAACAAAAACGTTCCAGGCTTTACTGAATCCTACGCGACGTAAAGTTCCACGGTAAATTGTAGGAATGTCTTCCAAACCATAAATGCTACGGTAGGCCAGTGAATTTCTATTGGCTAAACCTTCAAAACGACCATATTTTGGAATTTGTAAAAATTCTGTACGACGGAATAATCTTTGGTAAGGAATATATTTATATTGACCTTCTTGAATAAATTCTGCTGCACCGCCTTGCCCAGCTACAACAACATTTCTAGGATTCCAAGTGAATTTGTAATGCCATAAATTATCATCACTTTCTGGAGCTACCAAACCACCTGTGAAAGATTCAAACATCAACATTTTCCCGCCTTTTTCACGAATGCTATCTAAAACTTGCATGGCGCTCATGTGGTCTATTCCTGGATCCACACCGATTTCATTCATAAAAGTCAATCCATTGGCTTTCACATCTCCATCTAGAGCTTCCATTTCTTTTGAAACATAAGATGCCGTGACCATATTTTTATTGAATTTCACACAATCTTTAGCCACCTGAATATGAAATCTGGCTGGCAACATAGAAATCACAATATCTGCATCCTGAATAGCTTTCTCACGCTGGTCTTCTTCAAAAATATCCAAAGCCATTGCTTCTGCATTTTTATGATTTCTGGCTAGTTTTTTGGCATTGTCTAGAGATAAATCAGCAATTTTCAGTTTTATGTTTTCAGCTTCAGAATGATCCAACAAAAATCGAACTAAAGACGAAGTGGACTTCCCTGCTCCTATAATTAATATTGTACGCATATTTGAATATGAATTTTAATGAGTAAATTTGTGAAATACGAAACTACACAAATTAAAATTGAATTTTAAATCGACATGCGAACAAATCTCATTCTTTTAGGCAGTTTTTTAGGTTTTATTGGGATTATTTTAGGTGCTTTTGGCGCTCACGGACTTGAAAAAGTACTTGAAGTAGAGCAAATCCAAACTTTTGAAACAGGAGTGAGATACCAAATTTATCATGCCTTGTTTTTACTATTTTTAGGAAGTCAAAAATTCACTTCTCATAAAATTAATAATATTCTATTTTGGTTTATTTTAATAGGTGTTATTTTATTTTCAGGTTCTATTTATGGTTTAGCAACAAACTCATTGTCAAGCTTTGATTTTAAAGCCATAGCTTGGCTTACTCCTATTGGCGGTAGTCTTTTGATAATAAGCTGGTTATTGTTATTTATTAATATTTTAAAGAATCGAAACAAATAATAAGAATTATCAGTTTTATTTAAAATAAAGTCTTTAAATTTGCTTGTCATAATAACAACACAATATTATGATGGATAAAAACACCAAAACTACGAAAACGTTTGCGTTAGATAATTATGGTATTACCTCAGACAAAATTCATTACCAACTATCTCCCGAAGAACTTCACAAAATTACAATTGAAAAAGGCCAAGGCAAAGAAGTCGATTCTGGTGCTTTAGCCATCAATACTGGCGAATTCACAGGGCGCTCTCCAAAAGACAGATTTATTGTTAAAGACGAGATAACCAAGGATGAAGTCTGGTGGAGCAATATCAATTTACCATTCGATGCCGATAAGTTTGACAAACTTTACGATAAAGTCGTAAATTACTTAAGCGATAAAGAACTTTTCGTTAGAGACGCTTACGCATGTGCAGATGACAATTATAGATTGAATATCAGACATATTAATGAGTACTCATGGAGCAACATGTTTGCATACAATATGTTTTTGAGACCAACAGAAAGCGAATTAGAAAATTTTGAACCAGAGTGGACAGTTATCAATGCACCAGGTTTTATGGCAAACCCAGAAATCGATGGTACAAGAGCGCATAATTTCGCCATTCTGAATTTCACTAAGAAAATAGCACTTATAGGTGGTACAGGTTATACTGGAGAAATTAAAAAAGGAATTTTCTCTGCACTGAATTTCATCTTACCAGTGATGAAAAACACACTACCAATGCACTGCTCTGCAAATGTTGGCGAAGATGGCGACACTGCTATTTTCTTCGGGCTTTCAGGCACCGGAAAAACAACACTCTCGGCAGATCCAAATAGAAAACTTATTGGAGATGACGAGCACGGCTGGACCAATGAAAATACGGTGTTCAATTTTGAAGGCGGATGTTATGCCAAAGTGATTGATTTGACTAAAGAAAAAGAACCTGATATTTTTAAAGCAATCAAACCTGGTGCTATTTTGGAAAACGTCACTATTGAAGACGGAAAAGTGCTTTTTAAAGATTCTACAATTACACAAAATACACGAGTCAGTTACCCTATTCATCATATCGACAATATTCAGCCAGGTTCGGTTGGAGAAAATCCAAAAAATATCTTTTTCTTAACTGCAGATGCTTTTGGTGTCTTGCCTCCAATTAGTAAACTCACACCAGGACAAGCGGCTTTTCATTTCATTAGCGGTTATACCGCCAAAGTTGCTGGCACAGAAGCTGGAATCGATGAACCTGTTCCGAGTTTCTCTGCGTGTTTTGGCGCTCCATTTATGCCGCTTCATCCAACACGATACGCTACTATGCTTAGTGAAAAAATGAAAGAAGCTGGCGTTAATGTTTGGCTAGTCAATACTGGATGGACTGGCGGACCTTATGGTACAGGACATCGTATGAAATTGAAATATACACGTGCAATGATTACCGCTGCGCTAAAAGGAGAATTGGAAAATGTGAAATATGAAACGCATGAGGTTTTTGGATTATCTATGCCAAAAACTTGTCCAAATGTGCCAAATGATGTTTTGAATCCAAAAGAAACTTGGCAAGACAAATCTGCTTATGACACAAAAGCCAAACAATTAGCAAAATCTTTCCAAGACAACTTTGAAAAATTCGAAAGTTACGCTAACAAAGAAATTGTAGAAGGTGCGCCTTCTGTCAATTAATTAAAAAAAAATTAGCTTCTAAAGCTTGCCAGAATTTTAATTTGGGCAAGTTTTTTTTGTTTGAAGAAATTATAATTCTGAAATCTAATAGTCGGACTTGCTCCTTTAGAAACTTCTTGATTTAATGAAACGAAAACACCCAATTATAAAATTTACAATTGGGTGTTTTTATTAGCAAATAAAAATTTGATTTATTTATTGTCTTTGATATAATTTTCCAAAGCCATTGTCATTGAGGGTGTTTCAGGCGTTGGAGCTTTGATTTGAACATTCAATCCTTTTTCTTCGGCTGCTTTGATTGTTGTATTTCCGAAAGCTGCAATTTTAGTACCTTTTTGTTCAAAATCAGGGAAATTTTCATACAAAGATTTGATTCCGCTAGGACTAAAAAACACAACAATATCATAGGATACTTCACGCAAATGCGATAAGTCACTTACCACAGTTTTATAAAACACACCTCTGGTCCAATCTACACCTAATTTATCCAATTGCTGTGGAATAATCGGCTTCAACATGTCTGAAGATGGCAACAAAAATTTTTCGTCTTTGTGTTTTTTAATACTAGATTCTAGCTCTTGAAAAGTTCGTTTACCAACGTAAATTTTACGCTTTCTATAAACAACATATTTTTGTAAGTAAAAAGCAACAGCCTCACTCAAACAAAAATATTTCAAGGAATCTGGTATTTTGTAACGCATTTCTTCAGCAATTCTAAAGAAATTATCAACTGCATTACGACTGGTAAGGATGATAGCAGAAAATTTGGAAATATCAATTTTTTGCTGACGAACTTCTTTAGTGTCTACTGGCTCAACATGGATAAATGGGATAAAATCAATTTTAACTTTTAGTTTATCCTCAAGCTCAGAATACGGTGAATGTTCGACGTTAGGTTTAGGTTGTGAAATTAGAATATTTTTCACTTTCATATAGCTTAGCTTTTCTAGCACCGACTTTATCAAGTAATATTAACCACTTTAAAAAGAATTATATACGGTGCGATTTCAAAAGCGCAAAGGTACAAAATAAAATAAAACGAATATGCTAAAATGTTACTTTGATAATTAATCAAATAATAGATGACTCTAAACATATAGATTACAGCCGCCAGAATAGCACAAAAACCTATAATATAGGGATCATTGAAATCTTGAAAATAAAAAATGAGCGCCAACGGAAATAGCAAAAATAAGCTAAGCCATGTCAAAATGCTTTGTTTGAAAAATAAGTATTTGCTCGCTTGATTTTCAATTTCAAATAAATCGCCAACAATTTTTTCAATTAAATATTTGCTAATAATAAAAATTGAAGCTAAAAATAAAATCTGAAAATACTTAAAAATATCGAAATCAGTATGCAAATTCACTTCAGGCAAAACCACGTAAACAAAAGCAGACAAGCCGAAAAGTCCAGCAACAAAAAGCAAAACTTCAAAAATCTCTATGCGACGCAATTCTGAAAACTTTTTGCTAATAAATTCAAGATTGAAAATTAAACCGGCAAACGCATGAAACAGAGCCGATTTATTCCACTTTGCAATAACAAGCAACAAGGCTACAAAAACCAAAATGGCTGTAATCCAAAAATGATTTTCTATGTATCTAAAACTAACTTGCACAACTTAATTTTAGCACAAATGTAAATTAAAAAGGATTTTTAATGGTTAATTTTCGGTTTGAAAAATTATATATTTGTCCACCTAACTTCAAATTCCATTGATGTCTCAAAAATTAGTCATCATACCAACTTACAACGAGGTCGAAAATATTGAACGCATTGTCAGAAATATTTTTTCGCAACCTGTAGATTTTCAGATTTTAGTTGTTGACGATAATTCACCAGATCAAACTTGGGCTTTAGTTCAGGAGCTTCAAAAAGATTTTCCAGGACAACTTCACTTAGAAATCAGAAATGCAAAAAGTGGATTAGGCAAAGCTTACATTCACGGTTTCAAATGGGCTTTACAAAGAGATTATCAATTTATTTTTGAAATGGATGCTGACTTTTCTCATAATCCAAATGATCTAATTCGTTTATTCAATGCTAGCAGCAAACAGAATTTTGACCTAGTTATTGGTTCTCGATATATCAAAGGCGTAAATGTTATCAACTGGCCAATGAAGCGAGTTTTGATGTCATGGATTGCCTCAAAATACGTCAAACTTATCACTGGATTGCAGATTGAAGATACCACTGCAGGATTTGTTTGCTACAAAAGAGAAGTTTTGGAAACTTTGGATATGGATAAAATCAAATTCATTGGTTATGCCTTTCAAATAGAAATGAAGTTTAAAGCTTTCAAAAAAGGCTTTAAAGTAAAAGAAATCCCTGTTATCTTTACAGATCGAACCAAAGGAAAATCAAAAATGAGCAGCGGCATAATTGCTGAAGCTATTTTTGGTGTTATCAATTTAAAATTAAAAAGCATCCTCGGAAAACTGTAATATTATGAAAGAATACCTCATCAAAAACGCTAAAATCGTCAATGAAAACAAGATTTTTGAAGGCGATGTTCACCTAAAAGATGGTCTTATTATGGAGGTTTCAAACTCCATAAGTGCCAAAAACAGCGATATTCAAATTATTGATGCTTCTGGGAAATATCTTATTCCTGGTGTTATAGACGATCAAGTTCATTTTCGCGAACCTGGATTAACTCATAAAGAAAGCATTCTGACAGGCTCAAGAGCAGCGATTTCAGGCGGAATAACTTCTTACTTCGAAATGCCAAATACCAATCCACAAACCACAACAATTGATAAATTGGAAGAAAAATTTGCCATAGCCGCAAAAGATTCTTACGCCAACTATTCATTTATGTTTGGTGGTACTAATGATAATTTGGAAGAAATAAAAAAAATAAATCCGAAAACCACAGCTGCTTTAAAATTATTTCTCGGTTCATCTACAGGAAATATGCTGGTTGATGATAAAAAAGTTTTGGAAGAAATTTTTAAGCATTCGCCTTTGATTATTGCCACACATTGTGAAGACGAAACGACCATACAGAATAATCTTGAAGAATATAGAAAAAAGTATGGTGATGATATTCCGATAGAAAGTCACCCTAAAATTCGAAGTGAAGAAGCCTGTTATTTATCCTCTTCCAACGCTGTAGCTTTAGCTAAAAAAACAGGCGCTAGACTACATGTATTTCACTTATCTACTGCCAAAGAATTGAAACTTTTCAGTAATAAAAAACCACTGAAAGACAAAAAAATTACTGCGGAAGTTTGCATTCATCATTTATGGTTCGACGATTCTAAATATGCTGATAAAGGAACCCACATCAAATGGAATCCAGCGGTAAAAACCGCTAAAGACCGCAAAGCTTTATTGAAAGCGTTGAAAAATGATTTATTGGACGTTGTTGCCACAGACCACGCGCCACATACTGCTGAAGAAAAAAATAATAAATATACCGATGCGCCCAGCGGCGGACCTTTGGTACAACATGCTTTGCCTGCAATGCTGGAATTTTTCCACCAAGGTGAACTTAAATTAGAAAAAATAGTAGAAAAAATGTGCCACAACCCTGCGATACTTTTTGAAGTTGAAAAGCGTGGTTTCATCAGAGAAGGTTATAAAGCTGACATAGTTCTTTTAGACCTAAACGCACCGTGGACTGTACAAAAAGACAATATTTTTTATAAATGTGGTTGGTCTCCTTTTGAAAAAACAACTTTCAAATCTAGAGTAACGCATACTTTCGTTAACGGGCATTTGGCGTACGAAAACTTTAAGTTTTCTGAAACTAAGTTTGCTGAACGCATAAAATTTGACAGGTAATGAAAAAACTCTGCCTTTTCTTAGGTATTCTGATTGCTTTTACCGCTTGCCAAGATGTTGAAACTTCACCACCAAAGCCTAAGAAGTTATTGTCTGAAAAGCAGATGCAAGATTTGATGTATGACATGATTTTGCTTGATGCTGCAACTGGTGTAAATAATCCAAAGCTTCAAGAGTTAGATATAGAAATGTACGATTTTTTGACTGAAAAATATAACATTGACAGCACAACACTTAAGCAAAATATAGATTATTACAATTACGAGTTTCAAACCAATTTGGATATTTATGAATCTGTAAAAGACAGTATCGAATTTCTCAAACAACATTACGACTCTATACAAAATCTTAGAGACAGCCTTAGAAAAATTGAACGTCAAAAAATGGATTCCCTAAAACTCAAAGATTCTACAGCTTATAAAAAGCAAATGAAATTACAGAAATTGAAGCCGATGAAATAGTAAAATCTGAGCTTTCAATTCGTTTTCAATCATTTATCTAACTTAAAAGCTTTTCGTTTTTTGACAACATTGATGAAACTTAATGTAAAAATCAGAAACAAAATTGAGTCCTTGATCCAATTAATTGAGCTATCGCTAAACCCGAAGTTGGAGATTTTGTAAACGAAGAATAGGCTTAAAAACAAGACGTAAAATACTGACAAAAAATTGAAAAATTTGCTTTTAGTGTAACCTGATATACTTTTGCCTTTAAATAATCGATATACGACAAAAACCAAATATGGAATAATGACTAGGACAACTGCCCAAAATTGATAAAAAAACTCTAAAAATTGACTTTCTAGCATTATTCAACTTTTTTTGAATGGAGAAATTTACAAAACACTTTTACATTTTATAGCTATTGCTTTATAAAATAAGTCACTCCCGCACCCTTTTCGCAATTTGCTGAATACTTTGCGAAATGGATTGAAATTTAAAGTCAATGGCGTTTTCAATTTTAGAAGCGTCGTAATAAGAATGTTTAAATAAATCTGGAATCGAACGCCAAGTCAGTTGGCGTTTGTGAGCACTAAATTTGGCTCTTACATATTCTACAAACCAAGCAATATAAAGCATCCAAGGTTTCAGCGCTATATTTGGTGGTTTAGCATCAAACGCATTTGCTAAATCTGTCAATAACTTTTTGAAACTGAGATTTTCAGAAACCAAAATAAACCTTTCGTTTTTGATTTCAGAATCCATCAAAGTAAACATCGCGTCAGCGACATCGTAAACACTTACAAAACCTGTCGTTTTCTGAGGATAAAATTTAATTCCTGCTTTAGCTTTTTCAATAATTCTGCCGCTACCATTTGATAAAAATCCGTCGCCTAGAATGACACCAGGATTGACAATCACCACATCCAAGCCTTCTTGAGAAGCGCGCCAAACTTCGGTTTCTGCACCATATTTACTAATGCTATAAGCAGATTTCTTAAGTTCCAAATTAATTGGTGTTTCCTCGGTGGTTTTTTTACCAACTAAAGGATGACCAAGAGTAGCGATAGAACTGACGTGGCAAAATTTCTCAACATCAAAAGCCAAAGCTACATTTACCATATTGGCGGTGCCTTCAATATTGACTTTACGCATTTTTTTGTAGTCAGCCGGACTATTACTGATGAATCCAGCACAATGATACACGCGATTTATGGTTTCAAAAATATGTTCTAAATCTGGAATTTTTAAAACATCGGCTTTCTGCCATTCCACATAATTGGAGATTTCTGACTCGGAAATACCGTATTTTTTAATGACATCTATGGTTTGATTTTTTTTTTCTTCAGAGCGATACATTGCTCTAGAATAAGATTTCTCTACAATCAATTTTGCCAAAAGATGACAACCTACAAGTCCTGTTGCGCCACTAACTAAATTCATTTGGTAAATATAGCAATTTCCAAAGTTGTATAATTTTTCATTATAATATCTTTGTGGCAAATTCTGAATAATAATGAAAAAAGATTTTATAGAAGAAGTCACTTGGCGTGGAATGATTCATGATTTTATGCCTGGAACTCAAGAACACCTCAACGAATCTTCCAGAGCGGCTTATGTCGGCATAGACCCCACTGCAGATTCTTTACATATCGGACATTTGGTTGGCGTCATGTTGTTGCGTCATTTTCAATTGGCAGGACATAAACCTGTAGCTTTAATCGGTGGTGCAACAGGAATGATTGGTGATCCGTCTGGAAAATCTGAAGAGCGAAATCTGTTGGATGAATCCACATTGAGACACAATCAAGATGCCATCAAACTTCAGCTATCTAAATTTTTGGAATTTGACAAAAACCAAGATAATGCTGCCGTTTTGGTTAATAATTACGATTGGATGAAAGATTTTTCGTTCCTAGATTTCATTCGTGATGTTGGCAAACATATTACGGTGAATTATATGATGGCGAAAGATTCCGTAAAAAAACGTTTGTCTAAAGATGCCAAAGAAGGCATGAGTTTTACGGAATTCACCTACCAATTGGTACAAGGCTATGACTTTTTACATTTGTACAGAAGTCAAAATTGCACTTTACAAATGGGCGGCAGCGATCAGTGGGGAAACATTACCACTGGAACAGAAATGATAAGACGAATAGACCAAGGCAAAGGTTTTGCCCTGACTTGTCCACTCATCACCAAAGCTGACGGCACGAAATTCGGCAAAACGGCAACTGGAAATATTTGGTTAGACCCGAAGAAAACTTCGCCTTATAAATTTTTCCAATATTGGATCAATACGAGCGATGAAGATGCAGAGAAATTCATCAAAATCTTTACGTTTCTATCCAAATCTGAAATAGAAGAATTGGTAAAAACCCACCAAGAAGCACCTCATCAAAGATTATTGCAAAATAAATTAGCAGATATCATAACTGAAACAGTACATTCGGCTGATGCTCTAGAGAACGCTAAAAAAGCTAGTAATGTTTTGTTTGGAAAAAGTACAGGAGAAGATTTAGCAGAATTAGATGAAGATACATTTTTAGATGTTTTTGAAGGCGTACCAATGAAAATTTTACCGAATTCTATCTTGGAAAACGGATTGGATATGATTGCCGCTCTTTCTGCTGAAACCGGGTTTTTAGATTCCAACGGTGAAGCGAGAAGAGCTTTGAAACAAAATGCAGTAGCCGTTAATAAGTCAAAAGTTGACGAAAACTTTAAAATTGAATCCAAAAATCTAATCAACAATAAATACGTACTCATCAATAAGGGAAAGAAAAATATGTATTTGATTAAGTTTGAATCATAGAATTCATTACATTCAAAATGAAATCCACTTAACGTCTTGAAATCGATTCAAGACGTTTTTGGTTTTAAAACGATAAAGCCCCGAGTTTGAGACTCGAGGCTTTACCTAACTAACCAATCTATTATGAAAAAACTTCATCCTGATGCAAATATAAGACACATAATAAATCCTGCAAGCTAAAGTAATGTTAAAAAGCAATAAAATTTAATTTAATATATAAGACCCTGATTAATAAATGCTTGAAAATGTTAATATACATTTGTATTGCTTAATGAGTTTAAAAAAAGCTTCGTATTGTTCAATTAAGGAAGGGGGTGAAAATATAAAGAAATCAGACTTAAGACAATTGTAGTGCTAAAAGGTTTAATTGCTGTTCAAAAATTTTCTTGAATTTTTTGAAAAAATTAAAGCCCCGAGTTTTGAACTCGAGGCTTTAACTAACTAACCAATCTATTATGAAAAAACTTCATCCTGATGCAAATATAGAATAGTTTATCTATACTGGAACAATAATAAATGTTAAAAAGCAATAAAATTTAAAGAAAAAATTTAAATATCTGTTTTTCATATATTTAAACATTGTTAAGTTTCATTATTATTGCTTATTTTAAATCATTAGGTTTCTGGTCAAATTTTCTAGTATCTTCTTTAGTTAATACTTTAAAACTATCTGTTCTGGTCATTTGTTCTAAAGATACCAAAAGATGATGAGGCAATTCTGTAAGTTGTCGAGAAGTCAAATCAATCCAGGCTCCCATCATTTCACATCTTGCACAATTTTTTCCATCTTGATTATAGATATTATGTTCAAACTGGAAGAACATTCCGTTTTTACTCAAACCCTTCAATTCCAAACTAACTCTAACTTGATCTTCTGGTTTCAGTTCTTTAAAATAATAAATGTGTTCATAGAATACAATCGGACCTAAATTCTCTTTGACTAATTCTGCTTGCGAAAAGCCACTTTCAGTCAAAAACGCCATTCTCGTATGGCTCATAAAATTTTGATATGAAGAATTTGCCAAGTGTCGATTTGCATCTAAATCGCTCCACCGAATTTCAAAATTTTTTAAATACATAATTAGATTAATTTAGTTACAAGAATCACGACTGCACTCAAAATTGTTGCAATCAAAACACCTCTGGCACGGTAGTCCTGCTTTTTCTTGATGAATACAAAAAAGGGCAAGAAATTCAATATTGCGCCCAATGCTATAATGCTGCCTAAAATATCTTTTTCGGAAGCAGTTATTAAAACCTCTTCAAACTCTCTCCCCATCACCAAAGTGATATACAAGAACATACCAGAAACATTAGCTAGCAGTCCGATTAATAATCCTATAATAATTTCTTTTTTAACCATTGATTTTCCAAGTTTTAATTTCGTCTATAAAATGATGCGCTGTCAAGTCGAATTGAATCGGAACTATAGAAGCATAACCTGCATCGAGTGCTTCAACATCGGTGTCTGGTCCTTCATCTTCATTGATGAATTCCCCAGCTAACCAGTAATAATCTCGACCTTGTGGATTTTTTCTTTTGTCAAACTGCTCTTGCCATCGCGCTTTAGCTTGTCGACAAATTTTCGCGCCTTTTATTTTATCTATTGCAGGAAAGTTAACATTCAAAACAACGCCTTTAGGCAAGCCATTGTTCAAAACTTCTTTTGTAATTTTTTTGACCCATTTTGTGGTTGGTTCAAAATCAGCTTCCATAGAATAATCTGTCAAAGAAAAACCTATCGCTGGAATTCCTTCCACACCAGCTTCTACAGCAGCACTCATAGTTCCGGAATAGATTACATTTATCGATGAATTAGATCCGTGATTAATCCCGCTAACGCATAAATCTGGTTTGCGTTTCAATATTTCTTGAGTTGCAATTTTCACACAATCTGTGGGTGTTCCAGAACAAGAAAATTCTTTTATATCTGAATATTTATCAATCGTTGTTGGGTCGCAATATAAATTATCGTTTATGGTAATTGCATGTCCCATCCCACTCTGAGGTCGGTCGGGCGCAACTACAACAACTTCACCCAAAGTATGCATTATTTTGATAAGATGACGAATTCCAGGCGCTGTGATGCCATCATCATTGGTGACCAAAATTAAAGGTTTTTGATTTTCCATATGTTATTTTTGAAGCGACTAAAATAAACATTTCGGAGGAGTTTAAACTTCTAAAGGACGTTTAACAAATTATTAGCTTCATGTAAGATTTGTGGTATAATATTTACTGTAAATTGTAAAACTATTATTTTGTTATAAATTTGTAGATAATGAAAACAATGAAAATGAGAAAAATAATCATTCGCAGAAACCTAATTGCCCTACTTTTACTCACCATTCTATCGGTGACTTCCTGTAGTTTCACTACCAAAAAATTTGACACTGAAGACTCAGACAAAGATAAAATTCTTTTGGAACTTATCACATATGTCATCAAAGAAGGACATTTTGATATGAGAGAAATTGATGATGATTTTTCAACCGCAGTATATGAAGATTATATACAAGGGTTAGACCCAATTAAAAGACATTTTTTAGCTAGCGACGTTGAAGAATTTGAAGCATATAAAACGCAACTCGACGATCAGCTCGAAAATAAAAATCTTATTTTTTTCAATTTAACAATTGAAAGACTAAAAGAGAGAATGGAAGAATCTAAATCTTTCTATAGAGAATTATTAGACAAGCCTTTCGATTTTTCTGAAGATGAAATGATCAATACTGATTATGAAGAGCGAGAATTTGCGGCCACTAAATCTGAACTCAAAGAAAGATGGCGTAAGCAATTTAAATTTACCACACTCTCCACATATTACGACAAGATAGAGGAACAACAAAATGCTTTGGAAAATGGCGAAGATATTGAAGTCAAATCTAAAGACGAATTGGAAGCTGAAGCAAGAGAAATTACGCTAGAGTCTATTGAAAATTATTTTGACACAATGTCAGATTTAGAACGCAAAGACTGGTTCAGCTTATATATCAATTCTCTAGTGAGTCAATTTGACCCGCACACCAATTATTTTGCTCCAAGAGACAAAGACAGATTCGATATTTCTATGTCTGGAAAATTAGAAGGCATCGGCGCTAGGTTACAAAAGGAAAGAGATAATGTGAAAATTGTTGAAGTTATTTCAGGCGGACCAGCTTGGAGTAACGGTGAACTAGAAGTTGGAGACCTGATTCAAAAAGTGAAGCAAGAAGATGAAGAAGAGGCTGTCGATATTCGTGGAATGCGTCTAGATGATGCTGTTGAACTGATTAAAGGTCCTAAAGGAACTAAAGTTGTATTGACGGTTAAAAAAGTAGATGGTAAAATTGAAACTATTGAAATAATAAGAGATGTTGTAGAAATTGAAGAAACTTACGCAAAATCTTCGACTGTAAAAAAAGACAACTCAACCTATGGAGTAATCAACCTGCCTAAATTTTATTTCGATATGGAAAACTATAACGAAAGAAATGCAGCTTCAGACATTAGAAAAGAACTTGAAAGACTAAAAGACATTAATGCTGAAGGGTTGATTATTGACTTAAGAAACAATGGCGGTGGATCTTTATCTACAGTAGTTGACATTGCTGGGTTCTTTATCGAGAAAGGTCCAATTGTACAAGTTAGAGATGCCAAAAATAATACTGAAATATTACGTGATAAAGACCCTAAAATTGTTTGGGATAAACCTTTGGTTATATTAGTAAATGAATTATCAGCCTCTGCTTCAGAAATTTTGGCCGCAGCCATGCAAGATTACAAAAGAGCCGTTATTATTGGTAGTAACCAAACTTATGGAAAAGGTACAGTTCAAAATGTAATCGATTTGAATCGCTGGATGAGAAATAGTTCTTTGGGTGATATGGGTGCTTTAAAAATTACAACTCAAAAATTTTACAGAATTAATGGCGGATCGACTCAACTTAAAGGAGTCGAAAGTGACGTTCCAGTTCCAGATCGCTATTCTTATATTGATATTGGAGAGAGAGATTATGAAAACCCAATGCCTTGGGATAAGATTTCAGCAGCAAGTTTCGAAAAATGGAATGATTACAAGAATTGGGATAAAATCATTGAAAAAAGTCGTGAAAGATTATCTCAAAATGAACAAATCCAACTTATTGACGAAAACGCACAATGGGTAAAATCACAAAGAGACCGAAATGATTTCAGCTTGAATTACGAAGATTTTAAAGCACAAGTCAATTTG
This sequence comes from Psychroflexus aestuariivivens, assembly GCF_004010055.1. Lineage (GTDB taxonomy): Bacteria > Bacteroidota > Bacteroidia > Flavobacteriales > Flavobacteriaceae > Psychroflexus > Psychroflexus aestuariivivens. Next base: position 149,928 of record NZ_RQVT01000061.1, read on the forward strand.
GTAGAAGAAAAATCTGAAAAATTCAAGGATATTTCAGAATACAAAACAGGTCTTTTATTTGAATCACTTCCTTATGAACAACAATTGATTTCTAAAGATTCATCTCTAGCTGAAAAGCGTAAAAGATGGCATGAAACTTTAGCGAAAGACGTTTATGTTCAGGAAGCACTGAATGTTCTGGACGATTTGAAATCTAGCTCAAAAGAAAGCGAGTTGGCAGCAAGAAAAGAGTAATTAATTATGCTTTAAGGTTTGAAAGACAAACAATCATTACAAGCTATTGCGCTCCAAAAATTCAAAAAGAATCTTTGGGGCGTTTTAAGTTTTTGGTATATCCTACTTTGTTTATTCATAGGTATTTTTGCTTATGTTTTAAGCCCTGACGATTCACAAAACGCAAATATGATGGCCTTGTCTATTCATTCCCAACCACCTGGATTTTCTTGCCAAGTTTTAGAAATTCCAAATCAAAATGAGTCCAAATCTTACCTTTCCAATTTCTTTTTTGGCAAAGAATCGCCGAATGAAATTATACCTATCAACGATTTTCGTATAAACAATGACACTCTACATTATTTGGAATATGGTATAAATGATCGGGCTTTGGAGAATAGCATTTCTTTAGAGAAATTTGAAAATCTGAAAAAATCAGAAGTTGCTTCTCAATATATTTATCAGAAAACTTTTCTTTTAGGTACAGATAAATACGGTAGAGATTTGCTAAGTCGAATGCTAATTGGCATTCGGATTTCTTTTTCTGTAGGTTTTATCTCAGTGTTTATTTCCTTGGTTCTAGGAATTTTTCTTGGTGCAGTTTCAGGATATTTCGGAGGAAAAATAGATGCAGCAATTATGTGGCTCATTAATGTCACCTGGTCTATTCCTACTTTACTTTTAGTCATTGCTATTACTTTAGCTTTAGGAAAAGGATTTTGGCAAGTTTTTATTGCCGTAGGACTTACAATGTGGGTTGAAGTCGCCAGAGTTGTTCGCGGTCAAGTAATGAGTGTAAAATCTGCGCAATATGTTACGGCTGCTCGAGCTTTAGGATTTGGTGATTTCAGAATCATCAGCAAACACATTCTACCAAATATTTTAGCGCCAGTAATTGTGATTTCGGCAGCCAATTTCGCTGCTGCTATTCTTATAGAAAGTGGACTGAGTTTTTTAGGAATTGGTGCGCAACCTCCTACTCCGAGCTGGGGCGCAATGATTAAAGATCACTACAGCTACATCATTCTTGGCAAAGCTTATCTTGCCATTATTCCAGGACTAGGAATCATGAGTTTGGTCATGGCTTTTATGCTTATCGGCAATGCTTTGAGAGATGCTTTAGACGTTAAAACCTAATCATTCAATTTTAAGACTGCCATAAAAGCTTCTTGTGGAATTTCAACATTCCCAACCTGACGCATTCGTTTTTTACCCTTCTTTTGCTTTTCTAATAATTTACGCTTTCTAGAAATATCACCACCGTAACATTTTGCTGTTACATCTTTACGCAAAGCTTTTACAGTTTCTCTTGAAATAATTTTAGCACCAATAGCTGCTTGAATTGGAATATCAAATTGTTGGCGAGGAATTAACTCTTTGAGTTTTTCACAGATTTTCTTTCCGATATCGTAAGCGTTATCTGCGTGAATTAAGGCTGAAAGCGCATCTACAGTATTTCCATTGAGAAGAATATCAACTTTTACCAATTTCGACTTGCGCATACCGATTGGCGAATAGTCAAAAGATGCGTAACCGCGAGAAACCGTTTTCAAACGGTCATAAAAATCGAATACAATTTCAGCCAAAGGCATATCAAAACTAAGTTCTACACGGTCTTGCGTCAAATAAGTTTGGTTGGTGATTTCACCTCGCTTTTCTATACACAAAGACATCACTGGACCAACATAATCCGATTTCGTAATAATACTTGCTTTAATGAACGGCTCTTCTACCCGATCTAAATATGATGGTTCAGGCAAATCTGAAGGATTGCTTACAATAAGTGCTTCATCCGGCGATTTCAGTGTAAATGCATGATAAGAAACGTTTGGCACAGTTGTAATAACTGTCATGTCAAATTCTCTTTCTAATCGTTCTTGTATGATTTCTAAATGCAGCATCCCTAAAAAGCCACAACGAAAACCAAAGCCTAAAGCAGCCGAACTTTCGGGAACAAAAACTAAGGAAGCATCGTTGAGTTGCAACTTCTCCATGGCGTTTCTTAGATCTTCATATTCGTCAGTTTCAACTGGATAAATTCCGGCGAAAACCATAGGTTTTACATCTTCAAAACCTGCCACAGCATTTTGAGTTGGATTTTCAAAATCAGTAATGGTATCTCCAACCTTTACTTCTTTGGCATTTTTAATGCCTGTAATCAAATAGCCAACATCGCCAGTTTCAATTTCTTTTTTTGGAAACTGAACAAGCTTTAAAGTTCCAACTTCATCTGCGGAATATTTTTTGCCTGTCGCTACAAATTTAATTTGTTGATTTTTCTTTATACTTCCATCAAATACACGGAAATAAGTTTCAATTCCACGAAATGGATTGTATACAGAATCGAAAACCAAAGCACGTAATGGCGCATCAGGATTACCTTTTGGAGCAGGCACTTTTTCTACAATAGCATTCAATATATCTTCGATACCAATGCCATTTTTGGCACTAGCGCGAATTACATCCTCACGATTACAGCCAATCAAATCGACAATATCATCAGTAACCTCTTCAGGGCTGGCACTCAACAGATCGACTTTATTCAATACCGGGATAATTTCCAGATCATTTTCTAAAGCCAAATATAAATTTGAAATGGTTTGCGCCTGGATACTTTGTGCCGCATCTACCACAAGCAAAGCACCTTCACAAGCTGCAATAGAACGAGAAACTTCATATGAAAAATCCACATGCCCAGGCGTGTCAATAAGGTTAAACACATAATCCTCACCTTTATAATTATAAACCATCTGGATGGCATGACTTTTTATCGTAATGCCACGCTCACGTTCCAAATCCATATTATCTAGAAGCTGTTCCTTGCGTTCGCGTTCTGTTACAGATTTTGTAAAATCCAACAAACGGTCTGCAAGTGTACTTTTACCGTGATCGATGTGCGCTATAATGCAAAAATTTCGAATATTCTTCATAGTCATTTACCTATTGACATCAAATGAATTGACGCTAATTTGAATCCGCAAATATAATGTAATTGTTTGGCTTTAGACTTCAATATTTGATGTGTGTAAAAGCTTTGTGCAAATTGTTTTGAATTCTGTATTTTTGCAATAAAAAATTGTGGCTAAGATAGATAACATAGATTTAGGCGAATTCCCACTGCTATTAGCACCCATGGAAGACGTTAGTGACCCGCCGTTTCGTGCGCTTTGCAAGGAATATGGAGCTGACATGGTTTATACTGAATTCGTATCCTCTGAAGGTTTAATCAGAGATGCAGCCAAAAGCGTGATGAAACTGGATATTTATGAAAAAGAGCGCCCAGTTGGCATTCAGATTTTTGGTGCCAACTTAGATTCTATGTTGAAGTCTGTAGAAATTGTTGAAAAGACAAAACCAGATGTCATCGACATTAATTTTGGTTGTCCTGTTAAGAAAGTAGTTTCCAAAGGCGCTGGCGCTGGAATTCTAAAAGATGTAGATTTGATGGTGAAACTCACCGAAGCCATGGTAAAACATACCAGTTTACCGATTACAGTAAAAACCCGTTTAGGTTGGGATCACGATTCTATCAAAATATATGAAGTTGCAGAACGTTTGCAGGACGTGGGTTGCAAAGCTATTGCAATTCACGGAAGAACGCGAGCGCAAATGTATAAAGGCGAAGCTGATTGGCGGCCAATTGCTGAGGTAAAAAACAATCCTAGAATGCACATTCCTGTGTTTGGTAACGGCGATGTAGATTCGCCTGAAAAAGCCGTAAAAATGCGGGATGAATTTGGTCTAGACGGTGCTATGATTGGTCGTGCAAGTATTGGTTCGCCTTGGTTTTTCAAAGCTGTGAAGCATTATTTTGAAACCGGCGAACATATTGCTCCGCCAGATTTGATAGAACGTGTAAATGTTGCACGCAGGCATTTACAAATGGCGATCGATTGGAAAGGTGAAAAACTTGGCGTGTTTGAAACTCGTCGACATTATACGAATTATTTCAAAGGTATTCCACATTTTAAAGAATACCGTATGAAAATGGTCACTTCTGATGATGCCAAAGATGTTTTTGACACCTTTGATGAAGTTGAAGACAAATTTGCGGATTACGAATTTGCATAAATTACTTTCTGCTTGAAATTAAATTCACTTCACTCAAAAAAAAAGACTAGTCTTTCTCAATATAAAGAGTACAATTTTTCATAAAAAAGACTAGTCGTTTTTATGAAATCTCTATTTAAAACTTATAAGATTTTAAGTGAGTATTATTTAATTCTTCAAGATTTTTAAACTCTTGAAGGGTTAAACAAATCTTATCTAGTTGAAGAATATTTAAATATAAATCTCCAAACCCTACATAACAGAAACAAGATTTGGAGATTATTTTAAGCTATGAATTTTTACTTGTCAACACAACTTCATTACAGTTGACTTCTGTAATGTAACGCTTCTCGCCGTTTTTATCTTCGTAAGAACGTGGTGTCAGTTTACCTTGAACAATAATTTCTCTGCCTTTTTCTACATATTTTTCAATGATTTCTGCAGTTTTGCCCCAAGCGACGATATTGTGCCAGTAAGTATTTGTGACTTTCTCGCCGTCGTTATTGTTGTAGAATTCATTGGTTGCCAACGAAAACTTCACTAATTTCTTTCCGGATTCCAAATTGATTACTTCAGGTGTTTGACCAACGTGTCCCATTAATTGAACTGAATTTTTTAAAGTACTCATAACAATAAAATTTAAGTGTTTATAATTTTAACACAGCCTATCTGCATTAAATCGACATAATTAAATCACATCGACAGTGCAAATATGAAACAGCATCCAAATTTTATCCGTTGAATAAACATTTACTTACTTTTACTTACGTTTGTAAACGTTTTTATCCGTTTGTAATCGTTTATTATAGAAATTGAATTCACAAAAAAACCCTGTTTAAGTCTAGCCTAAACAGGGTTTTTAAAAATTTAAAACTAAATTTATTTGATGATTAATTTTTTAGTGAATAATTTATCATTTGCTTCAATTTTCACAACATAAACACCATTTGATAATGTACTAACATTAACTTGTTGATTTTGATCTGCATTTTTTGTGGAAACCAAACGACCGTTCATGTCATAAATTTCAACTGAAGTATCTTTCAAATTGGTGTTTCCAAATTGAATTTCAAAATAATTATTTGCTGGATTTGGATAAATTTCAAACTTTTCAGTTTCAAAATTAGAGCTTGACAAGTTGCATACCAAAACATCATTAGGCGGCATATCGAAATTTTCTACTTGATCAAAACGATTAGTAGAATCACCTTGATCTGCATTCCAACCTAAACCTCTATTCGCAAAAACATCCCAAATCAAACATTGATTATCTCCGTTATTAGCCAACTGGTCTGCTTGGAGAATAGCGTCACGTCCATCCACAAACCCTGGAGCGCAACTTTGCAACTTCATACCGTCTATCACCAATTGCATTGCAATATTATTACCACCATTACCATTGTATAAATCTGGATCATAACCATATTCATCAATCAGCGCCCAGTTTAAATCCCAAAGCATCGTTGCCCAAACAAAACCAATACCGTGAGGCATGCTTAAATTACCATTGTTCGTTAAACCATAAGTTGCGTTATTTACAGCGAAATCTGTACTGTAGCGAAATGGACGAATTCCAGAACCGGTGACTGATTGACTCACTGCAAAAGTTCCATAACCGCGACCTTGAGTTGCGACATCGCCAGGTTGAATTGTCATCATCAAACCTAGCCAATCACTCCAACCTTCTCCCATTTGTTCTTCATTAAAGAGACAATTGGCATCAAATCTTCCACCGGTTAATCGTGTAGAAATACCGTGTCCATATTCGTGAGCAATAATTCCATTATCGAAGTCACCATCAATAAAATAAGGACCATTATTGGCTAAATCTGCATTAATAATTTCTCCTGAATTAAGCGCTAAAATTAAATCTTCACCAAAATCATTATCAACCATTACAGATGGAATATTAATATTTGCACCATCTCCGCCCATAGCAAAAGCTTCTTCGAAAGCATTATTATTAACCATTATCACAGCCAATGCGCCTTCGTTTTGAACTTTTTCTATTTTGCTCACAAATGTGCAATCTCCACGTCGGATCACTGCAATTTTACCGTTAATATTTGCTGTATTAATTAAGTTATCACAAGCATCCAACAAATCTGTATTACCACCGAGATTCTGATCTTCTATTAAAATCAATTCAGCTGAAATAGATGCATTCGACAATACTGGTCCAAAAGTTGCTTCGACACCGAAGTAGCCTCCTGCCAAACTTGAAGGTGAAGCAATATTTAAATTTGGGTTTGGACCACCAGGTGGCGTCCACAAATACATTTGCATGCTAGGATTGCTCCCATCTTGTCCTGTGGCAAAATTTGCGTTATTCACACCTCCGCCATCTTGAGCCTGAGCAAATACAAAATCCTCACCTAATCCGTTTCCAGAATAGTTCATTTCTTGAAAATTACCAGATGCCTCGTCAAAACCATAATTTGCCCAAACATCATGCATTAAATTATTCCAATAAAATAAATTAGTGATGGCTGCATCTTCGTTTAAAGCTGCTGGTCGATTAAAATCGATTGGGAAATCAAAATTCAAGTTAGCACCACCTTCTGGAGAATAACCAACCTGATTTATTCCTGCTCTATCTTCAAATGCCCAAACATTATTTCCTCTGGTTGTTGTATGTTCTGCACCAGTAACTCCATCGGTATCATGCCATCCAAAAGGTGAAAAGTTGAGGTCTGCGGGATCAATTTCTAAATTTCTAACGCCATGATTTGGTGATTCTACAGGCATTGGATAAACATTGTATTGCGCTGTGTTCGAAGATTGTTGCAAATTCTTATTCTGAGATTCAAAACTAGAGCTAATCGGATTATGATTATGACTCTGAGTAAATTCTGTACCTTCAAATTCACAACTCACGACGCGATCGTTTCGATCTAATATTTCACCATTGTTAGCATCAACTCTTACACTCCACCAATGAGAACCATCTTTGAGACGGATAGACATATCCCAAGCTAAACGCAATTGGTCATTTTCAGTTTGTTGAAAAACCAACTCCGCTTTAATTGGTTCTGAAGCTATATTTGATTCAGAAATCAAAAACTCATTGCTGTTTATTTCTTCTAAAATATTCGGTTGTTGCAAATCAATTAGATTTAATTCTGAAGTTAGATTTTGCAAAGCTTCAATAGCAGAAATCGAATAATTTTTTGTTTGAATCCTATTTTCTAAATCATTTTCAAAATTAAGTGAAGCATAAACAACTTCTGCATCTTTTAAAGCAAAGCTACTTATTGCATTATAAATCGCTTTCCCTTCAAATCTTTGTTGCATATAAACATGCTCAACATTAGTACTTTCTGAAAAATGTTGAGAATCTATTTGTAAATCAGACACATCTTCAAGGCTTAGATTGTAGGTCCTGATATTATTTTCTAAGTAATCATTTACAATTTGGCTTTGATTTTGCGCATTAACAAAAACGCCAAATAAGAACAAAACTAAAGCTAAGGATTTCTGATTTATCATAATATTTCAATTTTCGCTAAAATAACATTAAAAATTTACTATCAAAACTAACGTTTGTTAATATTCCCTTTTAGATCTGTATTTCTATAAGCTTTTATCTAAAAATCATCGCTTATCGCTTTTGCTGAAATATATGCGCTAGTCCACGCATTTTGAAAATTGAACCCGCCAGTAATTGCATCTATATTCAAAACTTCTCCAGCAAAAAATAAATTTGGATGAATTCTACTTTCAAAAGTTTTAAAGTTTATTTCTTTTAAATCTACACCTCCTGCAGTTACAAATTCTTCTTTGAAAGTGCTTTTTCCATTCACGTGAAAAATATCATTAGTCAGGCTTTGTGCTAATTTTCTAATTTGCATCTTATTTAAATCTGCCCAAATTATTTGGTTTTCAATTTCTGAAGAAGACACCAAAGCTTGCCAAAGACGTTTTGGTAAATCGAATTGCGGATGGTTAATCACTTGCTTTTTTGAAAGTTCAAGTTTGAGTTGATTCAATATTGGAATAATAGATTCTTGATTGTGCTCTGGCACCCAATTCACTTTGAGTTGAAATTGGTGATTCAGCTTATAAAAAGTTCGCGCCCCCCAAGCTGAAAGTTTCAAGACACATGGTCCGCTAAACCCCCAATGTGTGATTAATAAAGGTCCAGAAGACTGTAAAGCGTTCAATTCAGATTTAGGAACTCCACGATCTGAATTTGTAAATACTTCGATATTTGCTTCTGTGGAAATCCCTGCTAAATCTTTTATTTTTTCATCTTGAATATTGAAAGTAAATAAAGATGGCACTGGCGATACAAGTGTATGATTTAGTTTTTCTATCGTTTTCCACATTTTCGGGCTACTACCGGTGGCAATGAGTAATTTTTTAGAATGAAAAACCTGTTCTGAAGTTTCTATTTCCCAATTATATTCAGAACTTTGTAAAGGCTGAATATTATTCACGCCGCAGTTCGTTATAACTTTTACGCCAAGCCGATTAACTTCATTTTGAAAGCAATCAATTATGGTTTGGGAATCATCTGAAATTGGGAAAATTCTCTGATCAGATTCGATTTTCAGTTCCACACCACGCTCTTCCAGCCACGCCATCATATCGCCAGTCATAAACTGATGGAACGAACCTCGTAATTCTTTATGACCTCTTGGATAATTTTTGGCCAAGGCTAAAGGTTCAAATTCGGCATGCGCAACATTGCATCTTCCTCCACCAGAAATTTTCACTTTGCTCAACACATTTTTGGATTTTTCTAAAACACAAACAGTAGCATTTGGTTGTTGTTCAGCAAAATTAATTGCGGCAAAAAATCCGGCAGCGCCACCACCTACAATCACAAGATCTTTTTCTATGCTTTTCAAATTGAAAGTTTTGACAAAAATAATGTATTTGAAGGTTTTTCACTTTTAAAATAGACCTTAAAACAACATTTTAAAGTCTTTTGTCACCTGTATAATTTCCTTAAAAGCAAGCTTTATATTCCAATGCTTTTTTATTTTTACAAAAATTTATTAATGAGAGCCTTTTTTGGTAAAATTCTGTCTAAACGCAAAAAGGAAGACCGCACAACTATGAAAAAATTATTGATTGTTGGTTTGGGAAATCCAGGTCCAAAATATCACAATACCAGACACAATATTGGTTTTAAAATACTTGACTTTTTAGCAGATTCTAAAGATTTGAGTTTTGCTCCAGATCGATTGGCTGACAAAACTGAATTCAATTTTAAGGGTCGTAAATTTATCTTGATTAAACCTACAACCTTTATGAATTTGAGTGGCAAAGCAGTTCGGTATTGGATGGATAAAGAAAATATTGCGATAGAAAATTTACTTGTTATTACAGATGATTTGAATTTAGAGTTTGGTACCATCAGACTTAAAGGCAAAGGTAGTGACGGCGGTCACAATGGATTAAAAAATATTCAGGAATTGCTAAACACAACCAAATATCCTAGATTTAGATTTGGGATTGGAAATCAATTTTCTAAAGGTCAGCAAATTGGTTATGTGTTGGATGAGTGGCATGCTGAAGAAAATGAAAAAATGAAAGAACGTCTGGAGAAATCTACGGAACTTATCTTATCTTTTGGAACTGCAGGAATTCATAACACCATGAACGCATTTAATGGAAAATAATTTAACGTGAAAATTTACAACAAAGTTTCAGAGTTCGATAATACAATACCAACAGTGGTTACTATTGGCACTTTCGATGGCGTGCATATTGGACATCGTAAAATCATCCAGCGTCTTGTCGATTCTGCGAAAGCCAAAAATTTAGAAACTGCACTTTTAACTTTCTATCCGCATCCAAGAATGGTGCTCCAGCAAGATTCTGATTTAAAGCTGATTGATAGCATCGAAGAAAAAAAAACAATTCTTAGAGATACTGGCTTAGATCATTTGATTATTCATCCATTTACAATGGAATTTTCAAGACTTACTGCTGAAGAATATGTAGAAGATATTTTGGTTAAAGGTTTGAATGCAAAAAAAATTGTGATTGGCTACGACCATAGATTTGGCAGAAATAGGACTGCTAATATTGAAGATTTGAAAATGTTTGGTAAAAACTATGGTTTTGAGGTCGATGAAATATCTAAGCAAGATGTGGAAGATGTTGCGGTGAGTTCGACTAAAATAAGAAATGCCTTAGAAAGTGGTGATTTAGAAAAAGCCAACGCTTACCTTTCTAGACCTTTCATTTTGTCTGGTAAAATCATAAAAGGCAAAGGCTTGGGCCGAAAAATGGGTTATCCCACTGCAAATTTGAACATCAAAGATGAACATAAATTAATTCCAAAAGAAGGCGTTTATGTGGTTGTCGCTGTCATCAATGGCGATAAATTTTTCGGTATGATGAATATTGGCACCAATCCAACAGTTGGCGGACAAAGTCGAAGTATTGAAACTTTTTTCTTCGATATGAATAAAGATTTGTATGGTGAATATTTAGAAATCCAACTTTTGAAGCGCATCCGTAGTGAAGCTAAATTTGAAGGATTGGACGCTTTGATCAAAGCCATGCAAGCTGATGAAGTTTTCTCAAGAAAATACATCCAAAAATATAAATAGCAGCAATGAATAAATTTCTGTTTCGTCGTATTGACAATTCTGCTTTAGTTGCGTTCAGAATCATTTTTGGATTGTTGATTACGCTAGAAGCTTGGGGTGCTATCGTTACGGGTTGGGTTAGAAAAACACTTGTAGAACCGATATTTACATTCAATTTTATAGGCTTAGATTTTCTGCAGCCTTTACCTGGGAATGGCATGTATTTCTATTTCGCTATTATGGGTTGCTTTGGTGTTTTGATCATGTTGGGTTTCAAGTATCGATTCAGCATTATTGCATATACAGTTATGTGGACGGCTGTTTATCTGATGCAAAAAACTTCTTATAATAATCATTATTACCTACTTATTCTACTTTTGATTTTTATGTCGATTGTTCCAGCACATAGAAATTTTTCCATAGACGCTAAGCAAAATCCAGAGCTTAAATCCAACTCGATGCCACAGTGGGTCAAGTGGTTTCTTATTTTTCAAATTTGGATTGTTTACACTTATGCAGCTTTAGCAAAAATTTATCCAGACTGGCTTGATGGTACTTTTCCTGAAATACTAATGAAAGGCAAAAGTCACTATTATCTTATCGGTGATATTCTTCAGCAAGAATGGGTTCATACAAGTATTACCTATTTTGGTATTTTGTTTGACCTTTTGGTGGTTCCGCTTTTATTGTGGAAACGCACCCGAGTAGCAATGTTTTGGATCAGTGTATTTTTTCATTTATTTAATAGTATCGTTTTTCAGATTGGGATTTTCCCTTATATGTCTTTAGCATTTATTCTATTCTTTTTCCCAACTAAGTTCGTCAATCGAAAATTTTTGAGATTCAAACCGCATTATGAAGGCGATGAAATTAATGTCCCGAAACGACACAATTTGCTTAAAGCCTTTTTTATAATTTGGTTCAGTTTTCAAATTTTTATGCCAATGCGTCATCATTTTATCAAAGGCGATGTATTTTGGACCGAAGAAGGCCACAGAATGAGTTGGCGAATGATGCTTCGTTCCAAAAGTGGTTATTCAAGTTTTAAAATTAAAAACAATACAACAGGAAAGGTGAGTTATATAAATATGAACGACTATCTGACCGCCAAGCAAAGACGAACATTGCTGAAACCTGATGCTATTTGGCAATTCACACAAAGATTGAAAGAAGAATATGAAGGCGAGGATATTGAAATTTATGCGCGAGTAAAAGTGAGCTTAAATGGTAGAAAATCTGAATATATAGTAGATCCTAACATGGATTTGAGCAAAGTTGAATGGCATTATTTTTCTCATAATCCATGGATTTTGTCGGGTCCAAGAACAAATTGATGAAGTGTATAATAAGTATTATTCATTTTCATCTTCGACTTCTTCAGCAGGGCTTTCTTCACGATCTTTTTCTTCTTTAGATTCATCTTCACTACGACTTTCAAGAACTACCAATAAAGGACAATCGATTTTGTCGCTAATCTCAACACGTATTTTATTGATAAAAGACTCTCTTTCTTTAGCATTAGCTTCTACCAATACTACAAGATCTTCAGATTCGCTTTTATCCTTAACAGCTTCAGATATATCATCAACCTCAACAGTGCTAGTCTTAATTTGATTTTTATCTACACCAGCTTGTTTTAATCTCCCAAAAGCTTTTTCTTTCATTGCAGAAATGTTGTTGCCTTCTCCATCAGAATCTTCTGAACTTTTTATAAACATTAATGTTGCAGGTAAGCTACTTGCTTGAGTCAATTCATATATAACTGTAGCAAAGCGTTTACTTAGCTGATTCAAATCGTATACAGGAATGAGCAATCTATTAAGTTCACTTATAGGCTTTACAACAAGTAGAGCTTGACAATCGTTTTCTATTATTACGTTGTCAATAGCTTGGGATACATCGGGGGTAAACACCAATTCAGTTTTGACATCAAAGGCTTCATTTTCAAGTTCTTTTTTCACTTTTTGTAGCTCTTCTTTCGATTCTTCATCTTTTTCCTCTTCATATTGTTCTGGACTGGTTTGCTCCTTGATTTCTTTATATCCAAGTAATAAAACTTCAAGATCTGTAAATCGTCTTAATATTGCCAGTGGAAGTGATTCTTCTTGTGGAAGTGAAACCGGCAAAAGGATTCGTGGTTTTCGTAATTCTGGTTCTATGTGTGGTGGCGATGGGCTTGTAAGTTTCCTACCACGACCATAAATTACATAAAACAAAGCACTTATCAATAAAACTCCACCACCTAGCAAAAGAGATATTGGTTTCATAAAAAATATAAGTCCAAAACCAGCTAGCATTCCGACTGCTGGGAGATATGGATATGCTGGAGTTTTAAAGCCTGGCACATACCAAACTGGTCTGCTTTTACGCAATTTTATTACACAGCCGCAAATAAGTGAATAAATAACTAAATGTAGTAAAGATGCGGTTTCTGCTAGTATTTCTAAATTTCCAACAAATAAAATTGCAGCTATAGGAACTCCAACTAAAAATAGCGCGCGGTGAGGAGTTCCAAAACGTTGGTGAATTTCTGAAACCCAATTAGGCATAAGCCCATCTTTACTTAAAGCATAAATAGTTCTTGAGGAACTCAGTATAGAGGCATTGGCGCTTGAAAGGGTTGCCAGTAAACCAGCAAATAAAACAACCATTGCACCAATGTTACCAATGAGGTTTCTAGCAACCTCAACAATAGCCGTCTCGCCAAGTTTTTGTAGCTCCTCGGTAGAAAGCACGCTATTACTTACAAACAAAGCAAGAAGATAAAGTGCAGTCACAATAAGTACACTACTGACTAAAGCAAGAGGTAGATTTCTTTGCGGATTGATGATCTCACCTCCAACAGTTGCGATTTGTACAAATCCTAAGTAGGAAGTAAAAATTAGCGCAGAAACTCCAACGACTGGACTTAGACCCTTGGGTGCAAAAGGTGTAGGTAGATTAGACGCTCCAATGATTCCAAAAGCCTGGAGCATTCCATATAAGAATAAAAGGCTAAGAATTCCTGTAAGTGTAAGAACAATGCCATTTTGTAACCTGCCAGCACTTTTAGTTCCCAAAATATTGACAATAGTCAGTATAAGTGCAACTGATAAACCTATAAGAATTGTAGGATCGCCTGGTTGATATCCGGTTTCTTTGAGTAAGTCAATTAAATAACTCGCAAATCCATAAAGATAAAATGAACTGGCAAACACGAGACCTATCCACTGACCAACGCCAATTAGCATTCCCCAAAAAGAACCAAATGTTCGAGAAACGAAATAATAACCACCTCCACTTGCTGGCATTGCAGTAGCTAACTCTGCTGTACATAAAGCCACTATAAGTGCTATAAATCCAGCTAATAGAAAGGACAACATAGCTGCTGGACCTGCTTGTCCTGAAGCAATACCGGGAAAAACAAAGATTCCTGCACCAACCATTATCCCTACTCCTATACTTATCGCTGCTTTTAAAGAAATAGTACGTGCTAATGAGGACTGTTTTTTCTTCGTATTACTCAATGATTAAAAAATTTTAATATTTTGACACAATAATCTAATATTTTATTTTAAAAATTACAAATTGTTAAGTAATTAAAATATAAACATTGCAACATTAATTAGCCATTATCTTTTCAAATAACAATTAGCATCAATCTTTTGTTGACATTTTCTTGACACTAATGATGATCAAAACATTAGTAAGTCAGGTTATATATTTTGAACCAATTGCTCGAATTCAATTTTGAGTTTTGTTTGAGTTTGTTTGGCATTAATAACTTTTCCGACAGATTTCGTTGTTGTTGTGTCGAACTGAGGTTCTTCTAAATTATATTTTTTTGCAGCTGAAGAATAAAAAGTGGATTTGTTCACCGGAATATTTTCTACGCCGTGGAAAACAGTACCAAAAGCTTGTTGTTTTAAAATTGCATTAAGCAGTTTAATACAATTTTTCTTATGAATTAAATTGACTGGTGCTAAAGGATTTTTTACATTTTTTCGTCCTGCAAGATATTTCACCGGATGTCGATCTTTTCCAACTAATCCTCCAAACCTAACTATCGATGTTTGAAAGTTGACTTGATTTTGAAATGCCTTTTCTACTTGAATTAATTGGCTATTTTGAATTTCAGAATGCGTAAACTCATAGTTTTCTGTATAAGTTGGAATACTCTTTTTGTCGCTGAAGACACTTGTTGAACTCACATAAATGACTTTCTTGATTTTGGAATTTTTTATAGCTTGAATAAAATTTTTCATTTTGGCTACATAATCCAAATTCGGCTGACTTCTTAAACCCGGTGGTATATTGATTATTAATATTGAGCTTTCATTGAGAAAATTCTCTATATCACCCTCAATTTTATTTTCAAAAAGTTGAATCTTGAACGCTTGAATTCCTTTTTTCTCAAGTTGACTTAGTTTTTTTTCAGTCGTTGTTGACGCTTTGATATAGTAATTTTCAGCTATTAAATATTCAGCGAGTGAAGAACCTAACCAACCGCAGCCGAGCATTGAAATTTGTTTTTTATTCATAAACCAAAAGACTGTTTTACGATTATAGCATCATTGACGACAAAAGGTTTTGGAATCATTTTGCTCGTCCTTGGCGATATGGAAAATTGGTCATGCGACAGTAAGTCGAAACTGATATCGTTGATTATGAAATTCAGTTCGGCTTGCTTTTCAACTTCAAATTCCAAAATTACAGGTTCTTGGTTGACTACATAATAGTCAAGAATGCTTGCATAAGTTCGATTGAAATGCACGTGTGATATATCATTATCATTTTTTTTAGAATCCAAACCATTGACTGAAAACGAATTAAAATTTGTTAAACTAGTTTCAGAAATAATCAATCTATTCAGTTTTCGCTGAGGAATTATTTCAATTTGAAAGTGTTTAAGTTCTTCACTTGATGGAGTGAGCGTATCAATTTTCACTAAAGAAGTTGGTAAGTTTTTAACTTCAGCTTTATTTGACTTCGTGTATGTAACATTGTATTTACTTGCATATTTTGATTCATCTCTTATTTCTGAATCAAATTCAAAATAGGAACGATTCCAATCATCTAAAATATGGTCATATGTATTCCAAGTAGCCTCACTTTTCTCAGTATCTAGCGTATAAACCAAGCTATTTGGCTTTGGGCGGTTTTGACTAAACTCCGAATGAAGGTGAGCTCTTATAAAAAAACCAATGGCGATAATCAAACTTAAAGCAGCTAAACCTCTTTTGATCGGAAAATAACCGAAAACTGGCAACAAATTACCAAACAAAAGAACACTAAAAATGCTACTGATCACAACCATTTTTAGTCCTAAACCAACTGGAAAAAACTGAATAAAAGGTGTGATTATTGCCAAAGCTGGTAAAACTAAAAACAAGAGTAAAATATAAGATGGCGCAAAATACCTAGTCATTATAAAGAATGCAGCTAATGTAAAAAACAAGGGAATAATGAAAAAAGCTGCACCTTTCAGAAATATATTAATCATTAATAAAAGTATGAACCAAGTAAAAATAGGTGCAACTATGGCGTTCTCTGGATTGAGTTTTCGATCGTATTTTTGATAAACGGCAAATGAAATGAAGACTGTTAATGCTACAAAAAAGATAATGTAACTATGTCCGTTATAAGGAAATCCCTGAAGGATTTCATAGTACTCTGGATAGAAATACATAATTACTTGCCATCCAAAATAAGAGATTAGCCCCGACAAAATCAAACTCGCCAACCAAGGCGCAAAGCCCAATAAAATTTCTTTTAAAGAAAGCCTGCGCGTCCTTAAACCGTAATATAAAATAGCTAAAAATAAAAGCAATGCGATAGCAAAAAGCGGCCAAATGAAACCAAAAGAATATTGAAACAATCCTAAGCCTGGAATTGTAAAATAAATATTATCATGTTCTGCCTTGAGTTTTGACAAATCGGCCTTAGAAAAAATTTCTAATGTACCTGTTAGATAATCGCCCTGATGTGCCAAAGAGCGTTTATCTAAGCGATTTGGTTTATCTAGAGCTGTATGATAGTCATAATGGTCATCAATAAAAGCAAAGAAAAAACTTGGAACGTCAGCGACTTCTCTGAAAATTGTAGAATCGGTGTCATTTGGTAAAATCTTGTACACACTATACATCAATGAATTCGCCAAAGGAAATTCAACATTGGTATTTGAAAATTGATCGATGAGGTTGGCGTTGCCATAATTGGTTTCAACAATCATATTGCTTGGACCACCGCTACCTCGAGATTCAAAATTGAGAACTAAACCAACATTTTCAATCCAGGGATGCGATTCTGCAAAAAGCTGAGCGCCCATTAAACCAATTTCTTCGGCATCTGTAAAGACAATAATAATATCGTTCTGAAATATTAAATCTTTATTTTGAAATTCCCGGACAGCTTCTAGAATAGCTCCAATACCAGAAGCAGCATCGCTAGCACCAGGTGAAGAATGAACGGCAGAATCGTAATGAGATAAAAGCAGAAGTGATTTTGCTTCAGGATTTGACTGATCGGTAGCTGGAATTTTGGTGATGATATTTTCTGGAATGCTGAAACTACCGTCATCAGAAAGCACAAAATCTTGCTGTGTTTGAACTTCTAAGCCAAGTTCTTCCAGTTGATTCACAATATAATTTCGCTTTTCACTGTGAGATTTCGAACCGATAAAGTGGGGTTCATCGCCAATATTTTTAACGTGTTGAAAAGCACGTTCTGTAGAAAATTTAGAATCTGGCGTAGAAAGGTCAGTAATTTCTGAGGGATAGAGTTTGAAAAAAGTATACCATATGGTAAATGAAATTATTACTAAAGAGAATATTGCTTTATAACTATATCTTTTCATTCTTGTCGTTTTACAATTGCAAAATAATCACCCTCTAAAGGTAAATAACCTTGGTCGTACACAAAATAGTAGACATGTCCTTTCTTAGTCTTATAGACATTGGTAAAGTATTTGAAGTTGAAGCCTTTTTCATTTAGGACTGAGCGTGTAGTTTTCGTTTTTTGATCTTTATTGATACTCTGTAATATTCTATAATTCTTCTTGAGTTGGTTATTTACATTCCTTACAATCTTTCTCGACGCTCTGTTCAAAGTATTGTTGAAAGTGCTCCGACAATAATCCGAGCAGTATTTTTTATCAATTCTACCTGTGAGGACCTCACCACAAGACTGACAGTAGGATTTATCCATTTTTCAAAAATTTTAAGAATTGGTTAAGTAAATATAAATAAAAATCCCCAAACTAAGAAGCTTGGGGATTTTCTAAAATTTAAAATGTAATTCTTACTCAACAATCATAAACTCAGATCGTCTGTTTTGTCTGTGATCTTCTTCTGTACAATTGCTACCACATTCAATCAATAATTCGGATTCACCTTTACCTTCACCAGTAATTCTAGATTCATCGATACCTTGAGATACGATGTAATCTACAGTATTTTGAGCTCTACGTTCAGATAAATTCATGTTGTATTCTGCTGGACCTCTTCTATCTGTGTGACTTTCTACTTTCACTTCGATTTCAGGGTATTTCTTCATAGTTGCAACAATCTTATCCAATTCTAAAGCAGCTTCAGATCTGATTTCTGCTTTATCGAATTCAAACAAAATACTTTCATCTATAGTAATGCTTCTTTCTCTGATAATTTCAGGTTCAGGATCAAGTACTAAAGTAACCATCATCTCATCTCCAGTTGCTTCCACAACTTGCGAAGCGCTTTCAAAATCAGACAAATTCACTTGGAAATCGTATTCCATGTTACTTAGCAGAATTTCTTTAGCTTTACCCTGGCTATCAGTGATAAGTTTGAAGATTTGATTATCATCTTCGTCATAAATCAATACTTCAGCATTTGCTAAAGGGTCTTTTGATTCTGAACTTATAACAGTAACAATAATATTTGTTTCCTGAATTGGTCGAATCAAATCTGCGTTGTAGATATTATCATTTTTTGGATTATCTCCTCTATTTGAAGACACATAACCAGATTCTACAGCAACATTATAAGTGAAGCCGAAATCATCTGAAGTTGAATTTAAAGGTTTACCTAAATTTTTAGGATATTCAAAGCCATTGCCTTTAGGATTAGCATAAAAAACATCTAAACCACCCATTCCTAAGTGACCATCACTAGAAAAATACATTACACCTTCATTATCAATGAATGGAAAACTTTCTCTAGCTTCTGTATTAATAGTAGCTCCAAGGTTTTCTGGTTCTCCATAAGAACCATCACTATTGATACTTACTCGGTAAATGTCTGAATCTCCAAAACCGCCAGTCATATCACTTGAAAAATAAAGAGTTTTACCGTCAGGACTTAGAGCAGGGTGACTATTTGAATATTCAGTATCATTGAAAGGCAATGACTCGATATCTTGCCATTCACCATTTACTAAATCTGCTTTATAAATTTTCAATCTATTGATTCCTTCTGAATCTTTTTCATAATCGCCGCCTAAATAATCATTTCTAGTAAAATACATAGTTTGACCATCATCTGTTATAGCAATTGTGCCTTCGTGAAATTTAGAATTTACGTCACCAGGTAATTCCTCAACGTTTTTGAAAGTTCCACCAACGTTTTCAGCAACGAAAATGTCTAGAGTTGGTTGTTCATTCCAACCATACTTTCTTCTAGATTTATTTCTGGCAGACACGAAGTAAAGTGTTCCGTCAAATTCATAAGCGCCAAAATCAGAATATTCTGAATTTAATTCCATTTGCTGAACATCAAATTTAGGATCCATCATCATCAAATCTGAAATATAGTTTGGATTTGCCATGAATGCTTTAGCTCTTTGATCGTTTGGCTTTTCACTAGCAAACATCATCATTGCTTTTTTAGCATCTTCAAATTTTGAATTTGCCATCAAACTTTGTGAATATTTGAAATAAACTTCAGCATCGACATTTTCAGTATTATTTAGATACATTTTATAATATCGTTCTGCGTCACGTGTATTGTAAACTTTGTAGTTAGCTTCAGCTAAACGCTTATAAACGTAAGCATTTGCTTTACCTTTTTCTACAAGTTTCTCATAATCGTCAATCGCATCAACAAACTCCAAACGGTCGAAATGTTTATCAGCCTTCTGAGTGTCTTTGTTTTGAGCACTTACAATTGTAACACCCATAACAAATACGAATAATGTAATATATATTTTTTTCATAGTTTACAGTACTTAAATGTTTATGTTTTAGAAATATCTTGGTGAAATAAAAGTTTTCTTCTTGAAGAAAATATCGAAAATAACAAAAGCTTCGTAAGAAGGTTCGTTAAGGTCGCTTGTCGTGCTATCATAAGCAAAACCTATTTGCATCCAATCTGTAGCTCTTACACTAGCCAAACCACTAATGGCATCTTCATATCTGTAAGACGCTCCAATTTCAAATCTGTCGTAAAACAAAAAGTTAGCATTAACATCAAAAGATAAGTCTGATGACAGCTCTGTTTTCACCAATGTTGAAGGTTTGAACTTCAAGTTTTCATTGAGTTGAAATACATAACCAGCTGTTAAAAACACGTGTTGCTCTTCTGTACCAAACTCTCTACCACTAGTATCCAAGTGCGTTGAACTCAAGAAGTTTGGCATAGAAAGTCCTGCATAGAACTTATCTGTGTAGTATAAGAAACCAGCGCCAATGTTAGGGTAAGTTTCGCTTACGTTTTCTTGAAAAGCAGGATCTAATTGATCTTGAAAATCCAAGCCTATAAAACCTACGCTATGAAATGTAGCTCCAGCCTTTACTCCAAAAGCAAGTTTTCTCTCATTTCCAAGATCTAAAGTATAAGATACATCTGCATAAACATTGGTTTCCTCAACTGGACCGATCTGGTCATTAATGGCTGAAAGCCCAAGTCCTAGTCCATTACCTACAGGCGTATGTGCATTGAAGGTGAATGTTTGAGGCGCTCCATCTATTCCAGACCATTGCTCTCTATAAAGCAAGCCTACCGAAAGGCTTTCTTTAGAGCCTGCATAAGCAGGGTTGACCACATTCATATTGTACATATACTGCGTATATTGTGGATCTTGTTGTGCTGTGGCATGATTTGAGATCATGAAGCCTACTGCGCAGATTATAATTACATAAAACTTTCTCATATTAAAAACTTTATAATTGTATTTTGGTTATTGATTTTGTTATTGTTCGGTGTTGATATAAATCCATCCTTTTTCTTGACGGCTAAATCTGTCATCGCTTTCCTCTAAGTCGATAACATAGAAATAAGTTCCTGTGACTAAATCGTCACCGTTGTCATTCTGACCACAGAACTCATTTATATAATCAGTAGATTCAAAAATCAATCTTCCATAACGGTTAAATATTTGAACTTTATTGATTCCCAATTGATCATCTAAGAATGTAAGGTCTAAGCAATCATTAAAGCCGTCATCATTTGGAGAAAGTCCTTGCGTGATTGTACAGTTATCAACCTCGTATCCTTCAACAGTAATTTCACCAAAACTCAAGCAACCATTATCATCTGCTTCTACAGAATAAGTACCAAGTTCAGCACCTGAAACAATTAAAGTAGAATCATTTTCACCTGAAATTTCAACTCCATCTCTAAACCAAGTAAATGATGTAGTATTGGTGTCTGAAAAACCTGTGTCTAATTCCGCTTCATCATTATTACATAACTTTATTGTATCAGGACCTAAATCTATTGATGGTGTTTGAATAAATTCAACATTAATATCCGCTGTTTGGACACAACCTTCATAAGTCGTCGTTAAAGTATATAATCCAGATTCAGAAACTGTAATATTAGGTGTAGTTTCACCATTACTCCACTCATAATCAACTTGATTTTCGTCTCCAGATGGAATTCCCATTATACTTGAAATAATTTCAAAAGGCTCTAGTTGGCCTTCAGGATAACATACAGTAACATCTGATCCTAAGTCAACCATATAGTCAATTAATGTCAATGTAAAGGTTGCTTGTGCTGAACAAACTCCATTTTGAATTTCTAAATCATAAACCCCTTCTTCAGTAGCTTCATAAGTTGAATTTGTTGCGTCAACAATTTCAATACCATCTTGAAACCATTGGTATTGTGGATCTTCTAAATCACTAATATTAGAAGGCGTACCATCTAAAGTGACGCTTTCTTCAAAACAGAAAGTTAAATCTTGATCTTGTACATCAGGAGTTTGAAAAAACTCAATATTGATTTCTGCTGTTTCAACACAACCTTTGAAAGTTGTTGTCACAGTGTAAATTCCAGATTCTGTCACAGTAATATTTGGAGTTGTCTCCATATTACTCCATTCGTAATCTACGTCATCTTCTTCGCCAGCAGGAACGCCAGTAAGATTTGATGAAATTACAAATTCATTAGATTGCCCTAGAGGCGTACAAATTACATCATCTGCACCAAGGTCTACTGAATAATCAACTAAATTCACAACAAATTCACTTTCAACTGTACATTCAGAATCCTGAACTTCAAGCGTATATGTTCCAGCTGCATCAGCTTCTATAGTTGGGTTAGTTGCATTGGCAATCGGATTACCATTTAAGAACCATTGGTATTCTGGTGAATCTAAATCGTTGAGATTTATAGGTGTACCATCAAGATTTGCTGTTTCGCCTACACACAAGGAAACATTAGCATCTGAAGGTAATTCTGGTGCGTCAAAAAATTCAACAAAAATCTCATCAGTTTGAAGACAGTTTAAAGAGTAAGCTACCGCAACAGCATAATTTCCTGTTTCTGTAACTTCATAAAATTGTCCATCTTCACCTGGAATCTCTTCTAAATTTCCAGTATCTGGATTTTCGGCATACCAGATATAATCAGTATCTGTTCCACCCTGTCCAGCATCTAATATCACAGGGTCTCCCTCGCATTGTGCTTGTGGGTCACCTAGGTTGATATCTGGTCCTAAATCTACTTCACCAATATCAAAACTACTTCCCTCAATGAATACAGCAGTATTAAATGAAGTATCACCTCTGTCTGCTACTGACAATCTGATGTTATAGGTTTCCCCTGGGATGACGTCTGCAGAAGCTGTTAATTCCTCTGTTTGGGCATTATATTCATTAGATCCATTTCCAGAATTAATATCATCATAAAGTTGAGGCACAGCAAATTCACCAATTTGACCAGCACCACAACTTGTATTGGTGTGAATATTAGTCACACTTACTGGAATATTGGTGCCTGGAATCAAAGCAATATTCAATCCACCTAGATCTTGAACTAAATCTGGGGTATTTGGATTGGCATCATGATTGTATGAATTGGTGTCTGAAATACCAGGCCCACTTAATATAAATGCGAAGGTATCTGAATAACTACAAACGAAAGTTGGGTATTCATCAGAGGCCATAAAATAATTAAAACTCATTTCACCAACAAAAGGCACAAAATCAAATTCTATGACCGTGGCATTATTGGTATTGCCAGGTTCATCTATAATAATTTCGGTAATTGGATCGCCAGGCCAACTATTGGTTCCATTTTGACCAAAACCAGTAAAACTTGGTGAAGCTGCTTGCGATCCATTGGTAGATAAGATAATCCCATCTGTAAAGGGAAAATTGAGTGTTCCTGTGTTTTCAAAGTAAGCATAACTGTCAAATCCTTCTCCAGAGTCTTGACTATTAATTGGTGAAGTAATGTTGGACACTTCAGCACATGCTCCCGTTACCAAGACACCATCAATAAGTTGATCTAAGGTGTAAGTTGTAACGTCCACGCTTATTTGGGCACTGCCTACGAACGGCAAACACCCAATAAGAAATAAAAGTAATTTTTGTCTCATATTTATTTTATTTAGTTAGCATTAAAAGTAAAAATTATTTCTCTTTATTTATATAAATCCATCCTTTTTTCTCAATACCAAATACTGGGTCATTATCTTCTAACTTAATTACATAGAAATAAGTTCCAGTTGTTAACTCATCACCGCTCTCATTTTGTCCAAAAAATTCATCTCTATAATTGTTTTGTTTGAACACACTTCGACCGTATCTATTGAAAATTTCTAAACTAGCAATACCTGTTCGATCATCTAAATACGCAAGGTCTAAATTATCATTGAAACCATCTCCATTTGGAGAAATACCTTGAGTAATTACACAACCTTGATTGTTCTCGTATCCGTTTAATTCAACAGAAGCTGTTTGAACACAAGCTCCATTGATAGAGGCTTCTACAGCAATTGTCACTGTTTCGCCTTCAAATTCGTAAGCTTCAAAGTTTTGAGCGGTTTCAGCAGATTCAACTGATCCATTAACAAACCAAACAAAATCTACTTCATCGGGACTAGCATTAACTAGGCTTGCAGTAAAATCGATACTTTCACCTTCACAGAATTGTGTTCTATCTGGATTTATTTCTAAGTTGACCGCAATATCATCTCTTTCTGTGATGTTTACAGAACTTGTTGCTGAGCAATCCTGACTATCACTGTAAGCTATAACTTCATAATTTCCAAAACCAAAAGGTTCAGTATTTAAATCTTCAAGATTCTCTCCTGGCAACAACTCACCGTTTAGATACCATTCATAAAGAGTATTATTCGGATCAAAATTGCTTGGTGTTGCATCTAATGTAATTCCATTAAGATCACAACTCACAATATCCTCACCTAAGTCTATAATTGGAGATTCGTTAAAGATGTATTCCACACTTTCAACTGTGCTACATCCGGCTTCAGTGGTGATAGTTACAGTATAAATATTGGTTTCAGATACTGTTATGGATTGTGTATCTTCGCCTGTACTCCATTCGTAAGTTGCATTTGTTGAATCCCCACTAGTGATATTTGCTGTAATTTCAGCATCTTCAGTATCACACAATTCTACATCTCCACCCAAATCTACAACAGGTGATTCGTTGAATGTATATTCTACACTTTCTGTGGTGCTACAGCCATCTATAGTCACAGTCAATTCATAAACTCCTGATTCGGTTACTGTGATAGTTTCTGTGATTTCACTGGTACTCCACTCAAAAGTAGCATCGGCAGGATTTCCAATTGTAAATTGTGGTTGAATAACTGCATCTGTAGCATCACATAAACTTTGATCGCCACCCAAGTCGAACTCAGGGTTTTCGATAAATGTAATATCAACAGATTCTGTGATACTACACCCATTTACAGTTACAGTAACCTGATAAATTCCAGTTTCATCCACTGTAATTGAAGCTGTATCTTCACCTTCACCCCATAAATAAGAAATGTCAGCATCTGGATCAACATCAGTAACTTCAGCTATAATTTCATAATCGCCATTCCCACAAATATCTTGATCTCCACCTAAATCAACAGTGAAATTCCCTTGTTGAGTGTCAATTTCAAAAGTTTGTACGCAAACTTGAGCATCTTCATCTCCAGGTGTTCCAATAGTAGTAGTTACTTCTAGTGTATAAATTCCGGCCTGATCTAAAGTGAAAATAGGATTTGTCTCTCCGATGATTTCGTTACCATCAAAAAGCCATTGGTATTCAATCAAATCAAATTCTTCTGGATTTAGAACAGTAGCATCTACGTCTAAAGTTTCACCTTCGCAAATAGAAGCAGAATCTGGAAGATTCACTTCTGGAGCTGGAATAAATACAACTGTAAATTCTTCAAGAACGACATCCACATTATTTTCAATATACTGAACTTGATACAAACCTTCATCGGTTGCAATATAAGTTGATGTATTAGCTCCCATAATTGGCTCAAATTCCTGAGTAGTTTCGTTAAACACAAACCACTGATGTTGTTGATTTGGATCTGGCGCTTCTGATTCCAATATAGCTTCTTCACCTTCACAAATTTCTATATCTGTATTGGTGACAATATCACAATCTGTGGAACCAGCATCATTATCATCTGAGTTGGTTTGACCCAAACTAATAAATCCAGGAGCACCGTTAAAATTCGTTATTAATACTGCATAAATCTCACCTTCCTGAGCATTTGGTATGGTAAAAGTTTCTGAGCTTTGAGCATCATAACTACAATCAACCACATTTCCGTACGGGTAACCATCATCAAAAGTATTGCTACCACAGTTAGAACAACTATCTAAACTATCACAATACTCAGTATCTGTAAAAGGTCCCCAGGCTATAAAATCTACATCTAAAAATGTGCCGGTTAACTCACCAGTATCTTCATCAAAACCTGTCGCTTGCTCTATTTGAAACACTAATTCACCTGACTCCTCAACCTGCATATAGTACCAAACTGGATTTGGTTGAGTTCCTAGACACCCATAATCACTTAAGTTAGGATCTGCTTCTGTATCACTTTCATCTGATACATTTTGAAAGACTAAAGCTTGACCTGCATCTGGTGCACAAAACGGAACTGGTCCATTGCAACCACAAGACTGTAAAGTATAAGATTGACTTGTCAAAACACAGTTAGTATCTTCGTCGTTATCAATAGTGAACTCTACTGAAGTCCCCAAATCATAAGGTCCAAAAGTTTCTGTTGTGGGAGAAGTCACCGAAACTGGCGCATCTCCTTGATTGGACACAATTTCTATTTCAGATAAAGAACCTAAATCCTGAACTGTAACATCTACAAAGAATCCAGTGTCATCATCAGTACAGTTATCAACAACAACATATTCAACTTGTGGATTTGTACAAGTTGCACAAGAGACTGTTAAATCAATTGGTGTATAACCACTTTGCTGACAACTAATAGAACCATCTGGAGTAACCTGAACTGTTATTTCATCTCCAGAAGATTGAAAATTTAATCCAGAAAGATCCCCAGCGTTACCATATCCGTTATAAAGCTCGGTACCGTCAGAATCTAAAACAATAAATTCATCAAAATTATTTTCAACTTGACCTGAATTCACACTTAAATTTAAATTTGTACCATCATTACTGATATAAGTAAATTCTTCAACTTCACCACTATTATAACAAAATACAGTATTGACTGGCGTTCCTGTACAATCTACTAAATTTTCTGTACACTCCTCTTGTACAAATGTACCTGAAGTCAATTCACAATTTGAGTCTTGATTGTTTTCTACAGTAAATTCAACCTCTGCACCATTAGCATAAGGCCCAAACTGAACAATTCCTGGGGCAGAAACTGTTTCTGCTGGATTGCCTTGATTGTCTGTAATATCTAAATCTGTAGCAGACCCTAAATCTATAACATCAACATCAACAAAAAACTGCGGCGCATTCAAACAGTCACTGATCAATTCATATTCAACTTGTGGATTTGTACAAGTTGCACAAGACACTGTTAAATCTATAGGATCATAACCATTACCACCACAATTTACAGAACCGTCTGAATCAATTAAAATTGTAATCTCATCTCCCGTGGATTGAAAAGATTGTCCAGAAATATCTCCGCCATCATTAAACAATTCTGTACCATCTGTGTCTAAAACTATAAAATCGTCACAACAAGTTTCTAAGAAACCTGAGTTTATATTTAAATTCAGTGATGAGCCATCGGAACTCACGTAAGTGATTTCAAAATCCTCATTATCTTCATAACAATAATTTAAGTTAACTGGTCCATCTGTACAATCAACCTCTTCTATTGTACAAAATTCTTGAGTAAGAATCTGACTAGCGGAAGAACAATTCGCATCAGAAGTATTTTCTACTGTAATCAGCACTTCAGTTCCGTTAGTATAAGGACCAAAAGAATAAGTTCCAGTAGCATCTGCAGTAACAACTGCCGAACCTTGATCATCAGATATTTCTAAATCATCAGTTCCGCCAAGATTAGTGATTTCAACATCTACCAGAAATTGAGGACCATTTAAACAATCCTGGACAACTGCATAATTCACAATTGGGTTTACACAATCTGGCATCTCCAGAAAAGTCACATCATCGATCAAAATATCGTTATAAAATGTAAATCCACCTGAATCATCTCCTGTAACAGTAAATCTTACTTGAGTTGCCGAAGTAATTGTATAGCCAGAAATATCAATCACATACTGAGACCAGTTTTCACCTAAAGTTTGGCTAATATTTAAAACATTCTCCCAACCATTATCTGTATTAATTTCAACATCTATAATATTTACTGCATCGTCATTCGTATTATTTGAAAACAAGTAAAACTCAACTGCAGCTGCAGTTAAGCTTGAAACATCCACTAAAGGCGAAGTCAAAGTACTGACATCATCATTAGAATTATCAGAACCATCCAACCAGGCATAATTTGTCCCGCCTCCAGGCGTATGATCTAAAACATCTGTAGCTGCATAATCAGCACCAGTACTAAAGTCCCAAGCATTGTCACCTCCCTGAGACCAGCAATTCGGAATACTATTACTTGCAAAATCTTCAGACCATGGCAAAGCAAACACAGTACATTCTGTGGTAAAGGTAAAAGGACCAGCCAATTCACTTTCTTCACCCCCAGCACAAACTGCTTTTACATAAAAATGATAATCTGTCGCTGGGTTTAAACTTGTAATATTTTCACCTAAAACTCCATCGTTGTCAGAAATTGTAGTTCCTTCTGAGTCAGGATTAAAACCTGCTTCACCATACACAATCTCCCATTCAGTTTCAGCATCTCCTGGCGTCCATGAAAGATCTGCTTCAGAAGAAGTAACGTTTTCTGCCACAAGAAGTGATGGCATAACGCATGTTACCTCGTAAATTTCAACATTATCAATATACCAACCATCTCTTTGAATAGAAAGATCACTATCAAGTCTAAACCGAACCACTACATCATCGGTCATATAATTCGACAAATCGAAAAATTCGCGTTTCCACCAAGCATTTTGAACAGGCACATCTGTTGTTCCCCATTCTGGATAAGAATCCTCATCAAAAGACGAACTCCCTTCTAAAATTGCATCTCCAATATATTCGGCAGCTTGAAATTCTTGAAAAGTAGCACCTCCATCAGTAGAAATTTCAACGAATGCTTCATCCCAACCACCTTCAGTTTTAGCAATGTGCCAAAAGGAAAGCTGCGGATTAGTTAAACCAGTTAAATCTAAGGAATTAGTTACAAAAAGTATATTATTCTCATCATCAAGATATTGATTATGAGCTGACTGCACGCCTTCTTGAAAAAAAGAAGTATTAATTACCCAATCAGAGCCATTGGCTGCATCATTAGAAAAAGTCCCTAACCCAGACTCGAAGTCTTCTGAAAAAACTTGAGCATTAAGTGAACTTACTCCTAATAGTAATGTCAATAAACAAAGACAAGCTTGTAAATATGTTCTCATTTTTAATTGTGTTATTTTAAGCCGTGAAGATAAAAAAATTGTTACAACGACGTTAAATATACTTGAAATTTTTTAGTTTAAATTTAAGAAGAAAAGATTAATTAAATGATTTCAAAGTATTTAAACAAAAATATTAACTCAATTTCAGGAATTCAGCAGAAAGGTATTAATAATAATACCAAATATTTTTTATACCAAAATTTCTATTTATTTTCCAAAAACTTAAATTCCTAAAGTAAATGAAGTATTTTTTATAATTTCGTCAAATAAAATAAATCATGTTAGACAATACAGATATTACATACGAAAAAGCCGTTCTTATCGGTATCGTTAACCAATTTCAGAATGAGGAGAAATCTAAAGAATATTTAGATGAACTTGAATTTCTGACTTATACTGCAGGAGGCGAAGTGCTGAAACGCTATCAACAAAAACTTGATGTTCCCAATCCAAAAACTTTCATTGGTAAAGGAAAAATGGAAGAAGTTCGTGCTTTTGTTCAGGAGAACGAAGTTGGCACAGCTATATTTGATGATGAACTCTCGCCAGCACAGCAAAAAAATATAGAAAAAATCTTAAAATGCAAAGTTGTAGACAGAACCTATCTTATCCTAGATATTTTTGCTCAACGTGCTAAAACAAGTTATGCCAGAACCCAAGTTGAATTGGCGCAATACGAATATTTACTACCGCGTTTGGCAGGACTTTGGACTCACTTAGAAAGACAACGTGGAGGAATTGGAATGCGTGGTCCAGGTGAAACAGAAATCGAAACAGACCGTAGAATTGTTCGAGATAAAATCACTTTGCTCAAAAAGAAACTTGACACCATAGATAAACAAATGGCGGTTCAGCGTGGTAATCGTGGCAGCTTGGTTCGTGTGGCTTTGGTAGGCTATACGAACGTTGGAAAATCCACTTTGATGAATGTAATCAGTAAAAGTGAAGTTTTTGCAGAAAATAAACTTTTTGCAACTTTGGACACCACAGTCCGTAAAGTAGTGATTAGAAACTTACCGTTTTTAATGACAGACACTGTTGGTTTCATCAGGAAATTGCCAACGCAACTTGTAGAATCATTCAAATCTACATTAGATGAAGTGCGAGAGTCTGATTTGCTGCTTCATATTGTCGATATTTCTCATAAAAATTTTGAAGACCACATCGATTCTGTGAATAGTATTCTGGCAGAAATTGAAGCCAATGACAAACCATGTATTATGGTTTTCAATAAAATTGATGATTATGAGCCAGAAACCATTGATGACGATGATCTTGCTACAGAAAAAACTAAGCAACACTACACTCTAGAGGAATGGAAAAAAACCTGGATGCAAAAAGTTGGGGATAACGTCTTATTCATATCTGCCTTAGAAAAGGAAAATATCGAAGAATTCAGAAAAAAACTATATGAAGCAGTAAGAGAAATTCATATTACTAGATTTCCCTACAATAATTTTTTATATCCAGAATACGATGCTTACGAAGGAGACGACGATGACAATCAATAACTATGATTTATAAAAATCTGCTAAATTAGGATGGGTTTTCAATTCGTGTAGTTTATCTACAGATATTGGTTTTTCAACAAAACCAGCTACTTCATCATAAGTCTCAGATTTTTCTTTATCTGCGGCATCTATAGAAGAAGTTACTATAAATACGTGGCAAGATTCTGAAAGTCCATGCTCCGACAAAAGATCCAAAAAATCCCAACCATCTATACCTGGCATATTAACATCTAAAAAAATTACGAATTGTTTGTCTTTCGTTTTGGCAGACAATAAATAATCTAGCGTTTCTTGACCATCTAAAAAGGATTTTGGCGATTCAAAAAAGCCAGAGTGTTTCATCATACGCTCGTGTATGAAAAGCACCATTTTATCGTCATCTACATTAATTACTTCTAAATTCTTCATTGTTTTTTAGTTGGTTATTGAGTTTAACTTCTTCTGTTTTACCTGAAATATCACGAATTATGTTGTCCAGTTCTTTTACTGAATCTTGAATTTCGTCAATCAAAATTTTATTTTCTTTTTCTGAACAAATTTTGTGTTTTATTAAATCTACCATCCCTAAAATTCGAGATACCGGCGAACGGACTTTATGGGATTGAATCCACGCAATTTCTTTCAATTTTTCATTTTGTTTCTGCAAGGCTTTATAATACAAAGTACGCTCTGTCACATCATTGGCTAAAATAACTTTAGCTTTTCGACCCTGAAATTCTATAGACTTGCTCAATATTTCTACATCTATCAAATCTTCATTTTTCTTTTGATGTGTAAATCTTTCTTTAAATCGATAATTATCCTGATTTTTAATAAAATTCACCGCTTTTTTGAAACGCTTTAAAGTTGATTTTGGACGAATTTCTGTAATATCCATGTTCAAAAATTCTTCTTCAGAATAGCCATAATTTTCAATCATCGCAGAATTAACGTCTAAAAACTTTAATGTCTCGATATCGTAAACATACATCGGTAAAGGGCTTAAATGAAATAAATCACTATAACGGCGTTCCGATTCTTCTATTTTTAGAATATTCCTTTGCTTTTCAATATTATAGGTAATGCTTTTGAAAAGCGAAGCAGAAGTCAGCTCATCTTTTAGTAAATAATCTGAAATTCCAAATGATATAGATTTTATACAAAATTCTAAATTACAATATCCTGTCAAGATAATAACTGGCGTATTTTGGCTTAATTCAACGATTTCAGAAATCAGCTCTTCGCCATCTTTGTCGGGCAAAGTCAAATCTAGCAAAATAACATCAAAATCGGTTTGAGAGTTCAATACTTCTCTTGCCTCTTTGCATGTGTTAGCATGGTAAATTTCGGGAGATTCAATTTGGTCGTTGATGTATTCTTCTACCAATAAAAAATCACCAGAATTATCTTCAACAACTAAAATTTTGTAATGTAACGCATGCTTCATTTTTATATATTTTGTGTTGGTAATTTGGTAAAACTCATCCAAAAATCCTCCACTTTCCTCATTGCCAAGTTGAAATTTACAGTATCCACAGGCTTTGTAATGTAGCAATTTGCAGAATTCAAATAACTTTCGTTAATATCACTTTCTGATGAAGATGTTGTCAAAATTATAACTGGAATAGATTTCAGGTCATCATCGTTTTTGATGATTTTCAAAACTTCCAAGCCACTATATTTTGGCAGATTAATGTCTAACAAAATCAAATCAGGTCTGAATTCGTTGTGATAGGGTGTCAGCTTTTTCAGAAAATCTAAAGCAGATTTACCGTCACGCACAACGCTTTGCCTTACAGGAACTTGACCTTCCTCCAAAGCTTCCGTAGTCAATAATATATCGCCTTCATTATCCTCTACTAGTAAAATTTTGATTGGTTTCATTGTCAATATATTATAATTTTGGAATACTAAAACTAAATTTGCTGCCCTTACCAAATTCTGAGTCGACCCAAATATTACCTCCTAAATTTATAATAATTTTTTTACTTACAGCCAAGCCTAAACCAATTCCGTCCTCAGAATTCTTATTTTGCTTAAAAAATGGGACGAATATTTTATTCAATTGCTCTTTTTTTACGCCCATGCCATTGTCTTTCACATGGAAAATCCATTTTGAGGCTCGCTCCTCCATCGAAATTTCAATATGAAGTGTTCGATCTTTTGACTTGTATTTAATTGCGTTATTGATCAAATTTCGTAAAACAATTGAAAATGGTGTTTTTTGCGTTTTAATTTCTGATAAATTATTGTAAGAAATTTCAATATCTTTCTTATAAATTTCAGGCAAATTCAACTTTATAATATCTCCAATAACTGACTTTGTGTCTATAACTTCTTCAACATTTTTGTTTGAGTCTATTTTGGCGAATGTTAGCATTTCATTTATCAGTTCAGTCATTTGCTCTGAACTTTGAAATGCATATTCAATATATTTTTTGGAATCTTCACTTAAATTTGAAGATTTTTCCATTTTCAACAGTGATAAAAAACCGCTTATGCTAGAGATTGGAGATTTCAAATCGTGTGCAATTGTAAACATCAATTGTTCTGTCTGAGATTGATATGTTGAAATTATTTCTTGAGACTCGGTTAAATCTTCGGTTTTCTTACGTAACTCTAGCAAATTGATAACTAGTTTTGCTAATCTTTTAAGTCCATTGATTTGTTCTACATTCAAAACTTTTGGCTTGGTATCCAAAACGCACAAGGTGCCTAAAGCAAAGCCGTCGTCAGTAACTAAAGGCATACCAGCATAAAAACCAATTTTAGGTTTCTCAAGTACTAGTGGATTGTCTTTAAATCTTTCATCTAAGGATGCGTCGTTAACAATCATCATTTTGTTTGGATTAAGAATAGCATGTGCACAAAACGCTAAATCTCTAGGAGTTTCACTAACTTCCAATCCTTTTTTAGACTTAAAAAACTGTCTATCTGCATCCAAAAGGGAAATCAAAGAAATTTTAGTGCCGCAAATATTTGATGCCAAAGCAGTAATATTATCATAATCTTCTTCTGGTAAAGTATCTAATATATTATAGCGCTCCAGTGCTTCAAGTCTATCCTCTTCATTTTCGGGTTTAGGTGCCATTATCATATTGCTATATTTTTTTTGGTATCGTAAAAAAGAATGTTGTTCCAACATCTAGATCGGATTTTAACCAAATTTTACCGCCCAAGTTATCAATAATTTTTTTAGTAATTGCCAATCCAATACCTGTTCCAGAATATTCATTTTGCTGATGCAATCTTTTAAAAATAGTAAAAATTTTCTTGTAATACGAAGCTTCAATACCTATTCCGTTATCTTCTATTGAAAATTGAAAATGTTTATCTTTCTCCTTACATCTTATATTTATAATAGGTGACTGATTTTTCTTATGGTATTTTAATGCATTATCGATTAAATTATACAACACTTGTCTAATTTCTCCTTCGGTACAAATTATTTCTGGAAGTTTTCCTGTAATTATTTCAGCCTTTGTCTGTTCTACTCTCTCCTTAAGCAAAACCCTTATATCTTGAATTACCTCGTTAACATCTATTTGTTTGATTTTTCCAAAATCTCTGCCTATCCTTGAAAATTCCAACAAATCCAAAATAATCTGTCGCATGCGTTTGGCACCATCCACAGCAAAATAAATATATTGTTGTGCTTTTTCGTCCAATTCTGTTTTATACTTTTCTTCAAGTCTGGACAAAAAGCCAGTTACCATTCTTAAAGGTTCTTGCAAATCGTGTGATGCAACGTAAGCAAATTGCTCTAAGTCTTTGTTTGAAATCTCCAGTGCTTTAGCTCGCTTTTTCAATTCAAGATTTAGTTTTTCTAAAGATTTCTGATAAGATTTTAAATCTGAAATATCTTGAATCGCTCCTACCATTCGGATTGGTTTATTGTCTTCATTCCTAATAATGGATCCTCTATCAATTACATCGGCATAGGTGTCATCTTTTCTTTTGAATCTATAATCCGCACGCCAAAAATCTTCTTTTGAATTATTCAAAGCTGATTCAAAAGAAGACAGCACACGATCATAATCTTCTGGGTGGAGACGTTGTGACCAACTCTCTATTTCATTACCAAATTCTTCTGGTTCATAACCAAACAAACCTTTTAAACCTTGACTCCAAATTATGCGGTCGCTCTCTAAATCGAGATCCCAAATAACATCATTAATCGCTTCTGAAACGCGCCGAAACTTTTCATTTGAGGATTTAATTTTATCAATGTTTTTTTTCTGCTCTGTAATATCTTTAAAATAAACGGAAAGTATGTCTTTTGAAGGATAAGCATTCACTTCAAACCAAGAATTTAAAGGTTCAAAATAGGATTCAAAATGAACTGATTTTTTGGTTTCAAAAGCTATTAAATACTGTTTTTTAAATACGTCTGCGCTATCTTGATCGAAAAATTCCCAAATATTTTTTTTGATAATTTTGTCTTTTTCAACTCTCAAATTAATTTCAGCTTGTGCATTCCAATAAGTGACTTTCCATTTTTTATCCACCGCAAAAAAACCATCTGAAATGCTTTCGAGAATTTCATTTTTTTCTTCAAGAATTCTCAACTGTTTGAGTTGCGCTGTTTTTCGTTCGTTTATATTTTGGACTGAACCAAAAACACGATTACAAACACCACCTACACATTCAACATCACTAATAATTCTAACCCAAATAGGCTCCTGACCTTTTGGTGTAATCTGGGTTTCAAAATTTTGCTGAAGTTCTTCTTCAATCCATTTTTCGCCTTTATTACGCAAGACTTGCAGGTCGTTTTGGAGTTGAAGTAATTCTAAAGTATCTTTAATAGAAGGTTGCTTTTCGTCTGGCAAATTAAAAATAGTTTTGGCAACATCTGACCAAAATGTTTTGCCAGTTTCTAAGTTCACCTCCCAATTACCAATAGCAGCTAATTGATTTGTTCTTGCAAGAAGTTGTTCTAATCTTATCTTTTCAGAAATATCCTTACCAACACAATAAAAATCACTTGACTTGTCAGACTTTGAAATCGTCCACGCAATATACAATTCTTCTCCTGATTTTCTAAGTAGCCGGCTTTCAAAATACACTGTCTCTACACCAGATTGTAGCTGAAGAAAATTGTTTATAATCAATTCATGGTCAGCAATTGGAATGAAATCAAATAAAGGTTTGTCTAATAAATTTTGTTCTTGAAAACCTAAAATTTTAGCAGCTTTAGTGTTTACTTTTTTCAGATAAGCATTTTTCCCAGCGATGCACATAAAATCTGGTGCAAAATCAAAAAACTGATTAAGCTCGTCTTCGCTTTGTTTTCTTCGAATTTCAGCACCGAGATTTATTGGAAAGTTTTCAAATAAATTACGCAAGGTTTGCTCCTGATTATACTGATGAGAAAAACCAAGTAAAAGAACGCCTAAAATCTTGTCGTCTCCAATAATTGGAAATCCAAAAGCATCTTTCAAATCTACAAGTTTCCCTGCAGATTTTCTAATCCAATCTTCGGAATCACTGATGTTTTCCCAAAATTGCATTTTTTTATTTTTCAGAATAATCCCGGGTAAACCTTCACCTTTTTCAAATTTTTTAGTATCTGCTGAATTCTCATAAAATTCAGTCATTTTTGGGTTTTTATAAGATTCTGCAAAAAGTCGCAATTTGTCTTGGCTAGAGTTTGTCGTCCAAATTTCAGCTAAAGAAAAATCAACAATATTGTGAATTTCATCCAAAATCTCGACAAATATTTCATTCAGGTTTTTAGATTGGTGAAATGCTCTATGAGTGAATGCAGCTAATTCTCCTTGGTGCTCACGAGTTTTTTTAGCTGTAATGTCTCTTTGGATAGACACCCAATGCGTGTACCAACCATTTTGATCTGCGATTGGCGTAAAAGATATGCTGTTCCAAAATTCTTTTCCACTTTTAGTGTAATTGATCATTTCAACATTGCAGGCATCCCAAGCACTTAGTTTTTTTTCAAGTTCTTCAA
This sequence comes from Psychroflexus aestuariivivens, assembly GCF_004010055.1. Taxonomy (GTDB): domain Bacteria; phylum Bacteroidota; class Bacteroidia; order Flavobacteriales; family Flavobacteriaceae; genus Psychroflexus; species Psychroflexus aestuariivivens. The sequence continues at coordinate 186,399 of NZ_RQVT01000061.1, forward strand.
TTACTGTTTTACTAGTTCGTTTGCCATAAGTCAACATTACTTTCTTGCCAATAATTTCTTGTACACTATAACCACTTAAATCTGCGAAACTTTGGTTGGCAAAAATCACAGTATTATCCAGCTGTTTACCTTCTTCAACTTTAGTTACCAAAATTGAATCTTTAGTATTTGCTATGACAGATTCTAGCAAATTCAGGTGGTGTTCACGCTTTCTACTGCTAGAAATGTCTTGAATTGCACCAACCAATCTATACACTTTACCACTTTCATCCCGAATAAAAATCACATTTTCTCTTACATAAGAATAACTTTCGTCAGATTTTAGAAACCGATAATCGAAAGTCCACTTATGAAGATCTGGATCTGTAATTGCTTGATTCAGGCTTTCAAAAAAAGATTTATAGTCGTTGGGGTGAATTTTTGATTTCCAGAAAGCTTTAGTGACATAATTATCATCAGTTTTATAACCAAAAAGCCGGTAATAGCCTTCGCTCCAGAAAATTTTATCTTCATTGATATACCAGTCCCAAATTGCATCGGAACTGGCTTTTGTAGCGTAGTAAAGTCGGTTTTTTGTTTTCAATAGTTCTTGCTCGGCACGATATGACTTTGTAATATCAGATACGGTAGAAATCATTAAATTATGATCATAAACTGGAATATTTTTAGCTTCTATAATCTTTTTTTTTCCAGATTTTGTGGTTATCTCCATACCACTCCATTGCATTCGTTCTGGATCTCCGCTTTGGATATCCGCCATCACTCGAGTCATTATTTGATTTCGATATTCAGGGTCGGGATAAACTTTTTCAAAAAAACGATCTACACTGTCCAATTCTTCAGCATTCCAACCATAAATTTCAAAGAATTTTTGATTGATGAATTGGGTTTCATTTGTGTCAATGTTATTTGTTGCTATACCAATTGGTAAATTTTCTAAAATATTTTCAATAAATTGATTGCGCTTATTAACCTTAGATTCAGCTTTCTTTCTGCGTGTAATGTCTTGAAAAGTTCCAATCACATAATTCTCTATTGAATTTTTATGAGATTTCCCGGTAACTCTCACCCATTTTTCATTTTTTTCTGAATCAACAATTATACATTCAATATCAAAATCCTGCCCTTCTTGCTCCGCCAAACGGATAGCATTTTCTGCTTTTTCTCTAGAAACTCCAGGTTTATAAAAATCTAAAGCAAGTTCGAGGTGAGCGCGATAATTTTCTGGCACTCCCAGAATTTCTGTAACCCCTTTTGACCAAGTGCTTTCATTGGTGTTGAAATCATACTTCCAACTACCAATTTTGGCTGTGCTTTGAGAATTTTCTAAAAATTTTCTAGTGATATCAGCTTTTACGCTTGGCATTTCATCCTTTTCTATGGTAAATTTTATCAAGACAAAAAAAACTTTACCATCAATTTGAATTGGCTCAAAATCTAAACTAAATGTATTGACTAAACCTTTAAAATGTACACCAGATAATTGTTCTTTAGATTTTGTTTTTCTAGCTTTTTGAATAACTTCTCGAACCGACTTTAAATCTTGAGGTCTTGATAAAAAAGAGTCAAATGAAATCATTGGATCAGGCTTATTTTCAATTTCTATCAAGCTGGCAAAAGATTTATTTAGCTTAATAATATCGAACTCAGTTGACTTTGCAATGACAACTGGAGTCTCTATATGCTCTGTGATTTGAAAAAGTAAACGTAACTGTTCTTCCATTTAATTGAATAATTGAAACTAATTTAGCAAAAAAGGAAGACTTTTCAATATTTTCTAGCAATTTAAATACTAAAACTCAATTGAAATAACATATTATTTTATGATTTAAATATTGGTGTAGAGAAATGTTTCATTAAAAACTTTTGCATCTTTGACATAAAAATTGAAAAAATAGAATTTAAAAATGAAAGAACATCTAGAAAAAACTGTTGAATATCTTCAGGACAAGGGTTTTGACAAACCAGAAATCGGTATCATATTAGGAACCGGACTTAGCAAAATCGTAGATCACATTCAGATTGAAGCTGAAATCAGCTACAATCATATTCCTCATTTTCCGACAGCAACAGTTGAATTTCATCAAGGAAAATTTATTTTCGGTCGACTTTGTGGAAAAAAAGTAGTGGTTATGCAAGGGCGTTTTCATTATTATGAAGGTTATTCTTTGCAAGACATCACTTACCCGGTCAGAATTATGAAAGATTTAGGCATTCAGAAGCTTTTGGTTTCCAATGCAGCGGGTGCAATAAATAAAGATTTCAAAAAAGGCGAATTGATGCTTATTGACGACCACATCAACCTTCAGGGAAATTCACCATTGGCTTTCAAAGGTGTGTCTCAGTTTGGCGAAAGATTCGTTGATATGTTAGCACCTTACGACCAAAAGATGAATTCAGAATTTTTGAAAATAGCCAAAGAAAAAAATATTAAACTTCACCAAGGTGTTTACGCTTCTGTGGTCGGCCCACAATTAGAAACTAGGGCAGAATACAGATATTTGAAAATTATCGGTGCCGATGCTGTAGGCATGAGTACCGTTCCTGAAATTATTGTCGCCAATCACCTAAAATTGCCAGTAGCAGCCATTTCAGTTTTGACTGACGAATGCGATCCTGACAATCTTAAACCGGTAAACGTTGAAGAAATTATCGCCACTGCTAACAAGGCAGAACCACAATTGGTGACTTTATTCGAAGCTTTAATTGAAAATATTTAAATTGAAATTTTTCAAGTCAGAAGACTTAATTCATGAAATCTATTCAAATTTTTTTGAAATAAAACGCCCCGATTTTAAATTTAAAATCGGGGCGTTTTAAAATATAAATGTTTTAATTAGTCTCTTGAGACTTCTAAAATTTCAAATTCAATTACACCATTTGGGACATCTATTTTAGCAGTATCGCCAGCTTTCTTACCTAGCAAACCTTTACCGATTGGAGAATCGACAGAGATTTTACCAGATTTCAAATCGGCTTCACTTTGTGCCACCAACTTATAGGTCATTTCTTTATCCATCTTCAGGTTCTTCAACCTCACATTACTATGTATCAACACTTTAGAGGTGTCCAACTGAGATTCATCGATAACACGCGCATTAGCGACAACTTCTTCTAGTTTTGCAATCCGCATTTCCAGCATTCCTTGGGCTTCCTTAGCAGCGTCGTATTCCGCGTTTTCACTCAAATCTCCTTTATCTCTAGCATCTGCGATATCCTGCGATGCTTTAGGTCGTTCCACATCTCTAAGTTGGTCGAGCTCAGCTTTCAACTTCTTCAATCCTTCTTCTGTATAATAAGATACTTTACTCATAACTTCTTCGTTTATATATAACAAAAAAGAATCCCGTGCCGACGAGATTCCGAATTACAAATATAGTAAATTTGTACTTTTAAACATAAACGTCACTTAAAAATTAATATGAGAATTCTTTTTGCATTCATTTTCATTGTTTTTCTTAGCGCCTGTGAAACAGACGATAATAGACAAAGAAATCCTAATTTACTGAACATAAATGTTGATTATGAAATCAGTTTAAATTTGCCACAATTCAATAATTTAAATTTTCCGGGCAATGCGATTTATATTCCAAGTCAAGGTAATTTAGGCATTATTGTGGTTAACTCGGGTAGTGGTTTTTATGCTTGGGATGCCGCCGACCCAAACTTACCGCCATCAAATTGTTCTAGACTCGTCATAGACGATTTAGTGGCAACTTCAAGCTGTAATCCACCAAATACTTATAGTTTGATCGATGGTTTGCCAATTGCAGACAATGAAAACGAAGGAGAATTGCGTTACGGTATGTTATCTTATCGCGTTACAGAAAGTGGCAGCGTTCTTCGTATTTTCAACTAAATTCGTTTTGAGATTTTTTGGTATTCGAAATCAAAATTCACTTTTTCATGCTTCTGAATTTTTTCATGATGCCTAAGAAAGAAATCACTTTCTTGTGTAGTTATTTGAATAAGAAAATGTGAACCATAATAATAGACTTTTTCTACATTTCCTGTGAATTCTGAATTTGTTGTAATGAAAATTTCTTCAGGATAAACCAAAACTTCAGCTTTGGCGCTTTTAAAACCAAATTCCGAGACTGATAGTACATTCACATCTCCAAATAATGAAGCGCTGTAATGATTTTTGGGCATTTCAAATACAGCTTTTGTAGGTCTAAAATCTAATATTTTTCCATTTTGCATGACCAAAGTAAAATCCGAAAACGGTAAAACATCATTTTTGTCATGCGTAGCAAAAATACAGGTGATGTTTTTCGATTTCAAATATTGAAACAACCGCCGTCGTAATCTATTTTTTTTGAATTGGTCGATGTGACTAAAGGGTTCATCGAGCAGCAAAACTTCTGGAACTTTAGCTAAAGCTTGGCCAATAGCAACGCGTTGTTTTTGTCCACCGCTTAAATTTTTGACTTTTGTGTGTTTTACTGAAGTCAATTCTAAAACTTCCAAAAGTTCATCAGTCCGGACTTGATTCGCTTCTGGATGCATTCTTGACAAATACTTTTGAACATTATTTTCAACAGACGTAAACGGCATCAAGTCAAATTCTTGAGACAAATATTTAAAACTTTCTTTCCCTGGAATCAAATTGAACGCTGGCCCTAAAATTCTATCTTCATTCCAAAGCACTTCCCCTTCATCCAAATCGAAAAGCCCGTAAATGGCTTTAATCAAAGTGCTTTTGCCACAACCGCTTTCACCGATAATGGCAAGATGCTCGCCGACTTGCAAATCAAAATTGACATCACAAATGCCACGACCGTTGGGATATAAAAAATTAAGATTCTTGACTTTAAGCATGAATGGTAAATGTAGAAAAAAATTGAGTTCCGAATTTAACTTTTCTAAAAACATTTGAAAAGTAGGCAGAGTCAAATTTTACGTACGCTGTGAATTCTGATATTGTATTAAGCAGATGGAATGAAGTTTTATTCTAATAAGAACTATTCGAAAAAAGATAAATTCTAAATTTCTTGTTAAACTATAAATATTTATATAAACTTGCATTTTACAACTTCTTTAATATCAAAACTATGACCAAAAAAATCACAATTTTACTATGTTTTTTTCCGATTTTTTGTTTTTCACAAATCTTAGTTTCTGACGATTATACACCAGACGAACTAATAGAAAATATTTTGGTTTCAGGTGATTGTGCAAGTGCTGCTTTAGTAAGTTCACCAAACAACAGTAACGTAGGTGGTTATGACTATAAAAGTTATGGTGCATTTTCCAATACAAATAATAGTTCACAGTTAACTATTGATGGCGGAATTGTCCTAAGTACGCATAATGTAACGGCAATTCATCCAGATTCTTTGATGCTTAGCGGATATAATAATTGGGATGGTGACGAAGATTTAGAAGCTTTAATTCAAGAACCCGACAACACCTATAATGCCACAAGAATTGAGTTTTCATTTGTGTCGTTAGTAGAGGAAGTTGAATTCAAATATTTATTAGCCTCTAATGAATGGCCTGCCTATTCTTGTGAATATGCAGACACTTTTGCTTTCATCGTCTCAGGTCCTGGCATTTCTAATACGAATTTTTACGACCATGACGCTAATCCAAATACACCAGATGTAGAACTCGATTTAAATGGGCTTAATATTGCTACCTTACCAGGTACCAACATTCCTGTAAATCCTGTCAATATTAATCTCGATACCGAATGTGAACCCGGAACTATGGGAGAGTTTGCCTTGTCTCAATTCTATGATACTCAAAATAGTGATAATGGATCTACCACATTTAACGGTCAAACAATCCCATTAACAGCTTCAGTAGAAGTTATACCTGGACAAGTCTATCAAATGACTCTAGTTATTGCTGATAGAGCTGACAAAATATACAATTCATCTGTATTTCTTGAAGCAAGTAGTTTTGATACCGGAAGCCTGGATTTAGGTGAAGATTTAACTGCCGAGAATGGCTTTATAGAATGTGAAGGCACACAAGTCACCTTAGATATGGGAATTGAAGTGGTGCAAGGCGCAATTGTTGAATGGTCTAAAGATGGCATCATTATTCCTAATGCAGAAGGTAGCAGTCTAGATGTAGACGAATCTGGAGAGTATTCCGTATTTTATGATATCCCAAATTCATGTCAGATGAGTGACGTCGTCATCGTTGATTTTGCGTCCAATCCTGATTTTGACGGCGCAGCAGGTCTAACGAGCGACTTCAATAATATTGTAGCTTGTTCTAACAGTAATATTGATCTTACAGAAAATGATTACACCACTGCCAACCCTGATGATGAGTTCGTAACCTCTTATCATCTAAGTCAATCTGATGCGGAAAATAATATAAACAGCATAACCAATCCAGACTCATATGCGGTTAATTCTGATGTTAGCATCTTTGTCCGAGTTGAAAGTGTCTCGGCAGAACAATTAACCGGGTGCTACGATACCATTAGCTTTCAAATTATAGCTGAAGATATAAGTATTGGTGACGACTTAGAAAATATTACTGAATGCTACAAACCAGGTTTGCCAGCGACTTTTGATTTGAGTATCAATAATAGTTTAGCTTTAGGTAATCAATCAAGTTCTGATTTTTCAGTATATTATTATGATAGTGAAACCGATGCCTTACAAAACAATACAAATAATGCAATACAAAATATTACTGAATATGAACTTGAAGACATCGGAGAAAATACAATTTGGGTCAATGTCAACAATAATTTCACTAATGATTGTTTTGTAACTAGTAATTTCAATATTGAATTACTTGAAAATAACAGTCCACAATGCGAAGACCTTAGTCTTGTTTCTGAAAATGAAATCAATTTTGAAATTTATCCTAATCCTACCTCTGGTCAGTTGAATTTCAAGTCAGAAAATGGAATTTCAGAAATAAATATTTTTGATATCAATGGGAAGCAACTGATTCACAAAAGACTAAAACAACAACTAGATGGACAACTAAATCTAGAATCATTTCAAAAAGGTTTGTATTTCATTCAGTTCAAAAACGACAAAAACACTCAGATTCACAAAATAATTAAAAAATAAACTGTTTTAAAACAAATAAAAAAGTCATTAAAATACTTCGAAAAAAAGCTCAGAGAATTTGTTGCCTAATAAACTTTAATACCTAAAATTATGAAAAACACATTTCTCTTATTCAGTTTCCTTTGTTGTATGGCAGCATTCTCTCAATCGTACCAATTGGAAAATAATATATGGTTTATAGCAAGTTTAACCGTAGACGGGGAAGATATTACAAATCAGATGGCAGGTAACGATTCTTACGAAACTGGTCTTACACTAATTTTTTCAGAAGGAAACTTAGAAACTTTTTTTGGTGAAGGTCCTCTGGAAATAACCACTTGCATCTCAATGACGGCGCAACTAGATTTTGATAATAACGAAAGTTTTTCAATTATAAACCATAATGTTACTGGAGAAAATTGTGAATCTGAAGGATATTCAAATTATGGGAATTACTACTTTAATAATTTCTTTATAGTAAATGAAGACCCGACCGTGCAGTATAATTTCCAATATCTAATAGGTGGTGATGAAGGAACAAATTTAACCATTATCAACCCAAATGGAGATGTCGCATTTTTCTGGAATGAAGTTTTAAGTTCGTCTTCATTTGATTCTGAAAAGCTTGCGATTTATCCCAATCCAAGCGAAAATCATTTCAGTATTGAAGGTGCAGAAAATTTGACAATCAAAAATCTCCAAGTCTTTAATTTACAAGGTAAATTGATAAAAACCTTCAACCACGAATCTAAAAACAGGTATGATATTTCAGCGTTGAATAGCGGTGTTTATATTTTGAAAATCAATGGAGAAAATGGGGATTTTAGTAAAAAGTTGATGGTTAAATAAATTAAATCCAGCATGTAAAATATTAAAGAACTAATAGTTAGGGTTTGCGATTTTTAAGCTAACGTTTTTTTAAATTCCGAAGTTGAAATTTCAGCATTTCAATTTGTTCTTTTAGACTTTGAATGTGTTCGGCTTGCAAATCTATAATGTAGTCCTTATCTTTTAGACGTTCCAATAATTGATTATTTTTTGTTTGCTCCGTTTTGTACTCTGCTTCTTTCTCTTGAACTTGTTTTAATCCAAATTCATACACAATTAACCGTTTTGTAGAATCAGGTATTTTTCTGTTTCCATTGAAATAAGAATCAATAGTCCTTTCCCCTACGCCCAATTTCTCGCTTATTTTTTTCTTAGTTAATCCGCTGTCTTTCAGTATTTGAAGATGATCCATTTGAATTTGACGTATTTTTTAAGAAAAGCTGGTTTGAAACCTATACCAAAGACTTTTAAATTTTGCCTATTTTGAAGTTTTGACATTTTTTTATCGTTATGCTAAAAAAAGTTGACACAAAATTGACACATTTAACACAAAACCCTCGTAAACTTAGCGTTCACAAGGGTTTCAAAGTACCTAGGGCGGGAATCGAACCCGCACTCCCGAAAGAACTGGATTTTGAATCCAGCGCGTCTACCAGTTCCGCCACCTAGGCATTTTCTGCTTTGCAAAAGTATAAAATATTTTCTTCTCCAAAAGAAATTCTTTGAATTATTTAGCAACAACTTCATTTATTTATCTAAATTTGCACTCCATAAAAATAATATCTTTCAAAAGGTCAATAAGTTATGGCAGACGTAGAAAAAGTGGCAAAGATTTTTGCCTGTTCCCAAAGTACAACTTTAGCAAAGTCTATTGCAAAATCCTATGGCATCCCCTTAGGCAGCGTGAATACTTTGCACTTCAGTGATGGTGAATTTCAGCCGTCATTTGAAGAGAGTGTCAGAGGTTCACGCGTATTTCTTATTGGTTCTACATTTCCTAGTTCTGATAATTTGATGGAAATGTTGCTGATGCTAGATGCTGCAAAACGCTCTTCTGCAAGACATATTACTGCCGTCATGCCATATTTTGGCTGGGCGAGACAAGACCGAAAAGATAAACCTAGAGTACCAATTGCAGCCAAAATGGTTGCCAAAATGCTTGAAACAGCTGGCGCTACGCGAATTATTACAATGGATTTGCATGCCGATCAAATTCAAGGTTTTTTCGAAAAACCTGTGGATCATCTTTACGCTTCAACGGTGTTTTTACCGTATTTGAGACAGCTTAAACTGGATGATTTGGTCGTTGCCTCTCCAGATATGGGCGGTTCCAAAAGAGCTTATGCCTATTCTAAATTTTTAGAAAGTGATGTAGTCATTTGTTATAAACAGCGTGCCAAAGCCAACAAGATTTCTCACATGGAATTGATTGGCGAAGTGACTGGAAAAAATGTGGTTTTGGTTGACGACCTTGTCGATACGGCTGGAACACTAACACATGCCGCCAATTTGATGATGGAGCGTGGTGCGAAAAGTGTAAGAGCCATTTGTACACATCCAGTATTATCTGGCAATGCGTATGAAAAGTTAGAGAATTCAGAATTAGAAGAATTGATTGTCACCGATAGTATTCCACTAAAACAAGACAGTCCAAAAATAAAAGTATTAAGCTGCGCTGACTTGTTTGCAGATGTTATGAAAGCTGTTCATTACAACAAGTCAATCAGCGAAAAGTTTTTAATGTAGTTTAATTTAATTTAATATTTATGAAATCGATTACGATCAAAGGATCTAAAAGAGAAAGCGTAGGCAAGAAATCAACAAAAGCCTTACGTAATGCTGGAGAGGTTCCTTGCGTTATATACGGAGGGGAAGAAATCACTCATTTTTCAGCACCAGAAGTGTCTTTCAACAAACTAATTTACACTCCAGACGTACATACTGTGGTCGTAGATCTTGGAGACACAAAATTTACTGCTGTACTTCAAGACATTCAATTTCACCCAGTTACAGATGATATTCTTCATATAGATTTCTATGAATTCCACGAAGGTCAAGAAATCACTATGGAAATTCCTGTTCATTCTGAAGGTATTCCTAAAGGTGTGAAAAATGGTGGTGTTTTAAGATTTAACCTAAGACGTATGGTTGTAAGAGGTCTTGCTAAAAACCTACCTGACTTTATTGTAGCTGACGTTACTCCACTTAAAATTGGTCAGAAACTTTATGTCACTGCAGTGGCTAGTGAAGATTACAAAATACAGCATCCAGATAATACTGTGATTTGCCAAGTAAGAACATCAAGAAACGTATCACTCATCGGTGTTGATGAGGACGAAGAAGATGAAGCTGAAGAAGGTGAAGAAAGCACTGCTGAAGGTGAAACTGCTGAAGAAGAAAGCAAAGAATAATTTTTTCAATACTAATAATAAAAGAGCGGCTAAATTAGCCGCTCTTTTTATTTATAAAAAACTTTAATCATTTAAAAATCCAAAGAAGCAACGATTTGTTTAGCCAAGAATTTCTTACCGAATTCTGAATTAAGGTAAGATAAGTCCTCTTTGTTAGACAAAAATCCGAGTTCAAGCATAACCGCTGGACAATCGATATTTTCTAAAATAAAAAATCCCGCTGCTTTAACTGGTCTAACTTTAAAATCTTTCTGAGCAAAGCTTTCTAATAATTTAGTGGCATAATAGGTTGATTTCATCAAGTGGTCATTTTTGTTTACAAAAACTTCAACACCTCGATCTTCTTCATTATTAGAATAATTTGCATGAAGTGAAATCACTAAATCTGGCTTCAAGGTCTTAATTTTTTCTACACGTTCACTCAAACTTAAATATTCATCGCTTTCTCTCAATAAAATAATTTCGATATTTCTATTAACCGCCAAATCCTTGAGTTGTTTAGAGACATCCATTACAATCTCTTTTTCAGTAACAAGTTCAGCTCCTGAGCCATTATCAGCTCCACCATGACCAGCGTCAATTACAATTCGAAGTTTTTTATCAGGATTACATTCCCCTGCATAAGCAAAACTGAACATCAAGCATAAACTAAAAATAAACGCAATTTTTTTCATGAGGATAATATTTAAAATGATAAGGCTGTAAACTAGTAAAATATTTCAACTCAGCATCATCAAAATTTAAAAATCGAATTGGTTTATTCAATATAGGTTAGATAAATTCAAAACAAACATCTCTGAATAGAAGTGGTTGTTTATATTAAAAATTTATAATCAATTATTTAGAATTTACCATCCATTCGATTCCAAATTGATCGGTAATTCTACCGTAGTATGCTCCCCAATTTGTTTTTTGAAAATTGGTATGGACTTTACCACCTTTAGATAATTCATCAAATAAAGTTTTTGCTTTTTGATCATCGTCCAGGTCAATACTCATTTGAATATTCGTCCCATTTGTAATGGGCGTATCTGGCGAGGCATCGTATCCCATGATGTGAAATCCATCGCCTTTGAGCTCGGCGTGTTGAAGTTTATGTTTGTAATCTTCTGGGATGTCATTTTCTTGACCTTCATAAGTTTGTGTATTGATGATTTCACCACCAAATAATGATTTATAAAAACTGAAAGCCTCTTGACATTGACCTCTAAATGATAAGTATGATTGAATTCTCATGATTAATTTATTTTAAGTTCGATTTTAAAATAAATTTTTTAAATCAATTTTATTTTAAAAAAAAGCTAAAGTTTGGGGGGTGACTCTTTATCAAGAACCTGTTTGAAACCATCTGAAATGATTTCTAAAAATTATGAATAAAAAAAGCCTTTCAATTAAGAAAGGCTTTTTTAAAAGTGCGGGCGGAGAGACTCGAACTCTCACACCTCGCGGCACTAGATCCTAAGTCTAGCGTGTCTACCAATTCCACCACGCCCGCATCTTGATTTAAATTATTTCGAATTCATTTTTTTGATTTCAAAATAAAATCGCAAATCGTTTTTTTGCGAGTGCAAATATAATTAATATTCGTTACTTTCAAATATCTATTCAAAAAAATATGAGAAAATATCAAGATTAAGGAAACAACAATTATTTAAGAGCTAAAAATAATGTTTCTTTGAAATTACGTGTTGAATCTTCTTAGATCAAAAAAATAATTCTAGCTATGAGACTCCTAATTTGGTTTTAAAATCTAAAAATTTAAGCTGAAATTTTAAATCAAATTTTTATCTTGTAAATTCTCAAAAAATCAAAATATGATGTCACCTAAAGATTATATCGACAAAAACAAAAAACGCTTTATAGATGAACTCATCGAATTGTTGAAAATGCCTTCAGTAAGTGCTGACCCGAGTTTTAAAAAAGACGTACTTAACACAGCAGACGCGGTTAAAGACAGTTTAAAAAACGCTGGTTGCGATTTGGTTGAAATTTGCGAAACCCCTGGCTACCCGATTGTTTACGGTGAAAAAATCATCGACAGTAAACTTCCAACCGTCCTTATTTATGGACATTATGATGTCCAACCTCCCGATCCTATTGATTTATGGGACAATCCACCATTTGAACCAGTCATCAAAACAACTGAGGTGCATCCAGACGGTGCTATTTTTGCGCGTGGCGCTTGCGACGACAAAGGCCAAATGTACATGCACGTAAAAGCGATGGAATACATGACGGCTAATAATGACTTGCCTTGTAATGTGAAATTTATGATTGAAGGAGAAGAAGAAGTTGGCAGCGTTAGTTTAGAGTGGTTTTTGGAGCGTAATCAAGAACGACTGGCTAACGATGTAATTTTGATTTCAGACACAGGCATGATCAGTAAAGACACTCCTTCCATCACCACCGGATTACGTGGTCTCAGCTATGTGGAAGTGGAAGTTACTGGGCCAAATAGAGATTTACATTCTGGCTTATACGGTGGCGCAGTCGCCAATCCAATCAATATTTTATCCAAAATGATTGCAGATTTGCACGATGAAAATAATCATATCACCATTCCTGGATTTTACGACAAAGTTGAAGAATTAAGCACGAAGGAACGCGAGAAAATGGGAGAAGCTCCATTCGATTTAGAAGACTACAAATCCCATATCGACATTCCTGAAATTCATGGTGAACATGGATTTACGACTAACGAACGCGGCTCCATTCGTCCGACTTTGGATGTAAATGGCATTTGGGGTGGCTACATTGGAGAAGGTGCTAAAACCGTTATACCTAGTAAAGCTTTTGCTAAAATTTCTATGCGTTTAGTGCCGAACCAAGATTGGCGAGAAATCACTGAACTCTTCAAAAAACATTTTGAAAATATTGCGCCAAGCAGCGTTAGTGTAAAAGTAAAACCTCATCACGGAGGTCAAGCTTACGTCACACCAATAGACAGCACCGCTTATAAAGCTGCCGATTTAGCTTTCAAAGAAACTTTTGGCAAACCTGCTATTCCACAACGTAGTGGCGGGAGCATTCCGATTGTTTCATTATTTGAAAAATATATGAAAAGCAAAACTGTTCTGATGGGCTTTGGGCTAAATTCTGATGCAATTCACTCACCAAATGAACATTTTGGAATTTGGAATTACCTGAAAGGCATAGAAACCATTCCATATTTCTACAAACACTTTACTAAATTGAAAATGAATTCATAATAGAATTTAAAACTGCAATTCATAGCTAAACTTATTCAACTATTTAGATAAATCACAGCACTCAATCAAACAATTGAATCTTTTAAAATCGATGACATGCATTTATCATATTGGGAGCAAAAAAGCTGGTTTTCTAACATTGACTTTTGCATTATTGGCAGTGGCATAGTAGGTTTGAACTGCGCTTTACAATTGCGAAAAAAGCATCCTAAATCAAAAATATTAGTTTTAGAAAAAGGAATATTACCACAGGGAGCCAGTACTAAAAATGCTGGCTTTGCTTGTTTTGGAAGTGTGAGCGAATTAGCGGCAGATTTAAAAGAACATTCTTCTGAAGAAGTCTTTGATTTAGTGCAAAAACGACACAAAGGTTTACTGCTTTTAAGACAAAACTTAGGCGATTCTGCCATCGATTATAAATCCTATGGCGGTTATGAGGTGTTTTTAGAAAACGACAAAGCTTTGTTTGAGCAATGTCAGTCTAGTTATACTGACATCAACCAATTACTTTCTCCAATCTTTAAATCTGACCCGTTTCATTTGCAATCGAATAAGTTCAATTTTAAAAATAGTTTGCCACAAGTAATATTCAATGCTTTTGAAGGTCAAATTGATACCGGAAAAATGATGTTAGCATTGCTGCAAAAAGTTCAGCGTGAAGGTGTTTTAGTCTTAAATTCGGTTCAAGTTCTGGACTTTTCATCAGATGCTAAATCAGTTAAAATTAAATTATCTGATTTTGAATTCACAGCACAGAATCTAATGATTGCAACCAATGCTTTTGCGGGGCAACTTTTGAATGTGGAAGTCACGCCGGCTAGAAACCAAGTGTTAATTACCAAGCCAATCAAAGATTTAGCTCTAAAAGGAACATTTCATCTAAATGAAGGCTATTATTATTTCAGAAATATTCACAACCGCTTGTTGCTTGGTGGTGGTCGTCATTTGAATCCAAAAGGTGAAACCACATCAGATTTTGGTTTAACCTCAGATATTCAAACAGCTTTAGAGAATTTACTACATCGGGTTATTTTACCAAATCAAAACCTCGAAATCGAACAGCGCTGGAGCGGAATTTTAGGTGTCGGTTCTCAAAAAAAGCCTATTGTCAAACCTGTTGATAATCGTGTATTTTGTGCCGTTCGACTTGGTGGTATGGGCGTTGCTATTGGCAGCCAGATAGGAAAAGATTTAGCAGATTTGGTATAGCCTATTTCAATGTTCCATTTTAAAATTGATGTTGAACAAACTAAAGTTCAAACTACATTGATTACTGACTTTAATTCTTGCTTCTTAATACATTTAGTTTTGAAGTAAAAAAAGTGTCTTTACCTGTTTTTGAAAAATGCGTAAAATAAAAATCATCCGGTATTGAAAATGTTTAAATATTTATTTGGTCGTTGAATGTGTTTTTATTCACTTCTAAAACGATTAGTTTCACTAACAATCTCCCTAACAACATTATCCATTTCGACGGTTGACAGTTTTAACTGTTTCAGCAAAAAAGAGATTTCATCTGTGTTTTGTAGTTGCTCCTCTTCTATTAAGTTTATAATTGCCAAAATTCGGGCAATTGGCGCACGCACAACATGAGATTGAGTCCAAGCAATTTCCTTCAATTTTTTATTTTGAATTTCAATTGTACCAATGTGATTCAAAGTTTCTGAAATATCGTTTGATTGCACGATTAGTCTTTTTCCTGAAACAGTTTCTATTTCCTTAAAATAGATATCTACATTAATTTTTTTGCCATCAGCTAAAAAATGTGTGAAGTGATTTTTGGAGGTTTCAACTTCTTTGGAGGATAATTTCAGTTTTACAAGTTGTACTTCTTCGTCTGGATGTAATTGTAGAAATGACATTTTTTGAAAAAGATCTAAATTAAACCCATAATTCATTTGTGCTGAGATATTTGCATTCAATATTTGCAATGATTCAGCTTCTAGTAACCAAGTTGGCTGTGGATTGAAATTGAAAAGGTTTTCATAGTTATTTTTTTCCTCTTCAATTTGGTTGATGAAATCACTTCTATTTAGAGCAAAAATTATGGTTTTGTATAAAATCTCTGGATTAATTTCATCTTTAATTAGATAATCATGAATCCCAGTTTGAAGACTTTTTTTGGCCAAATCTAAGTCAGAATATCCGGTGAGTATAACAATTGGAATCTGAAAATTGTAGGATAAAAACTTATTAATCAAATCCATCCCTTTTAAATCGGGCAAATGTAAATCTAATAAAATTAGTGAAACTTTTTGATCAGGGTTTTGAAGGTAATCATAAGAATTTTCAAAATTAGTGAAATGTACAATATCAATATTCTTAAATTTTTCTAGCAAATGGTCCTCAATCAAGATGAAATCACCTTGATTATCTTCAATTATAAGAATTGATAGGTTTTGTGAATATTGTCTTATACTCTTCATTTACCTAATTTGAAATTGTTGACAATTGTAACCAAAACTCTTCAATTTTCATTATCGCTTCTAGAAAATCATTAATATTAAGTGGTTTTCTAACATAACTATTGCAATGATTCTCATATGCTTTATTTACATCTTTTTTATTGGAAGATGTTGTCAGCATAATCACTGGAATTTTTTTGAGTTTTGAATCAGACTTGATCTGCTCTAAAACTTCATGTCCATTATAGATTGGAATGTTGATATCTAAAAGTATAAGGTCGGGTTTTTTCTCATTTGCAAAAGTTCCCTTTTTGAAAAGGAAATCTAAAGCTTCTTGTCCATTTCTAACAACGCTCATTTTCACTTTTACTTTACACTCTTCAAAAGCCTCTTTTGTAAGCAAAATATCTCCTTCATTATCTTCCACTAAAAGTATGTGTGAAAGTTTTAAATTTTCGTTATTCATGATACTCAGTTTTTAGAAATTGTAAAATAAAAAATTGATCCTTCACCTTTTACGGACTTTAACCAAATCTCACCACCTAAAAATTTAATGTGTCTTTTTGCTATAGAAAGACCTACACCCGTCCCATAATATTGGTCGTTATTATGAAGTCTTTGGAAAATAATAAATATTTTCTCAAAAAATTTTGAATCTATTCCCAAACCATTGTCTTTTATATAAAATTTCCATTCATTTTTATTTTCTACAGCCTTAACCTTTACTATTGGCGGAGTATCCTCTTTTGAATATTTTATTGCATTATCTAATAAGCAATGTAGAATTTGTGTTATAGCTGCTCGATAAGTTTTCAAAGTTGGCAAATCATTAGATTCAATAATTGCAGATTTTTCTGAAATGATTTTTCTTCTTAATTGTTTGAATTCAGACAAAATCTCATTGAGATTAACCACTTCTTTTCCATCTGTAGGTCTTGATGCTCTGGAATATTCCAAAAGATCAAGTATAATTTGTTTCATCCTTTTGGCACCGTCTGTTGTAAAATAAATATATTCATGCGCTTTCTCATCAAGTTGATCTTTGTATTTTCTTTGCAATAGCTCCATAAAGCTTGAAATCATTCGCAAAGGTTCCTGTAAATCGTGAGAGGCAATAAAAGCAAATTGCTCTAATTCTTCGTTAGAACGTTCCAATTCTTCAGTATACTGTTTTAGCAATTCTTTATTTATGATTTCTTGGGTAATGTCTGACGAAATCCCAATGATACCTGACAATACATTATGTTCATCATAAATAGGAGAATTGGTGACAAGAGCCGGGAATAGCGTTCCATCCTTTTTTTGAACTTTAAATTCTCCTGTCCATGACTCTCCTTTTTTCAGCAAGTTCATTATTTGCAGGGCTCCTTCTGCGTCTGTTTCTGGTGTGGTAAGCTGCATAATATTTTTTCCGAGTGCTTCTTCCTGTTTCCAGCCATAAATAGTTTCGGCGGCTTTGTTCCAGTAATTGACCACTCCATCCAGGTCTGTTGCTATAGCTGCCTGCCCTACCATGCTTAATAAATTAGCTTTAAACCTATTTTCTTCTTCTGCAATTTTTTGATCTGTTATATCGGTCATAGCGCCTATCATCCGTATAGCTTCTCCTTTATCATCCCTAATAATTACGCCTCTATCTGCTACATGTACGACTTTCCCCTTATCATTAAAAATCCTATAATTTGATGTCCATCTCATACATGTAGGATCCGAAATTGCCTCATCCAAACTTTTTTGTGTATCCGCTAAATCTTCTGAATGAAATTTATCCTTCCAAAAGTTTTTACGATCCAAATACTTTGAAACGTTCTTTCCAAAAAAGCGTTCAATTGCGGAAGATCGATAAAATGTCTGATTGGCTATATCCCAATCCCAAATTGCGTCATTGGTTGCTTCGGTTACTTTTTCAAAACGTTCATTGGCAAGCAGGATTTTTTGCTCTGCTTTTTTATGTTCAGTAATATCTAATACGATTGCTAAAAAATTTTCATTATTACCTTCTGATACAAGTTGCAAATGGACTTCTACAGGATAGATACTTTTATCTTTTCTTTGATGATTTGTGAAAAATATAATCTTCTCTTTTTCATTCTTTTTTAGCGGACTCACCAGTTGTTCGAAACTATTTAAGTTGAAATCTGGCTTAATTTCTAGAGGTGTTATTTTTTTAATTTCAGTTTCGGTATAGCCGAGATTTTTTAGCGCTCCTTTATTTGCATAGCTAAACCTAAATGTTTCCTTATCGAATGTATAAATTTCGTTTAGACTGTTCTCTAAGGTTACTTGAAAACTATTACGTTCTTGTTGTGTCTTTATCCTTTCAGTTATATCTTGGAAATATACCGAGAGACCTTTTGGAGTTGGATATATATTTTCCTGAAACCAACTATCTAAAGTTTCAAAATAGAACTCAAAGCTTACTGATTCTTTAGTTTCTTTAACGTGCTTTAAATTTTTTTCAAATTCTGTATCTAGTAAATTGGGATATTCTTCAAAGATATTCGCACCTATAATTTCTACAGGGTCTATTTGCAAAAGTTCGGCACAGCTTTTATTCATATAGCTGAAGCAGAGATTGTCATCTAAAGCATAAAAATTATCTGAAATACTTTCCAGAATATTATTTTTCTCAAGCAATGAAAGATAAACAGATTCTTCGGCCTCCTTTCTGGAAGTAATATCAAAACGAATGGCTAAATATTGAACAGGTCTATTTTTTTTGTCTAAAAACGGAACGATTGTGGTGTCTACCCAATAATAAGATCCGTCTTTAGCTTTATTTTTTATCTCTCCACGCCATACACTTCCAGAAGAAATGGTTTGCCATAGATCTCTGAAAAATTCAAAAGAATGGTATTTAGAATTGATAAGCCTATGAGTTTGACCTACAAGTTCCTGCTTCTTGTATTTTGATATTTTACAGAAATTATCGTTTACAGAGGTGATCACTCCTTTTTCATCTGTGAAGGCAATAATAGTAGATTGGTCTAAAGCAAATCTATAGTCTTCTAAAGTTTTTAAGCTTTTTTCTAATTGAAGAGCAGCTATCTTTCGCTCTGTAATATCCTCACAAATAGCCACAGTTCTCACGGGTTTTCCTTTCTCGTCCCTGATAAATGCAAGGTGAACTCTGACCCAAACAATGATCCCGTCTTTTTTTATGTATCGTTTTTCATTCTTATATTCTTTTTCTCCAAGAGCCGCTTTTCTGAATAATTCCCAATCTTTTTTACGATCATCAGGGTGGGTAAGCTCTAAGAAGTTCATTTTGAGCATTTCTTCTTTAGAATAACCTGTTATGGTCTCATAATAAGAATTTACCAAAATCACACGCCCATTGGATGGGTCAACTTGGGCAATTCCTAATGTGGCAATCTCAAAAATTGTTCTGAATCTGGCTTCACTTAGTCGCAGTTCTATTTCAGCTTGTTTACGCTCGCTTATATCTTGAAAACTACCATAAACTCTTGCACATGAACCATCAACGAATTCTGCTTTTGCTGTAGTGCGCACCCATAGCTCCTTATTATCAGAAGTTTTAATTATAGCTTCAATTTCATAGGAACTTCCAGTTGCTATACACTCTTCAAATTTTGATAGCGCTAGTTGGCGATAATCCTCTCTGTAAAAGTTAATAGCAGCATCTACAGTTGGAATAAAAGTATTGGGGTCTGTTCCATACAATCTGTGTACTTCTTCCGACCAAAAGAGATTTTCAGTAACCAAATTGACCTCCCAACTTCCTATTTTTGCCAGTATACTTGTTTCTCTATTAAGCTCCTTAAGGTTTTTTTCTTCTGTTATATTTTTAGCTGTTGCGAATAAGAGTCCTTCTTCTTGAGAAAGGTTGAAGTACCAGCCTAACCAAATGACTTCACCTTTTTTAGTGATAAATCGACTTTCAAATTTAAAGGTATTTGCGTCTTTTTTTAAGCGCTTAATTTTATTATTGAAAACACCTTTTTCATTGGGATGGGTAAATTCGTCAATCAGATGGTAAAGTATGTCATCTTCTTTATAGCCGAGCAAATTGGAGCCAGCTTTATTTATCTTAAGAAATTTACCTTGAAAATCTAAAACACAAATAATATCAGGAATTGCATCAAACAAATGACTTAGGTCGTTTTCTAATTTTTTACGTTTTAATTGAGAGCCGATAAATCCCTCTAAATGTTGAAGAATATCAGTGTGTTTTTTTAAAATATCAGCGTCTTTTTTGACACCAATCTTTAGTACTCCTATAACTTCATTATTAAAAATTAGGGGGATACCAAGAATGGCATTTAAACCTATTTTTTTAGCAGCATTTTTTCTTACAAAGTCTGTTTGTTTTTCAATATTATCCCAAAGTAATTGTCTCTGTTCAGACCAAACTTTACCCACAAGACTTTCAGAAATTTTAAAGGTTTTAACGTCTTTACTAAGTTCATAAAATATTTCATCATTAGGATCTACTAAGTAATGACTGAGTAATTTAATATGACTTTTTTCAATATTGGTGACCCATAATTCAGCCCAATCAAAACTACCAAATTCACAAATCGATTTACACAATTCCTTTGTAGCATCTAAAAAATTATTATTTGAATTTAATTTCAGACTAATTTCAGCTATTAGTTCTTTTTCTAATTCTTTATTTTTTTGTTCAGTTACATCTCTTTCTATAGCGATAAAATGAGTGTATTCTCCTTTATTGTTAGCTACTGGGGTTAAATTGAAGTTGATCCAAATTTCCTCACCGCTTTTTTTATAGTTTATAATTGTTGTTTCGTAAGGTTTCCAACTTCGGATTGCTTGGCTAAGTTTTTCAAGTTCTTCTTTATTTGTGTTTGGACCTTGAAGAATTCGTGGCGTTTCACCAATAACTTCTTGGGCCTCATAGCCCGTCATTTTAGTAAAAGCATCGTTGACATAAATTATTTTAGGGCCAGGCCTGTCTAATGGTTTGGCTTCTGTAATTATAATCGCGTCTTTTGTGTTGGTAATGACACTTTCAAGTAATTTTAATTGATTTTTTTCCTTTACCTCTTCAGTTATGTCTTTAGAATTGAGAACAATACCATTTACAGCAGTATTATCTATCATATTGGTTAAAACGGTTTCAACCCACCGCCATTCTCCTTTGTGGTTTTTAGCACGGTAAGCCTCTAAAAAAACGCTGTCTTGGGTTAATATTTTTTTTAGGCTATTCATTGCTCGCTCAGTATCTTCAGGATGTAAAAATTCAAATGCATTCTCACCAATAAATTCTTCAGGAGGTATTCCTACAATAGAAGTACTAGAAGGACTCATGTACATATAATATCCTTCTTCATCAATGATGGCATAAAGATCAGATCCTTCTTGAACCAGAGCTTTGAAGCGTTGTTCACTCTGAATTAATAATCTTTCTTGCTCAATTTTATCCCTGCCATCTCTTGCTACGGAGTAAAAGCGTTTTGCTTGATCATCCCATCTGGATGACCAAATATTGTAAGCAATACCGCCATCCTTTTTTCTGAATCTATTGGTAAAGGACGTAATATCTTGCCCATTTCTTATGGAAGCATCTACTGAATCTGTAACATCAAAGTCTTCCTCAACAATCAGAGATCTGTATGGCGTCCCAATTAATTCTTCAGGCGTATAACCCCATTGCTTAGTTGCAGCTTTATTGACATAAATAAATTCACCTTGTTTGTTGAAAGTGCAAAAAACATCCAAAGATGCATCCATCATCTGACTTGCTTCGGATTTTTTCCTAACAATTCGAGTAATGTCTCTTGAAAGACAAGCTATTGCAAATATGTTGTTGTGGTCGTCTATTAAAGGTTCTAAAGTAATTTGAACGTGTACAGTTTCATCTGTTTTAGAATTAAAAAAATGTTCTTCTACTTCAAAAGATTCATCAGCAAAAGCTCTGTTATAGTAAGATTTCCATTTTGTGATTTCTACTTTGCTAAGTCCTTCAACAAACACAGACTCATTTAGTTTACTTTCAATTCCTGTCACTTCTAAAATTAAATCCAAATAGGCTTTATTAGCATCAATTAATTGGAAATCACGATTGATGACCCAAAAAAGATTTTTGCTTTGATCTAAGAAGATATTTTTAAGATGAGTTTGTTTCATTCAATCCTGAATTCTAGTCATGTAAACTTAATTAATTACCTATGAATCAACAAGAAAACAATCAAATATATTTGTATTGTATTAAATAATACCTACTAAAATAAGTTAAATTTTTGCATAAAATGAAATTTATTTCATCAGTTATGCTGTTCAATATATATGCAAACCATTGTTCATTTTGATTTAAAATAGAAAAAATGTACTTGCTAATACTGATAAAACTAATTTTTAAGATGTAAAAACCTTAAACATAATCAAAATAAAGGCAAATTAATAAAGAACTTTTGAAGAATTACAAAAGATATCAAACAGGAATTATAAACTAAACAAAAACCTCGTTCTAAAATATGTTGATAACAAATCTACACGTATCCTAAAAAAACAATGTACTTCTCAAGGTTCGACATGATGAGAAACTTCATGCAAATGAACTGAAAATGGAGTTTTTTAAAAATATGAATTTGAGCTAAGTATCATAAAATGATTAAAATACATTTAAAAAAATTAAGCAAAAATCAGAGGTTTACAAATAAATAATCCTCGATGCAGAGTCATCGAGGAATTTATCGGAAGAGAGTTTATTTTTGGTTTGATAAAAACCTTAGGTTTATAAGCTTTCTTCTAAACCACCGACGCACAGCATCGGCGGTAATTCTATCTAATATTATTTAAAATGCATAAAGGAGATTTACAAGGATTCTTTTAGCATCTTTTTCACCTCTAATGGCATTTGATCTTTAATGTGATCCAGTTGGTCTTCAGACATAAAACGCTTAAGTGAATTCATAGTAATTAAAACAAGTTCGTCAGTAGATTTTGACCAAGAGAACTCATCTTCACCATACATATTTTGATGCTTTTTGACCTGATTCTTCATTTCTTCAAGAGTTTGATAATCTAAAGGTGGCTTTTCTGAATATGACAAACCCTCCAAATAAACGCCCTTGAAAATCATAGGAAGAGGATTTGCTATCTGAAGCGATTCTCCAATATGTATACGATCTCTAATAGTATGCATGACCGCTCGCCAAAGTATCATTGTTCGGTCTTTTTCCTCTGGATGCCCCAGATCTTTTGCCAAGTCATTAATGTATGAATTAGCCTCCTTAGCGAATTTTTCGAAATTAATATTTGAATTTGCCATAGTTAAAATATTTATAGATTAAAATTAACAAACCGCTTATTATTAACGATTTACATTAATATACAAAAAATGATTGAATATTTATGTGACTTCAGAAAAATATTAATAAATCAGCAGAATTTTGACTTTTATTTAGAAATCACCTATTAATGAATACCGATTTTTATGAAACTTTTTCATAATCAGACAATAGAATTTCACGCTTTCGAGGAGATCTATTTAACTTAAAAACGAAAGATGCATTGCATAATATACTTTTCAAACATCATAAGCCATAAATAACTAAGTTGGTTCATTTTTCAACCACAACTTCAATAGCGTATTCTTTGTAGTTCATCTCAGGAAATAGATTTTTGATTTATGTATTTAAATTATTTTTGAAAACTTCCTGAATTTTATTGCTCTATGCTTTTCAAACCGCTAAAATCGAAATCATTATTCAATCTTGCCATTTCTTTAACAATCCGATTTATAAAATTCATGTATTTTTAAGCTAAATCAAATAAATTTGGGTAAGTATTTAAATTTTACACATTTATACTTCTTTTACGGGTATTTTCTAAAAACCCAAAATACAGATTAGATAATACCTGATAAAGCCCACTGAAATATTAATAAAAAAAATAAAATTATGAGCAAACTAACACAGAATTTTACTTACGGTTATTACATAGTTACAGCTTTGAAAAAGTCTGATAATCTCAAAACTCGTGAAAATGACTATATAGCAGCAGGAACAGTAAATTGGGTATCTCAAGTCTCTTTTGCGCCCGAGATTATTTCTGTCGCCGTTGGTCAAAAAAGTGATTTGAACGAGACTATTGACTATAGCGAACATTTCACGATCCACTTATTATCGAAAGACCACAAAGAATATGTTAGAAAATTCGGTACAAAATCTAATATTGAAGATGGTAAAATAAATGGTGTGCCTTTTAAAAAGCAAAACGATCAGGCTATTATTGAAGATACTATTGGATATTTGACTTGTAAGGTTGTTAAAAGTTTGAACATGGGCGACCACACTGTCTATTTTGGGGAAGTCGTCAATGAAGAAATCCATAAGGACAAGGAGGCCTTATGCACTATGCAACTGCCTTCAGAATACACAAAAGAGAAAGCAGAGGTTTAATCAATAGTTACAACAAAAGGAAACTGACAATATTTCTAATTATGATGAAATTAGTCAAACAAAACATTCAATGTCTCCGACATTGAATGTTTTGTTTTAAAAGTCATCCAGGATTAAATTCTTTGATCCAGAGTAGATCCACTCCTGCAAATAGAAATCCAAAACGCTAACGCATTTTTTGTCTT
>NZ_RQVT01000019.1 GCF_004010055.1 Psychroflexus aestuariivivens
GTATTTATGTCAAATTGATTTAAAACCATCATGAGATTTTGTTTTTGACAAAGCTAGCGGGTAGATTCAAAACTTCTGACCGAAAAATCGCCGAGTTTTGACTGAAAATTAGCCGAGTTGACTTTCTAATTTTCTAGTTGCTGATTATCAGTGCTTAAGCCTTTTAATTTATAGACTAAATCGACAAAGTATTTACGTTCGTTGGAGTAGCATTTGGCTAAAGTTTCCGTGGGATTAATTAAAGGAACAGAAATTTTTGCTTTTTTATACCATTCTCGAAAGGTCTTATCTTTAACAAGTATAAGACCTTCTTCATACATTCTTCTATAAAAATAGCAAACGGATTGACGGATTTCAACGGCTTTAGCTAATGTGCAAAAGATATCATAAGCCTGAGCATCTAAAAAAATACTTTGAGGGAAATCGGAGATTGCATTTCTATCATTTTTAAAATCAATTTTAAATTCCTCGTTGAGCTTACTGGCTAAACTTTCAAATATCTTTGGGCGAGTGACAAAATTGACACTCATATCAAAATCCCTTACCATCTTCAAAAACCAATTATAACAGCCTTCCTTAACTTCTATAATTTGAACACTTGGTATTATTGGAGAGTCTGAATGGTGAATAATTTCTTTCATCACATTGTTCATAGGTGTATTAATTTCGATTTCAAAGCTGAATGATTTTAAAAATTCATCAACCAATGCTTTAGAAATCAAATATTCTAAATGACAAAATGCGTCGTTTAATTTGTCAAGATTTATGAATTCCCTTTTGACACCTCTAGCTAATAAATAACCTGTCAAAGAAAGTTCGGTGCCAGCTAATAGATCATCTTCTAGAGGGATATGCGAATTCATTGAGTTTACTAATGTATCAAAAGATTCAAAATTTCGTGAATTCTTCTCAATAAAATCCAGATAGCGTTCCACCAACGGGTCTTTACAATTTGAATATAATGAAATTCTTTCGGTAAAAGCGAAATGATCCAAAGGCGAATAAGGTTCGTGATTAAATTCTATAGGAATTCTAACAACTTGAAGTTTACCTAAAAAAAACCTTTTTAAAAGCAAATCTTGTCCATCAACAATATCATAAGAGTCATGATCAAGATCTTGAACTAAATTATTGAAATAACAAAAAGCAAGTAGATTTTTAATAAAAATTCTAATCATTGATTCTTGTGTATCATCAATATCTTTTAACCTATAAGATATATCTTGTTCAGAAGGATTTTTGTCAAAGAATTCAAAATTGTAATACATGATAGAGTGGTTTTTATCAAAAATACAAAAAGATAGTATATATGTTTAAAACTTATGAAATTAGTCATCTTTAAAACTTACTGTACTAGTGTGGAGTTTACATTCAAACAAAGCAGCATTAGTGGTGTAAGTTTGAAGTCAAATATACTGAAAACTCTAAATGAAGCCTTCTAGAATGGCCCAAATTCAGAATTTGATAATACTAAATATTGAAGAAACCATATATTGATTCAGTAAGACTTGAAATTAGTTAGCTTTTGAAATGTTTATTAAACTGAGTTATTAGATATATTTTACAAAATCAGATAGTTGTTAGTACTTGCTCAAGATTAAAATTACTATGAAAAAGCTGTTAACGTAAAGAGTAAATAAAATATTTACTTTCAAAATTTTAAATTTTACTTTCTTTCTAAGTTTTATTTGTTAACTTTATTATTCAATACTAACAAAATCAATCGAGTAACTTTAAATTTAATTCATCCAATTAAACTCAACAATTATGGACAAAATAATTAATAACAGAAACTTGACCATTATTAATTTCGGAATCATCATTTACTTCCTCACAATTTATTTGCTGTATTATTTTAAAATAGAGTTTGTATTAATTGGAGTTCTAAGAGAATTATTTACTATACCATTCTTTTTAGCTCAAATAGTTTTTCTTTTCATCGGAATTAAATACTTAATTCAAAATCAAAGACATACACTGACAGTGTTAAGTGTAGTATCACTTGCAATTTGTGCAATTATTACGATTGGAAGTTTTTTTTAAACCCAAATTTTAGCTGATTTCGAATTGATCATAACAAAAAGCAGAATCCTTGAGGACAAATCATCTTTCTTTAAGAATTAGCAAACTTTAGGAGATTCTTGGTTCTATGCTTGGAACATTTAAAAGTTTTAGATGATAGCCTTTTTTTGAAAAACTTTCAAAAGTCAATGTGATAAAGCTTAAGATGTTCATTTATTACAGGACATTTCTTTATATTTGAATCAAAAATTGAAAACTTTCTACAACTCGATTATTTTGTTATGCGCAAGCATAACTTTTGCACAGACACCATGCGAAAATGGTTTTGCCGATGAATTTCCTTGCCTGGACTACGATTTGATGGCTCATATTGATTTAAATGAACTTTCTGCAGGTTCTGGAAATGATTCCTGGGGATGGACAGACCCACAAGACAATTCTGAATATGCCATTGTTGGCTTGAATAATGGTACTGCTTTTATCGATATTTCAGAGCCTACAAATCCAATTTATTTAGGCAAACTTCCTACGCATACTACTAATAGTCAGTGGCGTGATATCAAAGTCTATGGAAATTACGCTTTCATCGTTTCCGAAGCCAATGGTCATGGCATGCAAGTTTTCGATTTGACGAAACTTAGAAATGTGCCTAACGCGCCATTAACTTTTGATGCTGACGCCCATTATGATGGTTTCGGGAATGCACACAACATTATCATCAACCCTAGCGAACCTTTTGCATACGCAGTGGGAACCTCAACCTATTCTGGTGGTCCGCATTTTGTAGATATTTCTGACCCTTTGAACCCCGTTGAAGCTGGTGGTTATGACTCTAGTTTTTACACACATGATGCCCAAGTGGTGACTTACAACGGCCCCGATGAAGATTATATCGGTCAGGAGATTTTTCTTGGTAGCAACGAAGACGAAGTCGTGTTTGTTGATGTCTCCAATAAATTTAATCCAACTTTGATTTCAAGTATAGATTATAGCAATATTGGCTACACACATCAAGCCTGGTTGACCGAAGACCAGCGCTATTTTATCCTTGGTGACGAAATCGATGAAATTAATTTTGGATTCAATACCAGAACTTTAATTTTCGATTTACAAGATTTGGACAATCCCCTACTTCACCATGAATACCTTGGGCCGACTTCAGCCATAGATCACAATGGTTATGTGGATGGCAACACCTATTATCTCTCTAACTATTCCGCAGGCTTACGATTGATAAATGTTGAAAATATCGGTGATGCTGAAATGACAGAAATCGGTTTTTTCGATACTTATCCAGAAAATGACAGTCCTAGTTTCAGCGGATTATGGAGCAATTACCCTTATTTTGAAAGCGGAAATATTGTATTGAGCGACATTGATCGAGGTTTCTTTTTAATTCGGAAATCAGGAACTGTGGGAACGCAAGAATTTGCTACAGAACACTTTAAAATGTATCCGAATCCTGCCACTAATGTGGTTGAATTTGAACACAAAAACAATTTATTAAATTCTATTGAAATATTTAATCTTATCGGTCAAAAAGTAAAAAGTTTTCAATTTGAAGGCGAGAATTCCGTTCAAATTAATATTGAAAATTTGAAATCTGGCATGTACTTAGTCAAAATAAACGGCAAGCACAATGAAAAATTGATTGTAAAATAATGCAGTTTAAACACTACATATTATTTTGTGCTTTTTTCGCTTTGATGGCTTGCAATACTGATGATGATTCACCTGAAAACGGAGACAATATTTCAGAATTTCAAGGCGAAATCGATGTTTTGAAAAGTTTTGGCGGCAGTGCACAAGATGATTTTTTATCGGTGGTAGAAAGTCAAGATTTAGGCATTGTGGCTTTTGGTTTCACACAAAGTAATGACGGCGACATTACCGATAAAACCACGACAGACAGCGATTATTGGTTGGTAAAATTCGATCGAAACCTCAACCTGATCTGGCAAAAAACTTTTGGCGGCAGTAGCGACGATCGCGGTCAAAGTCTAATTTCTACAACTGATGGTGGTTTTGCTGTGACAGGTTTTACACGAAGCAATGATGGTGACATTAGTACAAATTATGGTTTCCAGGATTTTTGGGTGGTCAAACTCGATGCTAATGGCAGTATAGAATGGGAAACCAGCATAGGTTTTGCTGGCAATGACCGCGGATACGACATAATTCAAACCCAGGACGGCGGCTATTTTGTTACCGGTTTTTTAGATGTTACCGCCAGTAATGGTGAAGGGAATGACGATTTCAACTCTGAAGGCAGACCGATGCAAAGTTTTTCGGCTAAACATGGTGTTGGCGAATTTTGGGGCATCAAACTCGATGCTCAGGGCGAGATGCAATGGCGACGTTATTTTGGCGGAACAAATAACGATAGAAGTCGCGCAGTGATTCAAACTGCTGATGGTGGTTTCTTACAAACTGGACATTCCGAAAGCGATGATTTCGATATCACCAACCCGAAAGGCAGTTATGACGTTTGGGTGGTGAAAACTTCAGCGGAAGGCGACTTGCTTTGGGAGAAAAATTTTGGAGGCAGCAGCATTGAAATCGCTTATGATTTAGTGCCAACTTCCGATGGAAATTTCATCTTGGTTGGCGACACCCGAAGCAGCGACCAAGACATTAGCAATCCAAAAGGTAATGCAGATGTCTGGGTCATAAAATTTGATGGCGAAGGCAATATGATTTGGGAAAAAAGCTTTGGTGGCAGCGATTTTGATTCAGCGCAATCCATTGAAATTTTGAATAATGGCGAGTTTCTGATTACCGGAAATAGCAAAAGCATCGATAATGATTTAAACCAAAATTATGGGCAAAATGACATTTGGAACTTTATCATTTCAACAAATGGCGAGCTACAATGGCAATTAAATATTGGTGGTGATGGTTTAGACTTTGGAAATGATTCCGTTCAATTGCAAGATGGAAGCATAATTGTTGTTGGTAGCTCTGAAAGTGACACTGGCGACATAGAAATGAATAAGGGCGATAAAGATGCCGTGATTTTTAAATTGAAATAATAATGAGAATATTAGCTTTTTTAAGTTTAATATTGGTGTTGACATCTTGTGACGATGATGATGCTTACTTAGTTGAACTTAATCTCAATTTTGAACACCACGTCGATAATGAAGTTTTGGTCTTTAATGAAATAAATTACGAAAATAATTCAGATGAATTTTATAGCATTTCTGAATTGAAATATATCATCAGTAACATTCAGCTTCAAAATAAAAATGGAAACTGGTTTAGTTATCCTGTTGAAGACAGCTACTTCTTGATCAATGCTGGAGTTGAAGAAAGTTTAATCGTTAATCTTTCAGGAATCCCGAATGGAAATTATCAAAACATCAGATTTGGATTTGGCGTTGACCAATCGAATTACCCATTGAATGGCGTTAATAATTTTGTGCCGACTGCTGAAGAGAATGATATGCTTTGGAGTTGGTCTGCCGGTTATATTTTCCTAAAATTTGAAGGCGAATATCAATTAGTCGATCCAATTGCACCGGAAAACTTTTTATACCATGTTGGCAGTCATGGACAAAATTTGGACAATTACAGAACCGTAGAATTAGCAGTCGATTTAGATTTAAACGCTGACACACAACTTGATATTTCTGCGGATGTTTCCAAAATATTCGATGCCACGCATCAAATGTCTTTACAACAAAAGTCTGATATTCAAATAGACCCGGAAAACGCTCCGAAAATAGCGGATAATGTTGTAGAAATGTTTCAAATTCAAATGAATTAAACATGTGTAGAGCTTTGTATGTGTTGTGTTTATTGTTTTTGCTCGTTGCTTGTGGTAGCGACGACAGCAGCTATACAGATATTGAAGACGAAAACAGAGTTTTAGATTTTCCACAACCTGATTTTTTCCCCTCACCCACTTACGATTTGGAAGCCAATCCACCGACTGAAAAAGGTTTTGAATTGGGAAAAAAACTTTTTTATGACGGGCGTTTGTCTTCAACAGGTGTTATTTCTTGTGGGTTTTGTCATATTCAGGAGTTTTCGTTTACGCATCACACGCATATCGTAAGTCATGGTGTGAATGGTGCTTTGGGCACACGAAATGCGCAACCGCTGATGAATTTAGCATATATGGAAGATTTCTCCTGGGATGGTTCGGCGGCACATTTGGATGCCTTTCCGATTATTCCTATCACCACCGACGTGGAAATGAATGAAAGCGTGGGCAATGTCATAGAAAAACTAAAAGCCGATGAAGATTACCAAAGTTTGTTTGCCGCTGCTTTTGAGAATGAAAATATCGATGCGGACAATATGTTCAAAGCTTTGTCCCAGTTTTTGATTATGATGGTTTCTGCCGACACCAAATATGATAAAGTCATGCAAGGCAATGCTGTTTTTAGTGAAGAAGAAGCTTCTGGCAAAGCTGTTTTTGAAGCTAAATGTGCCAGTTGTCATTCTGGGATTTTATTCACCGACCAAAGTTACCGCAACAATGGTTTACCGATAAATCCAGAATATAACGACATTGGTCGCGAACGCGTCACTGGCGAGAGTGATGATCGTTATAAATTTAAAGTCCCAACTTTAAGAAATATTGCCCTCACCTACCCTTATATGCACGATGGGCGTTTCCAAACCTTATCTGAAGTTTTGAATCATTATGATTCTGGAATGGATCACACTGAAAATCTGGATCCGATTTTTATCAATGACAATGAAATAGGCATTCCGCTTTCAGACACAGAAAAATCACAGTTATTGGCATTTCTTCAAAGTCTAACGGATGACAATTTTATATTAGACCAACGTTTTTCTGAATTTTGATTAAATTTTTC
This sequence comes from Psychroflexus aestuariivivens, assembly GCF_004010055.1. Lineage (GTDB taxonomy): Bacteria > Bacteroidota > Bacteroidia > Flavobacteriales > Flavobacteriaceae > Psychroflexus > Psychroflexus aestuariivivens. Next base: position 6,852 of record NZ_RQVT01000019.1, read on the forward strand.
TAAACGATCAGTCTTTTTTATACATTGAAATCAAAGTTTTAATTCACGCCAAGCTAGCAAAGAGAAAACACAAGCCACGCAAATTATTGATAATCATCAAACATAATTTTGCATACTTTGCGAAAAGCTTAGCGGTCTTTACTGGAAAAATATATACAAAATTCTGGCAACAAATTTTTTAAATATAGCAGTTGAATATTTTTTTGATACTGATTAGCTATGAATTTTTTATGTAATTTAGTCCATTCATGTTAAAAAATTATGGCTAAACTTTTACAACGCAAACGTCGAATTTTAATTAAAAACAAGAACACCAAAGATTATCTGCTTTATGCTATTGGTGAAATTGTCCTTGTGGTTATCGGAATTTTGATTGCCGTGCAACTGAATAATTGGAATGAACAACGAAAACTTCAAGCTAAGGAAATCACCATGTTGAAAGATTTACAAACCAGCTTAACCGCCGCAGTTGAACAACTTGATATGAATGCAAATGGTTTTGAATATTCTGCTGACAACTTATATTTTATTAAGAGTCATCTCCAAGAACAGAAACCAATCAACGATTCTGTAAAAACAGCATTGATGAGTTTGGTGAGTTTTCCTTCGCCAAAATTCGATTACAGCGCTTATGAAAGTTTAAAAACCAAAGGCATTGACTTGATCTCAAATAAAGATTTACGATTTGATATTGTAAATGCTTACGAAGTAGATTTTTATTATTTGATCAAAGATTTAGATTCAAACTTGAGTCGTATTAACACTGATTATTTCCCATTGGCTACAAAACATATTCGTTTTGATTTCAATAAAGATTTGCTAAATCCCAAAGCCAATCCTATTGATTATAAAGCCTTGCTTCAAAATGATGAATTCATCAATATGGTCAGTTTGTTGGCAGGATTTAGGCAAATCGGCGCGGCGAGTTCAGAACAAATCAAAACTGAAATTGAAGCTCTGATTGAAAGGATTGAAGAAGAAATACAGAGGTTGGAGGGTTCATAATTTAAACTTAGTTTTAATACTTCAGATGGGTTGCGATATGAATTGTACTTAGTATAAATAAAAACTGAAGATTTCTGCAATCGTCGACATGGTTTAATTTTGTCACTTAGAGTATTTTTCGATGAACGCTAAACGGGTAGGAAATATATCTAGAAGTCATTGATAGCAAAAAATCATGAATAGTTCTAGATAGTCTGTTAAACATAGTCGAAGTACATTTTTAAGTTCTTTTATGTGTCATATAAAAGTTTGCCATAATTAAAAACTAGCTCTATAAATCATCTTTTATCATAAAACTTTTCACTCTATATTCTACAAAAAAGGTGCACACTATTCCTATTGTGTAAGCAATCAAGTCACCTATGCTAAACGATGTCCCTAAAATAAGACTCACAGTTTTTTTATATTTTTCAGGATAATAATTTTGCAAAGAAGAGAGTTGAAGAAATTCTATTCCAAAAGCAACTGCCAAGGCGAGTAAACTTGCTTTTAAAACCGATATATTTAAAAAACTTTTAATCAGCGTATAAACTAAAATCACAGCAAAAAAATCGCCTAAAGTGTATCTAATAAAACCAGTTGTTTTTTCGATAAATATTTCTAACGTAAAAATTACGATTGACAGTATAAAGTATTTTTTGTGAAATTTAATCATATTATTCAAAGGTAATATCATTATTTTTAGGGTTTAGCTGACTTTCGCATATCCAAACCCAAGCTTGCATCAAGGTGAAAAAGGCTGAGACTAAAAATGCACTGATGAACTCGTCAAAATTAGACTCTACGATTAAATACGTGAATCCACAAAAGACTACAATCGAATAATAAGGAAAATACTTTTTGAAACTGTCTTGTTTATTTAATCGAACAATTGGAAGAATACTTATTAAAATTGTAAAAGAACTAATTATTGTGATTGGTATCATTGAAATTAATATTGCGATAGGAAAAAAAATTCCAAAATCTTCAGTGATCATCATCCAAAAAATGAGTGTTGATAGAAAACTAGATTTTAATAAAATTAGAAATAAACTTGCTAAATGATTCATTTTTCAATTTTTGAATTATCATAAACTACTTCTTGCCAAGAATTATCTTTTAAGTCTTTAATGTAATTCTCATATTTTTGATCTATTCTTTTTTGAAAATTGAGATTAATGTCATTCTTTTCCGCATAGGCTTTCAGCATAAAAGTGTTATTGTTTGATAAATTAATCAGGTAATTATAATCTACTACATCAGCGTAATTGATGTTGTAATGGGTTATCAATTTATCCCAATTTATAGTTGTTGATATAACTAAAATAGCAAAAGCCAAACTGAGATTTTGGCGAAACAGAAACCATAAATTTTTGATTTTAAACACTTTGATGTAAGTCGTTATTAAACCAATAGATGTAGCAATTAAGAAAAAAATTACGCCAATTCTTTTATAGGTTAGCCCAAAAGATGACATGTACTCAATGTTTTTCAATACGGTACTGAAAACTACCATCAGGTTTAAAAAAATCCAGATAGCAGTTAATTTTTTTAAATCTTTGTTTTCATTATAGAAATTAAGTTCTCCTCTAAAAAAATATAGTATAATGACAATAGCCAATACATTAGAAATAATTAGAGCATTAACACCATTATGAACTTGATCAGAAAGTTGTGGTGCAGTCATTTGGTAAATTTCAGTAAGGTAAAAAATGTCGGTTGCTAAAAAAAATAAAATAAGTAGGTTCAGTACAACTAATAATACTAGTCCCAACTGTTTCTCTTTTTTTACTTTTTGTATTTTAGACTTATTTAGGTTAATTTCTTTTAAATTATTACCTATTCTTAAATCATTTGACGTTAGAGTTTCTACGGTAATGGGATGAGAGATATTGTAAAACAAGTAGTAACCTAAGCCTGTAAAAATAATCCATTGAATATTTATAAAACTGAAATCTATTTTGGAAACCATATCATTAAAAACGGGATTCCCATTCCTGTATAAGGCAATGAATATCAATGACAAAGCTAAAGGAATTCCAATTATTTTTGACCAGTACAAATAGTCTATTTTTTTCTTTTTTTCGTTATTATCATCTAGATCAGCCCTGTCGTAGTACCTAGAAAAATAAGAAACAATTGAGGTGTATATGCCATTGATCCAATTAACATATATAGAAGATTTAGGTTCAGAAACACTTCCTATTAGGGTAAAAAAAGCAATTAAATTGGCTAGAATCACCAAGCTTGAATTATAAAAATACACCATTACTCCAGTGATTAAATAAGCTGCGATTTTAAGTAGTATACTTCTGTTTTTTGTGAGTTCAGGATTTTTCAGAATTAGTATTGAAGAAGTCAATACTGAAAATAAAAATAAATTCAACCCAATGTTTTGTTTGTAAAATAATGTGCTGAATATTAATGCGCTTATAAGTGAAATAAGGTTTTTCATTCTTTTTGTTTAAAAAGTACTTTGTATTTCAAAGTTGATTAATAAAAAAATTTAGGTCTTGTTAATTATTTTTTCTAATGCTTCAATATGTTTTTTAAACTCTTGTTCTCCAATTTTAGTAACACTGTATTTTGTATTTGGTTTTCTGCCAACAAATTGCTTTTCAACCTTTATGAATCCAACTTTTTCAAGTGCTTTCGTATGGCTAGCTAAGTTACCATCTGTTGCACCAAGTAAATCTTTTAAAGTTGTAAAATCTACAGATTCATTAACCATCAAAATTGACATAATACCAAGTCGAATTCTATGGTCAAAAGCTTTATTAATATTTAAAAGTATGTTTTTCAAATCTGATTTTTGTTAGGTTTTTTGTCATACTTATAAAACATAATACTTCCATAAATAATATGCATTACACCAAAGCCAAGAACCCAAAACCAAAATCCATATTTTGGAACCAATGCACAAAGTAAGCCTAAAATAATCTGAATGATTCCTAAATATTTAATATCACCAATTGTATACTTAGAGGCATTAAATAGTGCCAAGCCATAAAAAAGTAGCATCAAGGCGGCGGTTTGTCCATATTTCTCTTGCATTAAAATGATTAAGGTATAAACGCCTCCTGCTAATAACGGTACTAGAAAATTAAAAAGTAGTCTTCTTGTTAAGGAATCCCATATTTTTTGATTATTCTTTTTTGCCTTTTTGGTCGTTAAATAGATTGCAGAACCCACACTGAGTAAAGTAACTAACACTAAATCTAATAAGAGCAATAAAAAAGTATCATAGTCTAATATCAAAAATCCAGTGCCAATTTGGTCAGAAACCAGCCAATATGCAAAAGAAGCACCAATGAGTGCAAAACATCCAGCTAGGATTCCCGATAATCCACTTAAGGAAATAAACTTTGAAGATCTATTCATCAAAGTTTTGATTTCACTAATGTCGTTTAAATAATCTATTTTGTTCATACTTAAAGTACTTTGAAGTACAAAGTAAAACAAATTATTTCATTTAATATGAAAAAAATTACTTTTTATTTTTTTGTTAGACTTATTCGTACTTATTCAAAGAAGTTTAATTGTCATATAATATAATTCAATCAACTAGCATACAATTCGATATGTATTTTAAAAGCGACTTGCATAAAATCAGAAAATTCATCAATTTAAGGTTCAAATCAAAGTATCTATAAAATTATTGGCGCGTAGGACTTTCAATAACTCAAAGTCACTGTTGGTTTCTAAACCAAAAACATCTTTTATTTTGGCTTTACGTTTCTTGATGGCGCTTAGAGAAAGTGCAACTTCTGAAGCGATTTCTATTAATGATTTATTCTGATAAATACCTTGCAGAATTTTTAAATCAATATGATCTAAAGCTTCAAATTTTTTAAGATTTTCTACCGCATCTCGATAAGTCGGCGTGCAGGTAAATTTATCTTCATCTATGCTTTGTAGTGTTTCGATGAGAAAATCCAAATCCATATCACATTTGATGAGCACACCACGGAGATTATATTCGTTTTCTAAAGCTTTAAGTGTAATTGTAGAAAATGAAGCTGTAACGACTAACACTTTAGCTTTTGGCATATGTCTTTCTATCAATGGCAACAAATCCACACCACTTTCGTAATAAGCATCGCCAGAATTATAGACTGTTTTGAAACTGAGATCCAAAATTATACCAGTCACATCTTTGTGTAAAGGATTGGTGATGGCCTTATGAGCTTCAGATAAGCCTAAGGCTATTATGGTTTCAAATTTTATGTCTACCAAAGCTATCGCTTTTTGATAAACATCCACCGTGAGCAGGTGGTCTTCTACAATAAGAAGTTTCTTCTGAATAGGCATTTAGTTGGTTTTGTTGCAAAAATATGTAAACTCCTTTTCCTGTCTTTACACCAAAAGTACAGCAATAGAAATATAATTTACAAAAAATATTTAACACCTAGAAACAAATTCTAATTTATTTGAATTTGTATGTTATACCTAAGTTGAAGTAACGTTTGAAAACTGCATTTTCTGTTGAAGTAAATACGGCTTGATTGAAGTCTCTGGTTTCAAAACTCTTTGCATTCAGCAAATTAGAAATACTTAAGAAGAATGACCAATTGGTTTGTGTTTTTTTACGCAATACAAAGTCCAAATGATTAAATTGATCTTTGCTTTGAAGAAAATACACACTTTTGAAACCCAATGCCATGAGTAGTTGATCCGACATCAACTTGGATTTTAATGTGATGCTGTTGGTCAAAAAATTGAACGTATCTTGAAAATCATCTGTAATATTTTCAAATTCAAAATGAGAATATTTGGACAATAAATTGGCATCTAAAAACTCAAAAATACCTGTATCAACTTTAAAACCGAGCAAGTATCGATGACTTTTATTAGTCTGTAAGTTGTCCTCTACTAAATATTGAAAACTATTATTGAGCATTTCCGGTTCTAAAATCAATTTTGTTTGTCCTAAAGTCTTTTTAAATTTCACTGAATAAGCTGTATAACTGCTCTGTAATTGATCGGCGGTTTGTAAAATCAATTTATTACTAAAAGTCTGATTATTTAAATTTTCTGAAATGCCATGCAAAACGGCAGCATCGATTTCAAAATTTCGACTTCTGAAATTTTTAAAATAGGACAATGTATAAGTGGTATTGAAAAACGGCTCTAAGAACTGGCTGGGTAAAAAAATAGTTTGAAAATTCTGAAAATAACTCCCTCCAATAATTTTATCGAGCGGAAAATTCCCTAATGTTTTAGATCCCATAAAATCTAGTGAAGCGGTTTCACTAAAATCATAATTCAGTGCTAAGCTATATTGAAAAAAGTAATCCTTTTCACGAGTTTCACCAAAAGGAAACTCCATTTCAGATAAAGTCAAATCGGTGTTGATAGAGAGTTCTCCAAAAGCGTTTTGATAGCTATAAATGCCGTTATGCAAACGATAGTCCAGGCTTTGATTTGGATTGTTAAATTCAAAATCAAATTGGTTAGAAAAGTTAGTGTTTTTACTATTTTCTAACTGATTGTAGCGCCACCGATAACCAAAAAAATGATTGCCCCAACTTGACTTCAAGTTGAGTCTTATATCTTGTACAAATTGTGTTTCTTTATGATCATTAATTTGGTTTAGCTCATACACGCTTTCATCGATACTTCTGCCGATAAAAGCTGCAATATCCGAATCATCGGTTTCAAAAAAGCTTTGAATTCTGTAATCTTCAGATTTGTAGGACGTTTTAGCTACTGCACCAATTTTTGAAGAGAACTCGTATTCTATGGCATTGTTCAGATAAAGATTTCTTGTCCTGTTCTCCCTGTCGAAATCTCTATTGAAACCACTTTCAGCTTGGGTTTGTATAGCATTGTCAAACCAAACATAATTCACATCGGTTTTTATTTTGATATGCTTCTCAGTATGTTTTAGCTGAAGTTTATTCTTCGTATGCAACTCTCGATTAGTATTATCGATTTGAAGTTGGTTTTGAAGTATATTTTGAAAAAACTGAGTGGTTTGACTAGCGTTTTTTGTGAAAGCATATTTGTTGAACGTCCCAAAATACAAATCGGTTTGTTCACTCAAAACAAAATTAGTCGATAAGCCTAAAATACTATTATCGTTTTGTGTGAAATTATTAAATCCGTATAATTCCTTTTGAAGACCTTGACGTTCTTTTACTTCATTAAAATCTTTGGGTAACGAAAGCATATTCTGCACAGCTTCCTCACCAATATTTTTAATTTGTTTTAGATCAATTCTATTGTTTCCAAAATTGGTACTTTCTCCAAAAAGCTGCAAATTGAAATTTTCATTTAAAGAAAAAAAATTGCCGTAAGCTCCAAATTTTGTGTTATTTTGATAACCTTTGGACGCTTGCTCTTTTCCAAAAAACGATTTATTGAGGTCGGACTGAAGTTGAACATCAAGAACGGCGAATTTTTCATCGCTAAGCAAACTTTCTTTGAGTTTCCTGTTTTTCTCATCGAAACGAACTTCTATATTTTTAACTCTTCTGGTGATAAAGATTTAGTGAGCATAGCATTTCCCATATCTGAAACCTCTTTACCGTCTATAAGAATTTTGTTGATAATTTTCCCGTTCACTTTAATATCTCCATTGGCTTGTATTTCAAAACCTTCCAAACGCGACAATACTTGTTCTAAATTTTCATCATAAGCTTCAGTATGATGTTCAATGTCATAGATAATAGTGTCTTTTTTGACAATCACTGGTGGTTTACTCTGTACAATAACTTCATCCAATTTTGACAATTCTGAAGTTGTCATAAACAAATCCAGCGTCAATGCTGCTTTACTGTCTTTTTCTATCACTAAAGTCTGCTTTAGTTTTGAAAAGCCTAGACGACTAACCTCAATATTATAAACACCAATATCTAAAGCTTTAGAAAATTGAAAAAATCCGCGATTATCCGTTTTTGTTGAAGTGATGTATTTATTAGAGTAATATTCTAAAATTAAAATATTTGCATCAGAAATTGATGTTGAATCTTCGCTGTATAAATTGCCTGATAGTTTTGTTTGAGAAAACGAAACACAACAAATCATTAAGCAAAAGATAAAAGCAATATGATTATTCATAAAATAATATTCAAGCTTAACGATTGGCTTTTCTTATACGCTTTTTGATTGCCTTTTTGTTATTTTCTAAATTATTCAATTCATCTTTGGATATTTCAAAAGCTGCTGATATATCTTCTAAAGTTTTATCAGAATTCATATCTATTTCTGTCGCAACACACTTGTTGTTAGCATTGGAATAATAAAATTCTAAAATCAATCCAGGCAGTCCAGCGTATTTAAAAGGCCCAGCTTCAACAGGAATATCTGTAGTAAACCACGCAAATGTAGTTCCATCCATATTGTTAATCTTGGTTGCTTTTCTCACCGTATAGCCTAAAATTGTTTTCGTTTCATCTGTAATAGTCCACTCAGGATTGTAGAGCCAACTTGCTTTGACTTGGTATTCATCCAGTTGACGTTGTTCTGTAAATTTTTCAGTATCGTAATCATAGTTCACAATATAATGTTGTCCGTGTAGTTGAAATTCTGTACCGTCTTTTTCAAAGGTCTCTCCTTCAAAGTCAACTTTAAATTGTGCCAAATCTTCTGTAATTAAAAGCTCCGAATCGTATTGTAGCAAACCACCAAATGATGTGTATTGGTAAGTGACATTTATATTTTGGGAATGACTAAATGTGTAAAAAACAAACACGAATAAAACTGATAATAAACCATTGTAGGTGAAAAAGTATTTCATAATAATTTCCTTTTAAAGAATCGTAAGAATAAGTTTCAGAAGAGCTTCTTTGTTTGAGCTTATATAAATAACGACAACATTTTCAGAATAGTATACTTTCAATAAGAATCCTGAAAATTGTTTCTTTTTGAACCTAAAATAAAAAATACCCATTGACAGGTATTAAATTATTAACATTAATCAACTATATTCGTTAAATAATTTTAACAGAAAACAACTTTTAAATCTTTAATTATGAAAACAAAAATTTACCTTTCAATGTTAACTTGCGTTGCTTTGGCCTTGTTCAGTTGCAGCAGCGACGATGATAAGAGCAATTCTGATACTTCATCCACTTTTGAAGAATCGTATTTCACAATTCAAGACGGTGAATTCAAAACTGGTTCTATGCCAGAAAGCAACTCAACTGAATTATCCATAACTTCAGTAGATGGCAATAGTACAATATTGCCGGGCGGTAGCAATAATATTTCTATTGCTGCAGAAGGCGACCCGACGCATACTTTAATTGGAATTGAGGGACAAAGCGGATACTACCAACTACCTTATGTAAATAGTGCTGGCAGAAGCTTATCTTCAACTGTCACTTATGATATCGTTCAAATTTTAATCGGTCAGGGCGCAGAATCAGATTTCACGATAGTTATTGCGGTGATTGATGAAGATGGTAATGTGAGTGAATATGTCTATCTCGTTGTCACCATTATTGAAGCTGGTACTGGATTACTACAAGTTAATTGCTCTTGGAACAAAGAAAATGATGTTGACTTACATCTTAAAGAACCGAATGGAGAAGTAATTTATTATGCTAATGCTACCTCTCAAAATGGTGGAATGCTTGATATAGACAGTAATGCGGGTTGCAGTATTGATGGCATCAATAGTGAAAATATTTTCTATGAAGACAGTAGCATCCTTGAAGCTGGTGAGTACGAAGTGATGGTTGACTTATGGTCAAATTGTGACATTCCAAATAACACAAATTATACGGTAACCGTTTATTTTGATGGTCAACTGATCAATGTTACGGAAGGTTCCAATCCGTTCAATGACTCATTCACGCCTGCAGATGATAGTAATGGACCTTTGTCAATTGCTAAGTTTATTATTGGCGCAGACAGACCTAGTGCTGTAGAAAATGAATTTAATAATATTAATACCGTTAAAAGTTATCGTTTCCATTTCGATAATGAAAGACCTCAAGATGATGTTTTGAGTCCTGAAAAACTATAATTTATAATAAGTGAATATGAGATAAACGGCGTTTAAATTATCTTTAAACGCCGTTTTGATTTCTAGATGAAAAATTTATAAAAAAAGAGCTTCAAATTTGAAGCTCTTTTTTTATAAATCAACGTACAAAAACCGGCTCGCTTTCTTTTTCTGTATATTCTTCACTGTAATGATAATCTAAATAATCAAAACCTTTAAGATCACTTAAGTTCTGAGCATTATGGTCTAGAATATATCTTACCATCGCACCACGTGCTTTTTTAGCATAAAAACTTATTACTTTTAGTTTTCCATTCTTGAAGTCTTTGAAAACTGGTGAAATGATTTTAGATTTCAACGCCTTATGATTTACTGCTTTAAAATACTCTTGGCTTGCTAAATTCACGAATAATTCGTCCTCTTTCAATTCTGAATTCAGTGAATCCGTAACTTTCTCCTGCCATAATTCATAAAGATCATCATTTTGTTCAATAGTGAGTTTTGTACCCATCTCTAACCGATAAGGTTGGATGAGATCCAAAGGTTTCAAAATACCATACAAACCGGAAAGAATCCTCAGTGAATCTTGAAGCTTTTCAATTTTATTGTCTGGAATAGAATATGCGTCGATGCCGTCATACACATCACCATCGAAAGTATAGATTGCTGGTCTTGCATTTTCTGTGGTGTGCTTTTCTTCAAAATCTTGGTAACGACCATAGTTCAAATCTGCTAACTTGTCGCTGATACTCATCAGTTCAGAAACTTCAGATTTAGTCATTCGGGCTAATTTCCGATTGACTTGGGCTGCGATTTCTTCAAATTCTGGTGTTGTATGTTTTTTGGTTGGCAATGAATCTTCAAGGTTCAAAGATTTTGCTGGTGAAATAACAATTTTCATAATTTCAATTTTGATTAAAAATAATGAATTTATTGGTTTCAGAAATCAATTCAATTAATCATTCACAATACAACCATCAAATAATTTGATTATATTTTATGAACGCTATTTTTTGAATAATTTTGCCACTTTTCAATACAAGTCTGCATATCTTCTGGTATTTCAGAATTGAATTCCATCCACTCTTTAGTCACTGGATGCTCAAACGCTAAAGTTTTGGCATGCAGAGCTTGTCGAGGCAAAACTTTAAAACAATTATCTACAAATTGCTTATACTTTGAAAATGTCGTGCCTTTCAGAATTTTATGACCACCGTAACGTTCATCGTTGAAAAGCGTGTGACCAATATGCTTCATGTGAACTCTGATTTGATGCGTTCTGCCAGTTTCCAGTTGACAGGAAATCAATGTCACGTAACCCAAACTTTCTAGCACTTTAAAATGGGTTATGGCAGGTTTGCCATATTCAGCATCATCGCCTTCATAAACCATATTTTGAAGTCTATTTTTAGGATTTCTACCAATATTTCCCTCAATAGTTCCTTCTTCTTCGGAAACATTGCCCCAAACTAAGGCGATGTATTCACGTTTACTGGTTTTATGAAAAAATTGTTTAGACAGATATGTCATTGCAGATTCTGTTTTGGCAATCACTAAAAGTCCACTTGTGTCTTTATCTATTCTATGAACCAAACCTGGACGCTCGCTAGAGTTGTTTGGCAGATTATCAAAATGATAAATCAATGCGTTGATTAAAGTTCCAGAATAGTTGCCATGTCCTGGATGGACTACCATTCCAGCGGGTTTGTTCACAACGAGTAAACTATCGTCTTCATATACGATATCAAGCGGAATATCTTCGGGAGTGAGTAAGTTTTCGTAGGGCGGGTATTCCAAAAGCACTTTGACTTCATCGCCTGCTTTTACTTTGTAATTTTGCTTGACAGGATCTCCGTTAACGTAAATATTTCCGTCTTTGGCTGCCTTTTGAATTTTATTTCTTGTCGCATTTTCAATGAAATTCATCAAAAATTTGTCTACTCGCAAAGGTTCTTGTCCTTTTGTAGCCTTAAAACTGTGGTGTTCAAAAAGGTCGTCGTTGCCTTCGTCGATATCTTGGTGTTGCATTAAATTAGTCTGTGTTTGATTGATTTGTTGACTGAATCGTGTCAGTAACTTGAGTAGTATCTTCTAAATCTTGGTCAAACCTTAAACTTCCATCGCCAACAACCAAATCTATGACACTGGTCTTAGGTAGAAAATCACCAGATTCTAGCTTTTCTCCCTCATGCCTCAATTCTAAAATTGCTCCTTTTGCCATGTCAGGTTTCTTTATGATTTCACCAATTTTGAAGCCCAAAGATTTCAAAGTAGGTTCAACTTGTCTTCTGGTTTTCCGAATTAAATTTTCTGGAATTTCAACATCTATAAAACCAGATGGATTTAAAGTGAGGTATATTTTACGATTTTCTTTAACTTCTCGTCCTGCTGCAGGAAATTGTTCCAATACAGAATAAGGTGGGTAATCGGGGTTATAATTGGCAGAATCTAAAATCTCTCGCCTCAGATTCATTGTTTCCAACTTTTTATCTACAATATCTAATGTCAGCTTGGAAAGATCTGGAACATCGATTGTTTCGTTGTGATTTGTTTTAACATCCAAGTAATGCATTGTACCAAACCCGAGCAATACCAATACAATAGTTGCTAGTATAAGTTGAAGTAAAAAAACTTTACTAAATATGAATTTAAAAATTTTCATAGCTTAATTTAATTTGCAAATATAGGATAAGCAGATTCGTGATAAAAATAAATTAACGGGATATCGCATTTACTTTTTATTAGAATTTACATATTTATGTCGTCGTAATAGACCAAATACCACTTCCCATCTTTCAATTTGAAGCGTCGCTCAATTTTGAATCCAGCATCTTCAATCCAATATTTCTCAACGACCATATCATTTGTTTTTTTCAAACTATGCTCAAATTCTTCAGATTTTGGATTTTCAGATACTTCAGCTTGAATAAATTCCCAGTTTTCTTTACTCCATTTATGATTTTTCACACCATCAACAAAAACACCTTCAAGAGGAAAGTTTATCCTCGACATTTGAAAACTAGGATTATTGTGGAATTTTTTATTGAAAGTTTCAAAACTTTCCTTGCCAGAATTAGAAATTTTACTGGAACTTTTGGTTTCAGTTCTAGGTTTTTTGTCGCTATTTTCAGCTGTTTTTTTCTTGCTTTTACAAGAAATTGAAAAACATAACAACACTAAAAGTGAAAGTTTTAAAAAGGATTTGGTTGCAGAAGACATAATTCAAATTAGGTTAGTTTTTCAAATAGATTTTTGAAATTAAATCAGTCTAAATGTACTGATTTTTTGAATACTAACTTAAAATAAAATTTCAAATCATTTTCTGGTAAAGTGCCTCATATTCTGTAACAATCTTCTTGACATCAAACTTTTCTGAAGTCTTTCTAGCACCAACTTTAAATTTTGCTAGCAAATTTTCATCAGATAATATCTTGATCCCATTTGCTGCCATTCCATCGATATCTCCAACTTTATTCAAATAACCTGAAACTCCGTGAATATTGACTTCAGAAAGACCACCAACATCTGAAGAAATAACAGGAACACTATGTGCCATAGCCTCTAAAGCTGCCAAACCAAAACTTTCCTTTTCTGATGGTAATAAAAACAAGTCTGAATAACATAAGATTTTCTCGACTTCGTTGCTCTTGCCTAGAAAAATAATTTTATCTCTTATACCCAATTTATGGGCTAGATCTGAAGCTGCTTCACGTTCTGGACCATCTCCAATAATAATAAGTTTGGATTTTACGTGTTTTTGAATTTTATCGAATATTTTAATCACATCGTCAATTCGTTTGACTTTTCGCAAATTACTGACATGAATTACAATTTTTTCATCTTCATTTGCCACAAGTTCGCGTTGGCAATCTGAATGGTCGTCATTTAGATTTTCAAAATCTATAAAATTTGGAACAACGTGAATATCTTTGTTAATATCGAAAATATCTAAAGTATCTTTTTTCAAACTTTCGGAAACCGAAGTCACCACATCGCTTTTGTTGATGCTGAAATTTACTGCTGGTTTATAAAAAGAATGACTACCAACGAGAGTAATATCTGTACCGTGCAGAGTTGTCATCATTGGTAGGCTTATGCCTTCTTCAGCCAACATTTGTTGCGCCATAAAACCAGCATAAGCATGAGGAATTGCGTAATGCACGTGCAAAATATCAATATTATATTTTTTGACCGTGTTTACTAATTTACTAGATAAAGCCAGTTCATAAGGTTGATAATGAAATAATGGATATTCAGGAACCAAGACTTCATGGTATTTTATTTTATGGCTCAAATGCTCTAATCTGACGGGCTGTTTATAAGTTACAAAATGAATTTCGTGTCCCTTTTTTGACAAGGCAATACCTAATTCTGTTGCTACTACTCCACTACCGCCAAAAGTTGGGTAGCACACGATTGCTATTTTCATTCGGTTTTTTGTTTGTTCAAAATTAGCGCATTTAGAAAAAAATTGTCTTAAACAAATGTCAATTGTCTATTCTTTTTCGAGCGCTTGGTAAATGATTCCTTGAATTTTGGTACGAATGTCTTCCTCAATTAATTTTTTGTTACTCGCATCTGGGTGAATTCTATTAGATAAAAAGACGTAAACAATTTCTTTTTCTGGATCTGCCCAAGCATAAGTTCCTGTAAATCCTGAATGGCCAAAACTCGTCATCGATAAACAACCACAAGTTGGGCCGATTTCGTCTAGCTGTGGTTTATCAAAACCAACCCCACGTCTTACTTCATTATCACAATAATAGCAGGTATTAAATTTATCAATCGTTGTTTGAGAGAAATAACGTTTATCTCCATAATAACCACCATTCAAATACATCTGCATAAATTTAGCAACATCAGTGGCATTTCCAAACAAACCAGCATGACCGCCTACACCACCTAACATGGCTGCACCTTGATCATGTACTGTACCTTTTATTAAAGTTTTTCTCCAGATTTCATCATTTTCAGTTGGAATAATGCGGTTTTCATCAAAATGTTTTAAAGGATAAAATCTTAAATTATTCGCTCCCATTGACTTATAAAAATATTCATAAGCGACTTGATCTAAAGTTGAATCTGTTTCTCTTTCGATGTATTCTTTCAAAAAGTAATAAGGCAGATCAGAGTATTTATACTCCAATTCATCCCTCAAATCACTATCAATAATAGTATTTTGAATAGAATCTCTAAAATCACTACGCAGATACATTTCTTCAGTAATTTTTATATTGAAATCCTTTGAAGGCTGGGTTTTGTAATATTTTTCTAAATCTTCCAAGGTATTTAGATAAAAAGGAATCCAAGGTTCTAGTCTTGCATAATGGGTTAGCATATCTTTTACCGTAATATTAGCTTTATTGGTGTTGGCTAATTCTGGTAAAATGTCAACCAATTGTGTGTCCAAACTAATTTTATTTTCTTCTTCTAGAGTCATCAAAATTGGCAAAGTTGCAAGAATTTTGGTCACTGAAGCTAAATCGTAAACGTCATTTTCTTCTACCGGATTATTTTTACTATAGGTATGAAAACCGAAATTTTTATTGAAGATCGCTTTACCTTTTCTAGCAATAAGAATTTGCATTCCTGGCGTCATTTTCTCTTCAATAGCAAGATTTGCGATAGAATCTATCTTTGAGAGTTCATCGGGGTCGAATCCTAAATTCTCTGGATAATCGTAACCCAAACGTCCGTTATCACTGTAACTGTATCCTGTACCTACTGGAAAAGCTGAAGTGATACTTACAGGTAATTTTCCATTAACAGGCAAAGCACCAAAAATCTGCTGAGCAACTACACCTTGGGTGATTTTGCTATTCTGATAAGCTTGAATAATACCGTCAATATTGATGAAACTTTTCAAATCTAGGAGACTGTAAGGTCTTGTGAAATTCACTAAAATCGTTTTGTTGTTTTTAGAAATTTCATCTATCCAGTGAATTTCTTGTTCGCTAAATTTATAGCTTGCCCATGGGCTTTCGTCGGATTTATGATAACCTATAATAACACGGTCAAAATTTTTCAATTCGGATTTTATGTCATCCAAATTGCTAGATTGAATGCGTTCAACTTTAGTAAAACGGTTCAACATTTTGAAAAACTCTTCGCCAGAATCATCTCCAAGTTTTAAATAAGCTGTTTTTTGATATGCTAAATCCGAAATCGGTAAAATGCCAATATCGTTTTTAATTAAAGTAACGGCATTTTTAATAGCTTTTTGGCAAAGGGCGTGATTTTCAGTTTTATTTAAATCTTCAATTAAATTTTCAGTTTCTACAGGCTTAAAATTATTTAAGCCAACTTTATATTTCGCATAGAGAATTTTTTTGACAGAACTTGCCAATCGTTGTTCACTAATTTCACCATCTTTCAATGCTTGCTTAATTTTTTGAATTGCCTTGGGAATGTCTTCAGATATCAGTAAAATATCACTGCCAGCTTTCAAAGCTTGAACATCAACTTCACCTGCTTCATCAAAATTGCTGACTCCTTTCATATTAAGAGCATCGGTAATCACCAAGCCGTCAAAATTTAGTTCGGACTTCAATAAGTCTGAAACGATTGTTTTAGACAAAGAAGAAGGAAAATTCATTTTTGGGTCTAAACTCGGAACATTCAAATGTGCAACCATAACGCTGCTAACACCAGCATCAATCAATTTTTTGAAAGGCGAAAGTTCAACACTTCTAATTCTTTCTTCTGTAAAATCGATTGTTGGTAGCGTTTTATGAGAATCCTGACTTGTATCTCCATGTCCTGGGAAATGCTTGGCGTTTGACAAAATTCCCGCCTCATGCATACCATTCATAAAAGCCAGAGCATTTCTGCTAACAATTTCTTTAGTTTCCCCAAAAGAGCGATTTCCGATAATTGGGTTTTCAGGATTGGTATTGATGTCGACAACTGGCGCAAAATTAATGTGAACACCAAGTCTTTTGTTATGTTTGCCGATTTGAAAACCCACTTCTTTCACAATACTTGTGTCTTGAATAGCACCTAAAGTCATGTTCCACGGAAAGGTGAAAGTAGAATCCAAACGCATAGCCAATCCCCATTCTGCATCCATTCCTATAAGTAAAGGGATTTTTGCATTTTTCTGAATTTCATTGGTAATTTTAGCCTGTCGCTGTGGTCCACCTTTTGAAAAAATGACACCTCCAAGTTTGTATTTCTTTATGGTTTTTTTAAGCTGATTTATTTCAGATTCAGACTTATTTGAAAACACATCAATCATAAATAACTGACCTATTTTTTCATCTAATGTCATCTCCTTAAAAACAGAGTCAACCCACTGACTTTGCGCATTTAGATCTTCAGCAAATAATGGGTTTTGAGCGTAAAAAGTTTGTGATGAAAAAATAGTCACCAAAATGATGACTATTGTATTAATTCTCTTTTTCATATTAAAATTTTATAGAAACCTGTTATGCCAACTTTCAGTCATCGGCACTTCCCAGAAATCTTTATATTCAGCTTTTGTATTCACAAGATTGTTGAATACAATTGTCTTTGGCGAAACTGCTTTAGTTTTTACCATTTTTTTGAAATCCAATAATGTCTTATAGGCAACAAATTCACCACTTTTGAAACTGACGTTCATTTTGTCTAGCAAATCAACATCATATTCTTTTTCTAATTGTTGAATAAAATGAACTGAAGCATCTATAGAGCAACCGCTGGCATTTGCCTGAGATTCGTCTAAACCTATTACAATAAATCGGTTGTATTTTATTTCAAAACCAGCTTTCAGCATTTTGCCATGAACTGTCCATTCCTGTAAAAAAGAATTTAGTTTTTGACTGATTTCAGCAATTTCATCTTCATTAAATCCTCTATTAGCTTGGTAAATCCAAACTCTTGAATCGTCTGGTAAATCTTTAAAATCTACAACCATAATTTATAAATCTTCTGCATTTGCAATCATTTCAACGACATCCAAAACTTCGATATCATCCTGTTTTTCTTTATTCTTAACGCCGTCTGTCATCATGGTATTGCAAAACGGGCAACCCGCAGCTACAATATCAGGTTTTGTTTCTATAGCCTGTTCTGTTCTGTGAATATTAACTTCTTTGTCTCCTTTTTCTGCATCTTTGAACATTTGAGCACCACCTGCACCACAGCAAAGCCCTTTTGCTTTGCAAGATTTCATTTCTATCAGTTCAACTTCGAGTTTTCTAAGTAAATCTCGTGGCGCTTCATATTCATTGTTAGCACGACCTAAATAACAAGGGTCGTGAAAAGTAATACGCTTGCCTTTAAACTTTCCACCTTCAACTTTCAAACGCCCCTCATTTAGTAATTGCTTTAGAAATTGTGTGTGGTGAATGACCTCATAATTTCCACCTAAAGCAGGGTATTCATTTTTAATTGTATTGAAGCAATGTGGACATGCAGTGACAATTTTTTTCACTTCATAAGAATTCATTACCTCGATGTTTGTCATCGCTTGCATTTGAAATAAAAACTCATTTCCAGCACGTTTTGCAGGATCTCCTGTACAACCTTCTTCGGTTCCCAAAACAGCGAAATCGACATTGGTTTTGTTAAGAATTTTTACAAAAGCCTTAGTTATTTTTTTTGCTCTGTCATCAAAACTTCCAGCGCATCCAACCCAGAATAAAACTTCGGGTTGCTTGCCTTCTGCTAGATATGATGCCATCGTTGGCACTTTAAGTGTTTCACTCATATTTTTTAATCTTTAAAAACTTGAATTGTCACATTTTTCTCAACTAATTCAGTAAATTTTCCTTTATATCTTGTTGCTTTCACAAGGTGATTATCTATCCAATGATAGTTTCCTCCTCTTGGTTTCCCCATCAATAAATTATGGTACTTAAAACCGTGTTTGTTCAACCAGTTTTCAGTAATCTCTCGATGGTTTTCTGTTCTTGAGGTGAAAAAACATATCTGATGACCATCTTCGTACCATGAATTCAAAGTTTCCAGAGCATCTAAAAATGGCTCACATGTTGCCATTCTTTCCGGCTCTTCGTTTGGAACATCTTCTGTAATTGTACCATCAATATCTATCAGATAATTTTTAATATCTGCTGGTAAAATAGGGCTTACATTTTCGCCTTCAATTTTTTTTTGTTGAAGTTGATCTTTCATAATATTTAGGATTCTTCTGTCGCCCAGTTCAGACGATCTTGTTGATTATATGGCCAAGGTGCAGCATTATTTTCGATATTGGACATGGCGTTGTTTAGTTCCGCTGGCGCAGCACTTTCTTCCATAACCAAATATTGTCGCATATCCATAATAATAGATAATGGATCTATTCCTACGGGACATGCTTCTACACAAGCATTACAAGTTGTACAAGCCCAAAGTTCTTCTCTGGAAATGTAATCATCTAAAAGTTGTTTATCGTCGTTTTCTTTTTTATTGTCAATATTCTTGCTGACTTCCTCCAAGCGATCTCTGGTATCCATCATTATTTTTCTTGGCGACAATTTTTTCCCAGTTTGATTGGCTGGACACTCTGCAGTGCAACGACCACATTCTGTACAAGTGTAAGCGCTAAGAAGTTGAAACCAATTAAGGTCTTTAACATCACTTGCCCCAAATTTTTCTGGAACATCTTCTTCTCCTCCTTCAGGTTCTGCAAATGGATCGGCATCTGGATCCATCATTAGTTTTACTTCATTAGTAACAGCTTCAAGATTTTTGAATTTTCCTTGTGGATTCAAATTTGAAAAATATACGTTGGGAAATGCCAATAAAATATGAAGGTGCTTGGAATAGTATAGGTAATTCAGAAAAATTAAAATTCCGATAATATGCAACCACCACGCTGCTCTTTCAATAATAATTAATGTTGAATTACTCATCTGGTCAAAAATGGGTAATAAATATTGACTGACTGGAAATGCGCCTGCAATTCCTGCTTCACTTGCATAATGTTCAGCACCATTGAGTTGTAATTGATAATCTGTGGCATTCATTGTTAGAAATAAAACCATCAAAACCACTTCAAAATACAAAATGTAGTTGGCATCACTTTTAGGCCAGCCTTTAAGTTCATTAGCTAAAAATCTTTTGATATTCAAAAAATTACGTCTTATCAAAAATATTATAACACTAACTAAAACTAATAAAGCTAAAATCTCGAAACTACCAATTAAGACATCATAAACCGGTCCTAGAAATGAAAAAATACGATGTGTTCCAAGTATACCATCGATAATAATCTCTAGAACTTCTATATTTATAATTATAAAACCAACATAAACAATGATATGAAGAAAACCTGCTATTGGTCGTTTGACCATTTTGGATTGACCTAGAGCAACACGCATCATTTTTTTGAAACGAAGGTTTTTTTGGTCGGTTCTGTCAATGTCTTTTCCTAGTTTTATATTTCTAGATAAAGTTTTTACATTTTTTATAAAAAACCAAACGGCAAAAGCCAAAGCTAGAATGAATAAAATTTGTGGTAAATATTGCATCATTTATGTGTTTATTCTGAATCTTTATATTTTACGCTATTTTTTCCAAATACTGAAAAATGCACATAACGCTTTGGATTTTCTTTAATATCCCGAAGCAACTCTTCCAGTTCTTTGGTTGCTTTTTCTAAATTAGTATAAAGTTTTTCATCGTTTAAGAGTTTACCCATACTGCCTTCTCCGTTGTCCAATTTCTCACTAATCTTCTTGAATCTAAGCACTGTTTCTTCAGCATTAGAAACAATTCTATTGAATTCTATTTGAGATAAAGTATCTGAAACTTTGACTAAATTATCTGATGTTTTTTTGAAATTTTGAAATGTTTTGTCAATATTTTCTGAGTTTGAACCAACTACTTTTTCAATTTCTTGCGAAGCTTTATTTAAAGATTGCAAAGTTTCATTCAATTCAGCAAAAGAAGTTTTGACAGAAGATTTTGTTTCGGAATCTAAAATAAAATTTACAGAAGAAACCAAAGTGTCGATACTTACAACAGCTCTTTCTATTTTATCTTTAAGAGGGCTCAATTTCTCATTGACTAATTCTATTAAGCCTTCATCGACTGAAGACTGCAAAGTGTCGCCAGGTTGTGCCATTTCTTTATTGCCGATATCTGGCACGATTGTCATGGTTTTTCCTCCAATTAACCCACCACCGTAAATCTTCGCTTCACTACTTTCAGAAAACTGAAAATCATGATCTATGCTTAAAGTTACAATTAATTTACCTGTATTATCAATAAAACTTATATCAGACACGTTTCCAACTTGATAACCGTTTATGGTAATCGGTGCAGAAGCACTTAGACCCTCAACATCGTCATAAATAGCATAAAACACACGTGAGGAATCAAATAAGTTACTACCTTTCAAATAGTTGTAACCAAAGATCAACATAGCTAGAGCTACAATAGCTAAAATTCCGGCTTTTAGTTCTTTTTTCAAATGAATAAATTTTAGTTCAAATGTAATAAACTTTGATGAAACTTATTCATCTGCTTTGGTTTTCAAGGCTTCTTTTATTGATATTTTTTTTGCTTCCTTATTAAAAGCGACTATAAATGCAGAAGTATAACCTTGAGCTTTAGCCTTGTCTTTCAGGTTTTGGGCTTCAATATAATTATTGGTTTCTCCAAAATAGTATTTGTATAAGTCGTTTTCTAAATTTCTACTCAGAGGAGATAATTTTTTGAAATTTTCTGGACTCGGATCTATTTTCTTAGAGCTCGCCGCCAATTGCACTTTAAAAATCACATCGTCAAAATCTTCAACTACAGCCTCGGTACTCACTTTGTATTCTTCCAATTCAGCTTCAATATTACTTACATTTATAGTGTTTTTATAATTATTAATTCCGTCAATAATAGCATCTGCTAGTTTATCCTGACCAGATTTAGAATTCAGATAAGCACCTTCTTTTTTGTTGGTCAAAAAACCTGTTTCTACCAAAACACTTGGCATATAAGTTTCTCTTAGTACAAGAAAACCAGCTTGTTTTACACCACGGTTTTTTCGTTTCAAAGTATTTGTAAATTCTTTTTGAACAAAATCTGCTAATAGAATACTTTGGTCTAAAAATTCTTCCTGTGTAAGACTAAAAATTATATAAGATTCTGGAGATTCTGGATCAAAACCATCGTATTTAACTTCATAATCTTCTTCAAACTTAATTACCGCATTTTCTTTCATCGCAACTTCTAGGTTATCTTTATTTCGGTGAAGACCTAAAACAAATGTTTCTGTACCATAAGGCGAACTGTTTGCTACACCATTGCAATGTACCGAAACGAACAAATCTGCTTTGGCTTTATTAGCAATGTCAGCACGTTTATGTAATGGAATAAAAACATCTTTTGTTCTGGTGTAAATGACTTCTATATCATCATATTTTTTCAATTCTTCACCGACTTGAAGAACAATACTTAAGGCAATATCTTTTTCCAAATAATCATTCCCTGTATTTCCAGAATCTTTACCACCGTGTCCAGCATCCAAAACAACCTTGAATTTTGAAGACGAAAGCTGAGAATAAGTCTGAATTGGACTGAAAAAAATAAAATTTAAAAACAATAAAAAACACAAACTGAAGTTTTTGGAAGACATATATATGATGTTATTAATGATAATTGAAACTTTTTTAGCTAGCATAAAAATAAAATGTAATTTTGGGGTTTCAAAAACTAAGCCGTTTTTACAAAAATAGTACTAAAAGCATTGCGCACAAATATACTTCATATACTTTTTTGGATTGGACTGTTTGCAAACTTCAGTCTAAACGCTCAAGAAAAAAAGACCGGCGACTCTGACCTTGGTTATTTGATTAAAAATCCTATCGATTCTATCACTCAAGCTACTAAAATTGCAATTGGTGACACCATTCAGCAAGATTCAGTAAAAGTAAAAAATGAAACTCTTACAGATATCGTAAAAGCTGAGGCTAAAGATTATCAAAGATTTTCTAGAAAAGAAGACAAAATGTATTTGTACAACGAAGCTCAGATTGTTTATGGCGATATGCAAATAAACGCTGGCCGGATTGTAATAGATAATGCTAAACAAGAAGTTTTTGCAGCAGGTATTGTTGATTCTACAGGAACTTACACCCAGATGCCTGTGTTTAAACAAGGACAACAAGAAATAAAACCTGACAGTTTGACTTTCAATTTTGATACACAAAAAGCTTTGGTTTACAATTCCAGAACTGAGCAGGGTGGTTTCAAAGTGAAAAGTGAAGTTTCGAAAAGACAAAATGACTCCACCTATTATTCTGCCAATGCAAAGTTCACAACCGCTGAAGATATTGATAATGCAGATTATTACTTTTTTGCTAGAAAAATAAAATTTGTCCCGGACAAAAAAATAGTCACAGGATTAGTTAATATGTATATCGCCGATGTTCCAACGCCTTTAGGTTTGCCATTCGGTTTTTTCCCTTTGACCGACAAACAGTCTTCAGGCTTCATTATTCCATCCTATGGTGAAAATCAAAACAGAGGTTTTTTCTTACAAAATGGCGGTTACTATTTAGCCTTAAGTGATTATGCAGATTTGGCGATTCAGGGTGATTATTATACCAACGGAAGTTATGGTTTGCGCGTGGAGTCGAATTATGCTTTGCGGTATAAATTCAATGGAAATTTTGCGCTCCGCTACGAAAAATTATTATTGGAAGAACGTGGTTTTCCTGATTTTAGTGAAACCACAGTTTTCAACTTTAGATGGACACACAATCAGGATCAGAAAGCAAATCCAAGTTCGCGATTTTCTGCTTCAGTAAACCTAGGCTCAAGCGATTATTACCAACAATCTGTAAACCAAAATAATACAGGTAATTTTTTGAATAACACAATGAATTCTTCTATTTCATATTCAAAGTCTTTTGAAGGTGAACCAAGTATGAATTTGAATGTAACAGCAACTCACAATCAAAATACAAACACGGAAGCAATCAATTTAACTTTGCCTACTATGCAATTTAGCATTGGTCGTATTTTTCCATTTGAACCCAAAACTGGAACCAAAAAAGGAGCCATTGAAAATATCAATTTACAATACAATGTAAGAGCAGAAAATAGAATTCAAACCACAGATTCTTTATTTTTTCAGCCAGAGATGTTCAAAGGCGCAGACGTCGGTGCCAGACATACTATTCCTTTGTCAACCAATTTTAAAATTTTTGATCATTTCAGTGTAAGTACAAGTACAAATTTTGAAGAAGTTTGGACTATGAAAACTTTTGAACAACGCTACGATGAACAACTCCGACAAGTGGATAGAGATACTGTGAGAGGGTTTGATTCATATAGAACTTATAATTTTTCTACTGGCATTGGAACAACAGTTTATGGAATGTTTAATTTTGATGATGATAAAAAAATAAAAGCGATTAGACACGTTATGCGCCCGTCTATTTCTTACAACATCAACCCAGGTTTCGATCAATATTACGACGAATATGTTAGAACTGGCATCGCTGGCGCACCAGACGAAGTTGTCGAATATTCTAGATTTCAAGGTACTTTGAATGGCGCTCCTAACAAAGATTTTTCAAGTAGTATGTCATTTAGTTTAACCAACGATTTTGAAGCTAAAGTCAAAAAGAAAGATTCAACTCTAACTGGTGATGATCGATTCAAAAAAATAAAACTTTTGAACAATTTTGGCGTCAGTGCAAATTACAATTTTGCCGCAGATTCTTTGAAATTAAGTCCTGTAAGCATTCGAGGAACACTTCCTATAGTTCAAGAAAAATTGAGTATCAACTTTTTAGGAACTTTGGATCCATACGCTTTAAACAGCAATAACCGTAGAATTGACAAGCTAAACATCAACAATGGTGGTAGTCTTTTTAGACTTACTAGAGGAAATATGAGTTTTAGCTATTCTTTTTCAAATAAAGATTTCGAAAAAAGCGAAGATGAAGACGAGGAAGAAGAGGAAGAAGATCTTGGAAGTGAAACCTTTAGAAATGGTGGTAGACGAGATGATCTTTTTGGAACAAGCGACCCGCTGAATCGACGAAATACTGACGATGATGAACCTGTCACAGACGACAACGAACGTTATAATTATAAAATACCGTGGAATCTGAACCTTTCCTACACGATGACCTATAGCAACAACGCCAGAGAAGATGAAATATCTTCGCATTCCTTAATGTTTTCTGGCGATGTAGAATTATCACCAAGTTGGAATGTCGGCGTTTCCTCTGGTTATGATATTAAAAATAAAGGCTTTACATTTACGCAATTGAGATTTATGCGTGATTTGAAAAGTTGGCAAATGAGTTTCAATTGGACGCCATTTGGAACTAGAAAATCATGGTTTTTCTTTATCGGTATAAAATCATCGATTTTGCAAGACATCAAATACGATAAAAACAGAGAACGCGACCGAACTTTAAGATAGTAATTATGAAAAAAATCATCAACTCTAAAAATGCTCCTTCTCCAATTGGGCCATACAATCAAGCCATTTTAAGCCAAGGTTTTTTGTACACTTCTGGACAAATTGCTATAAATCCTGAAATTGGACAAATAGAATTCGACAATATTGAATCTGAAACAAAACGCGTTATGGAAAACCTAAAAGCCATTCTTGAAGCTGCTAATTTGGGTTTTTCTAATGTAATCAAAGTGTCCATCTTTATTTCAAACATGGATAATTTTTCAAAAATAAATGAGGTTTATGCCACTTATTTTGATGAAAAAGAAGCGCCGGCTAGAGAAACTGTCCAGGTGGCAAAATTACCTAAAAATGCCAATGTAGAAATCAGTTTGATCGCTGTGGAAAACATCTAAATTTATGGTTCTTAGCACTTGGGATTGGCTTATTATTATTAGTTTTTTTGTCCTCAGTCTTGCCATTGGAATTATAGTTTCCAAAAAAAGCGGTCAAAGTGCCAAAAACTTTTTTTTATCGGGCAGAAATATGTCTTGGTGGCTGCTGGGAATTTCTATGGTTGCCACTACTTTTGCTGCAGACACTCCAGGATTAGTCGCAGGAATCGTCAGGAATGATGGTGTTTATGGCAACTGGATTTGGTGGAGTTTTCTACTTACAGGAATGTTAACTGTCTTTTTTTATGCAAAACTATGGCGAAAAAGTGAAATCTCCACTGATTTAGAATTTTATGAACTTCGCTACAGTGGAAAAAGTGCTGCATTTCTCCGTGGTTTTCGGGCTTTATATTTAGGCGTATTTTTCAATATTGTGATTATGGCTACAGTTTGTTTGGCTGCAATTAAAATAGGCCATGTCATGTTCAACTTTTCTGCAGTAGAATCTTTAGTGATTTCATGTTCTGTCACTGTTTTATATTCAATGCTTGGCGGTCTGAAAGGTGTTATTATTACAGATTTTGTTCAGTTTGCTATTGCAATTACAGGCAGTATTTGGGCAACGATTTATATTGTAAATATTCCTGAGATTGGCGGTTTAGAAAATTTGCTAGCTAGCGCAGAAATTCAAGGAAAAACCTCCATTTTCCCAGATTTTTCGAAACCTGAAATTTATATTCCTTTATTAATTATTCCTTTAGCCGTACAGTGGTGGAGCGTTTGGTATCCGGGTGCCGAACCTGGCGGTGGTGGGTATATTGTTCAAAGAATGTTGGCTGCAAAAAACACAAAACACGCCACTTTGGCTACACTTTTATTCACAGTGGTTCATTATGCGGTTCGACCTTGGCCTTGGATTGTTATTGGTTTAGCTTCATTAATAATTTTTCCAGACTTGGCTAGTTTAGCCGTAGCTTTTCCAGATTTGAGTGAAAATTTTATCAAAAATGACCTGGCTTACGCCGCTATGCTTTCCTACTTACCATCCGGTTTACTAGGTTTGGTTGTCACTTCACTAATTGCAGCGTTTATGAGTACCATTTCAACACATTTAAATTGGGGAAGTAGCTATGTTGTCAATGATTTTTTTGTGAGATTTCTAAAGCCAAATGCTACTGAATTTCAAAAAGTACTGACTGGAAGATTGTCTACATTATTGATGATGGTTTGTGCTGCTTTGTTGGCTTTGGTTTTGGATGAAGCCAGAGATGCTTTCAACTTGCTTTTGCAAATTGGTGCTGGCACAGGATTGTTATTTATTCTAAGATGGTTTTGGTACAAAATCAACCCATATAGTGAAATTGCTGCCATGCTATCTTCATTCATTATAGCAGTTCTTTTTTTTGTTGGTAAAAAACAAAACTGGTGGCAATTAGAATCGCATATTGAATTGGTTATTGGGGTTTTAATCACCACTATTATTTGGGTTACAGTGAGTTTTTGCACGAGACCAACTGATGAGAAAACACTCCGTAAATTTGAAAATAAAGTCTTCGACCAAGGCGATAAATTTCATAATTTCAAATACAAAATACTAGGATTTGTGTTTGGAATTTCTGGCGTCTATTCGGCTTTATTTGCGACTGGATATTTTATTTACAAAAATTTCATGTTATCTGTAATTGCAACATCAATTTCTGTGATTTCTATTGGAATAATTATAAAATTTCGAAAGAAAATTCTAAGTTGATTTTATACCAGTTTAAACTTCAAATTGGTACTATTGTTTTAAAATGAAGTTCAATTTAAAACATTCAGCTCAAATATTGAATTTGAAATAATTCAAGAATCTTTTTCGTGATGATTCCTTTCAAATTCAATTGAAACCTTTTTTCTCATTAGGAAAAATAATATAATCTGGTTGTTTGGATGGCTCTGCTCTTTGCTCCTCTTCTTCTCTGCCTTTCTCTTGCTTTTCGAATTCCTTGTTTAAAATTTTATTAATCAACTCTTTAAAAGTATCAAAATCTACGGTGTAAGTTAGACCAATACCTTGTGTATAACCTAATTCTTCACCTATAAACTGAATATCACTTTCTCGATTGAACACATTAGCACGTAAACTACCTGTTTCGTTTAGCAAGAAATTGACAACCACATCGCCAAAGATTACAGATTCTGTAACACCACCAACGGGAACACCGAATTTTCCGTTGATTAAAATGCGCTCACTAATTTGTGTTTTGATAGATAATCCAACACGATCCGCCATATTGTTTTGATTAAGTGTGCGATCGTTTTGTTGATAATTCAAACCAAGTTTGAATTTGTTGTCTTCATCTTTAATAATATCATCCACAATTCCTGAGGCGCGCTCAATCAGGTTTCCAGTAATCGCATTTTGCCCAATTCCAGCTTGACTATAAAAAGTACCTTGAGTGACCAAAGACAGGGCTTGCAATTCTGTATTTTCCCTACCCTGAACTCGATATTCCAACTCGCTTTTCACTACTGAAGAAAGATTGGGATAGTTCAAGTCGAAAGTAATATCTGGCTGAATAATTTGCCCGTTTAGGTTAATCATCACTTCAACAGGGATTTCACGATTTATACTTGGATTTTCCAACAATATTGAAGGATTAGCCTCGGTTACATATTTTGCCTGAACGTCAATATTTGCACGAACTGGATCACCATTCCAAGTCAAATTTGAACCTGGAACAACTTGAAATTTTTTCTGAACTAATCCTGAATATTTAAAATTGTATTCGCCTTCGTAAGCCACAAAGTCGCCATACATATTGAATTTTCCATTGGTATTGATTTCAATCAATAAAGTTCCAGCACCACGACCTTTCAGACTACTTCCGTTGATTTGATCAACCACAATTTCGACTTCAGCATCGCGCGTAATATCCAAATTGAAATTCAAACTTACCCCTTTTACATCTTTAATTCTTATTTGATTTCCTTCCTCTTGTCTCAGTTTGTCTTCTAGACTTAAAAAATATACAAATGAATTATCCCCAAGCGTTTCAGAATCGTCCAGAGGAATTTTGAAAACAGTATTTTCCTGTGTTCTTGCTTCTACATCGATAACCAGCTCATCAGTCGGTCCAGAAATCTGCGCATTTCCGTCTATAAAAGCCGTTCCATAATAGAGCGCACCATCTTCAAATTTTGTATCTAATGCTAGAAGATTGTCTGAAGAAATATTTAGATCTAAATTCCATTTTGAAAATGCTTGATTTGTAATGCTTCCCGATAAAATTCCTTTGGTTTCATATTTTGTATCAATGATTTCAATGTTATCAAAAACAAATTCTTTTCTGTTGAATTTTACTTTTGAATTTTCAGCAAAATCGTAATCGATATTTAGATAAGGTACGTTAAGACCAGCTTTGTCCAAATTGAGTTCTCCATCAAATTCTGGATCGTTGATTTGTCCAGAAACATCAACATTTCCTGAAACTAAACCACGAATATTAGAAACCACATCTTCGCCGAAACCACTAAATGGAAGAATGTTGAAATCCTTGAAAGCAACATTCATATCGAAAAACTGATTTTGGTTTTGGCTCCTGATTTCACCTTCAGCTTTAAACAATTCTTTGTTATCTTTTTTCAGCAAGGCTTTTAAAGAAAAATTACTCAAATCCTCATTTCCATCTGCTAATAAATTCAAATTTCCATAATCTTGATCATTCAGTTTTAAATCTTTAACTGTTGCGTCAAAATTAGGATTATAGAGGTTGTTTTCTTGGTAAATATTCAATACGCCATCCAAAACGCCATTGATATTCAAACTATCGATATTTGGGGTGATTTTAGCTAAATCTACTTCTTCAAATTTCAAGTTTACATCTTTGTAGGTGGAATCTCTAAGTTCACCATTCAATTTAATAAATTGATCATTATGTGATAAAAGTATAGAGTCAATTTCAAAATTTTGGAAGCCACGCTCAATTTTTACTTTATTCCGCTTGTTAGAATTTTTATTTATAAACCACAGGTTGTCTTTATAGACGATGCTTGAGCGTTTGAAACCAAATGTAGATTTGTCGTTTTCATTTGCAGTTTGATACAAACTCAAATTGAATTTATCTTGATTATTATCGCCACCCTTAAATTCTGTTCTCACGAAAAGTGTATCTTTCAAATTGACGTTAATCATATTGAAATCGGAAATATCGTAAGCTGAAGTATGAATTTTTTCGATTTCAGCATAACTGTTATACAATGAACTTTTTGTATCTATTTGAATGTTTACGTTTTCGAATTTATTATCATAAGCTCCAATAGAAGGAGATTTGAAATTTAACTTAAAATCATTTTCGCTAGCGACAATACTTCCACGCATAAAAGTATTTGGTGCAACTTCAATATCTGGGAAGAAAACTTCGACAATTTTATTATAAATATTGATATCGAAATCTACGTACTGATAGTTCGTTTTGTCGGTCTCTTCAGATCTGAAATATAGATTTTCAACCGCATTGAAGAATAATTTTGGGAGCTCAGAGATTTTGTAATCTCCAACTAAACTTCCGCTTATGATATCTGGACTATTGATACTGATGGTATGAATTTCTTCATCAAATTTTGAAGAAATCTGTAATTCTTCAAAATTGAATTTTTCCTTTTCGTTGTTGTATTCAAAATTATTGAAGACAATATCACCGCGCATTTGGTCGATTTCATTTCCAACTAAGTCAACTTTTACGTTGCCCTTGAAATCTGCTAAACTATCACGAGTAACAATATTCAAAGCTTTAAGATTGGAATATTCAATATCGGCTTCAAAATCATAAACATTTTGTTCGCTCGAGGCATCTACTAAACCTTTGAAATCGAACAGAAAGTTAGGATCGTTACTTTTCAAATCACCTTTGAAATAGGGAGCTTTCAGGTTGCCATTGATTTCTATATTCTTGTATTCATAATTATTGATTTCTATAGATTTTATTTGGCCTGCAACTTGCGTATTCAGTGATTCTTTAGTGAAACCTTTGCCATCAACTTTAAGATTGAAGGCGGTTTTGCCAAGAATATTTTCAGAAAAAAAAGATTTGATATTGAAATTATCAAAACGCAAATCGCCTTGATAAGTTACAGATTCAGGATCTTTGAAATTTTGGAAATTAATTTTCAATTTGGATTGACCTATTTCAGTTGAAGCCAACATATTTAGACTTAAATCATTCTCAGAAACTTTTGCTCTTCCCGTTAGTGTCATCATTCCAAATTTTGAAATAAATTCTGGTAAATTTGTACCTAAATCTCTAGGTAACAAGCTTACCAAATCTTCATAATTTGTAGTCACAGAAAAGCGATCACCATCCAAATTGAAATCAGATTCGCCAAACATATTGTTCAACGTCAATCCTCCTTCAATTTTGCTTTTAGAAATGCCATTAATATCAAGATTGGATAATGTCAAATTATTAAGCGTTCCGCTAAAATCGCTACTTAAAACAAAATCTTGACCAAAGCCAAAACCATCATAAAACCGTCGTAAATCTGAGCTGGAAATTTTAGCATTTTCAAAACTGGCTTTAATATTAACTTTGTCGGTAAAATCTTTCAAATCTTTGCGTTCATAACTCAAGTCAATTTTGCCATTTAGCTTTGAGTTAGGCGTTTCAATTTGAAGATTTTCAAAACTCATGGACGATCTTGTGTAGTTGAATTTTGACGTAAAGTCCTCTATAACCAAACCTTCCTGTAAAATTCCGGATAAGCGTTGAACTTGCAAATCGACTTCTGTTCCTATAATTTTAAAATCACTAATATTGAAATCCAATTCATCTATATCGAATGTACGCTGTTCTGTTTTGTTTTCATCTTCAATAATTACACGACTATTGATTGCTAAAACTCGGTCGATATACAATTCGAAAGGTTTTGAAACTTTGGTTGTATCTTCAAATTTATTAAGAAAAGCAGAGAAGCTATCATCCTCTTCGAATTTATATTGCTTCAATTTGAATTTTAAACCTTCAAATTCAGCGTTTGAAAAATTGTAAGTGTTGTCTGCAAATTCTGAAAGATTCACCAATGAAGTGGATAAAGAATTTGCATAAATAATTGTATCATTATAATCATCTTGAATGAAAACGTTCTCTAATTCAACTTGACCTTTAAAATTAACTTTAATGCCATCTACAGAAATTTTTGTGTTGTAAGTTTCATTCAAATTGGTGGTCAGTTTATTAGCAAAATAAGACTGAACCTGTGGAATTGAAAATACCAAAACAATGAGTAACAATAATAAAAATATTGCGACAAAAATCTTTTTTAGAATGTTTAAAAATTTTTTGATAACCTGTTTTTTTCTTGTTCAGCGAGACTTTTTCAAAGATAAATGAAATACTAATCCCAAATGCATTTTTTTAAGTAACAAATTTATTTAGATTTGTCTTAGTTTTAGAAATATCAACAAAATAATGTCAAATTCCAAAGACGTTTACGTTTTGGCCATAGAATCTTCCTGCGATGACACTTCGGCAGCTGTTCTTAAGAACGATAAAGTCTTGAGCAATATTATTGCGTCGCAGAAAGTTCATGAAAAATATGGCGGAGTTGTTCCAGAACTTGCTTCCAGAGCACATCAACAACATATTGTACCAGTAATACAACAAGCTATAGAAAGTGCAGGAATTTCTAAAAAGCAATTGTCTGCAATTGCCTTTACAAAAGGGCCAGGCTTGATGGGCGCTTTGTTAGTTGGAAGTTCTTTTGCTAAATCTTTGAGCTTAGCTTTGAAAATTCCATTGATAGAAGTGAATCATATGCAAGCGCATTTATTGGTACATTTTATTGATGAAGATCATTTATCGAAACCAAAATTTCCATTTTTAGGAATTACAATTAGCGGCGGTCATACGCAAATTGTAGAAGTGAAAGATTATTTTGAAATGAAAGTCATTGGTGAAACTTTGGACGATGCCATCGGCGAAGCTTTTGATAAGTGTGGCAAAATGTTTCAATTGCCTTATCCAGCCGGACCACATATCGACAAACTTGCAGATAAAGGAAATGAGAAAAAATTTGAATTTGCAAAACCAAATGTGAAAGGTTTAGATTTTAGTTTCAGCGGTTTAAAAACTTCAGTTTTATATTTTTTGCAAAAACAAACCCGAGACAATCCCAATTTTATAGAAGAAAATCTAAATGATTTGTGCGCTTCATTTCAAGCTAAAGTGGTTGATATTTTAATTTCAAAAATAGAAAAAGCAGTGAAGCAAACTGGCATCAAACAAATTGCTATCGGTGGTGGTGTTTCTGCTAATTCTGGAATAAGGTCAGCTTTGAAAGCAAAAGAAGTTTCAAAAAAATGGGAGACTTTTGTGCCAAAATTCGAATATTGTACGGATAATGCTGCAATGATTGGGATTGTTGGTTATTATAAATTTTTGAATAAGGATTTTACGGAGTTAACAGCAAAATCAAATGCTAGATATCGATTTTAAATTTTAAAAAACATGTTGAAAAAAATATTTTTTATATTCATTTTACTATTAAGTTTCAATTTAACAGCACAACGCGCATTGTTCAATCAAAATTTTGATGAATTTTCAGAATTCGATATTCCCGAGAATGAATTAAAACAATATAAATCTGAAGGGAAACTCACCATTTTCAATGTCGAAAAACACTCCACTAGTTTAGCAAAAAAACTGTTTGATTTGAAAGTTGGAAAAACTTATGAAATTAAAAAAGGCACTTTTACTAAAGTTTTGAAAGTTGTTGCCAGTAAAGAAATTGAGCACTATAGAATTAATTATATATTTCTGGATGGTAATAAATTCACGTACGATAAAATTGATAAACTAAGAGATAAACTAAAAAATATGGCAGGAGGAAGATATGATTTTAAAGGACTTGCCAAGCAATATTCTATGGACATGAACAGAAACAGAGGTGGAGATTCTGGTTGGTTTAAGGAAGGCAGAATTCATGAAGATTTTAGAAATGCAGCATTATCTAAAATGAGAAATGCTAATGAAATTTTTAAAATAGATTTAGAAAATGAAAAATGGTTTTATTTGGTCAAAAAAACTTATTCTCCACGTAAAATTAGGGAAATTGTTGTTTTAGAAACGGAAGTGAGATAATGCAATTATTCTACGAACCAGATTTTGAAAACAAACAGGAATTTGTTGAAATCAATTCAACAGAAAGTAGACATATTGCCAAAGTATTGAGAAAAAATAATGGTGATTTAATAAATATTACAAATGGTCGAGGCCTCTGTGCTAAAGGAATATTAGTTAGTAATCACCCTAAAAAATGTGTTATAAAGGTTGACGAACTGTTATCTCAAAATACGCCTGAACATTTACATATTGCGATTGCACCAACCAAAGCTAACGATCGATTTGAATGGTTTTTAGAGAAATCTACAGAAATTGGAATTACAGAAATTACACCTATTATTTGCCAAAACAGTGAACGTCGCAAAATCAAACCAGAACGCTATGAAAAAGTGCTTCAAGCAGCAATGAAACAATCTTTAAAATTTCATTTACCTGTTTTGAATCCACTTCAAAGTTATGAAGACTTTATCAAAATGAATACTGAAGAAAAAAAGTTAATCGCTCACTGCGAAGATTCAGAAAAATCAGAACTTTCTTCCAAAATTGAAAAAAATATCTTAGTTTTAATCGGTCCTGAAGGCGATTTTTCCAGTACAGAAATAGAGAAAGCTTTAAGTCACGGTTTTGAAGCAATCAATCTTTCAGATTCAAGACTTCGTACAGAAACTGCTGGAATTGTTGCCTGTCATACAATTAATTTAATGCGTTCTTTATGAAATTTATTTTTATAAATATTTTCCTCCTTGTTGGTATTCTAGCTCACGGTCAAAAAATTGGATTATTAAAATATGAAGGTGGTGGTGATTGGTACAGTAATCCTACTTCATTGTCAAATCTGATTGCTTTTGCGAACGAAAATATTTCAACAAAAATAGATGCTCAAGCTGAGGAAGTTGAGCCAGATAGTCCTGAAATTTTCAGATATCCTTACATTCATATGACTGGTCATGGTAATGTATATTTTTCTGAAGAAGCTGCAAAAAACCTAAGGAATTACATGCTTAGTGGTGGATTTCTTCATGCCGATGACAATTATGGAATGGAGCCATATTTCCGTGAAGCCATCAAAAAGGTTTTTCCAAATCGAGAATTGAAAGAATTATCAAGTAATCATCCTATTTTCAAAAATAAATTTGTTTTTGAAAATGGTTTACCAAAAATTCATGAGCACGATGGCAAGCCACCACAAGCTTTTGCTATTGAAGATGATAATGGCAGGATTATGCTTCTTTTTACTTATGAAAGTGATCTTGGAAACGGTTGGGAAGATGAATCTGTGCATAACGACCCAAAGGAAATTCGTTTGAAAGCCTTGAAGATGGGAAGTAATATTTTAAAATATGCATTTTTAAATTAAGATGAAACAATATCAATTAGAGCATCAAGATATTGAGAATCAAAAAAATTCTATAAAAGTTGAATTATTTCTTGAAAAACTAAATAGCCCAGCAAATTTAGGAGCTATTTTCAGAAACGCTGAAGCTTTTGGAGTAAAAAAAATTTGGCTAAATAAATCGAATATGGCAGATTTAAGGAGCTCTAGGTTTAAAAGAACATCTCGTTCAACAGAAAAAAATCTCCATATTGAATTTTATGACAATCCTATTGAAGTTTTAAAAGAAGTAACTCAAATTAAGATTGGGATTGAAATTACCTCAGAAAGCAAAAACATTTATCATATACAAGAAAATATACAAACTTGTACTTTGGTTTTAGGAAATGAAATTGGTGGAATTTCAAAAGAAGTTATATCAATTTTAGATTCCATTTATCATATACCTATGTTTGGATTAAACTCGAGCATCAATGTTGCCCAATCTTGTGGAATTGCACTATATGAACTCAATAGATGACTTTAAAGAGAAAATAAAACGATTATCTCGAAAAGAGGTACAAGATTTTATTATCGAGAATTTGAATGAAGATATTACAAGGTTAATATTGAAAGGAAGTCCTTTTGAAGATATTTCAATAAAAGATATAGCCATCCAAATTGAAAGTAAATTAAAAATAAAGAAAAAACTTCCAACTTGGTTTAATGCTGATTCGGTAATTTATCCACCGAAACTAAATTTAGAACAAACATCATCTGAAATAACAGCGAATCATAAGTCAAAAATTATTGACAAAAATTCTAAAGTTTTGGATATAACAGGAGGTTTTGGAGTCGATGATTTTTACTTTTCTAAGCGCGCAAAGCAAGTTACACATATAGAATTAAATGATGAACTATCTCTGATTTCAAAATATAATTTTGAAATACTTGGAGTAAGTAATATCTTTTCTGTCAACGGGAATGGTATTGATTATTTAAAAAATTCTACTAAAACTTACGATTGGATTTATATAGATCCTTCACGTAGAAATGAAGGAAAAAAAGTAATACAACTTGAAAATTCGTTACCTAACATTATTGAAAATTATAAAATATTTGAAGAGCATTGTAGGCAATTAATGATAAAAACATCACCTATGTATGACCTTAACATGGGATTTAAAGAACTTAAAGGTATTCGAGAAGTGCAAATAATTTGCATTAAAAATGAAGTAAAAGAAATCCTATGGCTTATTGATTGGAGAGAATTTAATTATAAGAATATAAAAATTTATAATTACAAAACTTCTAATCAATTTTCAAAATTTGAAGGAAATAAAAATGAAGAAATACAGCTTAATACTGAATTTTCTTTACCTCTGAAATATTTATATGAGCCTAATTCAGGAATTATGAAGAGTGGTTTGTTTAATACTTTATCAGTTAAATATAATTTAAAAAAAATAGACTTAAACTCAAATATATTTACCTCTAATGAAAAAATAGATGAATTTCCTGGTAAAATTTTTAAATTTATTCAGATCATTAAAACGAAAGATTTAAAGAAAAAATTTAAATCATCAGGTGTGAATTTAATTAGTAGGAATTATGGGATGGCTACTTTAGAAATCCAAAAGAAATATAAATTGAAAACTTCAGGAAAAATAGAGTATTTGATATTTACAAAAATAAATAAGACTCGAATTATTATTTATTGTCAAAGATTGTTTGATTAAAACAAAAAAGCCTCTATTTCTAGAGGCTTTTATTGCAAATAAGGAAGGCGGC
>NZ_RQVT01000064.1 GCF_004010055.1 Psychroflexus aestuariivivens
AATATTATCAATAAACTTTCTAATTTCGTTCATTTACGTGTTTTTTTACAATGAATGGCAACGTGTTTGGCTATGGTTTCGTTGCGTGAAAATCCGCGAGGATTTTCCGCCGTAAACCGAAGATAGCAAATTTGCGAGGACTTTCCGAGAGGAAAGACAGAAGCAATGAACTATAGCCGGTGTTACCTGCCGTATTTTTTCCATATTTTCTTAAATCTTTTTTCCGATGTCAGTAAAAGTATAACTCCATTTATAGCTCTCGAACCATAAATACTTGCTGATTGTTCTTTGGTCAAATATTTAATCGCATAGGTTTCCACTAACAACAATTCTTTTAAGAGTTCTCTGTTCTCTAAAGGTCTTCCATTCACAACAATAAGAGGTTCAGGATTTCCATTTCCGCCATCTCTTACTTTAATTTTTACATTTGGATTACCATTAGGATTTAATACTTCACTAATATTTTCACTTATTTTTAAATCAGGTTTATATTTCAAAACTTTATAGATTAAAGAATCTACATATTTATAAAGCTTTTGTTCAGTCAGTTTGTCAAAACGCATAAGTTTGAGTTCTGGCTCACTTTTTTCAACCAATTCAATAATTCGGAATTTGTCGGTTAGATTATCATTTTGGTAATATTCTATTACTTGACCAAAATCTGTTTTTCTAAATTTAAGTTTTTCGGTTCCCACAATTCCGCTTATTCGAGGTGGTTCAGTACAAATGTTTAATTCGTTTGTTTTAAAATTTCTTTTTTCAAAAGTCCACCACGTTTGATAACAGCTTTTTAAATTCCGATAAAATTTAATCGTGTCGGTTTTAGAAAACAATTCAATGTCCGTTTTCCATATTCCGTTCAAATCCTTTTTCTTCATTTGGGAAAAAGAGAAGTTTGTTAATAAGAAAAAGCCTAATGTTAAAGCTGTAATTTTCATTTGTGGTTATATGGCAGGTAACGGTCTTGTATATGAAAAGTAGCGGATTTCTATGCACTAACTTTTCAGTTTATAATTAACCTTTATTTTATTATTTATTTTTCGTTTAAGCACTAAAACCGCTATTTTTTATATACGTTGTTACCAGCTGGCTTTATTCTTTTATTTCCTTTAAAAATTTATAATTATTTCCTTCTTTTAATAAAACATATTGATTCCAAAATTTTTCATCATTTAGATTGTCAACAGAAAAATTCCATTTGGTTATAGAATCAATTTGGTCAACAACTTTGCTTCCAAATAAATTTCCTTTAATAACTACGGGCTCAAAATAGTTCCATTCATATAACTTTTGAGAATCATTAAACGCCACAAAATAATGTAGTTTTTTTATTCCATCCTTGTCAGTTACTAAAACAGGATTAATTGCTAAATCTCTTTTTTCAGAATATATTAAAGAATGAACAGATAATTTTGAATAACTATTAGGATTATTTTTCTTTAAAATTTCATATGCTGGTTTAAAGATGTTTTCGCTTAATCGTTCCTCGAACGAAGTGTTTTTTGATTGCTTTTCTTTTCTAAAAGAGTCTGCAACAATTTCATATAATCCAATATAATTTCTATTATTAATTTCATCTGACTTCCACATATCTTCACCATATTTATCCCAATCTGGGTCTTTTTTTAAATCAGGCACTTTTTCAAATAAATTTGTTTCCCAAAAGTCAGGATTTAATTCCGTTGAATTTTCTTTGAAAAAATTCCATTGTTGAAGATTATTAAAAAATTGTTCCTGTCCTTCATTTATTGAGTTTGCTTGAAAATAAGTAACATTTGATTTTTCATAATACCATTCATCATTGTATTTTACAGCTTTAATAATGTAAGCATATGTTCTTGGAATTTCTTCAAGAAACTCCTTGTCCTTAATGTCTTTGGGTGAAATGATTTTTACGTTTTTATCTTTTCTATTTTTTGTTAAATCTTTAAAATTTTGAGAAGAAACTTGCTCAGTAAAAAAAGCTACAAATTTTGTTTTGTCAGCATTTAGCAATAATTGGAAAGGTTTGTCATTATTTCTGGATAAAATGGTTTCTAAAAATTTTTTATCAAACTCTTTTCTTAAATATTCATTTGAAAGAATA
Organism: Psychroflexus aestuariivivens; assembly: GCF_004010055.1. Classification (GTDB taxonomy): domain Bacteria; phylum Bacteroidota; class Bacteroidia; order Flavobacteriales; family Flavobacteriaceae; genus Psychroflexus; species Psychroflexus aestuariivivens. The sequence continues at coordinate 2,087 of NZ_RQVT01000064.1, forward strand.
TTAAACCTTTCTTGACTTAATTGTTTTTCTTTTTTTAATGTCGGACTATTAACTGCAATTGTGTAAATAATATCGTTCAATGCTTTTGACAAAGCATTATTAATTGTACAGTTAATTGATTCATTAGTACACGCAAACTCAAATCCTGGATTATTCCAATCTCCAATATAAGTTTTATCTAAAACTAGCGAGTTTGATATGTTGTCAAACAATTCAACTTTGATTTTTGCATAACCGACATTATTTTGTTTGTATAACTCAATTCTTGAGAAATTAAGAACATACTGAAATTTATTATTTTCGGATATACTTTTTAAATTGTTTAAAGAACCATTACTTTTTTTGTCTTTTAGAATAATTAATAGATTTGGGAATTTTTCAAAAAAGCGATATGCTAAAAATTGTTCGGAAATAGAACTTGCATTTTTAAAGAAATCAATGTTTTTAGCAAATTCTATTTCACTTTTTATCATCTCTCGAATGTTTTCGGGTTGTGATAAAAAGTCTTCAGATTTAAGATAAGATTCTGTTTCTGAAGTATTGTTGTTTTTTTCAATACTATTGTTGTATTCTGCTATTTCTTTCTTGAATGATTTCTCATATTTTGTTTCATTTGGGGAAAGTATTAGAATTGTTGGTTCAAATTTTTCTTGAGCAAAAGTTAAGAATGAGGTTAATAGAATTATTAAAGTAGAATATCGTTTTTTCATTTGCGTTTTGTTGGGTTCAGCTTGCTGGTAACGGGAAGTGTATCTTTCAGTGGCGACCAAAAAAGCACAGCCCTTAGTTTTTCAATCGTAAA
>NZ_RQVT01000007.1 GCF_004010055.1 Psychroflexus aestuariivivens
ACTTCGAGTGATTTCAAAAGATTCGATAAGAAGCTATTGAAATAGTATCGAGAAGTTATTCTAACTGAATCATCAATAGTTCTCGATACATTTATTACGCCCATTTCGGTCGTACTAAACACTCGAACTGACAGTAGGATATTTCAGAGTTATGTGTATAAGATCTGAAATCTAACATCTTTCAATCTAAATTTGTCACTTCGAGTGATTTTACTGATGCGGTCAGCAGCAGGAAAATTGTATCGAGAAGAAATCATCACTAGTTCTCGATACATTTATTACGCCCTTGCCGGTCGTAAAAAAACTAGAACTGACAGTAGGATATTTCAAATTTATAATTTCAAATTAATGAGTCTGAAACCTAAAATCAACAGTTTGGAGAAAAGAACCTAGAAACAGGAGACAGGACAAAAGAACCACGAGTCAATCATAAATAAACTATCATTTCGCAAAATCCCTAAGAAATTTATGTGGAATCTCAACAAACTGCAACCTACAACGTAAAATTCGAAATCCAATTTATTAGTTACAAATCACTAGTTAACCAGTTTTGCTAAAGGCTGTAAGCGTAAATTTCAAGTTACAAGTGGTGAAAGCTTCAAGTTGAAATTCACAATCAACAAACTGTAACCTAAGAAACCTGAAATTCAAAATCACACAAATCTATAACTGAAAAACTCAAAATTTAGAATATAAACCCAAAAAATACCCAGTACTAGGTATTGTGTCAAGTAAATTATCCCTATATATTTGTAAAGTGCTATAGATAAAAGAAATTTAAAATATTATCTATTGTGAAAACTATCCTTAAACCAATCTGAGAACCTGACCATTTTATCCTGTGGTCAGGTTTTTTATTTTTAATCCTGAAGCTTTGAGAGATGTCGGATTTTCTATTTTGAAAACAAAACACTCGAACTGAAAGCATGATTTCTCATTTCAGATTGATGAGTCTGAATTCTGAAATCAACTCTCTTCAAATCTTCCACTCTCAAAAGTCTATAAGATATATGCGGTAGGCAATAAGTTAAAAGTTTCAAGTTGAATTACTTTAAAACAATTTGTAAACTGAAATTCACAAGTCATAAATCACCAAAACACTACTGGAGTTTTAAAATATATACGGGCTTTTTGTATTTTTGTATAAAACTAAGCAATAATTATGTTCAATACTTTCGATTTTTACGATAAAAACCCATTTCTTCATAATCATAGATTTAGCGACGAAATCATATCTAAAGGAAGCTTTTCTCTTTTTGATTTTTTTCTAAAAAATTTCTTTGCTTACCTTGTTTTTTATAAAAAAAGTTGAGGATTTGAACTATAATCAAGGTAATATCTCGTTAACGCATGAAATTGAAAGAAAGATAATCAGTACTAGCATAAAAATTTTTAAGCTTGAAGACAGTGAAAACAGCACTTATACTTCATCGCCAATGAAAAGCTTTGCAGATATAGAACTGATGGACTTAAGGTTTTTCCTTCAGGAACAAGCTGCTGAATCTTATGAAAAAGGTGATTTTACCAAAGAAATAACTGAAAGTTTAGCTAGAAAATATCATGATTGCATTGCTGAGCAATATCAGAATTTTAAATCATTTGATGCTTTAGTACATTCACTAAATAGAAGTGTCAATTTTGAAGATGAAAATTATGATGACAACGAAATTTATTTTGTTGACTACATGTTAGCCAAAGGAATAAATAAACAATTTGTTGAATTAGATAAATTAGATCATGCACTGGGACAGCTTAGAAATATCATTATTCAAACCATGATTAGTGATTTTATAGAAAATGGCAGTTTTGATATTGAAATCAATGAAGAGATAAAGCAAGTTATCAAAAAGATTTTATACCTCTCAGATTCTCCCATAACTCCATTAGATCAGCAAACTGAGCTCAAAAAAGGCGTTTATGTTTGGTATCTGCAGATTGTTAGAGACATAGATTTGCAAGCCAATTTCAATAACATGCCCAAAATTTTTGATGTTATTGAACAGGAGTTTAAAACCTTATTCAATCTTGAATCAAACCCAGCAACTTCAGAACAGCCCGGAGAAAATAAGCCCCCCGACTTTCCTAAAGATATTTTTCTGAATTACCAATCCTATGCTGTCTTTTGCACACTAGCAAAAGCCATTTACATGCGTCAATCCATTTGCTACTTTTATAGACGTATGTACGAAGAAGGATTTATTCTTGTCATGGATAAAGACTTTCGAAAATGGTTCAATACTGCCGGATTTCCCATCACATTAATGTCTCCCACAGAAACTTTAGCCAAATGTTACTCCAATGAGCGGCAAAAATATGTGGATTTAGTCTATAAATTAAAAGGCTTAAGCACTGATAATCAGTAACTAGAAAAATAGCCGGTCAACTCGGCTAATTTTCAGTCAAAACTCGGCGATTTTTCGGTCAGAAGTTGTGAATGTACCCGCTAGCTTTGTCAAAAACAAAATCTCATGATGGTTTTAAATCAATTTGACATAAATAC
>NZ_RQVT01000016.1 GCF_004010055.1 Psychroflexus aestuariivivens
ACTTCGAGTGATTTCAAAAGATTCGATAAGAAGCTATTGAAATAGTATCGAGAAGTTATTCTATCGAAAAACATAAACTTAGTTCTCGATACATTTATTACGCCCTTGCCAGTCGTAATAAACACTCGAACTGACAGCAGGATATTTCAAATTTTTGACTTCAAATTTACACATCTACATCTAATATCTAACTCTCTTCAGCCTAAGCCATAGACCAAATGCAAAAAAGCTAATGGCCAAAACTTTCAAATCATCAGTAAACCAGTTCCAATTTAAAACATCAAACTTTAACATACCTGTTTCCTGAAACAAATCAACTTGAAATCAAAAACTAAAATTTCAAAATAAAATTTATTCCTTACATTAGCGTTTAAAATAGAAATAAAAAAAGACAGCATGTTAACATACTTTGTGCAGCAATCTGCCGAAACCGCTGAAGGCGCAGCAGAAGAGGTTTCAGAAGAAAAAACCCTATCGATTTTAGATTTGTTATTCAGTGGTGGATCCGGGGGAACTATCATTATCATTATCTTGATGGTATTGCTCGCAGCAGCCATGTATATTTATTTTGAACGTTTGTTTGCCATCAAAGCGGCGTCCAAAACCGATAAGAATTTTATGAATCAAATCAAAGACAACGTTTCTGCTGGCAATATTGAAGCTGCAAAAATGCGTTGTGCTCAGGAAAATTCACCAGTGGCGAGATTAACAGATAAAGGGATTTCCAGAATTGGTTCGCCTTTGGAAGATATCAATACAGCCATTGAAAATGCAGGGCGTTTGGAAGTCTATAAACTGGAGAAAAACGTAAGTATTCTCGCAACCATCGCCGGAGCTGCCCCAATGATTGGTTTCTTAGGAACCGTAATTGGTATGGTTTTGGCATTCCATGAATTGGCCACTAGTAGTGGTCAAGCTGAAATGGGTTCTTTGGCAGAAGGAATTTACACAGCAATGACAACGACTGTCGCTGGTTTGATAGTTGGAATTATCGCTTATATCGGTTATAACCATTTGGTTGTGAAAACCGATAAAGTTGTACACCAAATGGAAGCGACTGCCGTAGATTTCCTTGATTTATTAAATGAACCCACTTAATTATGAATTTAAGAGGTCGAAATAAAGTAAGTCCAGAGTTCAGCATGTCTTCCATGACAGATATAGTTTTTCTGTTATTGATTTTTTTCATGCTGACCTCGCCAGTGATTACACCTGAAGCTTTGGATTTAATTTTACCCAAAGCCAAAGGCAAAACTACCAGTCAACAGAACGTGTCGGTGAGTATTACCAAGGATTTGGAATTTTATATCAATGACGAAAAAGTCGCTTCATCTAGAGTGGAAGCTGCGCTAAAATCCAAACTCCGAGGTGTAGAAGATCCGACGATTATTCTGAGAGCAGAAGAAGGTGTGCCTATTGAAAAAGCGGTACGGATTATGGATATTGCCAACCAAAATAAATACAAAATTGTATTAGCGGTCAAACCCAAATAAATTGAATTGTGGCTATATTGAAAACCAAACATGAAAAAAAATCATTTGTGATCACTTCGGTGATTTACATATTGTTTTTCCTATTGATGTTCTTTTTTGGCTTAACCTATATGGATCCGCCAGAAGAGCGTGGTATAGCGGTCAATTTTGGTACAACTGATGTTGGTTCTGGCGATGTACAGCCAACCGAGCCCATCAAAACCTCGCCTCAACAAAATACGCCACCACCACAAGAAGTGGAAGAAACAAGTACAGAAGAAGTCGAAGAAGAAGTCTTGACTCAGGATACTGAAGATGCGCCTGTGATTGAAGATGAAAAGGAAAAGGAAGAAACGCCAGAAGAAGTGACCGAAAAACCTGAAGAAGAGACACAAGAAAAGGTTGAGAAAGTTGAAGAAACTAAACCCGACCCTGAGCCAGAACCGAAACCTGATCCAAAACCTGACCAATCGGTAACCGATGCGATGGAAAGTATGATGAATGGGCCTGAAAATGACGGTGAAGCTGAAGGCGGAGAAGGCGATGACAATCAAGCTGGAGATAAAGGTGATCCAGATGGCGATCCTAATGCCAAAAACTACTATGGTACTGGTAAAGGTCTCGATGGCGATGGCAACTACCGATTGGGAGGGCGAAAAGCTTTGAATAAAGAAAAATTTGTTCAGAAGTGTGACGAGTCAGGTGAAGTGGTCGTTAAAATTGAGGTTGATCGTCAAGGTAATGTTATTCGTGCAACACCTGGCGTTAAAGGCACAACCAATAGCAGCAGTTGTTTGACAGAGCCAGCCAAACGCGCAGCATTGGCCACCAAATTCAATAGTGATCCTGACGCACCATCACGACAAATTGGATTCATCACTTACGTTTTCAAATTATCTGAATAACAAATGACTTACCAAGATACGCTGGATTGGATGTTTCAGCAATTGCCTATGTATCAGCGGCAGGGACAAACAGCTTTCAAAAAAGATTTAACTAATATTCAGGCATTCTGTAAGGTTTTGGATCAGCCACAGGATAATTTCAAAAGCATTCATGTGGGTGGTACCAATGGCAAAGGCTCTGTGAGTCATATGTTGGCTTCTGTGCTTCAATCTGCTGGATATAAAGTCGGTTTGTACACTTCACCACATTTGAAAGATTTCCGAGAACGAATTAAAATCAACGGTTTAGAAATCTCTGAAACTGAAGTTACCGAATTTATCCACCAACACAAATCCTTTTTAGAAAAGCAAAAGTTGTCTTTTTTTGAAATGAGTGTCGGTATGGCTTTCGCCTATTTTGCAAAAGCACAAGTGGACGTAGCGATTATAGAAGTCGGCTTGGGCGGTCGCTTGGATTCTACAAATATCATTTCACCGATATTGTCGGTCATCACGAATATTGGTTTGGATCATACTGCTTTTTTAGGAGAAACTTTAAGTGAAATTGCTGCAGAAAAAGCTGGTATCATAAAAGCAAATATACCTGTAATCATAGGCGAAACGAATAGCGAAACCAAGCCTGTTTTTGAAGCTAAAGCGCTTGAGGTTTCCGCTGAAATTCATTTTGCCAATTCAGAAAAATCAGATTATCAATCTGACCTCATCGGGAATTACCAAACTAAAAATATCAAAACTGTACTCTCAGCAACAGAGCTGTTGAATAAGTCAACTTCATTCAAAATTTCAGAAGCACATATTCGACATGGTTTGCTAAATGTTGTGAAACAAACAAAGCTGAGAGGGCGATGGGAGCAAATAGGTTTTGAGCCAAAAATCATTGCCGATACAGGACATAACAAAGAAGCTTTGATTTATGTCATAGAGCAATTGCTTTCTGAAAAATTCGATGAATTGCATATTGTTTTAGGGGTTGTCAATGATAAAGATTTGAGTCGAATTTTGCCTTTATTTCCCGACACTGCTCATTATTATTTCGCACGACCTGATATTCCAAGAGGTTTAGCCGCTGAAGATTTACAAAATGCAGCATCAAAATACAAATTGAAGGGTGAAGTTTATTCAAGTATAAATTTAGCATTAAACTCAGCTCGATCACAAGCTACAGTCTCAGATTTAATCTATGTCGGCGGAAGTACGTTTACTGTAGCGGAAGTTTTGTAAGGGTTTACAAACAACATAAGTGGGATCTTAAAATGTGTAAGCTTTTCGGCTAAACTTTTAATTTCTAAAAATACATAAACCTTTCATTTCAGTCATAAATTTCGTCATATTGTTGGGCACTGCTTCTATTTTTTTATCTTTCGATTTCAAAATATTTCATTAATTCTGTATAATTATCTTGTGCAGATAGACAGGTATCAACTAAATAGCCTTTTATTTTTGCGTATTCTGTCAAACCTCTGTAATAGTAAAATTTAAATTCATCCTCAATAATAAATGGGACAATATTATTTTTTAAGCATTCTTTGAACATTATAAGTCTTCCAACTCTACCATTTCCGTCTTGAAATGGGTGAATTATCTCAAATTCATAATGAAAATCAATAATATCATAAATTTCAATATTATTTTTTTTATTATAAGTGTTCAACAACTCACTAATGTGTTTTTTTACCTCATTTGGTTTAGATGTTTCAATTTCTCCAACAACATTAGGCTTTGATTTATATGCCCCAACCTTAAACCATTCCTTTTTTGAGTCTGAAGTGTTTAATTTTAATTTTTTATGAAATTTTTTAATGTGTTTTTCTGATAAAGGTTCGTCAGCTATTTTTAGCATATAATCAAAACACTGAAAATGATTCACTGTTTCAATAATATCGTCAATGTTTGTCGTATTTGTTTCTTTTTCAGTAAATAAGGTATTGGTTTCGTAAATGTATCTTGTTTGTTCTTCAGATAATTTACTACCTTCTATTCTGTTGGTGTTGTAAGTAAGTCTTATTTGAGTTTTATGATAAATACCACCTTTTAGATTGCATGATTTTTCTTCTTTTAATGTTTCTAAAAGTTTCATTTTAGTCGATATAATTTAAATAACGAAGATACTTTTTTCTTTTTAAAGTTTTTTGGTTTGTTGTTTTTAAATTTAAACCATTGTTTATCAAGAACTATTCATACATGAATTTTAAGTTTCAGTTTGTGGGTGAAATATGTGAAATAAAAAGTGAAATTTATTTTTGAGAAATAAAAATTAGGTTTATATTTGCAATCCCAATTTAGGGCGATTAGCTCAGCTGGTTCAGAGCACCTCGTTTACACCGAGGGGGTCGGGGGTTCGAACCCCTCATCGCCCACTAACCCTAGCAAATGTTAGGGTTTTTTTATTTAGTTCGGGTCATTAACTCAGTTGGTTCAGAGTGTTACCTTGACAGGGTAGAAGTCACTGGTTCGAATCCAGTATGACCCACATCAAGCAGAAATCCAATACCAAAAGGTATTGGATTTTTCAATTAGACTAAGCCCAAGCTTTGCTTGAAAGCTTAGTCTAATTGAAAAAGACAAAAAATGCGTTAGCGTTTTGGATTTCTATTTGCAGGAGTG
>NZ_RQVT01000042.1 GCF_004010055.1 Psychroflexus aestuariivivens
AGATTTTTAAATTTTACTATTTATCTTTTTTATTGGAAATCGTCAAATTTAAAAATTTGGCGATTTTCCAAATACGCCTTAACTTTGTTTAATCAACTAATTAGCTATGAGCTATATACGTTGTTGTGTGTAGTTATTTTCGCTAATTTCCATCAAAGAGTTTTTCATCTAATCGAGAAAACACACTACCCATTCTACGATATTTCATTCTTTTTCCATTAACACATAAAATGTACATTCCATTTCCTTTTTGCTCAGATATTCTAATTAAGGTTACATTTTCTAAATTCACATCATTCTCGACGGATACGTGCTTTTTCAAATCATCGGTTGTTGCGTCAAATTTCTTAAGCCACCTTAAAACTTTTTTTTCGCTTTTGGGTTCTTCGAAATTAGCAGGTAAATCACAATCATTTTTTTCTTCAGAGTTTTGGCTAATCGCAAATGACGACACCAACAATAATAAATTTAGGATAACTACTTTTCTCATTTTATTTGTTTTTGATTATTAAATACTTCTATACTCCTTTACAATTTTGTCTATTTTTTCAATATTGTATTTGTCTGGATTAATATCTTTTAAGTGATTGAACAATTGATTAGCAGAACTACTAATCAGATATTTCTTTTCAAATTCCGTACTGTCAGAATTGTAATTTAATTTTGCAAAATCCTTTTCAAATTCATTAAATGAGTTTTCTTGCAAAAGGGCATAACCAAGAAACTTGGAACTGTACTCATAGATGAAATGGTTATTGCCATTATTTTTTAGTTCGCCAAGCAAACACTCCCAAACGATTAAAGAACCAAGCTGATTTTTAAGTCCACTTTTCTTAAACTCTAAAAACTCTAATAATTCTCTTGAATTCCAAAGCTCTCTGTAACCGTAATTCTTTAATTGATATTCATATATATTGATTTCTTTTTCAATTGATATGAATTTTACCAAATATCCATCAGTATTTTTCTTTAAAATTCTGACAGGCAAATATCTGCTTTTGAAAGGGTCATAAAGTTCAATATATTGATTAGTTTCAAATTCTTTCATAGGTTTGTTTTAATTACACACAACGTATCGCGCATAACGAAAGTGGCGACTTAAAATGCGCAAGTTTTTCGGTTAAATTTTTTACTTTCTAAAAATACCCAAAACTCTCGTTTCAGTACCAAATCTCGCCATTTTTGTTATGCGCTGTTATGCCTAGTTATTCTACGTCATCTAAATCTAAATTTACTTCTTTCTCATGTTCCACTTTTTCTTTATTTTGAATTTCTTCTAGTGAAAATTCTTGATTAAATAATTCAAAATAAGCTGATTTAAATTCCTTAGTTTTTCTGAATACTTTAAAAAGTGGCCAATTTTCATATGCACCTTTATTTAAAAGCTCATCATCTGCACCAATCTTAATCATCAGTTGTTTTGCTTTTTCAAATTCATCTAGCAAAACTAATTTTGCTAGTTTAAATTCATTACCAATTGACCAATCTTCATTATCAATTATGTTATTGCATTCATCTTTTTTGTCAAGTAATTTATACGCAATTGCTTTATTTATTACAATAAATTTTCTAAGCTGCTCTGATGAGAACTTTTTAATCGTATTTGTGCAAAAATCAGAAATTGTAACGGCTAGAGAATATTCACTATCCACAAGCAAGTCATAAATAATTTGATTAAGGTGTTCATCAGCACGAGTCCTATCTTCCGGTAAAAATTTTCTCCATAATACATGTGTTAATTTTACAGCCATTTCAAAGAGAACCCTATAAGAATTTTCACAATATCCTGGTTCTGCTCTGAGTTCATCGTTTAAAGATGATTTGCAGTCTTTAAACTTCCATTTATTGTTTATGTCAAGATATTGTCTAGTTACAATTCCATTAGTATGAACAAAAAGATTTCGTCTTTGAGTTAATTCAACAAAATCTTTTAATACAGGTAAGCCTTTAGTTAAATAAAATTCATTTTTTGTTACTTTTGAAATCCTTTTTTCAAGAACTTTTAATTGTTCTAAATGTTCTTCACGAAGAAGAGAATCAACTTCTTTATCAACTATGTGAAGTTTTAAATCTTCAATAGAATCAAAATTAAAAAGATCACTTGGATTTAGCTCTTTTTCACTTGACCTAATTAGATTTGGATTTATATCATAAATTATTCTCACCAACTCTCCAAGAAAAGCATCGTATTGACTGATAATTGAAACAATAAAATTTCTAGGAATAATTTTTTTCGCAATGTCTGCTCTGTTTAAATGTTTATGTATTTTTGGGAACTCATCAATTTCATCTTCAGTAACTTTATATCTAACAATTTCGTTTCCATCTTCATCAATTTCTTCACTCGTAGTTGATATTCTCTCAAGCTTTTTAATCAATTCTTTATGCTTAATTGACAACATTACTATTTGAATGGGAAGTGTATCATTAAGAGCTGACAATTCTTCAAGAAATCTATCTAAATTTGTTTCGAGTAAATCAGAAAATGAAGCTTCTTCAATAGTCATAATTTCATTATTCTCTTGATTATTATTTTTTGACATAATTTTTGGTTATAATTAGGCATAACGGTTCTCTAGTATGGCAAGTAGCGTGCAAACACAAACTTACCATTCAGTTTTTCTTTAATTTTCATAAATATACCAAACCTTTGTATTTAGCTCATAAAAGCTATTTGCTATACTAGATGTTGGCAACTGGCTTTTGAATTTTCCTTTTAGTCAGGATTTTTATCTTTTCTGTGGTTTTCAAACATTTCGACAGCAGCTTTTAAAAACCCAAACATTCCTAAACCTAATACGATAAACCCAATAGATAAGTCATTTAATATTCCATCAAAAGAATTTAAATAGCTAACTAATCCTAATATAATGAACAAAAAAATTGTTATAGCCATTACGGAAATGACAATTTTTCCCTTTTTTGGGTTTTCCCAAATATCTTTTGAAAATTTATTTTGTGTCTTTGTAGTATCTTGCAATGAAGAAAAGCTTACTGCAAGTCCCATAAAGATTAATCCAGTATTTAGTTTAAGGAAAATCAAATTTGTATTATCTTTTAGGTTTTCTATTCCAGAAAGATATGGACTCAACGCATAGTAAAATGCAATAAGCATTAACGGATATTGAAGATAACTTATGTAATGAAATATTGCTTTTAAATTCATTATGTGTATTTAATTAAAAACTTTTCTTGAATCAAGTTCCGTTTTTATTTTTTTAATGTTCCCGAATTGCAATGGAAGAATAGCAATCAAAGAAATTCCAACTGCAATTAATGCGATAAATATTGATTTATTTTCTATCGTTATTAGACCGTAAATACTTACTGCAAATAACACTAACAAACTTCCAATTAATACTCCAGTTAATGCTTTAATAGTTTTTAATTCTGATTGTAATTTTTCAGTCGACTTATTATTTAAATCTTTTTTTTTCATTTTGTTTTTATTTTCAGCTTGTTGCCAACGGATTCGTGTATGCGCAGTAGCGCGCAAAAACTCAAAAACTTTTCAATTCAGTTTCAAA
>NZ_RQVT01000059.1 GCF_004010055.1 Psychroflexus aestuariivivens
GTGGATTCGGACGTAGTCGAATCCGCCGTAATTGCGGTTATACATTGTTGGCAACTGGCTTTTTTCCATTCGTTATTCTCTTAATTATTATTCCGCTTATAAAAGTCGAGATTATTGTCAGAAATAAAATCATTCTATAATTCACGTTATTTTGATGATATTTCAAAATTCCGTCATTCATTATTGGGTTCGTTATGGTTATTTTAATGAACTGACTTTCGAGAAAGCAATACAAACAGTAAAAAGTCGGAATTAAAATCAGATAGATTAGATTCAGTCCGATTATTTTTTTTAGAGAACTAATCTTTCGAGATGTGAAATAAAATCCGATTGGTATTAAAGTCAGAATGAAAGCAATGTCGGTTTCAAAAATCCGAAAGTCTTTTCCACCATAAAATCCGAGTTTGTAATCTGCTAAATATTTTACCGTTCTGCGAGTCAAAATCCGATAATCCAATTCGTATCGCATTCCGAAAATAAAAGTCAGAATTACAATAACAATTAGTAAAATCAGTTTTCGTTTTCCTTTCAGCATTTCGTTTTTTCAGCTTGTTGCCAACGGTCTCGCATATCGCTTCGTTGCGGGAAAATTAGCGATTATTTTTTAATTTATGGTTTTATTCCCAGAAAATCCCAAAACCTTGATTTCAGCCGAAAATCAGCAATGAGCGATATGCAGTGTTGTGCATAGTTTTTACACGTCAAATGTTTTTAAGTCAAATTTTTCTCTCAGCTTAATATCTATTTCAATAATTAAGTTATTTATAAGTCCATTTATTATAGAAAGACGATCATATTTAAACATAAGTTCTTGTCCTACCATTTCTCTGAAAACAGAAAATTCATCTGCTAATTCTTGAGTAATTACTCCTCGATTATGAACAATTAAATTTCTTTGCTTTATTACCATTGAAAAGTCCTTCTCATCTTTTTCATTATCGAACAATTTCACGCCTAATCTGTTTAGAAAGAATTTTTTAATATCTTCAATATTTCCATAAAATAGCTCTTTTATTTTCTTATCAGATAAGGCTTTTTTTAATTCATCAATAGTCTCAAAAGAGAGTATAAAGTCATAATTTTCTTTTTCCTTTGTAGATTTTAAAACTCTCGGCTCCTTTACAACAACTTCACTTAAAACGTCTTTAAAGTAACATAATGCATTATCAACTAAACGACAATAAGCCATTTGTCCAAAATATAATTCGTAACTATTTATGTCAAATATAACGTCAGATTCTTTGGATTTAAAAAATGTTTCTAATTTTTCAGAGACTATGTTTGGATTTCCTTCTTTATATATTTCAGATAGTTGCTCTTTAAGTTTTCCTTTATCATTATGTTCAGCGAATAAAATGAACATCAGCATAAATTCAAGGTTTACACTTTCATTCACAAATGTAGCATAAGATGCAGTATTTCGAATTAGAACTTTAACTCCGAACTTGTTTAAAACTATATCTGGATGTTCTTTTTTCATAAATTATGCACAACGTTCTCGCATATCGCTTCGTTGCGGGAAAATTAGTAATTATTTCTCAATTATTGATTTTAACTTCCAGAAAATCCAAAAACTTCGAATTCAGCCCAAAATCCGCAATGAGCGATATGCAGTGTTGGCGGTAGTGTTTTTATCTCGAATACCAATTCTCAAGATTCAATTCATCAAAATTTTTGAAATCTTTTGTATTATCAGTTACTAAAGTTAATTCATTTTCAATAGCTGTTACACCAATCAATAAATCAAATTCATCGTGCATTGGCGTTCCATTTTTCCTTAATCTAACTTTATATTCTGCATATCTTTTTGCACAACCGTAAATTGGAATTATAGAAAGACCTTCAATAAATTTATCAACCGCTTTGTGAGATTTTTTCGGATTTATGCTATTCTCAGCACCAAATCTTAACTCAAAAACTGTTATTTCAGAAATGTAGCAATTTTCGAGTCCTTTCTCTTTTATAACGTCATCAAGATTTAGCATTCCACGTAAAAAGAAAACACAAATATTGGTATCAAGTAAATACTGCATATTTAAAAATTCAAATCTTTTGTTCTGAATTTTCTGCTTTCTCGTATTTCTTGTATCATTTCCTTAGCAGATTTGTCAGATTCAAATGCTCCAAAAGACTTGTAAAAATCAGTTTCTTTTGATTTTTTCTCTTTTTTTAAAGATTTGGTAAGCTTTTCAATAAGTTCAATCTTGGTTGACGGATTTAAACCTTCAAAAAGTTTTGAATAAGAGTCAATTATATGTCGTTCTGTTAAAGTCATCATATTTCAAAGATAGTATTTTTTTTGTAACTGAAATTTTCACATTACCGCCAACGTTCTCGCATATCGACTCGTTGCGGGAAAATTAGTAATTATTTTTCAATTTATGATTTT
>NZ_RQVT01000052.1 GCF_004010055.1 Psychroflexus aestuariivivens
AGTTTGTGAAGTTCCCGTTAATTTGACTTTAAATAATATTGAACAGAATTCAGTAGATTTAAGCTGGGATAATACGTCAACAGCTGTGAATGGATTCACCTGGTATATTTTTGCTGAAAATGACGATCCTTTAGTCGATGCGCCATTACAAACCGGATCAACAGCTCAAGGAGTAACCGATGTAAATATTACTGGTTTAAGCGAATCTACAACTTATCAAGCTTTTGTAGAAGCCAGTTGTGCCAATGACATTAGCGATTTATCCGAAGCTCTTGTATTTACAACAGCAAACAGTTGTGAAACGCCGTCTAATCTTGTGATTTCAAACATAACTTTAGATGGAGCAGATTTAAGCTGGGATGATACTTCGAATTCAACAGATGGTTTTATTTGGTATGTTTTCAATTCTGGCGATGATCCAAACACTTCAACACCAGTAGATACTGGTATTACATCAAGTGGAGAAACTAATGTAACAATTGACGGTCTAAACTCAAATACTGTATATCAAGCTTATGTTCAATCTGACTGTAATTTTGACACAAGTAACTTGAGTGGAGCAGTTAGTTTTACAACTCTGGAAGAATGTGACGCACCAACAAATTTAAGTGTCTCAAACATTCAGCAAACTTCAGTTGAATTGAACTGGGATGACGATGAAAATGCAACCGTCGGTTATGTTTGGTATGTTTTCAATCAAGGTGACGATCCTTTAACTGCAATTGCAGTTCAAAGTGGCGCAACGATTTCTGGTGTAAATTCTGTAACTGTAAATGGGCTGGATGCTGAAACACCATACCAAGCTTATGTAGAAGCAAGTTGCGAATCTGGTTTTTCAGATTTGACCAATCCTGAAGACTTTTCAACATTATCTATAAATGATGCGCCAGTTAACGACGATATTTGCGATGCTATTGTACTAGGTTTAGAAAATGGAACCACTAGCGACCAGTACACAAATGCAAACGCAACTACACAAACTGATGAAGCTTCTGGCTCATGCTTTAGTAGCGATGCTGAAAGCTCAGTTTGGTTCAGTTTTGTTGCGCCTTCTTCTGAAATCGTTGAGGTTTCATTCGATAGTGGCGGTGGCATAATCAGTCCAAAAGTTGCTGTTTTTGAAGCTATAAACGGATGTACAGATTTAGCCAGTTTAGTTGAAATTTCTTGTAATGTAGATTTCAGTATGAGTTCAGAATTTGAAATCAGCGGTTTATCTGAAGGCACAACTTATTATATTCAGGTAGATTCGGAAGTTGCTAATGTCGGTGATTTTGGAATTTCAGTTGAAGAAACCTTATCAATCAGAGATGGTTTTGATCAATTCAATTTTAGTTTTTATCCAAATCCGGTTAAAACACACCTAAACATGAGCGCTTCAGCTAATATTGAAAAAGTAATCATTTACAACATGTTAGGTCAAGAAGTTCAAACACTTTTGCCAAACAATATGCAAAGTGAAATTTATCTTGAAAATTTACAAACTGGAAAATATTTAGTGAAAGTTACCATTGATGGTGCCACTGAAATTTTTAGTATTCTCAAGGAATAAGTTTTTCATAAATTATTATTCAAAACTGCCTGTTGAATTTCTTCAGGCAGTTTTTTTATGTTTTTTTTATAAAAAAGGCAGTTTTGTAACAGCTTAGAGCTAAATGGGAAAAAGGTTTTAACTTAAATTAAACGCTCTTATTAAGGCTTTATCCAAACTAAACAATAAATTTGAATCTTATTAACAACACGTGAAAAATACTAAAAAGCAAAATAAACATTGGGCTAAACGTCTTGTCAGAATAATTGGCAAGACTTTGCTAATCTTGTTTATTCTGTTCATTCTTTTGGTTCTTTTTATAAGATCTCCGTGGGGGCAAGACATTATAGTCACGCGTGTGACCAATTACGTGACCGAAAAAACAAACACAAAGTTTGAAATTGAAAAACTTTATATTACTTTTTCTGGAGACATAAGTCTCGAAGAATTGTATCTGGAAGACCAACAAAACGATACTTTAGTTTATTCTAAATATCTTGAAGCCGATATACCATTTTATCCAATTATCAAAGGAGAAGGATATAGTTTGGATGCTTTAGAATGGAGAGGTTTAAAAGCAAATATTTCAAGAGAAAAAAATAAGAGCGATTTCAATTATCAGTTTTTAGTCGATGCTTTCGCTGGAGAAAATCAAGCTGACACCAGCAAAACCAAAAACCGTGAACCGATGAATATTTCAGTTGGAAATATTCACTTTCACGAGTTTGATTTAAATTTTGACGACGAAAAAAAAGGCATGTCCGCTCATCTAAATCTTGGCGATTTTACACTTGAAGGAAAGTCTTTGGATTTGGAACAAATGAGATTTCATATTTCTGAAATCGCTTTGAAAAATACAGATTTAAAATATTACCAAACTCAACAACTCGAAGACGAAAAAGAGAGCGAAACTTCTAAATTACCGTGGTTAATTGTAGATGATTTCAGCTTTGAAAATATCAAATTAGATTACCAATCTCAGCCTGAAAACTTACAGTTTTTCGGAGATCTAGCAGAATTTGAATTAGTCAACCTCAATGTAGATTTGAACCAACAAGATATTTCATTAGATAAATTATTGTTCAACGATTCCAGTTTGTCTTTACAAATGCAGTCTCCAGAACAAGAAAGTGAGGAAAAAGCTCAAAACACAAAATCAGATACTTTTTCATGGCCAGAATGGGCGGTAAATGTCAGTGAAATTTCTATAAATCGAAATGCTATTTGTGTGCTTCAAAATGGAGAAAATTCTCAGTTTGGAAAGTTCAACCCGCAAGCTATCGATTTATCTGATTTTACTTTTCAAGGTGAAAATTTTGAAGTGTCCAAATCTGAATCGCTAAGTGCAGAACTAAATAAATTTCAATTTATTGAAGCCAGCGGTTTCGAATTGAAAAAATTTGCTTTTGTAGCCAATTTAAATTCAGATAATTTTCAACTACAGAATTTGAATCTTGCCACCAACCGAAGTGAAATAAATGGAAATTTAAACCTAAGTTACAATTCGTTACAAGATTTGATAAATCACCCAAAATCTACTGATTTTTCATTGGGTTTTTCAAATTTCAATCTGGATGCTAACGAAATATTTTTATTTTCACCTGACTTGAAATCAAATACCTACTTAAAAGTAATTGCTAAAAATAAAATAAATGGAAACCTAAATATTGATGGTCGTTTAGCTGATTTCAATGTTGAAAAATTCAATTTGAATTGGGGGAAAAACACCAACTTCAACACCAAAGGTCGAATTTCAAAAATCACATCACCAGATTCACTTCAACTGAATTTAAAAAGCTATAGTTTCAAAAGTAATCGCGTTGACATTCAGAAGTTTGTAAATGCTGAAGATTTAGGTATTCAGATTCCAAAATCTATCAATATTAACGGTCAATTGAATGGTGGTTTGCAAGCTTTATCCACCAAAACCAAACTTCAAATTCCTGAAGGCAAAATCGATCTAAATGGCGAATTCAGCAATAAAAATAAAATAGCGTACAAGGCAGATTTAGAAATCGATGATTTGGAATTGGGACAATTGTTGGAAAATCCAAGTTTAGGAAAATTGAATATGAAACTTCAATCTTCTGGTGAAGGCAAAGATTTGAATTCTCTGGATGCCAAATTGACCAGCCAAATCGACAGCCTTGATTATGAAAATTACAGTTTCAAAGGTTTGGTCATAAATGGCGATTTAAAAAACGGCAAAGGCGATGTTAAATTGGACTACAAAGACAAACATCTGGATTTGGCTTTGAATTCCAAAATTACACTCGATTCTGTTTCGCCTAAATTTGAAATTGATTTGGATTTGAAAGGCGCAAGATTGTCGGCTTTAGGACTTACAGATAAAGATATTCGAACTAAACTGAACCTTAAAGCCATGTTTGAAGGCAATTCAGAAACTTTTCATTTTGAAAGTCAAATGAAAGACGCTGTTGCAGTTTACAACGATCAAACCTATTATATTGGTGATTTAAGCACCGTTGCGGATATTGACGAGAATGAATCCACAATGTCAATTAGTAGCAATTTTTTGAATGCAAATTTTGATGCCAACGCAAATCTGAATGCTATTTCTAAAGCCATTCAAAAACACTTAGCTCATTACTATAAAGAAAGTTCTAATCAAGAAAAAACCGAAGAAAATTCAAAATCTGTTGTTTTTAATTTGAAAGCAGATTTTTATGAAACCCCTGTGATTTCAGAAGTTTTTGCGGATGGCATTCAGAAAATGGACACTTTACATACCAAGATTAGTTTTGATGAAAGTAAAGCCAATTTGTCTGCAGAAATGAATTTACCTTTCTTAAATTATCAAGATAATAAAGTTGAAAATTTGAATTTCATTCTGAGTTCAGATGAATCAACTTTGGATTTCAATTTTGGATTCGATCAAGTTGAAGCTGGACCGCTTCAAATCGCAAAAACAAATTTTGAAGGACATTTTGCAGACAATACTTTAGCGTTGGATTTCAACGCATTCAAAGATGAAAAGCAATTTTTTCATATCATGACAACTTTGTCCAAAACTGAAGATGGGAATTATTCATTTCATGTTCAGCCTAAAGATTTGTATTTGAATGGAAAACTTTGGCAAATTCCAGAAAATAACGCCATTGAATACATCAGAAATGACGGTGACGAAAGTATTCAGGCTTCAGATTTTGACTTGACCAGAAACGATCAATTTATAAAAATCCGTGATAACTTTGATGTTAAATCTCAACACATTGGTCTGGAATTTCAGCATTTCAGTTTGTCAACATTGACTAACTATTTAAATCCTGAACAACGCATTGCTCGTGGTGAAATGAATGGTAATTTTATTATTGTCGAACCGCTTAAGACTTTAGGGATTCTGGCAAATTTAGAAGTAAAAGATTTGTCGATAACTGAAGTTGCTTTAGGAAATTTGAAAATGGAAGCCGAAGCTTTAAATCAGGAAACTTATGATTTCCAAATGTCGCTAAAAGACAAAGGTGTAGATTTCGATTTAGTTGGTGATTATTTTACTACGGTTGAAGATTCTAAATTGGACTTAGATTTCAACTTGAACAAACTTGAATTGGCTACAGTTCAACAATTTTCAGAAGAATTTATCAAAGATGCTGAAGGCTATCTTGAAGGAAGTGTCAAAATTGAAGGACCTTTAGATGATATTAAATACGATGGAATTTTAACTTTCAATCAAGCAGGTTTCAATTTGAAACCCTTGAATACAAAATTCAATTTTAAAAATGAAAGTATTACTTTGAAAAATGAAGAAATTGCTTTTTCTAATTTTCAAATTCAAGACCAAAAAGGTAATATCTTCAAAATAGACGGCGATATTTCTACGGAAAGTATGATTAACCCTAAATTTAATTTAGACTTTAAAGCCGACAAATTTCAATTATTAAACTCCACAGCAAAAGACAACGATTTATACTATGGTAAATTACAGTTTGATGCTGATGCTAAGCTGCGTGGAGATTTAAATTTCCCAGTATTAGATTTAGATTTGACCATAAACGAAAATACAAATCTAACCTATTTAGTTCCCGAATCACAAGCTAGTATTGAGGAACGAGAAGGCGTTGTCGTTTTTGTAAATAAGAAAAATCCAGAAAATATATTAACTAAAACAGATGAAGAAAAACTGGATGCTATGATTACTGGAATAGAGTTGAATAGTAATATTAAGATTCAACCCAAAACTGAAGTAAATGTAGTCATAAATAAACGCACAGGCGACAATTTGAAAATTAAAGGCGGTGGAGATTTCCAATTTAAAATCAATAGAAATGCTAAAATGAATTTGGTTGGTAAATATGAAGTCAACGATGGTCATTTTGAATTGAATCTTTACAATATTGTGAAAAGGAAGTTCGATATTGCTAAATCTAGCAGTGTAACTTGGACTGGCGATCCAATGAATGCAAATTTAGACATTCGTGCTATATATAATATTGAAACATCTGCATCATCTCTAATGGCAGCGCAAACTACAGGTGAAAATGTTGCTGTCAAAAATAAGTACCGCCAGAAATTACCTTTTATGGTTTATCTGAATGTAGATGGTGAAATAGACAGCCCAAAATTGACTTTCAAGCTTGATATGCCAGAGGCTAATCAAGGCGCAATAAATGGATCGGTTTATGGTCGAATTACCCAATTGAATCAACAGGAAGAACAATTGAATAAGCAGGTATTTTCTCTTTTGGTTCTCAATAAATTTTACCCAGAATCTGGAACTGATGGAAGCCAAGGTGGTCCTGCAAGTATAGCTAGAGAAAATTTGAATCAGGCCATTTCTGACCAATTGAATACTTTTTCTGAAAAATTAACGGGCAATACAGGTGTCCAATTGAGTTTTGATGTAAACAGTTATACCGATTATCAAGGCGAAACCGTTCAAGAGCGAACTGATGTAGACATCAACGCTCAGAAAAAACTTTTCGATGATCGGTTAATCGTTCAAGCAGGAAGCCAAGTAAATGTTCAGGGAGAGCAACGTCCGGGAGAAAATACTGCTGTAGTGGGCAACGTGAGTTTGGAATATTTAATTACAGAAAATGGCCGCTGGCGTTTGAAAGGTTTCAGAAAAAGTGAATACGAAAATGTGATTGATGGTCAAGTTTTTGTTAGCGGAATTGCTTTAATTTTTAGAAGAGAATTTAATAAATTTAGAGTTTTGTGGGACAAATCTTACAGAGAATCTCTTCAAAATGAAACCTCTGAAGATAAAGAAAAATCAGACAAAGATTCCGATAAGGATTCTGAGGAAAATACAGATAAAGACAACAAATCTAAACAGGAAAACGACGACAAATAATTTATGAAAAATAACAAATCGACATACATTTTCATTTTTTTCTTGATTCTAGTTTTAAGTTTTCAATACAGTTGTAGTGTGAAAAAATATGTTCCTGACGGAGAGTTTATTTATGACGGCGCTGAGGTTGAAATCGAACAAAAAGAGGGAGAGTCTGACAAGGATATGGAAGAAGTTGTTAGCGAAGCGCTTTCTAGAAATGTGAATACAAAGTTTTTTGGAATGTATCCTGGATTATATTTTCACTATAAATCGCAACGAGAAAAGCCTGGCTTCATCAATAAATTTTTCAATAAACAAATCGGAGAAGAACCACTTTATTTTTCTGATGTAGAGGTTGAAAGTGCAGAGAAAATTATTAACAATCGGCTTGAAAATAACGGTTTTTTCAATGGTAGAATTCAGTCTGAAATCTTAGCAGACTCAACCAAACGAAATGTGGAAGTGAATTACAAAATTAACTTGCCAGAACCCTACAGAATGGCAAGTTTCAAACTAGAGAAAACAGAGACAGACACACTTAAGTTTTACAACGATTTAGCAGAAGCCCTACAGGGTTCTGAAATCAAAGCGGACATGCAATTCGATTTAGATTTTTTCAAATCTGAACGCGAACGAATTGACAAATATTTGAAAAGACGAGGTTACTATAATTTCAATTCAGATTTTTTAATTTTTGAAACCGACACGAATCAATACGACCAAAAAAAATACGATTTGTATTTGCGTTTGAAAAATGAAGTTCCGCAACGCGCCTTTTCCCCTTATGTTATAGATGAAGTAAATATTTATCCTAATCGTGGGCTTGAGGATGATAAATCAGGACGCGATACTACGAATTTTGAAGGCATGAATTTTATTCAAGATCCTATGTTTTTCAAGCCTAAAAGATTGAAACCTTATGTCTTGATAGAATCTGGAGACTTTTACGATTCTCAGAAATCTAGATTTACCAGTCGCCGTTTAGCCTCTATGCAAACTTATAAATTTGTGAATATTGAATATTCAGAAACGGATACAGTTGCAGATAAAAACGGACATCGACACTTAAAAACCGATATATATCTTTCTCCTTTGAACAAACGGGCTTTACTTTTGGAGCTTCAGGCGGTTACAAAATCAAATAATTTTGCTGGCCCAAATTTAAGTTTGACCTATTCTAACAGGAATTTGTTCAAAGGTGGTGAATTGCTCAGTATTTCAGCGAACGCTGGTTATGAACAACAATTTTTTGGTCAAACAGGAGATCGCGGATTGAGTAGTATTCAATTGGGGCTAAAAACAAGTATAACATTTCCGAGATTGATTTTCCCTGTTGATTTGAATGAAAGTTTCAAATACGCCATTCCAAAAACTAAGGTTAGTTTAGGTATAGATTTTCTTCGTCGAAGTCAGCTTTACACGCTAAACTCAGTATCAACTTCATTCGGCTATATTTGGGAAGGCAATAGTTATGTAACGCATCAACTGCGGCCAATAAATGTAGAATACGTCAATTTAAGCAACACTTCCTCTGAATTTGAACAAATTTTGGATGAAAATCCTTTTTTACGTCGGAGTTTCGAACAACAATTTATTGCTGGTTTGGTTTATAGTTTCACTTACAATGAAATCAAAGATCAACAGACTAGCGAAGGGATTTATTTCTC
This sequence comes from Psychroflexus aestuariivivens, assembly GCF_004010055.1. Classification (GTDB taxonomy): domain Bacteria; phylum Bacteroidota; class Bacteroidia; order Flavobacteriales; family Flavobacteriaceae; genus Psychroflexus; species Psychroflexus aestuariivivens. The sequence goes on from NZ_RQVT01000052.1 coordinate 8,498, forward strand.
TTCCAATTATGATATGGCTGGTAATGGTTTGGATTTATTTTCAAATTCAAATTCAAATGAACCCAAACGCTTTTTAGGTTTAGAATATGCACATTATGTCAAAGCAGATATTGATTTCAGATACCATTTAAAACTTGATGACAAGGAACAAAAATTAATAGGTAGAATTTTCGCTGGAGTCGGACAACCGCTTGGCGATACAGAATCGTTGCCTTTTGTTAAACAATATTTTGCTGGCGGACCTTATAGCGTTCGTGCGTTTAGAATCCGGTCCTTAGGTCCTGGAACTTATAGCCCAGAGGACGGAAGTAATTCATTTTTTGATCAAGCTGGAGATATGCGTCTTGAAGCCAATATAGAATATCGTTTCCCGATTTTTAGCTTCCTTAAAGGTGCTGTTTTTGCAGATGCCGGAAATGTTTGGTTGATGAACGAAAATTCAGCTTTACCAGGTGGAAAGTTCTCATCCGATTTTATGAATGAACTCGGAATAGGGCCTGGCCTTGGCTTGCGCATAGATATTCAGGGATTCGTTATTCGTTTTGATTTGGCTGCACCATTGAAACGCCCTGCGCAAAAATGGGATTTTGAAGTGAATAACACGATTTTGAATTTTGCCATCGGATACCCATTTTAATTTAAAATCAGCAATTATATTGAAATTTAGTATTTATGTAAATTTAAGCACCTAAAAGTGAAATAAATGTTAGGAGTTACAACATACAATCAAAACTTTCATTTTAAACTGTAGTTTTGTAAAAAATATTTATAATGAATAAAATTACACTTTTAGGAATATTGCTAATATTTCAAATTTCAATAGGTCAAAACGTAATTATTAATGAAGTTGACTCTAATACACCTGGTGTAGATACACAAGAGTTTATAGAGTTGAAAACACCGACACCAAATACATCTATGCAAGGTCATGTTTTGGTGCTTTTCAACGGGTCGAGCGCTGGTGGGAACTCCAGTTATTTTGCTTTAGATTTGAGTTCATTTACAACAGATTTTAACGGTTTATTCGTGCTAGGTGGACCAGAATTATCACCAAGTCCAAATTTCAGTTTGCCACAAAATTTTATTCAAAATGGTGCTGATGCAGTTGCGGTTTATCAAGGATCTGAATCAGATTTTCCAGAAGGAACTGTGGCAACAGATAACAACTTAGTCGATGCTTTAGTTTATGGTACTAGTGATCCAGATGCTACTGGACTCTTGAATTTGCTAAATGAAACCGAACAAATAGACGAGAATGCCAACGGTAACGATGACAATGAATCTATCCAAAGAAATAACGACGGAACTTGGTTTGTTGACTTGCCAACACCTAGAGTGCCAAATGATGGTGGTGGTGAAACTCCAATTTTTATAGATGTAGTAACTGGTGGTGAAACTGTTGAAGAAGGTGAAGATTATATTATAACTTTTTCAACGTCAGAAACTTTAACAGAGGATTTAGACATCAATTTCACATTAACCAATGGAAATTTCGATACCGATGATTTTACAGGAAATACCAATTTAACGATTCCAAGCGGTGAAAATTTAATCACTACAACCATTTCAATTGTTGACGATAGTGATGACGAAGGCGATGAAGTGATGCTTATTGACATCGATGAGTTATCAGATCCATATATTCTAAATTCCAATGATATAGAAATCATTGTTATTGATAATGATTTTGTCGTTGCTGCTTGGGGACCACCAACCAACCCGACTTACGATGAAGTAACTTCTACCCAGCCAGGTGGATATTACGATAGTTTGGACGGATTATCGGGAGATGCTCTCAGACAAGCAATTCAGGATATTATTGCTGAAGAAGGTGTGGTGAGAATCCATACTTATTCAGATATTGTAAATATTTTAGAAGATGCTGATGAAAGTCCGCTAAATAGCAATGAAATTTGGTTAGTATATAGTGAAGAATCCAGACCAAAATATCTTTACCAAACTGGTTCTACAGGAACAGGATTTTGGAATCGAGAGCACGTTTATCCAAGATCACGTGGTGGTTTTTTCAGTATAGAAGAAGATGGAGAAGCAACAGGAATTGACAATTGGTGGAATACCAACGCAGATTCTACCAGACATGCTAACTCTGATGCTCATGGTTTACGTGCCGCAGATGCCAATGAAAATAGTTCTCGTGGTAATAAACATTTCGGAGATTATGTAGGTCCAGACGGAAATGAAGGAAGTTTTAGAGGAGATGTAGCTCGCGCAGTTTTCTATCTTGCTGTAAGGTATAATGAACTCTCTGTTGTTGACGGATTTCCAGATATGGAAGGTCAACTTGGTGATCTTGCAACACTCTTGAATTGGCATAGCATTGATTTGGCAGATGATTATGAAATGCGTAGAAACAATATCGTTTACGAATGGCAAAACAATAGAAATCCTTTTATAGATTTCCCAGAATTGGTAAGTTATATTTGGGGAGATAATGCTGGTGAAGTTTGGAATCAACCAATGTCTGTTGAAAAAGAAACTTTTGATAACATTGCCTTGTATCCAAATCCAGCCAAAGATTTTATAAAAATCAAAGGCTTAAAGGTAGAATCTGATATTGAAATTTATTCCGTAACTGGTCGCCAAGTGTTTTCTAAAACGGTTTCACCACAAGAACAAATAAATCTAGACCTTAATACAGGTTTATATTTGGTGAAAATTACTACTGATAATAAGTCAACAACAAAAAAAATGATTATTAAATAAATTATTTTTTGAAATAATATAATGAAAGCCACTTCTATATGAGTGGCTTTTTTATTTTTACTAAAAAAGACAATGAAAGCAACTTACTTTAAATATACTCTCAATTTCAAGCGTCCGAGTGGCACATCTAGAGGTGTTTTGAAAACTAAAGAAAGCTGGTTTATTAAAATAGAATCAGATGGCAAAGTCGGAATTGGTGAATGCGGTTTGCTTAGAGGTTTAAGTATAGACGATCGCCCAGATTACGAAGAACAACTCCAGTGGGTTTGTGAAAACATCAATCTTGGTTTGGAAAATTTATATGAATCCATGAAGGATTGTCCATCAATTCAGTTTGGTTTAGAAACTGCATTTTTGTCTTTAAATTCAAAAAACAAATACGAATTATTTCCTTCTGAATTCACCAGGGGAAATCAAGGCATGATTATCAACGGTTTAGTTTGGATGGGGGAGAAGTCGTTTATGAAATCTCAAATACAAGACAAAATAGATCAAGGTTTCAGTTGTATAAAATTGAAAATTGGCGCCATTGACTTTCAATCAGAATTAGATTTGCTTCAATACATTCGGCGTGAGTTTTCGGCGTCTGACATTGAATTGCGAGTTGATGCTAACGGTGCTTTTCAGCCAAAAGAGGCGTTGCATAAGTTAGAAAAACTCAGCAAATTCAATTTACATAGTATAGAACAGCCCATAAAACAAGGACAATGGGATAATATGCGTGATTTGTGTAAAAAAACCCCCTTGCCAATAGCATTGGATGAAGAATTAATAGGTGTAATTGATGTAACAAAAAAACAAGAATTGATACAAACTATTCAGCCGCAATATATCATTTTGAAACCGAGTTTAATTGGCGGTTTTGAAGGTAGTCAAACTTGGATAGATTTGGCAGAACGGACAGGAACTGGTTGGTGGATGACGAGCGCTTTGGAAAGCAATATTGGTTTGAATGCGATTTCGCAATTCACTTTTACCAAAGCCAATAAAATGCCACAAGGTTTGGGAACAGGGAGTCTCTACACCAACAATATTGACTGTCCATTGGAAATTGTCGGAGAGAAAATTATGTATAATCCAAACTTTACTTGGGAGAGTAAATTTTAAATAAAAATATGCAAAACAGGACATTCATTCAGCAAGCTTATAATGGTAAAATTGGTCGTTGGAAATACCTTATTCCTGCCATCTTGTTTTTTGGTTTGATGGGGCTAAACATCTTGGTTTCAACTATAATGGACATAGACCAGTCCAAAATTATTGCAGATCAAATAGAGAGAGACGGCAAAAATTTTACGTTTTTCACACTCTTAGCTCCGTTTGCAGTTTTGCTAGGTTTGCTTTTTATTTATGTGAAACTAGTACATAAGCAATCCATAAGATCACTTACAACAAGTCGAAAAAAAATAGACTGGTCACGGGTTTGGTTTGGTTTTATTCTGGTAGCTATTCTTATAACTGCAATGACAGTTGGTGATTATTTGTTGCGTCCTGAAGCCTACGAGATGAATTTCAACTTTTCTCAGTTCATCATTTTAGCAGCTATTGCCATAATTCTAGTGCCGCTACAAACCAGTTTTGAAGAATATATGTTTCGAGGCTATTTGATGCAAGGTATTGGTGTGATTTCAAAATATCGATGGGTTGCATTATTTGTTACCTCATTGATTTTTGGCTTGATGCATTTTGCGAATCCAGAAGTCAGCATGCTTGGTCCAGTAATTATGATTAGTTATATTGGTACTGGATTTTTGTTAGGAATCATGACTTTAATGGATGAAGGCATGGAACTTGCGTTAGGATTTCATGCAGGAAATAACCTTATAACTGCACTTTTGGTCACTGCTAATTGGACGGCTTTTCAGACCGATTCTGTTTTGATTTATACAGAAGAACCAACCGCTGGTTTTGATGTTCTTATTCCAGTTTTTGTCATTTATCCAATTTATCTATTTATTATGGCTAAAAAATACAAATGGAGTAATTGGAAATCAAAATTATTTGGAAAAGTACAGCCAGTTTCAGACAAATAGTAAACTAAATTTAACTCAAATTTAAGATTAACCATTGTTTGAAATAATAATATTGTAATGAACGTTAACATTCATTATTATGATTGATAATTTTAAAGAAATTCATCCAAATTTTAAATTGAATGGAGTTCATTTTGATCGCAAAGATTTATATACAGTTGCTTATAGTTTTATCAAAGAAGGTGAAAATTACGAAGAGCAAATCGGCAATTTTCTTATCGACTGGCTCAATGATGATTACGATACTATAAAAATAAGAACATCAGGTTCTACTGGTGAACCAAAAACTTTTTTTGTCGAGAAACAAAAAATGGTTAACAGTGCTTTGGCTACTGGAAAGTATTTCAAAGTTCAAGAGAATACTACAGCATTGATGTGTTTACCGGCAGATTATATCGCAGGACGAATGATGTTGGTCAGAGCAATGATTTTAGGATGGAATTTAGATTTGGTACAGCCAAAATCCAATCCAATTGACGAAGTTTTCAAAACTTATGATTTTTGTGCTATGACGCCTTTCCAAATGGATAATTCACTCGGTCGGTTGCATTTAATCAAAAAATTGATTGTTGGTGGCGGTGCGGTTTCTGAAAACTTAATTGCTTTGGTTCAAGGTATTCCAACCAAAGTTTATGAAGTTTATGGCATGACAGAAACCATTTCTCATGTAGCAGCTCGCAAACTGAATCCTAAGCATGAACAATCTGAAATGCGACCTTTTAAAGCTCTACCGAATATTACTTTTAGCCAGGATGAACGCAATTGTTTGGTTATAAAAGCTCCAAAAATTGTAGATGAAGAAGAACTGGTAACCAATGATATTGTTGACTTGCTGACTTATAAAAAGTTTTATTGGAAAGGCAGAATAGATAATGTAATCAATTCTGGAGGTGTAAAAATCTATCCTGAAGTTGTTGAAAAAAAACTTCAGAAAACAATTACGCATCGTTTTTTTATTGCTGGCATTCCAGATGATGCTTTAGGAGAAAAAGTGGTACTTTTTGTTGAAGCTCCTGATGATCGAAAATTTTTGAGTAACTTGAAATATGCGATCAATAAAATCAAAGATTTCGAAAAATACGAAAAGCCTAAAAAAGTTTATCTAATTGAAAAGTTCGAAGAAACTGATTCAGGTAAAATTCATAGAAACAAAACTTTAGAAAAATTGATGGGTTGATTATTGGATATTCTAATTCGTATAAATCAACATTAATTTTTTAAATTTTAGCAAGGCCTTTATAAAAGACTTTCATTTCTCAATCCTATTAAGAATTCTAGTTAATGATTTTGTGTCTGTTACAACTCACCGTTTTGCTGTATTTTAATTGTTTGTCACCAATTCAACATCTATATAAAAACCAAATTTATTGATGGCTAAATCTTTAATATTTTCCAATTCAATATCTATTTCTGTCCATTCTGAATTTATGTCAGTGCGTTTCAATTCAGCTTTATTTGAATTTTTGAATTCTACAGGCATTTCGAAATTTTTTACATCAGTTTCCCAGCGCATAAATAATTTTTCATCATCAGTAAATTTCAATTGAAGCTTTGGTAATGTAGTATGATACAAATATTGCTGAAAAATAGGCTTCAACTTATAATCGATATTTTTATCAAAAAACTGAATTACGGCTTCAGTATTTGTAATGGAGTGCTTAAAATTTTGATAGAATTTTTTCAAAACTGACCACCAAACTTCGTCATTGTTGACAATGCTTCTAATGGTGTTTAGCATATTTGCACCTTTATAGTACATATCACTAGAACCTTCATCATTCACACCGTAATTTCCAATAATTGGTTCTCTATTACTCACTTGACTGCGCAAGCCGTATAAATAATTTATAGCGTCTTTTTTGCCAAATTCGCATTCTACATAAACCGATTCTGCATAACTTGTGAAACCCTCGTGAATCCAAAGATCGGCAATATCTGCTACGGAAATACTGTTGCCAAACCATTCGTGCGCAGATTCATGTATTATGATGAAATCCCACTTTTTACCTACGCCAGTGTGCGACAAATCTGTGCCAGCATAACCGTTTTGGTAACCATTACCATAAGCAACTGCGCTTTGGTGTTCCATGCCTAAATAAGGTGTTTCTACAAGTTTAAATCCATCCTTTTCAAAAGGATATTCACCAAATTTTTCATAAAAACATTGCATCATGCCTTGCACTTGTTGAAACTGAGACTTAGCTTTTTCCAAATTATATTTCATCACGTAATAATCCATTTCCAAATCTTGAAATGAATCTTCAAAATGTGTATAATCTCCAATATTAACTGTTATATTGTAATTATTGATTGAATTTTCAACACGCCAGTGCCATTTTGTATAGCCGTTTTTCATCGGTATTTCCTCTATCAACCTTCCATTGGAAACATTCATCAAACCATTAGGAACGCTAACTTTTATGTCGGCTTGATCAGGTTCGTCACTAAGGTGATCTTTGTTTGGATACCACAAGCTAGCGCCGGTGCCTTGTACAGCGACACCAATCCAGGGCTTTCCATTTTTATCTTTGCTAAAGACAAAGCCGCCATCCCAAGGTGGATTTTTGGCTACAATCGGCTGACCTGAATAGTAAAATCTGATGGTTTCAATATTGTTTTTTTGAAGCTTTTCAGGAAAGTCAATAAAAACGGCATTGTGTTTTCTGTTATATTTCAAATGTTTTGAATTGAAAACAATAGAATCGACATTCATATTTTCAAACAAATCAATTTGAATTTTTTTGGTGTCCTCGACAACTTTAAACTTAATGTCGTTGAACCCAATAATGTTTCGTTTTTCAGGATTAATTTTAATATCCAAACCATAAGACAAAACATCGAAAGAAGTGCGTTCTGGCCTTAAACTACCGCGTAAAGTGTCGGCTTTAGTGAATTGTTCTTGTTTTTCGCCCAACAATTGTGCGTGTATTGTTAATAGTGGACAAAAAATAAAAATGAAGATGTATATTCGTTTCATAAGTTAAAAACTTAATATCAATTTGAAATTACAATTATAATATGAAAAAGTTATTTTTAATCATGTTTTGTCTCACATTTTTGGCTTGTGGTCAAGATAGTCATTTGGTTGAAGGCAAAGTTACAAACAATTCTAATGAAGCAATAGATAGTGTTTTAATTCAAGTTATGGGTACAGATTTGAATAGCTATTCAGATGAAAGTGGAAATTTCAGAATTAATACAAGAAATAGGGGAGACGAACTTATTTTTTCAAAGAAAGGCTACGAAATGCAACGACTACCGATTGAAAATCGAGAAAACATCAATGTTGAACTTCAAACTGAAGAATAATCCTTGATTATTCAAGGAATCAAAAACTTGTGTTTTTATTTATCTTTGATGTTGCAAACAAGCTAAAATAATGTGCCAATTCAACTTTTTAGTAACGAATAAAAATTCTCACTCATCAGAAATCAGAAAAATTGTTTCTGATTATGGACTGAATTACGAAGAATATAAATTTGATATACCTAACTTTGTTGAAATTCGGACTTTTCTGACAACAACTAATAATTGTGATTGTGGATCTGTATTAGGGAAAAAATATTCTGATGACTCATCTGAATCTGATTGGAGTAATGAACAGAAAAAACTCGAAAGAAAACGATTTTCAAAACGTCGAATTGAATTGCTGTTGGAACAAAAGCGAAGGGAATTTGCAGTTAAAAACTCAAAAGAAATAGAACTAGAAAATAATGAATCAAAAAAGTGGAGTGAATTTCTTAATGATAATCGATTGAAAAGCAAACTGAACGAAATTGGAATTTTATATCACCGATTTTCTGGTGAATTAAAAAACGAGCAAATTAAAGTTGGAAAAGAAAAAATAAATTTAGTGGAAACAGTAAACATTGAGTTTTTTAAGAATATAAAGGAAAATGAACTAAATTGGATTAAACTCTGATTAAAAGTCAGTTGGCAACACTGCAAATCTTTCACTGCTAATTTATTGTCTGAAATAGGGGTTTTGGATTTTCTGGAAGTTAAAATTATAATTTGAAAAATATTTGAATTTTTAGTTCGAGCCACTATTTTGATTTTTTCTTTTCAGCAATAGCCACAGCGTTTGATTATAGAAATAAAAGCTAGCGTTTTAAACAGCAGAAAAAAACTAAATGTTATACTATGCTATAGGTGAAAGTTAAGGAGATTAGGGTTTTTAGTTACTTTTCTGTAGTAATATTTTTATTTTCTCTCAAATTACATTTGCAGTTTAATTTTTAACATTAAAAAAGAGTAGTTTTTTTTGAAAAAATACTAAGTTCTTCTGAGGTATTACTTTACTAAATTAATCAGTTTCTTATTTAAAAACGACAGAGTCTTATTTATTTACTTCTTGTGAAATGTTATTTTTTGAAAAACCATCATTTATAGGATGTCAATAGTATTTAGAAGACCTGTTTTATTATTCCGATAGTTTTTTTATGGTTTCTGAAGTTTGCAATTCATTTGTTAATATTTAGATTATTTTAAGTTTCAAAATAAATCCAGAGAGGAATTTCTATTTCTGTTTTTATGTTTGAAATTTTTTCTTTAGCTTAGATGTCTATTTCATCCTAAATACTATCAATCTATGATTACGAATGTGACTCATGCTGGCGAAGCTGTGGTAAATATTAAGTTCTAATGGAAATTAAACTTAAAAAAATATATCACCGCAATCAAAATCGTATTGGAATTTTCTTTTCAAAAGAAGATTATAATGATTCTGTGCGTCAAAAGCTTTATAAAATCGATGCGAAATTCAGTGCTAGCAAAAAATGTTGGTATTGCGATTATAACAAGTCTTGTTATCATTTTTTAAAATCGAATTTCGACAATATTAAAATTGAAACATCTCAAGAACATTCTAAATCAAACAAGGTAGCCGAGAATAAATCTCGTGAGATTCTACCCATAGCGCAAAATATGCGCGAACGGCAGCAAGATTTTCCTAAGGATAATCAGCTTTCTGCACATAAACAGAGCAAAGATTCTGTTGACCCCCGTTTGAAATTGGAAGTTTTGCCAGATGTTGGTAAATATTGGGTGTTGAAAATGAATTATGTTGCCCCGATTGTGAAGCAACTTAAGAAAGTTAAAGGCGTGTATTGGAACAAAACACATCAAGCTTGGATGGTTTTTCGTCACCCCAAAGTCAAGGCAAATGTGGAAGCCATACTTGGTCAGTCTGTCTTGCCAAAGCGTTATTTTGATAAGGATGAACAAATTCTTGGTGATTTCACCATAAATATTCAAATTTATGAAGACGATGTGCGCTATATGAAAGTATTTGTTCCCGATAATACTCAAGTCATAGAAACTTTAAAGCGACTGTCTTATCAGCGATATAGCAAAGCAAAAGGCTGTTATTTGATGCCAGCAACACCAGAAATGATGAAAGCTTTAAAATTGCATTTTTCTGGAGATTCAGTGAAATTTGAAAATGAACTTCCAGAATCTTATTTGAAGAAATCTAATTTCATAAACACAAAATCAAGGAAACTTAGCAGTACAAAGCAAAATTTATTAGCGACAGTACCAGGGCATGCCAAGGTTTTTATTACTGAAATGATGGATACTCTTATGGCGATGAATTACAGTCCATCAACCTTACGGACATATACTTCAAATTTCATTACTTTTTTGAGACATTATGAATATCGAAATCCAGAAGACATTTCAAGGAAAGAAGTTATTGCTTATTTAGCCAGACTAACAGAACGTGGTTTAACGTCTTCAAGTGGACACATGGTTTTGAATTCTTTGAAATTTTATTTTAAAAATGTACGTGAGTGGGAAGACACAGCTTGGGAAATCCCGAGACCAAAGAAAGAAAAACGCCTACCAGCAACCTTATCTATACAAGATTGTCAGCGTGTTTTTGAAGCAGCAAACAATCCGAAGCACAAATTGATAATGTTACTGGCTTACGGAGCTGGTTTACGTGTGAGTGAAGTTGTGAATTTGCGTTGGTCTGACATTGATTTTGATTCACACAAGATTAATGTAAAATCTGCCAAAGGAAAAAAAGATCGCGTTGTGATGTTGCCGTATTCAATTTTGAGTTATTTTGAAAAATACAGGAGTTTGTACGACACGAAAAATTACGTTTTTGAAGGGCAAATTATCGGTGAACCCTATGCTATTGGAAGCGCACAAACGATGATGCGTCATGCAGTAAAGAGAGCGAATATAAACAAACACGCTACAATGCATTCATTGCGTCACAGTTTTGCGACCCATCTTTTGGAAAGCGGCACAGATATTCGATTTATTCAGAAATTTCTTGGACATTCAAAAATAGAAACCACGACGATATACACACATGTGTCCAAAGTTAGTGTTGAAAACATTCAAAGTCCATTGGATCAAATGACGAATCAAAATAAAACTAGTGCTGACAAGAAAAATTAAAAAAGTCGCATATCTTTGTTGATATAAATGAGTTGTATGCAATTTGAGAAAACTATGCGAAAAATAACAATCATACTTCTGATATGTATATTAAGTGCTTGCGAAAAAGATTGTAAACTTGAACGAATTGATGAAAACATATTCGATTTAAGACAATTAAAAGAAAAATATTTCCTGACATCTGACTCAAATGAAATTGACAGTTTAATTATATCAACGAAAATTGATATTTATGAAAAAACGTCTTTTCAAAGCCCAATGAATTATAGGGAATGTGAACACTTCAAATCTTATAAAATAGAATTTAGAAACGAAGTAATTGATATTTCTTTGAGAAAAACTGACAAAGGAATATTTGAATTAGACGCATTATTTTGGTGTGGAGAATCATTAAATCAAATTGAAATAAATCCAACAGAATTAATAATGGACAAAGAGTATGTTTTTAATAGAAAGACTGATTGCGAAATGCGGAATAGTCAAATAGAAACTATAATTTTAAACGGATTTAAAATAAAGACTTTGAAAACGACTGACAACAAAACATGGAATCTGGCGGAATAAAAACTGCATACAACAACGTGTATAATTCATTGCTAGTACTCGTTTACTTACGAAAATCCTCGCGGATTTTCTATTCGGTTTGTATTTGCTAAATTAGTTGCTGAAACACGCAACGAAATCATACACAAGACCGTTGTGCAAAAGCTAAGAATTTTTTGTTTTTGAAAAATAATTGATGAATTTGAAATTTAAGACTTTCGAGTAAGATTTTGAAAATAATTTCGTCAATTTGATTCTGGAAATTTGACTTTGATTTTTCCGCAACGAAATTTGACAAATCCGAAGTAAATCGCTTTTTTGGTAATTAAAATTGATTGTGAGAATAAAATTCACGGCTGATTTTAATTCCGAAAACTAAAAAATGAACGTAATTTCTAAATCGAAAACTTGTGATTAAAAACGAAAATTTTGGCTGATTCGAAAAGTAAAAAGCCATTGCACAACACTGCATATCGCTCATTGCGGATTTGCTGTTGAAATCGGAGTTTTGGGATTTTCTGGAAGTTAAAATCATAAATTGAAAAATAATTGCTAATTTTCCCGCAACGAAGC
>NZ_RQVT01000037.1 GCF_004010055.1 Psychroflexus aestuariivivens
TTACAAGAATTAAAAAGTATTATAATAAGGAGTAAGAATATTTTTTTCATATTGTTGCCAACGTTTGGCATAACATAAGTACGATGTAAAAATGCTATGCTTTTTGGTTGTGTTATTAATTTTTGTGATTAGCATTTGTTTTTCGGTTTAATCACTTAACCAAGTATTTATGTTATGCAGTGTTACCTGCTGTATTTTATTCAGAGTGCTGTTATTTTTATTTCGTATTATTGTTTTTTGAAAATTTAATGTCATGTCAATTTATAAAGTACTATTTAAAAAACATTGTGATTTAAAGTTAAGTAAATATATAGAAAAAGAGAGGCTTAAATATCTTAACCAAATTTACAAACATGGAATTGATAAGTATTCAACTTTTGAATTAAACAAGGTTTCAGAATATTTAAAAGAACAAGATTTAAGAGATAAAACTTATTTTTTCAAAGATTTTGATGTTAATAAAGTCGATATAAATTACAATCAAAATTTACTGATGTATGGGGATAGTACAATAAACTTTAATTCTGTTAAAATTAAATTTACACTTTATAGTAAACCTTTTTTATTTCACTATCCTAATGACAAATGTGGTTATGTCCTAGAAGACGAAATTACAAAAGAAGTTCATTTCGTTAATCCTTCTGATTTAAAAGGTGACGATATAGAAGTTCTAAATATCTCTTAGAATTACCTTTATATTCTTTAAAGAAATCTAACAAGCTGTTGATAGTAAATGTAAGTGTTTCGTTTTTGTCTTCCAACTCAATAGTTATTCCGAAAGTTTCTTCAAAGTCAATTTTATGTGTCGACCATCCATTTACTGTTTCAATTCTTACTGTTGGTTTTGTAGCCATATTTCAATTTATTTTTTGTTTTTCACAACGCTTTAAATCGTTAACTCTGCTTGGTTTTTTATATGGCAGGTAACGTTCTCGCATATCGACTCGTTGCGGGGAAATTAACTATTATTTTTTAATTTATGTTTTAACTTCCAGAAAATCCCAAAACTCCGATTTCAATCACAAACTCCGCAATGAGCGATATGCAGTGTTGGCAGTAGTTTTTATTTTATAATTTCCTGTGAAATAAATTTTATATCTTCGTTAGAAAAAAATTCCCATTCAGGAATTCTACCATCTGGGTTTGGTTTAGAACTAAAAGTTTTATTCTTAATAGGGAAATTAAACTTACTTTCTAATGATATTATTAAATCTTCAATAGATGTTCCTAAATCATTTTTATGAAATTTTGCAATTGATAAGTTTGATTGTGGTTTATTATTGTAGTCTTGGAAAAAAGCATAATTCCTAATGTTTCTCTTTTCTAAGATCAATGTTTTACAATTAATACAATATCTCAAATTAACTTCAAAACTGCTGTTTTCAACTATGTCTAAAATTAAATCTTTTATATTTTGAATATCTGCTTTATTTTTAATAATTAATTGACTTCCGATTAAAAAAGGTATAGTTAATCCACTTTTCCCCTTTTTCTTCTGAGCAGTTAATAAAATTTCCCAATAGGTCATTTCTTTAATAATTTTATAATGAATCCCACCATTCTGGACTCTGTTGATCAATATCTAAACCATCATCAAAGTAATTATTATCCCAATCACTTTGAAAATCATTATCTGAATTGGTGTATTCATCAGTTTCGTTTGTTTTTGTAATTTCCTTATCTAAGCGTTCATAATATTTAGATATTTTTTCATTATTTATTTTTTTTACTCTATTAGGAAATTTATAATCAATAGGATTTAATTCCAAATCTCCTTTATCAACCAAATCTTCTATTTCTTTTACATCTATATATTGATTAAATGAATCTGATCTATCCATAAATTCATATATTTCATCAATATGCATTTCATCAAAATCCCTTGTCTCCTTAATTGGTTCTAAACCAAAATATTTTGAGCTGTATGAAGTTGGTGTTGGCTTAGGTAAATTTTCAAAAGATTCTATATCAATTTTAAAATCATCAATATGAACAATCAGCCATTCAATATAGGTAACTTGTAATCTGAAAATATGTTTTAAAGATAGCCCTTTGTTTTTGCCAAAAGTAATAATATCATCTGGCTTATATATTTTATTTTTCTCCATATTATTATAAATTACTGCCAACGTGATTGTATAAGATTAGTTGCGTGGTTTAGCAACTAATTTAGCAAATACAAACCGAATAGAAAATCCGCGAGGATTTTCGTAAGTAGGCTTGCATTAGCAATTAATTTTATACGGTGTTGTACCCAGTTTTTTTTCTTTTTATTATTTCAAATATTCCTAAAGTTAGCATCGCAATTATGATTCCTTGTATAAAGAATATTCCAATTCCATATGATATTGATTCCATAAGTCCATCGTTTCCATTTTCAGTTTGATAGTCTCTATGAAAGCTTGTTGTAATTATTACAAAACGTTCAAAATACATTCCGCTTTTCATTCCGAACGCAACCAAAAGGACATACCAAAATTTTGATGCTAATTTTCTAATGAATAAAGTCAGAGGGAATATTAAAGCAGACAATAACATTATCCAATAAGCCCAAGCATAAGGTCCAGTTGCTCTGTTAAGAAAAGCATATTCATCTGGATTGTCAGTCGTTGCCATTCCAATTAGATAAAAAGTAAAAGTGACTATTGTATAAATAATGATTGTCCAGCGAATTAAATTTAGCGCTTTTTTCGTTTCAAATCGGTTTTTAAATATCAGTTCGACAAGCATTAAAGTCAGAATTATTGGAATCAGACAGTGAATCAGATTCGCATCAACTATTTCAATAATCCTTTTATATAGTTCCATTTTTTGTCTTTCGTAAATTGCTCGTCAAATTGGGTACAACGGTCTCGTATAACCGTCAGTTACGGGTTAATATGCGTTAATTTTCGGTTTAGCACAAGCCTTAGCAATTCCGAGTGGATTCGGACGTAGTCGAATCCGCCGTAATTGCGGTTATACATTGTTG
>NZ_RQVT01000023.1 GCF_004010055.1 Psychroflexus aestuariivivens
ATTTGAACACCCGTTAAGTCAATAACTTGACCCCAAATGTTTTCAAAATCAGTCACATCAGCAGGATTATCAGTCACTAAAACTATGGCAATCTCGCCTGTTGCCAAAGTTGAAATATCTTGAACTAAATCAGCTGTAGTTGCATCTGCAGATTCATCATCATAATATAAATCACCTTGAACAGAAGCGTCATAAGCAACAGAGCCAGTGTTTTTAACTTCAAACCAATCGGCAGTTAAATCTGAACCAGATTGTCCTGAGAAAATTTCTGTAATGCTCAGCTCTACTTGAACAGTAGTTTGTTGAGGTGCAAGACCAAATCCATCAATTCCATCAGCTGCACTAGGCGTAGAACTTACTGTTTCAAAACGCTCGCTAGGATCGGTAAATCCATCAAGATCACCAGATGTGATGCCACTGATCAATTGAATATTTTGATTAGCTGTAGAAACACCATTATTAGCCCAGTTTGAACCTGGATCTGTTTCAGGTTCTCCGAAAACATCTGTAATCACATCTGCATATTTGACGACCAAAGCATCATCACCATTAAATGTAAATGATTTTTCAACAAAAGTAACGTTGTTGTTTGTGGCTTGCGTTTCCATATCAATGGTGCCGATAATCATCACAGCATTTGGTGACAATGTTCCTGCATCAACTGTGATATCTTCCGAAGGTGCCCCGCCATTTGTTCCTTTTTCAACCACTAAATTGTTAGCTGCAAAATCTAAGGTGGCGTCGGTGTTGTTCCAAATTTCAATACCTTTAGGACTTGTGCCTGAGTCAGTTTCTACATACTGACTAATGATTTGGCCAAAACCAAATTGGATACTGCAAAGTAGCAGTAAAACACTTGTAACTTTCTTCATAATTTATAGAGTTTAAATTTTTTTTGAAAGTAGCAGATGTTTTTGTTTTTGATTTTAGTTGAATGTGATGATAATACTATGTAAGCTTTAGGTCTACCTTAGAAATGAGTTAAGAAAACGACAGTTTTATAAAGCTAATGTTAAGCTGAGATTTAAATTGTTGGTATTTAGCATTTTATCAATAAGATAAATATTACTCTTAAATCCCGTGTGTTGACGTTTTTTTTTGAAAATAAAATCTTAAAATTGTTGAATTCAAAGTTGAATAGATACTTTGATTTGAAGTTCAATTAAAAGTTTGTGTTTTTAAAAACTATAATAATGTCTTATGAAATTCAAAATTTTAGTGCTGTGTTGTCTATTTGTGAATCAGATTTATAGTCAAACTGAGGTGTCTGGTGTCGTAGTTGACGCTACAAATCAATCGCCTTTGGCATTTGCCAACATCATATTCAATAATCAAAAATCTAAAGGAACGATTTCCGATATTGATGGGAAATTCAAATTTCGCACCAATGAAGACATCTCTAAAATTACTGTGAGTTATTTGGGATATGTCACTGAAAGTTTTAGTCCCAAACAGCTGAAAAATATCAGAATAGAGCTGACCAAATCTGAAGAAAGTTTAGACGAAGTTGTCATTACGAATGCTGAAAATCCAGCACTTGCCATCATCAGAAAAGTTATAGCCAATAAAGCCAAAAATAATCCAGAAAACTTGGGTGGTTTCACCTACAAATCTTACAATCGCACCGTTTTCGATAGTGAAGACAAGCAAACCCAAGAAGATTCGCTAAGAATAAGACTTCAGGATTCACTTAAAAAACCTGAATTCAGAAAAGCTTACGACACGCTGACCAAAACCGAAAAATTGACCAAAAGTTTAGACTTCAACATCATGCTTATGGAATCGGTAACTAAGCGTAAATTTTTGCCACCAGATTTAAGTGAAGAAGAAGTGATTGGGACACGCGTTTCTGGTTTCAAAAACCCGTATTTCGTGGCTTTAGCTACAGAATTACAGCCGTTTACGTTTTACGAACCGACCATAGATTTATTGGATATGCATTTCCTGAATCCAATTGCAGACGGAAGTATGAAAAAATACGATTACGTTTTGGAAGAAAGCATTCCTGTCGGAACAGATACGATTCATATCATTTCATTTTGTCCAAAACCTGATAAAAATATTGAAGGTTTAAAAGGTTTTCTTCACATCAATTCTAGGAATTACGGCATTCAAAATGTGGTAGCAGAACCCGATGAAGATTTGTTGATGACTTTGAAAATTCAACAGAAATACCAGTTTGTAAATGAGCAATATTGGTTTCCAGAACAACTCAATTATGATTTGAAACTGAACAGTTCTGGTGGTGCAGGTATTTTTGTGAATGGCAAATCTTATATCAGAGATATTGAACTTCAGCCAGATTTACAAAAAAGTGATTTTTCTGAAGTTTATTTGAAATACAATGAAGACGCCCCGCAAAAAGATTCAATTTTTTGGCAGGAAAATCGTGAAGAAAAGCTTTCTCAACGAGACCTGAACACCTATAAAGTGATTGACAGCGTGGGAAAAGAATTCAAGTTTGACAAGATCATCACATTATCCAACAAACTCTCCCAAGGACTCATTCCGTGGGGCAAATTTGATATTCCAATCGGTAGGCTGTTCAGTTATAATCGTTATGAAGGTTTCCGTTTGGGCGCAGGGATTCAAACCAATGAGAAGTTGATGAAAAACGTCAAAATCGGTGGCTACATCGCTTATGGTTTTGAAGATGAGACTTGGAAATTCGGTGGACATCTAGATTTTAAATTGAATCGTGATCAGGATATGTTTCTGACTTTGAATTTTCAAAACGATGTTCGTGAGATTGGAACTTCTGGAATGACTCGCAAAAGCTCTGTCCTTAATGATTTGCGAGATGTAATTGCTTCAGATATGGATCGCATTCAGCGATACGCGATTGAATTTGTGCGACGCGATTTTAAATATGCCACTTGGTTGGTAGGATTGTCCCGAACTCGAGTTTCTCCACAATATGATTATCTTTTTACCAATTCAGCAGGTTCATTTGGCGATTATTATAATACAGAAGCCACCTTTGGACTTCGATATGCGCATCGTGAGAAAATTGTAGATAATCAATTTCAGCGCATGAGTTTAGGAACCGATTACCCAATTTTCAATCTGCGCTATGCGCATGGATTCTCAGGAATTTGGGACAGTCAATTCGATTTTAATAAAATTGAAGCTAGCATTCACCAGCGGTTTTTTACTAAAAATTTTGGTAGCACCACTTACCGATTGCAAGCTGGCTATGTAGATTCTGCTTTGCCAATCGGCTTGATGTTTACTGGAGAAGGCAGCAATGACGACGATATTGCTATTGTGATGCCCAACACGTTTCAAACCATGTTGCCTTACGAATTTTTGTCCGACCGTTACGCGCATGTGTTTTTAACCCACGACTTTGGAAGTTTGATTTTTAAATCTGGTAATTTTAAGCCTGGAATTATCTTGCATCATAATCTTGGTTGGGGCGATTTGGCTAATCCACAACAGCAGAATTATGAATTTAATATCAAAGACCAAGTTTTTACAGAAGTCGGTTTAGAATTGACCAAAATTCTAAAAATTGAATATTTGGACTTGTATTATTTAGGTCTGGGAGTTGGCGGATTTTACCGTTATGGCGCGTATAGTTTTGACAAAACCAGCGATAATTTTGTCTTTAAAGCCAATTTGTCGATTAGTTTTGATTAACGGTTTAAAAAAAATCCAATTCTGATTATTTTGCTTTTTAAATATAAAAAAAGCGACTTATGAAGTTACTCAAAAGTCGCTGTAAAATATATTACCACTAATTTTTAATACTGTTCTTGATCGCTTGGGAATGCTTTAGACTTAACATCATCATTATATTTCTGAAAAGCTTCCGTCATGATGCTGTTCAAATCGGTATA
The DNA here is from genome assembly GCF_004010055.1 of Psychroflexus aestuariivivens. GTDB lineage: Bacteria > Bacteroidota > Bacteroidia > Flavobacteriales > Flavobacteriaceae > Psychroflexus > Psychroflexus aestuariivivens. The sequence goes on from NZ_RQVT01000023.1 coordinate 3,843, forward strand.
ACGACGTAAAAAACGCGGGCTGAATTCTTTATTCATACCCAACATGTCGTGTACAACCAAAACTTGACCATCTACGCCATTGCCAGCGCCAATACCAATCACAGGGACTTGAACGCTCTGGGCAACTTCAGCAGCAAGTTTGGCTGGAACTTTTTCCAAAACAATGGCAAAACAACCAATTCTTTCTAGCATCAAAGCATCTTCTTTGAGTTTTTCAGCTTCGTATTCTTCTTTAGCGCGAACAGTGTAAGTACCGAATTTGTAAATTGATTGTGGAGTTAATCCCAAATGTCCCATCACCGGAATACCAGCTTTCAAAATTCGTTTGATAGAATCTTTAATTTCTCGACCGCCTTCCATTTTTACAGCATGCGCACCGCTTTCTTTCATAATCCTAATGGAAGAACGCAAAGCTTCTTTCGGATCACTTTGGTAACTGCCGAAAGGTAAATCTACAACTACCAAAGCGCGTTTTACCCCACGAATGACGCCAGAGGCGTGATAAATCATTTGGTCTAAAGTTATAGGAAGCGTAGTTTCGTGACCTGCCATCACATTCGAGGCAGAATCGCCGACCAAAATCACATCAATGCCAGCTTGGTCTACGATTTGCGCCATTGTGAAATCGTAGGACGTCAACATAGAAATCTTTTCGTTATTCGCTTTCATTTCACCAAGCGATTTTACCGTAATTCTTTTATATTGTTTTTTGGCTACTGACATAATTTTCGTTTTATTTGAATGGCTAAATTAACTAAATTTAGCGTCAAACTAAAACACTTAAGAACACATTAAACATTCTCTTATGAATCCAATATTATTTGACGATCACCTCAGGAGTCAATTTCTGCCATTGACTTTTACCCGTCCAATTGCAGATTTAAGATTCGGAATTCTAAAAATTTCAGAAAAATGGGAAAAAGCCTTTAATTCTGAAATTTCATACCAAACTGAAAATTATTTAACTTCAAAATTTCCCAAAACTATTTCTTCTGAAAATGTGTATATCAACGCCAGATATTGCCCGAATTCAGCACTGATTTCTGCGATTCAGAATTTGAAAAAAGATGAGGTTTTGATGCATGGCGAAACTATTGTCGCTTATATTTTGGATAAGAATTCAACTTTGGATATTTCAAAACTGAACACCATTCCAATTCATTTTGAATTGCTTTATGTTGAACATATCACCGATTTGTTTTCCAAAAATCATCGTGCGATTGAAGCGGATTTTGAAATTTTAACAGCAGGCCGAACTTCTGAAAGTATTCCAGAAACGGTCACTTGTTTCAATAAAGAAAGAATTTTTGTTGAAAAAGGAGCCAAACTTTATAATGGCACGTTGAACGCAACAGACGGACCGATTTATATTGGCAAGGATGCTGAAGTCATGGAAAATGCTGCTATTCGTGGTCCTTTTGCACTTTGCGATCACGCCACTGTCAAAATGGGTGCGAAAATTTATACTGGAACCACCATCGGTCCACATTCTAAAGTTGGCGGTGAAGTTAGTAATAGTTTGATTCAGGGATTTTCTAACAAGGGACACGATGGGTTTTTGGGGAATTCCGTCATCGGCGAATGGTGCAATTTGGGCGCAGATACCAACACCTCAAACCTGAAAAATAATTATGCCAGTGTAAAACTTTGGGATTACGAATCCTCTCGATTTAAAGATACGGGACTTCAATTTTGCGGACTTATTATGGGCGATCATTCTAAATGCAGCATCAATATGATGTTCAACACTGGAACAATAGTTGGCGTGAGCGCTAATATTTTTGGTTCAGGATTTCCAAGAAATTTTGTGCCGAGTTTCAGTTGGGGCGGAAGCCAAGGTGTCATCACTTACAAATTGAACAAAGTTTTTGAAGTTGCTGATATTGTGATGAAACGCCGAAGTTTGAATTTAACTGAAGAAGATCGAACGATTCTGGAACATATTTTTGAAGCGACTTCAAGCTATCGTCGTGATTAAAATTTCACTAAACGCTTTATGAGAAAAATTACACTTGAAGATTATAAGAAATCAGAAATTTCTGAAGATTTATTGAGAGAATTATTTGAGCGGAATTGGTTCAAAATGTTTGTACCGAAAGACTTTGGCGGTTTAGAATTAGATTTGAAAACGGCTAGCCAACATATTACAGAAACTGCCGCGCATTTTGGTGGTTTAGGTTGGGTTTTGAATCTTGGTGCTGGTGCCAACTGGTTTTCAGGTTTTTTTGAAACCGAAGCGGCTAAAACTATTTTCTCGCCATCAAAGACCGTTATTGCCGGAAGTGGTTCGGAAAGTGGCTCATTCAAAGAGAAAAAAAATACGGTAATTTTAAACGGAAGCTGGTCAAAATGTTCAGGAGCGGCTCATGCCAATTATTTTAGCTTGAATGCTAAAAACGAAGATTCTGGAGCAATTTCATCTTTTGTTGTACCAAGATCTTCTGTGAAATTTTCAGATGAAAAATGGGAAATTTTTGGTCTAAAAAGCACATCTTCTTTGACAATACATTTAAAAGATGTTAAAATTCCTAAAAGTTTTGGATTTCAGATCAATTCAATTGAAAATCATTCTAATTATAAAGTTTTTCACATTCCATTTGAACAATTTGCGCGCGTTTGTATGTCATCCTGTTTTATTGGTATTGCGCAATGTTTTTTGAATACTTTAGAATCAGAACAAGTTTTTGGTGAAAATTTTGAAGTTGTGACTGAAACACTTCAACAAAAGATTTCAATGGCTATTCGAAGCCGAGATCAATTTGCTGAGATAATTCAAAATGAATCTGAAAAAGGAGTTTTGAAAAAAAATATCCAAGATGATTTGCAAAGCGAACTTGGTGAAGCTAATATTTCTATTTTTGATGAAATTCAACATTTATTTAAAAAAGGCGGATTGGCTTTAGTTGAAGAGACTGAAATTTGCCATTGGGCGTATCGAGATGTTTTAACCGCAATTCAGCATTATATGATGAAGCCTTAGAGTCTTTATGTTTCAGGTTTAAGATTTAGTTAAGTAAGTTTTGGAGATTATTCGTTAAACTTGAATTATTAAAATTATAATTCAATGCTGAAAACCATAAAACGGAAATTTAAAGCCTTTTTAGAGTTTAAATATACTAAAATTCTTGTGGATTCTGTTGAAGATTTCACTTCCAATCAGTCCATGAGTTTTGCAGCTGGAACTGCGTTTTATACGATTTTTAGTCTTCCCGCATTTCTGATTATTATTTTGAACATTGGAGCGAGTCTCTACAGCAAAACTGAAATTAGAAATGAAATTTTCGCTCAGGTTAGTAATATTGCGGGGGCGGATGCCCAAAAAACTTTGGAAAACATAATTGAAAATTTTGCAATAAATTCCGATTCTACTTTCGCTGCAGGAATCGCTATTTTGATTTTGATTTTCAGTGCAACTACGGTTTTTGCAAGTTTACAAAATGCCATCAATCACATATGGCATATCAAACCACAGCCTGAAAAAGGTTGGTTAAAGTTTGCAATCAACCGATTATTGAGCTTTTCCATCGTATTGTCTATTGGTTTTGTGCTTATTGTGTCTTTAATTTTGGATGCGATCGTTTCTTACGCATTTGGTAAACTCGATGAAATTATTGTCGATGTCAACTTGCGTTTGATTTCGATTGGAGAGTTGATTATTTCACAATTGGTTCTGATTGTTATTTTCGCTTTGATGTATAAAATTTTACCAGACGCCAAAGTGCGATGGAAAGATACTTGGATTGGTGCTTTGGTTACGGCTTTACTTTTTGTCGTCGGTAAGTTTTTGATCGGAATCTATATGGGAACCAACGATTTGAGTTCAACTTACGGTGCGGCAGGTTCTTTGGTTATTCTTCTGATTTGGATTTATTATTCAGTAGTAATTTTCTTATTTGGTGCACAAATAACCTATTATATAGCCAAAAATATCGGCGGCGGCGTAAAACCTAAAAAGGAAGCCATCAGAATAGAAGAGAAAGAAATTGAATAAAAATTAGCATATATTTGAGTTTCCATTTTTAACCAAAAAAATAGATGCTACTAATTATTATTTCCTGGTGTTATATTTTTTTTACACTTGTGAATTTTGGTTTTGTTGCAGTTAGTATTTTAAAAAAACCTTTAAAAAATAAACTCATACATCTAGTTCTGGGTTTGATTTCAATTTTGGTTTTAAGTCATATTTGGGCGTTTTTTTCAGGTTTTGGAATTGTATTTCACTTGTTTCTTTTACTTTCAAATATATCGATCAGTTGGTTATTTAGAAAACAGATTTTTCAGTTTTATAAGGAAATTCTACATATTCTAAGCCAATTTGCACTAAGTTATAAAATTTTGATTTTTATAATTTCTCTTTTGATTTTAGCAAAAAGTGCGTCTTTAGGACGTGTTTTGGATAATGAGAATTATTATGTGCAAACCATCAAATGGCTGAATGAATATGGATTTGTTGAGGGTTTGGCAAATCTGCATTTGTTTTTTGGGCAAAGTAGTGGATGGCATGTTTTGCAATCTGTGTTCAGTTTTCATTTCTTGAATGTTAAATTCAATGATTTCGATGCTTTTTTATTACAGGTTCTGAATATTTATGCTTTGAAAACTTTGTATTTTCAAAAAAAGTCATTTCAATTTTTAGTTTTTATTCCAGTTTTGAATTGGTTTATACTAGAATTTTGCGTGGTGCCTTCCCCAGACTTTGGCGTTATTTTTTCTTCAATTATTTTATGCTTCCTTTTTTTAAGATCGTTTACGAATCCTAAGCCTCAAGATTTTTATTTAGCTTTATTAGTTTTCTTAAGTGCAATGCTTATTAAGGTCACGGCTATTGGTTTGCTTGTTTTTCCCCTGGTTTTGTTTTTCAAATTGAAATCAAAATCTTTCAAATTTTATATTAAAACGATTAGCCTTGTTCTTGTTTTTGCTTCACTTTGGGTTGGAAAAAATTTAGTGATTAGCGGCTATCCATTATTTCCGTCAGATTCATTTAGTGAATTGTTCACTTTGAATCATCAAATTCCTGAAGCATTATATAATTTTTCACTTCGTAAAGAGAAATTGTTGGAATTTTTTGCAAGTACAAAAGAAGTCGAGTTATTATCAACTTTCGATTTGTTTTGGAAATGGCTTACGCATTCAAAAGTTAGTTTGATTTTCAATTTATCATTACTATTGTCTGTGATTGTAATACCAATTCTAATTTTACGTTTGAAGTTGAAATCAGCGATTTGGTGGATTTATTTGTCGTTCATCGCTCAGTTGGTTTTTTTAGCAATGACTTCACCACAATACCGTTTTGCGTTACACTATTTAGTTATTTTTGCGCTATTATTTTTGAGTCTCAGTCGATTCGCTTTAAAGTATAGATTGCTAATATTAAGTTTTTCGCAAATAGTGGTGATTTGGTTTTTATTGTTTCCAATTCGTTATGGCGAAATATCTTCAAAGAATTATCAATTAGAATCTGAGATTTTTCAACTGAAAAACTTTGTTGTTCCTGCACCAAATTCTGCCATAGATTCAGAATATGAAATCAAAAGAGTTGGCAATATGAATTATTATTCACCAGTTGAACCAGTTTATTTTTGGAGTACTGGCGATGGAGATTTACCGTGTGTCAATGAAAAACAACTTAAATATTTTAGTCATAAAATCAAGTATAGACCTCAATTGAAAGATTCTACGGAACTTTCAAAAGGCTTCTATTCAGAAAAAATTTCAGACGAATAATAAAATATTCATGTAAGTTTTTGATTTTCAAAAAATAGCTGTATTTTTGCACTCCTTTTGAAAGCAAAACAGGAAATTTCAAAGGATTGACTTTAAATGATTTAACCACTTCTGTGCGTTTTGCTTAATTTCCTGGACAAACAGAATACAAATTTTTAATCAGCATATGGCTGAAAACGAAAACAAAAACGAGCAACAATCTGTTGCAAACTCAGAAGAGCAAACTCAAACAATTACTGCTTCTGAACAACAACAAAATCCAAAACAATTTTTAGAAGATTTCAACTGGCACAAGTACGAAGAAGGTATTGATGAGGTTGACGATGAGCAGTTAGAGCAATTCGAAAAATTGGTTGAGGAAAATTTTGTAGATACTTTACACAATGAAGTTGTGGAAGGTAAAGTTGTACACCTAACCGAGCAGGATGCGATTATTGACATCAATGCAAAAAGTGAAGGTGTTATTTCTCTAAACGAATTCCGTTACAATCCAGATCTGAAAGTCGGTGACACGGTTGATGTGCTTATCGATGTGAAAGAAGATGCTGAAGGGCAATTGATTCTTTCTCACAGAAAAGCGCGCGTTATTCGTGCTTGGGAGCGTGTTAACAAAGCACAAGAAGATGGTACAATCGTTAACGGTTTGGTGAAATGTAGAACCAAAGGAGGAATGATTGTAGATGTATTTGGAATTGAAGCTTTTTTACCAGGTTCTCAAATTGATGTGAAGCCAATTCGTGATTACGATGCTTACGTTGGAAAAAATATGGAGTTCAAAGTTGTGAAAATCAACCATGAATTCAAAAACGTTGTCGTTTCTCATAAAGCTTTAATTGAAGCAGATATTGAAGAGCAGAAGAAAGAAATTATCGGTCAACTAGAAAAAGGTCAAGTCCTAGAAGGTGTTGTTAAAAACATTACTTCTTATGGTGTATTTGTTGATCTTGGTGGTGTTGATGGACTTGTTCATATTACAGATTTATCTTGGTCAAGAATTAACCATCCAAACGAAGTGGTTGAATTAGATCAAAAACTGAATGTTGTAATTCTTGATTTCGATGAAGATAAAACAAGAATTCAGCTTGGTTTAAAACAATTGAGCAAACATCCTTGGGATGCTTTAGATGAAAAACTAAAAGTTGGTGATGTTGTTAACGGAACAGTTACAGTTATCGCAGATTACGGTGCATTCATTGAAGTTGAAGAAGGTGTAGAAGGCTTGATTCACGTTTCAGAAATGTCTTGGAGTACACATTTAAGATCAGCACAGGATTTTGTAAATGTTGGTGATAAAGTGGAAGCTAAGATTTTAACTTTAGATCGTGATGACAGAAAAATGTCTCTTGGTATCAAGCAATTGACACCAGACCCATGGACAGATATTACAAATAAATATCCTGTAGGATCTAAGCATACTGGCGAAGTTAGAAACTTTACAAACTTTGGTGTATTTGTTGAACTCGAAGAAGGTATTGATGGATTGATTTACATCTCTGATTTATCTTGGACTAAGAAAATCAAACACCCATCTGAATTCTGTAAAGTTGGTGACAAACTAGACGTTGTCGTTCTTGAACTAGATGTTGATGGACGTAAATTGAGTTTAGGTCACAAGCAAACAGAAACTAATCCTTGGGATAAATACGCAGATGAGTTCGCTGTAGGTACAAAACACACAGCAGCTGTTACAGAAATTGTTGACAAAGGTGCAACCGTTGAATTCAATAAAGATGTGACTGCTTTTGTTCCGCAACGTTATCTTGAAAAAGAAGATGGTAGCAAGCTTGTGAAAGGCGAAGTAGCTGAATTTATTGTCATCGAATTCAATAAAGAATTCAAAAGAGTTGTAGCTTCTCACACTTCTATTCATAAAGAAGAAGAGGCTCAGATCGTTAAGAAAGCGGCTAAAAAGTCGGAAGACGAATCTAAGAAAACAACTTTTGGTGATGCCAATGCAGAATTGCAAGCACTTAAAGATAAAATGGAAAACAAATAATTTCCTTTTTAGAAATATGATGATTAAAGCCCATTCAATTGAATGGGCTTTTTTTTTGCCTCACTTTAGCGAATCAGGTTAAACTTTTTTTAATCTGATGCTGAATTAGAACTATTTTAATAATTTAGATGAAAACATTATAATTATGAGTCAGATTAATACATCTTCATTAGAAAAACAACAAGCTGTAAAACTATTTTATCAAGATTACGGAGAAGGACAACCAGTTATTTTAATACACGGTTGGCCTTTGAGTCATAAAATGTGGGAATACCAAGTTGAAACTTTGGTTGACGAAGGATTCCGAGTCATTAGCTACGACCGACGTGGTTTTGGTGAAAGTACAAAACCTTGGAGTGGATACGATTATGACACCTTAGCAAAAGACCTTAAAGACTTGATTGAAGAATTGAAACTCGATGATGTCATATTAGTTGGATTTTCTATGGGTGGAGGAGAAGTTGCCAGATATGTCGGAAAATACGGAACCAGTAAACTATCAAAAGCAGTTTTAGTAAGTGCGGTTACACCGTTTATGCTTAAAACTGATGAAAACGATGCAGTGGATGAATCTGTTTTTGAAGATATGAAAAAAGGAATATCCGATGACAGAGCTAATTTTTTCAAAGATTTTGGAAAGAATTTTGTGAATTTTGAAAATTTCAAAGACACAAGAATAAGCCAGGCTATGGTAGATCTGAATTGGAATATAGCAATGCAAGCTTCTCGCAAAGCCACATTAGATTGCGTAGATAGTTTTGGAAAAACAGATTTTAGAACAGATTGCAAAAAATTTGATATTCCGACATTAATTGTTCATGGCGATAACGACCAGATTGTGCCCTTAGAAGTTTCCGGAGAAAAAGCAGCGGATATTATTCCGAATTCTAAATTAGAAATTATCCAAGATGCCCCACATGGACTTGTATTTACACATCCAGAAGATTTCAATTATATTTTACTGGGCTTTATTAAAAACTAACTCACTAAAATACATTTTCTTAAAACCTCTTTTTTTAAAGAGGTTTTTTTGATTTATAGCTAACTGTATTCAGAATACTCCTTATTCATCATCATTATTGTGAATGATTCTAAATAGTTAATAGATTAAAAAATTAAATTTTTTTCATTTAAAATATAAAAAACTGATAAACAAGAGGTTATTTTAATTTATAAATATAATAGTGAAAATTTTTCATTTTTTAGATAGATATATGAAGTTAAAAATTACGGTTGAACCGTAATAATTTTACGGTCGAACCGTAATTCAAACTCTATCTTTTATCTTTAATTTGTAAATGCAATTGTTATTAAGTCATCTATTAGCAATTGTTCTCATATTTCTTAATAAATTAACGCCGCAAGTTTTACTTTGCGGCGTTTCTTATTTCAATGAAAATTCATGTATTATCGTTCAGATTTTGGTTTGAGTAATTCAGGGAATTTAGCTTTGAACCTATTGAATCTCGGAATAGAAACATTTTGAATATACCGGTTGTTAGGATTATTTTCCTTATAGCCTTGGTGGTTTTCTTCAGCCATCCAAAATTTATCGAATGCTTTGACTTCAGCAGCAATAGGTTTTTCATATTCTTTGGATAAACGTTTTATTTTTTCGTCAATGATTTCTTTTTCTTTAGAATTTGTGTAAAAAATAATTGAACGATATTGAGAACCGATGTCTGGACCTTGTCCATTTTGCTGTGTTACGTTTTGAGATCCAAAATAAACATCAACTAAAGTAGAAAAATCTATCACATCTGGGTTGTAAATAACCTCCACAGCTTCAGCATGACCAGTTCTTCCAGTATTGCTAGATTGATAAGTCGGGTTTTTGGTATGTCCGCCAGAATATCCCGAAAAAACTTCTTCTACACCTTTTAAACTTTCATAAATAGTTTCTACGCACCAGAAACAACCACTAGCAAAATAAGCACGTTCATATTTTTGATCATCAAAACTTTCTGATTTGATTTTGGATTCACTTTTTTGATTTTGCGCCTCGGAGCATCCAAAGCTGAGTAAAGCAATGAGTGAAGCATAAACAATTGTTTTCATAGTTTTTGTTTAAAATTAAAATTTATTCGGTGGTTTTGTATTTAAGCACTTGTTAAATTTAACTCATAAAAAAAGCCCGAGACAAACTCGAGCTTTTTAATAATATGAGAATATCAGAGGTTAGCTTAATTTAGCAAACATCTTTTCCATTTTTTCTTCTTCTTCTTTTGCCAGTTCTTGATCAACCAAAATTCTACCACTATGTTCGTCTATAATGACTTTTCTTCTGGCTGCAATTTCAACCTGAACTTGTGGAGGAATAGTGAAAAATGAACCGCCTGATGCGCCTCTTTCTATAGTAACAACTGCCATTCCGTTTTTCACATTAGTGCGAATACGGTTATAAGCTTTCACCAAACGTTCTTCAATATCTCTTTTGAACTTGTCTGATTTTTCTTTAAGCGAAGTTTCTTCTTTTTCTGTTTCTTGAAGAATGCTGTCTAATTCAGATTTCTTATGATCTAAATGAGATTGTTTTGCTTCCAATTTTTCTTTGGTATCTTCAATTACCTTGGTTTTGTGCTCAATTTGTGCCTTGAATTCTTTGATGTGCTTTTCAGCTAACTCTATTTCCAATTCTTGGAATTCAACTTCTTTAGTAAGTGCATCAAATTCTCGGTTGTTTCTAACATTATCCTGCTGACCTTTGTATTTTTTTATCATTGACTCAGCCTGAGTAATGAATTGCTTTTTGTCTTTGATTTTTTCTTCAGTCACTTCCAAATCAGCAGAAAGTTTCTCGATTCTTTTAGTCAAACCTGCGACTTCATCTTCTAAATCTTCAACTTCAAGAGGTAGTTCTCCTCGCATGTTTCTAATTTCATCTATACGCGAATCGATAAGCTGTAAATCATATAAAGCTCTTAGTTTCTGCTCAACTGTAACCTCTTTTTTCTTTGCCATAGTCAAAAATATTGAATTGGGTTGGTATTTTCTTTTGATAAAACGAGTGCAAAATTAGGGAATTTTTTCGTAAGAAAAGCATGTATTAATTCTTTTGTGTACTGTTCACTTTCATAATGTCCAACATCCGCCAAAATAATCTGATTTTCAGCTTTATAGAAGTCGTGATATTTTAAATCTGCAGTAAGATACAAATCTGCTCCTGCTGCAATTGCCTTCGGAATAGCAAATGCTCCACTTCCGCCAAGTACGGCTATTTTTTTGATTGTCGGTTTTGTTATTTTTGAATGCCTGATACAACCTGTTTTGAATATTGATTTAATGTTTTCTAGAAAAACTTTAGAATCAGTCTCATCTTTTAATTCTCCGATCATACCGATTCCACGGTTTTGATCAAAATTTTCTAAAGTTTCAACTTCGTAAGCAACTTCTTCATAAGGATGAGATTTGAAAAGTGCTTGGAGTATTTTGGATTGAAGGTGTTTTGAAAACGTCATATTAATTTGAACTTCGGGTTCAAATTGTGTTTTGCCAACTTCTCCAATAACAGGATTTGAATTTTTATTGCCTTTGAAAGTTCCCAATCCGTCTATATTGAAACTACACTGGTCGTAATTTCCAATATTTCCACCACCGGCTTCAAATAAAGCATTTCTAACTTCTTCTGCATTATTTTTTGGTACGTAAGTGGTCAGTTTTTTTATTGTATTGGCTTGTGGGACTAAAATCTTTCGATTTTGAAGTCCAATTTTATCGCAAATCATCGCATTTACGCCTTCAAAAGTGTTGTCTAACGCAGTATGAATGGCATAAATTGCAATATCGTTCTTGATGGCTTTGTGAACAACTTTTTCGACATAAGTGCGATTGTTCAGTTTTTTCAAACCAGAAAAAATGATGGGGTGAAAGCTAACAATTAGGTTGCAATCCTTTGCGATAGCTTCATTCACAACATTTTCTAGTGTATCTAATGTTATTAAGACACCGCTTACTTTCATATTTGATTCGCCCACGAGCAAACCTACATTGTCAAAATCTTCAGCGTAATTTAAAGGTGCTATTTCTTCTAAAGCTTGGGTAAAATCTTTTACAATCATCAGAATTATTTTTAGACCATAAAATTAAAAATTATACTTTCGTAGCTATGAAATTTCTGAGATATTTATTGTTTCCTTTTGGTATTTTATATGCGATAATTACTAATATTCGTAATTGGCTTTTTGATTTAAATATTTTGAAATCAAAATCTTTTGAAGTTCCTGTGATTTGCGTAGGTAATCTGAATGTTGGTGGCACTGGAAAATCCCCGATGATAGAATATTTATTAAGAAACTTGAATAATGAATTTCGAATTGCAACGCTTAGCCGTGGATATAAAAGGGAAACTTCAGGTTATCAGGTTGTGTCTGAAAACAGTTCTGCAAAAGATGTGGGTGATGAACCGCTTCAGTTTAAACTGAACTTTAATAACATTTTGGTTGCGGTAGATGAAGATCGTCAACATGGAATTTCCAATTTATTAAAATCGAAATATTCCCCAAATTTAATTTTGTTGGATGACGCGTTTCAGCATCGCAAAGTTCAGGCAGACTTCAATATTTTACTCACAGCTTATGGCGATTTGTATTGTGACGATTTTATTTTGCCTGTTGGAAATTTACGTGAAACCAAGGCAGGAGCCAAGCGTGCTCAATGTATTGTGGTGACAAAATGCCCGAAAAATTTAAGTAAAGAAAATCAACAAGAAATAATAAAAAAACTCAATCCGAATTCAAATCAAAATATTTTGTTTTCCTATATTGATTACGCAGATTCTGTGATGAATAATAAAGATAATACTATAAAGACTGTATTGTTGAATGATTTTGACGATTTTACACTGGTGACTGGAATTGCGAATCCACAGCCATTATTGAGTTTTCTGAAAGAGAGAAATAAAAATTTTGAACATTTGAAATTTCCTGATCATCATCATTTTTCTGAATCTGATTTGAAGTCAATTAATAGTAGAAGTCTAATTTTGACCACCCAAAAAGATTATGTTCGTTTGAGAAATTTTGTAGATTCTAGTAAATTATATTATTTACCTATTGAAACAAAAATTATTGGCGATAATTTAAAATTGACCAATCAAGTCAAAGCATTTTTAGAAAATCAACGGTAAGTATTATTTTATAAAACAATTAAAAAAGATTTGTTTAATTCATACTTTTACTTAAATTTGCATTCTGAAATAAATTAGTAAAGACGCATATAATGAGAAAAGGAATACATCCAGAAAATTATAGATTAGTTGCTTTTAAGGATATGTCTAACGATGATGTATTCTTGACTAAATCTACAGCAAAAACTAAAGAAACCATCGAAGTAGATGGTAATGAATATCCATTGATAAAATTAGAGATTTCAAGAACTTCTCATCCATTTTACACTGGTAAAACTAAGCTTGTAGATAGTGCTGGTCGTATTGATAAGTTTAAAAACAAATACTCTAAGTTTAAGAAAAACAAATAAACTTAGCGTTTATCAAATATTTAAAAGCTTTCAGTTGAATCTGAAAGCTTTTTTTATGTCCAATATTTTTTAATTTCAAAATTAAAAACCCCGATTCAATGAATGAATCAGGGTTTTTTAAATCGGGTGAAACTAGATTTTATTTGATTTCGTCTATTATTTTATTCAAGGTTTCACTAGGTCGCATTTCTTTGGTTACTAAATCTTCATCTGGAAAGTAATATCCGTTGATATTATTTTCGTGACCTTGTGCTTTTAGTAATTCTTCATTGATTTTTTCCTCATTATCTTCTAGATATTTTGCTACTCTTTCAAATTCAGATTGCAAATCAGAATTTTCATTTTGAGCGGCTATCGCTTTAGCCCAATACAATGCTAAATAAAAATGAGTTCCACGATTGTCTATTTCATTGACTTTTCTTGACGGAGATTTGTCATTTTTAAGATATTTACTATTTGCTGCATTCAATGTTTTGGCAATAATTTTAGCTTTTGCATTGTTCGTTTTTTCAGCGATATCTTCTATAGAAACTGCTAAAGCTAAAAATTCACCAAGAGAATCCCATCTTAAATGACCTTCATTTATAAACTGTTGAACGTGTTTTGGAGCAGATCCGCCAGCTCCAGTTTCGTAAAGTCCGCCACCAGCAAGTAATGGAACAATAGACAACATCTTGGCGCTAGTTCCAAGTTCCAAAATAGGGAAGAGGTCGGTGAGATAATCTCTCAATACGTTTCCTGTTACAGAAATTGTGTCTTTACCATCTTTTACGCGTTCCAAAGTATATTGCATTGCATCTTTTGGATTCATAATCTCTACCTTTAATCCAGATAAATCATGATCTTTAAGATACTTATTGACTTTTTTAATTAAATTAGAATCATGCGCTCTATTTTCATCTAGCCAGAAAATAGCTGGATTTCCTGTTGCTTTAGCTCTGCCAACTGCTAATTTAACCCAATCTTTAATTGGTAAATCTTTGGTTTGGCACATTCTCCAAATGTCACCACTTTCAACTTCGTGAGACATTAAAACTTCACCAGACTTATTAATAACATCTACACGACCGTCTTTAGGAATTTCAAAAGTTTTATCGTGAGATCCGTATTCTTCAGCTTTTTTCGCCATCAAACCAACATTAGAAACATTTCCCATAGTTTTGACATCAAAGGCACCGTTTTCTTTACAAAAGTCAAAAACTTGTTGATAGATACCTGCATAACTTCTATCTGGAATAACCGCTTTCATTTCTTGAGTTTGGTCATTTTTGTTCCACATTTTACCTCCAGATTTTATTGCAGCAGGCATGGAAGCATCTATAATTACATTACTAGGTACATGAAGGTTGGTAATTCCATTGTCAGAATCTACCATTGCTAAATCCGCTTTTTCATTATAAGTGGATTCCAAATCTTTGATGATTTTTTTGGCTTTCGATTCTGGTAATTGATCTATTTTAGCATAAATATCACCTAAACCATTAGAAGGGTCCACGCCAATTTCTTCAAATTCAGACTTGTATTTTTTAAATAATTCCTCGAAATAAACTGTGACTGCATGACCAAAAATAATTGGATCCGACACTTTCATCATTGTAGCTTTCAAGTGAATCGAAAATAAAATATCTTGCTTTTTAGCGTCTTCAATTTCAGCTTTTAAAAATTTTCTAAGCGAATTTTTGCTTAAAAATGAGGCATCAATAACTTCTTGGCTTTCTAATTTTGTACTAGCTTTCAGTACCGTCTCATTTCCGTCTTTATCAAAATGAGAGATTTTGACATCATCTTCTTGTTCTAATACAACAGATTTTTCGCTGCCATAAAAATCGCCCTCAGACATTGAGGCTACATGAGATTTTGAGTCTGAAGACCATTCTCTTAGTTTATGTGGGTGGTCTTGTGCGTATTCTTTAACGGGTTGAGCTACACGTCTGTCGGAATTTCCTTCTCTCAATACTGGATTTACTGCACTACCTAAGACTTTAGCGTATCTGCTTTTTATTTCTTGCTCTTCATCATTTTCAGGTTCTGCTGGATAATTAGGAATTGCGTATCCTTTATTTTGAAGTTCTTTAATAGCGGCTGTCAATTGTGGAAGAGAAGCACTAATGTTTGGGAGTTTTATAATATTGGCTTCTGGTTTTTTAGCTAATTTTCCCAAATATTGCAATGTGTCTTCAATTTTCTGATCTTCTTTGAGGTAATCTGAAAAGTTTGCTAAAATTCTGGCCGCGAGCGAAATATCTTTAGAAGTTATATGAATACCTGCGGAATGTGTAAAACGTCTAACGATTGGTAAAAATGAATATGTTGCCAAAGCTGGCGCTTCATCTGTCTTCGTGTAAATAATTTGAGTTGGTTGCTCTACCATAAGATTTATTTTTTTTATTGAATTGAAATATTTTCTTTACAATTAAAAGTAGATTTATTTTTTTATTAAGGATAAAAAATCGAATACTTTCAACAAACTAGCCAAATATAAAGATTTGATTTTAAAAAAATAATGCTTTTACTTTAATAAAACTGCTTTTAATCAAAAAACCTTTTATCGAATGATAAAAGGTTTTTTTTGTTTTGAATAAAGAGGGATTAATTTGCTCTTTTTTCTTTAATTCTTGCTTTTTTACCGGTAAGTTCTCTGAAATAATAAATACGAGCACGTCTAACGTTACCTCTTTTATTAATTTCAATTTTTTGAATTGCAGGCATATTGATTGGAAATATTTTCTCTACACCAACTGTACCGCTCATTTTTCTGATGGTAAAAGTTTTTGTAGCTCCGCTACCTTTAACCTGAATAACAACACCTTTAAAAAACTGTGTACGTGTTTTTTGTCCTTCTTTAATTTCGTAATACACTGTAATAGTGTCTCCTGAAGAAAACTCAGGAAAGTCTTTTTTTTCTACAAACTCGTCTTGAACAAATTTTACTAAATCCATTTTGATAATGTTTAAATATATTCTAAGCCAACGTACACGATTATCGTCAGAGGTTGATTTAGCGACTGCAAAAATAAACAAAAATACTTTTTAAACAAGTCATTTTCAATATTCTTCGTCTAGTAAATCTGGTCGTTTAGCTTTGGTATGCAATAAGGCCTTTTCATCGCGCCATTCGTCGATTTTCTTTTGATGCCCACTCAATAAAATATCAGGAACTTTCCAGCCTTTATATTCAGCAGGTCTTGTATAAATTGGTGGTGATAATAAATTATCTTGAAATGCATCGGTTAATGCAGAAGTCTCATTGCCTAAAACTCCTGGAATTAAACGGATAATGCTGTCGCAAAGGACGGCAGCACCAAGTTCACCGCCTGAAAGGACGTAATCTCCTATTGAAATTTCCCTCGTTATAAAGTGATCTCTTACACGTTGGTCAACGCCTTTATAATGACCACATAATATAATCAAATTCTCTTGAAGTGAAATGGAGTTTGCTAAACTTTGATTCAACCTTTCACCGTCGGGAGACATGTATATGATTTCGTCATATTTTCTTTCAGATTTTAATTTTGTTATGCATTTATCGATAGGTTCTAGCATCATAACCATTCCAGCGCCACCACCGTATTGGTAATCATCGACTTGTTTGTAATTTGTATTTGTATAATCTCTTAGATTATGGATGTGGATTTCTACTAAACCCTTATCTATTGCGCGTTTTAGAATAGAGGCTTCAAAAGGACTTTTCAGTATTTCTGGCACCACTGTGATAATATCAATTCTCATAAAAACACTGATTTGATTTTTAGCTTAAATTTGGGTAATAGACAAAAGCGTTATTTTTTTATTGCTTTTTTTGTCCGCCTTTATTCATTTTTTGAACTTTATTTTTTTCGTCTTGAAGCTGTCTCCCAAGTTTTTGTTGCTTTTCAAGCGCAACTCGTTTATATTCTTCGTAATCTTCATCTAGATTTTTCAGGTTTTCTCTCGCTTGGCGAGTTAATGCCATACTTCTATTATATTTATAAATGAAAATTAATAGTAATAAAATCAATACAGCAACAATAGACCACATGATGATATTGTATTTTGCTTTAGTAAAAGCTAATCCAAATAAGCGCATTTCATCTTTTTCATTTTGAAGTTCGGTTAATTGTGCCTTCAAATCGGAAACTTCATCTTTCAGACTAGAAATTTCAGAATTTTGTGTGTTGATATTTTTTTCTAAATCTGCTATTTTAGCTTCATAATCATTTATAGCTTTTTCAACCAAATCAATTGTAGCGTTGATTTCAGTTTTCTCAATTACCTTATATTGTTGATAATTATTCGCATCTTCTACGACGGACTTAAATTTTTCAACCACAGTAGGTTTGACTTCAGTTTCGGTTTGATTGTCTTGAGCTAAAATTGAGTTCGTTGTGAACAAAATTGAAATCAGAAAAAGTGATAATGCTTTCATGGCGTTTGTTTTTAAAAAACAAAAGTATTCAAAATAGTGACAAATTGTTCACTTTAAAAACAAAAAAATCCCTGCTAAAAAACAGGGATTTTAAATTGAATTTTTTTGATTTAGTAATAAGTAAATCTTCTTACTTCAGAAATGTACTTGGCTAGCCTCATAACTTGGTGACTATAGCCATATTCGTTATCGTACCAGATGTACAGCACAACATTGTCCGATTCGCCATCTACAATTGTGGCATGACTATCGAAAATTGAAGGTGCAGAATTGCCAACTATATCGCTAGAAACCATTTCATTATCGATAGAATACTTTATTTGTTCTACCAAATCGCCTTCCAAAGCATATTTTTTCATTGTAGCGTTTATGTGATCTTTAGTGGTTTCAGTTTTCAATTTTAAATTTAAAATTGCCAATGAACCATTTGGAACCGGAACACGAATCGCACTTGAAGTCAATTTGCCTTCTAATACTGGTAAAGCTTTAGCAACAGCTTTTCCTGCGCCAGTTTCTGTAATAACCATATTAAGTGCTGCGGCACGTCCGCGTCGGTATTTTTTATGCATGTTGTCTACCAAATTTTGGTCATTGGTATAAGCATGTATGGTTTCTAAATGGCCGTGATCCACGCCATAAGTATCATCTATAGCTTTTAAAACCGGTGTGATTGCGTTGGTTGTGCAAGAAGCGGCTGAATAAATATTGTTGGATTTTGGATCAAAATTTGTTTGATTGACGCCATGGACAATATTGGGAACGCCTTTTCCCGGTGCAGTTAGTAAAACTTTTGCTGCGCCTTTGGCTTTAAGGTGTCTCGACAAAGCAGCTTCATCTCTGAAAGCACCAGTATTATCTATAATCAATGCATCTTTGATTCCATATTTTGTATAATCAATGTCTTCTGGCTGATTTGCAGAAATCATCTTGACGGTTGTATCGTTGATTATCAAAGATTCGTTTTCAAGATCTACCTGAACAGTTCCGTTGAAATCTGCGTGAACTGAATCGTTTTTCAATAAAGAAGCACGTTTTTCTAGAACTTCTTGATTTATTTCTCCGCGAGTTACAATAGCTCTTAAACGCATTTGGCTGCCTTTGCCAGTTTTTGCCATCAATTCTCTAGCCAAAAGTCTACCAATTCTTCCAAAACCGTATAAGACAACATCTTTTGGTTTGATACCATTGAAGTTCTGTGCATCTTTCAAAATTTCTGAAATGAAACCTTTTGCATCTTTTGTAGTGTTGTTGTTTTTGATGTATTCGTAAGTCAGTTTACCAATATCTAATTTTGAAGGTGGTAAGTTTAGACTTTTAATGGCTTCAGCGATTTCTGTAGAATCAAAAATTGAAATAGGCTTTTCTACAAATTTGCCAGCGTACTCATGTAAACCTAAAATTTCGCCAACATTCTTGTTGATTAGCGAGTTTCTGAACAAGACCAATTCAATAGATTTTTCGTACCACAAATCATTGACGATACTGATGAATTTTACAGATGCGCGTCTGCGATCAGCTTGAAAAGCAAGTTCCTTTTCGTAATTTTGGGATGCATTCATTGTAAGTTGTGTTGTTTATATTTTTTTGCAAAAATATAGATTTCAAACGTTTTCGTGAAGTTTTTTTAAGACTTTTTAAAGGTATTTTCAACTCCTTTTCAAAATAAATCTTAAGCTGTTTAATGAATGGTTTTGAGCGCTTTATTTTATTGAAATAGAGATTTGACTATTAATTTGAAAATTCGATTTTTTGTGATTGTTATTCAATAAATTAAAAATACTTTTGCAAAAAATTTCGATTTAAAATGAATGAATTAATTGGTTTTGGAATATTGTCTTTTACAACATTTTTCACGCTGATAAATCCTTTGGGTGTCATGCCTATTTTTATGACCATGACAGCAGAATTGGACAAACAAAGTCGAATAGCTACGGCTAAGAAAGCAATTATAGCTTCATTTGTAACTATTTTGATTTTTGCTTTTTCTGGACAGATTTTATTCAACTTTTTTGGAATCTCTGTCAATAGTTTTAGAGTCGTTGGTGGTATTATTTTCTTTTTGATGGGAATGGATATGTTGCAAGCAAGACTTGGAAAAGTAAAAGTTCAGGATTCTGAAATAAAAACCTACGTCAATGATATTTCTATAACACCTCTAGCGATTCCTATGATCTGTGGTCCGGGCGCAATAACAAGTGCGATTGTAATGATGGAAGATGCGCAAACAGTAGATAAACAGGCAGTTTTAATCGGTGCAATTTTTCTAGTTTTAGCTATAACATTGATTATCCTTTTAAGTGCTGGGAAAATCATTAAACTTTTAGGTCAAACTGGAAATAATGTTTTGATGCGTTTAATGGGTTTAATCATTATGGTTATTGCTATAGAATTTTTTCTTAGTGGTTTCAAACCAATATTCAAAGACATTATCAACGGTTAAAAAGCAATTTTAATTTGAATTCCTTTTTGGTCAGTTTTATTTTCATTTTCAATAAATTGAAAACCATTGTTTTGTGATTTCAGATTTGTAACACACAAGACCATAGCATCCAATATATCATCTGGTTTTACTTTCGATTTTGGATATTGAAGTTGAATGTCTTTATAAAGATTTTGAAGTTGTGGATATTTTGAAATCAATAATTCAAATCGCTCTTGAAACCCTTCTGGAGAAGTTTTTTTGCTCATCAAAACTTTGTTGTTGTTGAGTTGTTTGAAGCAAATTTCTGGATGCGATTCATATATTTCTAATGATTGCGGTTTAGTATCAAAATACAAGTCAATTTCTTTGATTTTCTTAGAAATATTGAAACTTTGAATTGATAAACTCTTCCCCAAAACTTTTTTATTTATTGATTTGGCACCTTCGTAATTTTCAGCATAAACGGCTTTTCTACAGGCAGGGGTGAAAATTGTAGATCCGCGTTCTGGTAAAAATTTTCGCATTTTCTCTTCAATATTTCTTTTGAAGTTTTCTGAAGATAAACCAATTGGAATATCAATTAAAATGCAATCTAGGTCGGGATGAAACGAGATTAATTCAGTGATATTTTCGACCAGTAAAGCTGAGAATTTATTTTTTTCAAATAGAATCACGATCCAACCGCTAGGACAAGAATCAATACCAGCTATTTTCATTTTAGTTGATTTTTGAATTGAATTCATTTTTAAACTAATTTCATTTCAATTTAAAATTAAAAAAGCCGACATGAATTCATATCGGCTTTTGAAAAATATATTTTTCATTGACTTAAATATGTATAGCTCGGTCATCTGTCGCAGCCAATGCAGCTTCTTTTACAGCTTCTGCATAAGTAGGGTGAGCGTGACTCATTCTTGCAATATCTTCTGCGCTAGCACGGAATTCCATAGCAGTAACGGCCTCAGCAATAAGATCTGCAACTCTAGCACCAACCATGTGGACGCCAAGAACTTCGTCGGTTTCTTTATCAGAAAGAATTTTCACGAAACCATCTACATCTCCACTAGCTCTAGAACGTCCTAAAGCTCGCATTGGGAATTTTCCAGATTTATATTCAACTTTATTTTCTTTAAGCTGCTCTTCAGTTTTACCAACAGAAGCAACTTCTGGCCAAGTATAGACTACACCAGGAATCAAATTATAATCGATATGTGGTTTTTGTCCTGCAATTACTTCAGCTACAAAGGAGCCTTCTTCTTCAGCTTTATGCGCTAACATTGCACCTTGAATGACATCACCAATAGCGTAAATATTTTCTGCTTTGGTCTGAAGTTTATCATTGACAATAATTTGACCTTTGTCGTTAATTTCAATACCAGCATTTTCAGCTTCTAGACCTTTCGTGAAAGGTTTTCTTCCAACTGAAACTAAGCAATAATCACCTTTAAACTCTACTTCCTTATCATTTTTATCATCTGCTTTTACGATAATTTCATCGCCATTTCTTTCAACAGATTTAACTTTATGAGATAAATGGAATTTTACTTTTTGTTTTTTCATAGACTTCATTAATTCCTTACTCTGATCTTTATCCATTCCAGGAATAATGCGATCCATGAATTCTATGACAGTCACATCTGCACCTAATCTTTTGTAAACTTGACCAAGCTCAAGGCCAATGACGCCGCCGCCAATCATGATAAGATGTTTTGGAATCTCTTTTAGTGAAAGTGCTTCAGTAGAAGTGATAATGCGTTCTTTATCTATGTCGATGAATGGTAAACTTGAAGGCTTGCTACCAGTTGCAATAATGATATGTTTGGCTTCAATTTCTGTTGTTTCATCATCATCTTTGATCTTAATATGAGTCTTATCTTTAAATGAACCAACACCTTGATAGGAATCGATGTTGTTTTTATCCATTAAAAAATCAATCCCTTTTGTGGTTTGCTCAACAACACCTGATTTTCGTTTCATCATATTTTCCAGATTGACTTTTACATCTCCAGAAATATCGATGCCGTGTTCTTCAAAATTTTTGATTGCATCCTCGTAATGGTGAGACGAATCTAACAAAGCTTTAGAAGGAATACAGCCAACATTGAGACAGGTTCCGCCTTTGGTGGCATATTTTTCAATAATTGCAGTTTTCATTCCCAATTGGGCACATCGTATCGCAGCTACATAGCCGCCAGGTCCGGAGCCAATTACGGCAACATCATAAGTATTCATAGGTTTTGTTTTGAACTTTTTATAATAGTCACAAATTTACACCTTAAAAATCAAAGGACAATTTTGAAGCATGAAAACCTTGTTAATTTATTTTGGAGTAAAATAAAAATTGAAAGTTATAGCAGTTCTATAGTTTGAAAGTCAAAGAATTTTGAAATTCTAAAATTGCAAGTTGTTGTATGTGAACTTTATATTATGAAAATATCAATAAAAAATGAACTAAACATTGTGAATTTTGTAGCAAAATTGTAACATTACGTCGATTTTTAAAATATTGACATGAGTAATTCTTCGAATGATTCTTCAGAAGTAAAAGCCAAAGAAAAAATTGAATTAACGATCTGGCAAGCTTTAATTCCAGTTTTAGCATTGATAGGAATGTTGGCCTATAATGTATTTGTTTATGGAGATAGTTCTTTAGAAGGCTCTAATCAATTTATTTTATTGATGGGAGCTGCTGTGGCTGCTGTGGTTGGAACTCTAAAGGGCGCAAAATTTGAAGTCATGATAGAAGATGTTGCTAAGAATATTAAAGCAACAGCAGAACCGATTCTTATTTTACTCATGGTGGGCGCTTTGGCAGGAACTTGGTTGTTAAGTGGCATTATACCAACTATGATTTATTATGGCTTACAAATTCTAAATCCAACAATATTTTTAGCTGCTTGCGTTATTATATGTTCCGTGATTTCTGTAGCCACTGGAAGTAGTTGGACAACATCTGCGACAGTAGGTATTGCATTGATAGGTATTGCAGGAGCTTTGGGTGTGTCGGTTGCTATGACTGCAGGCGCAGTACTTTCGGGAGGCTACTTTGGAGATAAATTATCGCCCATGAGTGATACAACCAATTTAGCGCCAGCAATGGCGGGTACCGATTTATTTACTCACATTAGATACATGACAATTACTACAGTTCCAACAATTATTATTACGCTTATTGTTTTTATAATTATTGGACTGAATTTGGATACTACTGGACAAACTAACCCTGAAGAAATTTTAACTGCAATAGATGCTTCATTTAATATATCTCCGTGGTTATTTGTTGTACCAATTGTAGTCATAGTTTTAATTGTTAAAAAAACACCACCACTAATTGCTTTACTATTAGGAATTTTATTAGCAGCATTATCTGCACTTTTTTTTCAACCAGATTTGGTTCAAATGATAGGTGGAGGAGATGCTTTGACACTAGAAGTAGCATATCGCGGAATTATGGATGCTATTACTATAGATATTCAAGTGCCTACAGATAATGAGTCGTTATCAGATTTGTTTTCAGCTGGTGGAATGTACGGCATGTTAGGAACAATTTGGCTAATTATTTGTGCTATGGTTTTCGGAGGAATTATGGATGCTATCGGTGCATTAGAACGTATTAGTCAAGCTTTACTGAATTTATTTCATTCAACGTTTGGGCTATTTTTCAGTACTGTTTCCAGTTGCTTGGCATTGAATCTGACTGCTTCAGATCAATATTTGGCAATTGTAGTTCCTGGCAAAATGTTTGCAAAAGCTTATGAAAAGAAAGGTCTAGCACCTGAGAATTTGAGCCGAACTTTGGAAGATTCAGGAACAGTAACATCGGTGCTAATTCCTTGGAACACCTGTGGTGCATATCACAGTGGCGTATTAGGTGTGCCGGTTGTAGATTATTTTTTCTATGCAATATTCAACTACCTAAGCCCATTTGTAACTTTATTTTTTGCGGCTTTCAATATTAAAATTAGACAACTTACTAAAAAGTAATTTATATGAAATTAGATATTCTGGCAATTGGTGCACATCCAGATGATGTAGAACTCAGTTGTTCAGGGACTTTGGCTAAAGAAATTAGTCGCGGTAAAAAAGTGGGTATTCTTGATTTAACAAGAGGAGAACTTGGAACGCGTGGCACTGCTGAAACCAGAGATGCTGAAGCAAAATCTGCAGCTGAAATTCTTGGTGTTAGTGTTCGTAAAAATTTAGAATTCAGTGATGGTTTTTTTACAAATAATACTGCGCATCAACTTGAAATTATTAAAGTAATTAGAAAATACAAACCAGAGATTGTGCTTTGCAATGCTATTCGCGACCGCCACATAGATCATGGAAAAGGCAGTCAGCTGGTGAGTGATGCATGTTTTCTGAGTGGATTACGAAAGATTGAAACCATTTGCCAAGGCAATGTTCAAAAAGAATGGCGCCCTAAACATGTTTATCATTATATTCAATGGTATGATATTGAACCAGATATTGTAGTGGATATTAGTGGCTTTATGGCTAAGAAAATTGAATCTGTACAAGCCTATAAAACTCAGTTTTATGATGAAAAAAATAAAGAACCTGACACACCGATTTCCAGTTCTAATTTTTTTGATAGTATAACTTATAGGGCTAGAAATTTAGGCCGTTTGATAGGAACTGATTATGCCGAGGGTTTTACTGTAGAACGTCATCCGGCAGTAGATTCAATTTTTGATTTAATTTGATAAAATATTTTGCAGAATGTAAATTTTAATTAAATTTGCACTCGCATTATCCAAATGCAAACGGTGGATGTAGCTCAGTTGGTTAGAGCACTGGTTTGTGGTACCAGGGGTCGTGGGTTCGAGCCCCATCTTCCACCCAAAAAAAAGCCTTTTCATTTCTGATAAGGCTTTTTTGTTTTCATTTTGTTTTGATTTCAATTGCTTACCTCATTATTTGACTAGGAAATACAACAACGCTTTCGTGTCCATTTTTGCCAACAGCAGCTATTCCAAAGTAAAAATTGTCTATAATTATACCTTCTAGAGTGATTTCATTTACATTTTCAACATACTTGAAATGATCCCAAGTTGGAGAGGTTGTGTCTCTCCAATAAATTTTGTAGCCTTTTACATCATCGGTATTTTGGTGCTTCCATGCCAATTTCACAGATGGTTCTACTATTCCTCCGATTTTCACATGAGTAGGAGCAGGTGGAGCCCAAGCCAAACTTGCTAATGAAATTGCATTGACAGCAGTCAACTTTTTAGTATAATCGAAATTTACGTATTCAATAACATCACCATATTCAATTCCATTTTCTGTTCTGATGTCTTGGTGTTGGCGATTGTAATTTTCATGAGCTTCCATAATTCTAATTCCTGGGAAACCCAAATCATTGAAAGGTTTGTGATGTCCACCGCGACCAAAACGATCTAGCCTGTAAATCATTATTGGATTCATTTCTGGCATATAAGTTTCTGTGGTTTTATGAACATATCTAGCCAATTGTCTTGATTCACCATCGACTTCACCGCCGTAATAACGTTTCATTTGGCGTTCTTGATCAGTTTCGGTTGGGTTGTGAGCTTCACTGAAAATTCTAAAACTCCTGTTGTCAATTACACCGTCCAAACCTTCAATATTTCCAATCATATCATTATTCAAAATTCCAATGATATTCCACTTGTTTTCCTTGGCATATTCAGCTAGAAATTGTCCGCCGAAAAGACCTTGCTCTTCACCGCTTAAACCAACATATAAAATGCTGTGGTCAAATTCATATTTACTTAAAACCCTAGCGGCTTCAATAGCACCAGCAATTCCGGTTGCATTATCATTCGCCCCTGGCGCATCGGTTTTGAAATCTTGTGTGTCTGAAGCACGAGAGTCAATATCACCACTCATAATAATGTATGAATTTGGATATTTTTTTCCTTTTTGAATTGCAACTACGTTTACAACATCTGCAGTTTTTGGTACGCGAGAACCCATTTTTGGCGTGACAGTTTTTGTTTGGTAAAAAACCTCTAAACAATCATCGCAAGATTTAGAAATATTGTCGAACTCATTTTTAATCCAACGTCTTGCAGCTCCAATTCCACGCTTTTCACTTTCGGTTTCACTGAAGGTATTTCTTGTTCCGAAATCAACTAAATCTTGAACACTGTTTTCTAATTTTTCAGCAGAAATATCGTCTATTATGTTGTAAATTTTAGTGTCAATTTGTGCATAATTAAGTTGAAAAAAAAGGATTGTAATAAGGTAAATAGAATGTTTCATAATTTTTTTGATTTCAATTTACTAATAATTTTCGAAATGAATGAATCATCAATCAAAGTAGTGTAATAAAGCTCAGCTAGTTTAAATTTTGTATTTTTTGGTTTACATTGAATTTAATTATTTCTCAATCAAATGTTGAGAATCTAATCAATTTATACTTATTTTACATTAAAATTTAACTTATGAAGTATTTTTATTTAGCATTAATATTCTTGGGTCTTTTCGCTTGCCAATCGGTAAAAAGAACTACTAAAGCAATGAATTCTGGTAATTACATGGAGGCGATCAATATGTCAGTAAGCCAACTACAAAAGGGGAAAGATCGAAAAAAAAGTCCTGAATATGCAGATTTGCTTTACCGCTCTTATCAAAAAATGAAAGAAAGAGATTTAGAGTTAATCACTTTTTTGAGAAAAGAAAATCTACAAGCAAACACCAAAGAAATTTTTGAATTATATAAACGTTTGGATCGAATTCAACAAAAAATAAAACCCCTAACTCCTCTAGAGGATAAAAATGGAGATGAAATTGCTTTTAATTTTGAAGATTATTCAGATGTCATCATTCAGGAAAAAGAAAATTATGTAGATTACCTTTATAAGAATTCACTCGATTTCATTGAAAATGGTAATAAAACACAAAATAGAGTTGCTTTCAATTATTTGGAAGAAATTGAAAATTTAATGCCAGGTTATAAAAATATTAATGAACTCAAAAAGGAAGCTTTTTTCAATGGAACTGATTTTGTTATCGTTACCCTTCAGAATAACACAAACATGATCATTCCAGAGATGATGGAAGATCGTTTGCTGAACTTTGACACCTATGGTTTAGACGATTTTTGGACTGAATATCACGTTTCCGAACGCACAAATATTAATTACGATTTTGCGGTAGATATTGAATTTATAAATATTGAATTTTCTCCAGAACGACTCGTAGAACGTGAAATTCCACTTGAAAGAGAAGTAAAGGACGGCTGGCAATATAAGAAAGATAGAAACGGGAATTTCATCTTAGATTCTGATGGTGAAAAAATTAAGGAAGATATTTATGTTAATGTAAGTGGAATTTTATATGAAACATTTCAAACAAAGTATGTTGATGTGCAGGCAAGAGTTGATTATTTCGATCTTATAACCAACCAAAAAATAAACTCATATCCTTTGGAAAGTCAATTTGTGTTTGAAAATAGATTTGCAAGCTTTAATGGCGATGATCGGGTTTTGGGTAAGGACGAAAAGTTTTTACTTACACAAAGACCAGTTGATTATCCTACAAATGAACAAATGCTAACAGATGCTTCAGATGACATAAAATCTAAACTAAAATCTATACTAATTAGTCAAAACAGAAATTAGTATTCTATGAATTTTTGATAATGTTCGTATCTTTCGAATATTTCTCTAACGTAATTAAAAGGTTCTTGCCCGCGGACGTAGCCGTATTTAATCATTGGTTTATTGTAATGTTCGGGATAGCTTAAGTCAAGAAGAGATAATTCAACATTATCATCCCAAACCAACGGATTTAAACCTTGGTTCTTGGCTAATTTTTGGGCGTCTTTTACATGATACAGGCCACAATTATAGGAAGCTAAGGCGAATTTAATTCTTTGAATAGAGTCTTTTACGTTCTTATGACTGTCTAGCATTTGCTTGAGATATTTGGTTCCACCACGCAAACTTTGGTTAGGATCACTTGGATTTACTACACCAAGTTCTTTTGCTGTAGCTGGCATAATCTGCATTAAACCTTGTGCACCTGCCCACGATTCTCTGTTGGGTTTGAATTGAGATTCTTGGTAAGCCACAGAAGCTACTAAACGCCAGTCCCAATCAATTTCACCAGCATATTTTTTAATAACTTTATCATAAGGGCTGATTATATTTTTATTTAAACTATAAAATTCGCTTTTAACACGTGTTTTATACAAACGTTTATTTTTGAAATATTTATTGTAAATCACATGATAATCAGTTGTTTTTTTAGCCTTTTCAAGCCAGTGGTTTACTGCTGTTAGTAAGTTTGTATCTGCTTTTCTGACTGCCCAACCGATTCTTTGAGACAAGCTTAATGGTGTACTAATATCTAAAATAGGATAATATGAAGAATTGATAAATGCAATATTTTCATCTGCAATAGTGTATTTTATCTCACCATCTACCACTTTTTTAATCACCTTATCAGTAGATAAAGTTCCACGTAAAGTATCGATATGAATTGGACCACCTAATTCATCAGACAAGTTTTTGACTCTGGAGGCGTAGGATGAATTCTTTTTAACAGAAATTGTATCGTTAATTAGCTCTACTGGGTTTGTTACAAGTTTTTCCCTAATTTGGTGAAGTTTCATTCGTCGCCAATTTTCTGGTTTCCGTTGAATCAAAACCTGATGAGATAAATACAATGGCATTGTAAAATTAATTTTCTTACTTCGTTCTTCAGTAATTGTATAGCCGTATGCTATCAAATCTCCTTTACCATCACGAAGCAAATCAATCAGATTATTTTCATCTTTGGCGATGACCATTTCCAAATCAACATCCAGATCTTTAGCTAATCTTTGTAAAAGTTCATATTCAAATCCCATCGGACGACCTTTATAGAGAAAGTAAGTCGTTCCAGAATATATGGTCAGCGCTCGAAGTGTTCCTTCTTCTTTTATTTCTTCTAAATCTCTGGAAAATTTATACTTTTTATTGTCGTCTGCTTCACTTTGGTTTTTATCACTCTGGCAAGCCATAAAAAGTACTAAGGAAAGTAAAAAAATCTTTTTCATAAATCCAAGTTTATACCACCAATATACTGATTATTGTTAAGCCGAGCTATTTTTCTTAAAATTAATCTAAACAAAAAAAGCCAAATAATTTTGGCTTTATGTTTTAACTAATTGATAATGAAATTTCTAATCGTCATCATCATCTTCAGAATCGTCTTTTTGAGGTAAGTCTACAAAATTCATTTCCATTTCGTCTTCGTCATAGTCATCAACGTCAAATTTTGTCATGGTATCTTCTAATCTTGTACTGATTTTGACAAGATAAATTGTGTCCTCAGTTTTTACT
The DNA here is from genome assembly GCF_004010055.1 of Psychroflexus aestuariivivens. Classification (GTDB taxonomy): domain Bacteria; phylum Bacteroidota; class Bacteroidia; order Flavobacteriales; family Flavobacteriaceae; genus Psychroflexus; species Psychroflexus aestuariivivens. The sequence continues at coordinate 33,182 of NZ_RQVT01000023.1, forward strand.
TCTACGGCTTCTACGGTTTCATTTTTAAGATTTTTGAAAACCACAATATCTCGATCATCATAACCATCAGGATATTTCTGAACTAACATGGCGAGTATTTCCGGAGTCAACTTTTTGTAATCAATAATAATTCGCTTCATAAAACAATTTCAGTTTGATACTAACAAACATAGAAATAATGTTGTAAAAATAAAATAGATTTATTCTAAATCGAAAACTTTTTTCAAACGTACTATAGAATCGCAGTTCTCGAAAATCATTCCTAACTTTTTAGATTTGTATTCACCTTCTATATGATAGATTTTACAAGGTTTTGCTTCAATATCGCTTTTTTTGAAATCAACATCACCGGTTTGTAAGATTTTTGAAATCGCTGAAGTATCAATTTTTTTGTTTTCAAAATAGCTTAGAGCCTCCTGGTTGACAACTCGTTCTTTTAATCTTATATTTTTAAGGACTCGTGCATCAAGACCCCAATCGCAAGAAGTTTTTTTGCCACCTAAAAAGAATAATAAAAGAATTATACCAACGCCAAAACCTGTGAGGTAATAGCTAAGCCGATGAATAAATTTCATATAAAATACTGATTAAAAAATGAGTAAATTGGCATCTCTATAAGTCAAATCAAACCAATCTGCAACCGCTTTACTTGTTAAAATTCCATGGTAAAAATACAAACCATTGCGCAGACCAGCATCAATTCTTAATGTATTTTCTAATCCACCTTCTTCACCGATATGTAGTAAATACGGTGTGAAAATATTACTGATTGATAATGATGCAGTTCTGGAATATCTAGACGGAATGTTTGGAACACAATAATGAATTACACCATGTTTTTCTATTGTTGGATGATCGTGTGTTGTGATTACAGAACTTTCTATACAACCGCCCATATCGATGCTAACATCAACAATAACGGCTCCTTTTTTCATTTTCTTAACCATTTCTTCTGTTACGATAACAGGAGAACGGTTTTTTCCTCTCACGGCACCAATCACAACATCAGCGCGTTTTAGAGCTTTCATAAGGTTTTTGAGTTGTAATGTTGAAGTGAACATTGCTTTGCCGACTTTGCTTTGAATATCACGCAATTTTGTGATAGAACTGTCAAAAATTTTGACACTTGCACCTAAACCTAGAGCGCTTCTAGCCGCAAATTCACCTACAGTTCCTGCGCCTAAAATTACAACTTCAACAGGAGGAACTCCACTAATATTTCCAAACATTAGTCCATTGCCGCCAGACATATTTGATAATAATTCAGAAGCGATTAGTACAGATGAAGTTCCGGCAATTTCACTTAAAGTTTTTACTGCAGGATAACTTCCAAACTGATCTTTGATGAATTCAAAAGCTAATGCAGTAATGCGTTTGTCGGCTAATTTTTTGAAATAACTTTTTTGTCTGGTCTTCAACTGAAGTGCAGAAATCAAAATCGATTGTGGATTCATCATTTCTAGCTCAGTTTCCGAAGGTGGTGCTACTTTAAGTACAATTGGGCAAGAAAAAACCTTATCTGTGTCTTTAGTAATTTCTCCGCCAGCTTCACTATAATCTTTGTCGCTGAATTTTGCTTGAAGTCCGGCACCGCTCTCAATCAAAACCCGATGCCCGTTTGCGGTAAGTGCATTTACAGCATCTGGTGTAAGACAAACCCGTTTTTCCTGATAAGAAGTTTCTTTAGGCAAGCCGATGAAAAGCTGTCCTTTGGAACGTTTTATTTCCAGCATTTCTTCTTGCGGTAATAATTCTGAAGTGGTAAACGGAGATTTTGATGTGGACTGACTCATTATTATTTTTAAGTGTAGCTAAAGTAATTAAAATTAATTTGTTTTCTAAATTCAGCTGATTTATATATTAGTCAGAATGAGTTTTCGGTTGTGTTCATTTTGGGCTTCAATTTCAATTTTAGTATAGTTTTCTGGCCATAAACTAGGGATCATTTCTGGCCATTCTATCATCATCCATTTATTGCTGTTCAAATATTCCTCAAAGCCAATATCGTAGGCTTCTTCTTCATTTTCAATGCGGTAAAAATCAAAATGATAAATATAGTTCTCTCCAGCATTATATTCGTTTACAAGTGCAAAAGTTGGGCTAGAAACGATGTCATCGCTTCCTAAAGCCTTGACAATCGATTTGATTAAAGTTGTTTTTCCAGTTCCCATTTCACCGAAAAATAAGAGGTTTTTTGATTTTGAAACCTCTATTATTTTTTGAGCTACTTCAGAAACTTCATCAAGTTTATAAGTTATCTTCATGACTTTATTTTGGATTCAATATCACAAAAGGAATAATCATTTCTTCTAGTGAAATTCCGCCATGTTGGTAGGAATTTTTGTAATAATTCACATAATAATTGTAATTATTTGGATAAGCTAAGAAATAATTTTCTTTGGCAAAAATAAACGAACTCGACATATTGATACTTGGCAAATGAATTTTTTTAGGATCTTTAGCCACAACAACATCTTTTTCGTTGTAGGTCAAACTTCTACCAGTTTTGTACCTTAAATTCAAACTTGTATTTTTATCTCCAATCACTTTAGAAGGGTGTTTAACGTTGATTGTGCCGTGGTCCGTGGTCAGAATTAATTTAAAACCTAAGCCTTGTGCTTGTTGTATAATGTCTAAAAGCGGTGAATTTTTAAACCAACTTTGTGTTAGCGAACGATAGGATTTGTCATTAGAAGCCAGTTCTTTAATTACCTCCAATTCAGTTTTGGAATGTGATAACATATCCACAAAATTATAAACTAAAACTGTTAAATCATTGTCTTTTTGGCTCCTAAAGTTGTCAGCTAATTTCTTGCCTTTACTTACGTTTGTTATTTTATGATATTGTGTTTTAAAATCTTTACCAAGGCGATTAAGCTGAGCATTCAAAAACTCTTCTTCAAACTGGTTTTTGCCGCCTTCATCTGTGTCGTTGAGCCAGTATTCAGGATAAATTTTCTCCATATCAGAAGGCATCAAACCAGAGAAAATAGCATTTCTAGCATATTGCGTAGCTGTAGGTAAAATACTGAAATATGGAGATTCTTCAACCTTCTTATAATTATTGGCAATAGTAGATTCAAAAGCTTTCCATTGGTCGTAACGTAGATTATCGATAACCACTAAAAGTGTGGGTTGATCTTTGGAAATTTCAGGTAGAATTTTCTTTTTGAATAAGGTGTGAGATAGAATTGGTGCGTTTGCATTTTTATCGAACCAACTTGGGTAATTTTGTTCTATAAATTTACAAAATTCAATATTAGCTTCATTTTTTTGAGATTCCAAAATCTCAAACATTCCAGAATCTTCAATATTTTCAAGTTCCATTTCCCAATAAATCAATTTTTGGTACATTTCTACCCAATCTTGGTAGGTTTCCAAATTGGTCAATTCCATAGAAATTTTCCTGAATTCTTGTTGGTAATTTTGCGTGGTTCTTTCAGACACCAAACGCGAATGGTCCAGGTTTTTTTTCAGACTGAGTAAAATTTGATTGGGGTTGACAGGTTTGATTAAATAATCTGCTATTTTGGAGCCTATAGCTTCCTCCATAATATATTCTTCCTCACTTTTGGTAATCATTATGACAGGAAGATCGCTGCGAATGGCCTTGATTTCCGATAAAGTTTCGAGTCCTGTAAGTCCGGGCATGTTTTCATCTAAAAAAACGATGTCAAAGGCTTCATTTTTAACAACTTCTATGGCTTCCATGCCACTTTGGCAAGTTGTGACATCATAAGATTTTTTTTCTAAAAAAATAATATGCGGTTTCAATAAATCGATTTCGTCGTCTACCCAAAGAACTTTTATGTTTGTCATATATAACTGTATATTTGCTATTAAAATTAGAAAATTTGAACCAGCGGAACAAACTTAAGATTATAAACGATCCAATTTACGGATTTATTACGATTCCGAGCCCATTAATTTTTGATTTAATCGAGCATTCTTACTTTCAGCGTTTAAGAAGAATTACACAAATGGGCATGTCACATTTGGTGTATCCAGGCGCAAATCATACTAGATTTCATCACGCTTTGGGTTGTTTGCACCTTATGCAGAAAGCATTGCAAATCCTTAAATTCAAAGGTGTAGAAATCACAGAAGAGGAAGAAGAGGCTGTCTTAATTGCTATATTGCTTCACGATATTGGTCACGGACCTTTTTCGCACGCTTTAGAACATTCTATTGTTGAAAATTTGAGTCATGAATATATTTCGCTTGAATTTATGCAAAAACTCAACCAAGAGTTTGAAGGCCAGTTAGATTTAGCTATAGAAATTTTCAGAGGAAATTATTACAAACAATTTCTTTGTCAACTTTTGGCAAGTCAATTGGATATCGATCGCTTGGATTATTTAAAACGAGATAGTTTTTATACAGGAGTTGCAGAAGGAAACATCAATAGCGAACGCATGATCAATATGTTGAATGTAGTGGATCAGAATTTGGTGGTGGAAGAAAAAGGAATATATTCCATAGAAAAATTTCTAGTGGCCAGAAGATTGATGTATTGGCAAGTCTATTTACATAAAACGGGACTTTGTGCAGAACAAATTTTAATCAGAATTTTAAGACGTGCTAAATATCTTTTTGAAAATAATTCTGTAGAAGTTGAAAATTCTACATTGAATTATTTCTTGAAACATAAAATTGACTCAGAGACTTTTGATGAAGTGACTTTAGATTTGTTTTCAAAATTGGATGATTATGATATTATTTCAGCTCTAAAAAACTGGCAATACCATGATGATTTTGTTTTGAGTAAACTAAGTAAAATGATTTTGAACAGAGATTTACTTAAAATAAAGTTGAAAGATAAAAGAGTTAAACAAGATAAGTTTGAAAGACTTCAGCAAAAAACAATGAGTGCTTTCAACCTTACCAAAGACGAAGCAGATTATTTTGTGTTTGAAGGTGAAACGTCAAATTTAGCTTATCAATCTCAAAAAGAACATATAAATATTTGGTACAAAAACGGGAAAATTAAGGACGTTTCAAGTGCTTCAGACCAATTAAACCTGAAAGCTTTGTCTAAAACAGTGACAAAATATTACTTATGTTATCCAAAATCTTTTAATTAACAGTTTTTTTCTATTTTTGCCAGAATGAAATTTACAGCAAAACAAATCGCAGATATATTAGATGGTCAGGTTGAAGGCAACCCTGAAGCTGAAGTCTATAAATTATCTAAAATTGAAGAGGGTTCGGAGGGTTCATTAACTTTTTTGTCCAATCCTAAATATACGTCCTACATTTACCAGACCAATGCAAGTATTTGTATTGTTAATAAATCTTTCAAAAAAACACAAGACATTTCAACCACTTTAATTAGGGTTGAAGATTCCTACGAAGCTTTCTCGAAATTATTGGAAGTTTATAATCAAATTAAATTAGATAAAAAGGGCATCGAAGAACCATCCTCAATTTCAGACTCTGCAAAATTGGGTGATAATATTTATGTTGGTGCTTTTGCTTACATAGGCAGTGATGTTGAGATTGGAAATAATGTAAAAATTTATCCCAATGTTTTTATCGGTGATAATGTTACGATTGGCGATAACGTTACAATCTTTGCAGGAAGCAAGATTTATTCAGAATCTGTTATCGGCAGTAATTGTGTCTTGCATAGCGGTGCTATAATTGGTGCAGATGGTTTTGGTTTTTCTCCAAATAATGAAGGTGTTTATAGCAAAATTCCTCAAATAGGAAACGTAATTATTGAAAATGGCGTGGACGTTGGAGCCGGAACAACTATAGATAGAGCAACCTTGGGTTCAACTATTATTAGAGAAGGAGTAAAGCTAGATAACCAAATTCAAATAGCCCATAATGTTGAAATCGGAAAACACACAGCAATAGCAGCACAAACTGGAATTGCGGGATCTTCAAAAATTGGTGAAAACTGTTTAATTGGTGGACAAGTTGGCATTGCTGGACATATTACTATTGGAAATAGAGTTAGAATTCAAGCTCAAACTGGTGTTGGCAGAAATATAAAAGACGATGAAGCAATCCAAGGTTCACCAGCTTTTGGTTATTCAGACTTCAATAAATCCTATGTGCATTTTAGAAATTTACCAAAAATTATAAAAAGACTCGATTCTTTAGAAAACAAACTTCAAGACAATGAAAACCGTTAATCAAACGACAATCAAAAAAGAAGTTTCCCTTCACGGGGTTGGACTTCACACTGGTCAGAATGTTACATTAACTTTCAAGCCAGCGCCAATCAATCAAGGATTTGCTTTCAAAAGAATTGATTTGGAGGGCTCTCCAATTATTCCAGCAGATGCAACTTTGGTAACAAGTACAGACCGAGGTACAAGTTTGGAAAAAAACGGTGTGAATATTCAAACTTCAGAACATGTTTTGGCTGCTTGCGTTGGCATGGGCTTGAATAATGTCATTATAGAACTCAATGCTTCAGAACCGCCAATTATGGACGGTTCTTCAAAGTTTTTTGTTGAAGCTTTAGAAAAAGCTGGAATCGAAGAGCAGAATGCACCTAGAGACGAATTTATCGTTGAAGATGTAATTTCGTTTACAGATGAAGAAACAGGTTCCGAAATTTTAGTTATGCCAGCCAATGAATATCAGGTGACGACAATGGTCGATTTTGGCACTAAAGTTTTAGGTACGCAAAACGCTTATTTGAATAAAATTTCAAATTTCAAAAAGGAAATTGCAGATTGTAGAACTTTCAGTTTTTTGCATGAGTTGGAAGCAATGCTTGCCAATGGATTGATTAAAGGTGGAGATTTGAATAATGCTATTGTTTATGTGGACAAAGAATTATCTCCAGAAACGATGTCTCGTCTGAAGGAAGCTTTTGGAAAAGATGATATTTCTGTAAAGCCAAACGGTATTTTAGATAATTTGACCTTACATTACCCAAACGAAGCCGCAAGACATAAGCTTCTTGACGTGATCGGGGATTTAGCATTGGTTGGTACTCATATTCGAGGGAAAGTGATTGCTAACAAACCAGGACATACAATTAATACTCAGTTTGCAAAAAAACTGATGAAAATAATAAAAGCAGCAAAACGCAATAAAGTTCCAAAATTTGATATGAGTCAGCCACCTTTGTATGGCGTAACGGAAATTATGGATCGTTTGCCACACCGTCCACCATTTTTGTTGGTTGACAAGATTTTTGAATTGACCGATAGTTCGGTTTTAGGAACAAAGAATGTGACAATGAATGAACCATTTTTTGTGGGGCATTTTCCAGGAAAACCAGTAATGCCAGGAGTTCTTCAGATTGAAGCAATGGCTCAAACTGGTGGTATTTTGGCATTGAGTACTGTAGAAGATCCTGAAAATTATTTAACGTATTTTATAAAAATTGACAATGTAAAGTTTAAACAGCAAGTTTTGCCAGGCGATACTTTAATTTTCAAGTTAGAGTTGATTTCACCAATCAGGCGTGGAATATGTCATATGCAAGGCTATGCTTATGCCAATGATAAGTTAGCTTGTGAAGCTGAATTGATGGCCCAAATTGTCAAATCAAAATAGATAGTATGAATCAACCATTAGCATATGTTCACCCTGGCGCAAAAATCGCTAAAAATGTGGTTATAGAACCATTTACAACAATTCATAATAATGTAGAAATTGGTGAAGGAACTTGGATTGGTTCTAACGTTACAATTATGGAAGGTGCAAGAATTGGGAAAAATGTCAGTATTTTTCCTGGTGCTGTAATTTCTGCAATTCCACAAGATAAAAAATTTAACGACGAAGATACGATTACAGAAATTGGCGATAATACAACAATTAGAGAGTGTGTTACGATCAATCGTGGTACGTCTGATCGTATGAAAACTAAAGTTGGTAAGAATTGTTGGATTATGGCGTATTGCCACATTGCTCATGATTGCATTGTAGGTAATAATTGCGTTTTTTCCAATAACAGCACATTGGCTGGACATATTACGGTTGGCGATCATGCAGTTTTAGCAGGAATGGCAGCAGTACAACAATTTTGTAGCATTGGCAGACATGCATTCATCACAGGCGGATCTTTGGTAAGAAAGGATGTTCCTCCATTTGTAAAAGCGGGACGAGAACCACTTTCTTATGTTGGGATAAATTCTGTGGGTTTAAGGAGAAGAGGTTTTGATACTGAAAAAATTAGAGAAATACAAAATATCTATCGTATCCTTTATCAGAGGAATTACAACAACACACAAGCACTTTCAATTATAGAAGCTGAAATGGAAGCAACACCAGAGCGGGACGAGATTTTACAGTTTATAAAAGATTCCCAGCGTGGAATTATGAAAGGATATTTTTCAAATTAAAAATTATTATGGCAAGTACAAGTGATATTAGAAATGGATTATGCATCAGGTATAATCATGATATTTTCAAAATTATAGAGTTTTTACACGTTAAGCCGGGAAAAGGACCAGCATTCGTAAGAACTAAACTTAAAAGTGTAACCACAGGTAAAGTTATTGATAATACTTTTTCTGCTGGACATAAAATAGATGAAGTCCGCGTTGAAACTCATAAATATCAGTTTTTGTATCAAGAAGGTGAATTTTACCACTTCATGCATACTGAAGATTATACGCAGATTAGACTTTTAGAAGCAGCATTAGATATGCCTAATTTGCTTAAAGAAGGTGAGGTTGTGACTATTTTAATCAACACCGAAGATAATTTGCCTTTGTCTGTAGAGATGCCACCTAATGTAACCCTAGAAGTTACACATACAGAACCTGGCGTAAAAGGTAATACGGCAACTAATGCAACCAAACCAGCAACTGTTGAAACTGGTGCAGAAATTAATGTGCCATTATTTATCAATGAAGGTGATAAAGTCAAAATTGAAACCGAAAAAGGAACTTACAAAGAACGTGTCAAAGAATAATTAACTGTTCATGAAGTTTCCTCAAAAACATACTTTACAACAAATTGCAACAATTATTGATGCGAAATTTGTCGGGGATGAAAATTTTCCAGTCTACGGTCTCAATGAAATTCATGTAGTGGAACCTGGCGATATTGTTTTTGTAGATCATCCGAAATATTACGACAAAGCTTTACATTCTCCAGCTACAGTTATTTTGATTAATAAAGAAGAGGTTGAAGTTCCAGAAGGAAAAGCACTTTTGGTTTCAGACGATCCATTTAGAGATTTTAATAAATTAACTGCTTTTTTTAAACCTTTTCAAAAGGCAAATCAGTCCATTTCAGATTCAGTAAAAATAGGAGAAAATACAATAATTCAACCCAATGTTTTTATTGGTCCAAATGTTGAAATTGGCGATAATTGTTTGATTCATAGCAACGTTTCTATTTATGACGACACCAAAATTGGTGATAATGTGATCATTCATGCTGGTGCAGTGCTTGGTGCTGATGCTTTTTATTATAAAAATCGTCCAGAGAAACACGATAAATTGTTGTCTGGAGGTAGTATTCTTATAGAAAGTAATGTTGAAATTGGCGCATTAACGACCATAGATAAAGGCGTTACAGGCGTGACAACAATAAAAAAAGGTTCAAAATTAGACAATCAAATCCAAGTGGGGCACGATACAGTTATCGGTGAAAAATGTCTCATTGCTTCTCAAGTTGGAATTGCTGGTTGTGTTGTTATAGAAAACGAAGTTACGATTTGGGGACAAGTTGGAATCACTAGCGGCGTAACTATAGGCAACAAAGCAATAATAATGGCTCAGTCCGGTATCAGTAAAAATTTAAAAGGTCATACAACCTATTTTGGTTCACCAGCAGAGGACATCAAAAAGAAATACAGAGAACTTGCTTATATAAATCAAATTCCAGAAATACTAAAAAAAATCAATAATTTATGACCACCAATAATAAAGATTTGGTACAAGATTTTTTCTATTCAGACTATTACCATGATAAATCTACATTTGAAAAATTTATCCACCCAGATTTAGTTATCGATTGGAGTAGTAGTACAGGATTTTATCGTCTTGATTATGAAAAATTTTTCAATATGGCTTCAGAGATGGGAAAGTCTTTTCAAAATATGTCACCACAAATTTCACATCTATTAGAAGAAAACGACAAAGTTTGTATCAGATTTACTTATAATGTAGAAACTCTTGAATCCGAAGATTTAATCAATCTCGCAGATTTTTTCTGTATTTGGGAAATTAAAGACAATAAGTTGTATAAAGGCTACATGATGAGTCAACCCTGCGATGACGGCATAGATGGAATTCTGTCTTTTATCAATGAAAGCTAAAAATGAATTAAATTCAAAAGAATACTTTTTAGGTTCATCTTAAAAAATTACATTTGTTGAACAAAAATTAAATAAAATTATGAGCGTTTTAGTCAATAAAGATTCAAAAATAATTGTTCAAGGCTTTACAGGCAGTGAAGGTACTTTTCACGCTGAACAAATGATAGATTATGGAACAAACATTGTTGGTGGAGTGACACCAGGAAAAGGTGGTTCTACGCATTTGGGAAAACCAGTTTTCAACACAGTTGAAGACGCTGTAAAAAAAGCTGATGCAGATACAAGCATCATTTTTGTACCACCAGCATTTGCAGCCGATGCCATTATGGAAGCTGCGGACGCAGGTATAAAAGTTATTATTGCAATCACTGAAGGTATTCCTGTAGCGGATATGATTAAAGCTTCAAATTATATTAAAAATAAAGATTGCCGATTGATCGGACCTAATTGTCCAGGAGTAATTACACCAGGAGAAGCAAAAGTTGGAATTATGCCAGGCTTTGTTTTCAAAAAAGGAAAAGTTGGTATCGTTTCAAAATCAGGAACTTTAACTTACGAAGCTGCAGACCAAGTTGTGAAAGAAGGTTTAGGAATCACCACAGCAATTGGTATTGGTGGAGATCCTATCATTGGAACAACGACGAAAGAAGCTGTAGAATTATTGGTCAACGATCCTGAAACTGAATGCGTTGTTATGATTGGCGAAATTGGTGGACAATTGGAAGCTGAAGCTGCTAAATGGTACAAAGAAAGCGGTAGTAAAAAACCTGTAGTTGGATTCATCGCTGGTGAAACTGCGCCTGCAGGAAGAACGATGGGACACGCTGGAGCTATTGTCGGTGGAAGTGAAGATACAGCACAGGCTAAAAAGAAAATTTTGAAAGATAGCGGAATCCACGTTGTAGATTCACCTGCTGAAATTGGTAAAAAAGTTGCAGAAGTACTTTCTTAAATAAAATAAGATTCACAAAACCTTTGTTTTTTATATGTAAAAGACAAAGGTTTTCTTTTGAATATAAATCCTATAACTTATGAAGTTACTCGAAAATAAAAATGTCATAATCACGGGCGGAAGTCGTGGAATTGGCAAAGGTATTGCCGAAATTTTCGCAAAACATGGTGCAAATGTGGCTTTTACTTATAATTCTTCGTCTTCAGCTGCTGAAGAATTGGAAAATCATTTGAAATCTTTTGGTGTCAATGCCAAAGCCTACCAGTCCGATGCTTCTGATTTTGAACAAGCTCAGAAACTAGCAGACGATGTTATCCAAGATTTTGGAAATATAGATGTGTTAGTTAACAATGCTGGGATTACCAAGGATAATTTGTTGATGAGAATGAGTGAAGAAGATTTCGATAAAGTAATTAATGTGAATTTAAATTCTGTGTTCAATTTAACCAAAGCGGTTTTACGCCCAATGTTGAAACAAAAACACGGAAGTATTATCAATATTAGTTCAGTTGTAGGATTAAAAGGAAATGCTGGACAAGCCAATTATTCTGCATCTAAAGCTGGTGTTATTGGCTTTTCAAAATCTGTTGCCTTAGAGTTGGGTTCCAGAAATATCCGCTCCAACGTGATTGCGCCAGGTTTTATTGAAACTGAAATGACCGACAAATTAGACGAGAAAACAGTCCAAGGTTGGCGTCAAGCTATTCCACTGAAACGTGGTGGAACGCCTGAAGATGTTGCCAATGCATGTGTGTTTTTAGCAAGCGATATGAGCAATTACATTACAGGTCAAACACTTAGTGTAGATGGCGGAATGTTAACATAAATCTATATGTCAGGTCTTTTATTGCTTATTCTATTTTTGAATTTTGCGCTATCCATTGGCCTGTCTTATTTACTATATCCAAAAGTTTTAAAAGATAAAAATCAAAGCATACTTTTTGTGCTTCGGTTTTTATCTTTTTTTTTGATAGGTATTTTGCTGATCAATCCTGAAATTGATCGTACAACATATGAAATCGAAAAACCAAAACTTTTTATTGCAGTAGATAATTCTGAATCTATAAATGAACTTGCTAATACTGATCAAATCAGACAGTTTCTAGATGAATCTGAATCTGATAAGGATTTAAACACCAAATATGATATCAATTATTTGAAATTCGATCAAGATGTTTCAATTTTGGATAGCTTATCATTTTCTGCACAGTCTTCAAATATTGCAACGAGCATTGATTTTTGGAACAATCAAAATGAGGATAACGCCGCTTTTGTTTTGCTAACAGATGGCAACCAAACTTTTGGTGAAGATTTCAGTTACAAACAAATTCAGAATAAAAATAATTTCTACAATTTAGTAGCTGGAGATACCACGACTTACAAAGATTTTAAAATTGATTTGGTCAACATCAATGCATATGCATTTTTGAATAACAAATTTCCTGTTGAAGTTTTTACAAGTTATACCGGGAAAACTGAAACTATAAAATCTGTAAAAATAATTTCAAATAATCGTGTTTTAGCAGAAAAATCAATAACACTTAAACCAGAATCTTCTTCTAAAATTAACTTCCTTTTGAATGCCAATTCCTTAGGGCCAAAGACCTACTCAATTGAATTAGAAGCTTTATCGGGTGAGAAAAATATTCAAAACAATACTCAAAATATTTCTATTGAAGTTATTGATTCTAGATCAAAAGTCTTGATGCTTGCTGACATTTTGCATCCAGACTTGGGTACTATCCAAAAATCAATTTCTAATAACAAACAGATTCAAGTTGACTTAAAAAAATCTTCAGATAATATTGATTTATCAAATTATAATTTGGTGATTTTCTATCAGCCTCAAGCCGTTTCGAAAGAAATTTTCGAGTTGGTTCAAAAGCAGAATCTCAATTATTTCCTAATCGGTGGCACCAAAACAGATTACGATTTTCTGAACCGAATGAATCTCGGTTTCAAAAAGCAAATCACCAATTCTACTGAAGATTATTTCGGTGAACTAAATCCAGATTTTTCACCATTTCAAGTTCAAAATCTGAATTTCGAAGATTTCCCACCATTAGTAGACATTTTTGGTGAAACATATATCTCAAAATCTCATCAAGTTTTATTAGAAAAAAATGTAAATGGTGTTGAGGTTGAGTCGCCGTTATGGTTGTTTATGCAGGATTCAGATCAAAAATCGGCCTTTTTATTTGGAGAGAATTTATGGAAGTGGCGAAGTAAATCCTACCTGTTGAATTCTGATTTTCAAGAGTTTGACGATTTTATTTTGAAAACTATTCAATACTTATCACAAGATTTCAAACAAGAACGATTGGTTGTTGAAGCCAAATCTTTTTACAAAACTGGAGAAATAAACACTATTGAAGCTGAATTTTTTGATGAAAACTTCAAAATCGATCCAAGAGCAGAAATAAATTTAGAATTAAAAAATATAGACACTGAAGAAATTATAGAAAATCAATTGGTTTTTAATAACCAATCATATATTTCACAATTGAACAATTTGTCGCCAGGCTCATACGAATACAAAGTAAGTGTAAAAGGAGAGTCGCTCACTAAATCTAGTAAATTTGAAGTTTTGGAGTTTTCACCAGAATTACAATTTGTAAATGCCTACTACGAAAAGTTGTCAAAAATCACTAATTCAGGGCAAAATTTTCTTTTATCAAATTATAAAAATTTGATTCAGACTTTAAACTCTAATTCACTGAAACAAAAACAAAAATCTATCAAAAAAACCGAGAGTTTAATCGATTTTGAATGGCTTATCATTTTATTAGCCTTAACTTTGGGAATTGAGTGGTTTTATAGAAAATATAAAGGACTAATATAAACTAAAATACATATGGAAAAATTACCTAAATCAATCGTCCCAATAATCATTGTGGTCGTAATTGGAATCATTTTTATCGCTAATTCCACAGTCAATATCAATTCTGGTGAAGCCGGAGTTTTGTTTAAAAGATTCGATGGAGGTGTTGTCACAGATGAAGCACCTTTGAAAGAAGGTTTTCACATTGTAGCGCCATGGAATACGGTTTTTATTTATGAAGTCAGACAACAAACTATAGACGAATCAATGCAGGTTTTATCTTCTAACGGTTTGGATATCAAATTAGATGCAACTATTTGGTTTGAGCCTACTTACGATCAACTTGGGCTTTTGCACAAAGAACGTGGTGAAAAATATATTTCTAGATTGATTCAACCAGCAGTAAGATCGGCTACAAGAACAGTTGTGGGACGTTACAAACCAGAAGAGCTTTATGCACAAAAGCGTGAATCTATTCAAAATGAAATGTATGACGAAACTCAGCAATTGTTGAAAAATCAATACGTCCAAGTCAACAGAATTTTGGTGAGAGATGTGTCTTTACCTCCTACGATTAAGCAAGCGATTGAGAGAAAATTGAAGCAAGAACAGGAATCTTTAGAGTATGAATTCCGTTTAGAAAAAGCGACTAAAGAAAAACGTCGTCAAGAAATTGAAGCTGAAGGTAAAGCTCGTGCCAACGAAATTTTGAATGCGTCTTTAACCAAAAATATTCTAAAAGAAAAAGGAATTCAAGCTACTATAGAATTGTCAAAATCTGAAAATTCTAAAGTTATTGTTATTGGTTCTGGAGACGAAGGTTTACCAATTATATTAGGCAATAACTAATTTTATCTTAATGTTTTTTATGCAAGATAAATATTAACCGATTTATTTTACATTTGCATCATAATGAAAAATATAACTTTACATCATCATTTATTTAACTCGCTCAATGCGGTTTGTATTTGATATGTAAATAACTTGAATCATATTAAAAACCCGTTTGAGCCAACTTTCAAACGGGTTTTTTCATGCTTAAAAATGAACTATGGAAACACTAAAAATTGCTATTCAAAAATCTGGCAGGCTTCACGATGAATCTTTAAAAATACTCAGAGATTGTGGAATTTCTATCAATAATGGTCGCGACCAATTGAAAGTTGAAGCGGCAAATTTCCCTTTGGAAATATTTTATCTTAGAAATGGTGATATTCCACAATATTTGAGAGATGGCGTGGCAGATTTGGCTATTGTAGGAGAAAATTTACTTTACGAAAAAGGAGAAGATTTGCAAATTCAAAAGCGACTAGGATTTTCAAAATGTAAAGTATCTTTAGCTATTCCTAAGCAGTGTGATTTCAAAAGTGTAGCGGAGCTAAGTGGAAAACAAATCGCCACATCTTACCCAAATACATTACAAAAATATTTGGATCAAAATAATGTCTCAGCTGAAATTCATTTGATCACTGGTTCAGTTGAAATCGCTCCAAATATTGGTTTGGCAGATGCCATTTGTGACATTGTTTCCAGTGGAAGCACACTTTTCAAAAACAACCTGAAAGAAATGGATGTTATTTTAAAAAGTGAAGCAGTTTTGGCAAGTTCACCAAATTTGAATACTGAAAAAAAACAAATTTTAGATAAACTTTTGTTTAGGATAGATTCGGTTTTGAGAGCTGAAAATGCTAAATATGTTTTACTAAATGCACCAAATGAAAAATTGAATGAAATTATAAAAATTCTACCTGGAATGAAAAGTCCAACGGTGATGCCTTTAGCTGAATCTGGTTGGAGTTCTGTTCATACGGTAATTTATCAAGAAAAATTTTGGGAAATTATAGATGAATTGAAAAGCGTAGGTGCAGAAAGTATTTTAGTCAGTCCAATAGAAAAAATGATTTTATGAAAACAATTAAATACCCAAGTGAAGGAAGTTGGGAAGCACTTTTGAAACGTCCAACTAGGACATTCGAAGATATTGAAAATACTGTTAATTCTGTATTCAAAGACATCTATAAAAATGGTGATGATGCTTTAATAAAATATACCAAAATGTTTGACGGCGTTCAGCTTTCTAAATTTGAAGTTTCAGAAGCTGAAATTCAAAATGCTTCAAAATTGGTTTATGAAAATCTTAAAAAGGCAATTCAGCAAGCGCAACAAAATATTCATAATTTTCACAAAGCTCAAAAAACGGCGGTAGTAAAAGTAGAAACACAACCTGGTGTAAATTGTTGGCAAACCAAAAAAGCAATTCAAAAAGTTGGATTATATATCCCCGGTGGCACTGCGCCCTTATTTTCAACGGTTTTGATGCTTGCTGAGCCAGCAAAAATTGCTGGTTGCAAAGATATCGTATTGTGTACGCCACCAGACAAAAATGGAGAAATTGATCCAGCAATTTTGTACACGGCAGAACTTTGCGGCGTGACTAAAATTTTCAAACTTGGCGGAATTCAGGCGATTGCTGCCATGACTTTTGGCACGAAATCAGTACCGAAAGTTTATAAAATATTTGGTCCAGGAAACCAATATGTTACCGTAGCAAAACAAGTTGCGACAAGATATAATATAGCTATTGACATGCCTGCTGGACCTTCTGAATTACTAGTCATGGCAGACCAAACAGCCAATTCTGAATTTGTGGCTTCTGACTTATTAAGTCAAGCCGAACATGGAGAAGATTCTCAGGTGATTTTGGTATCTACGGACGAGAAGTTTATTGAATCAGTTCAAGCTGAAATCTCAAAGCAAATTAAAGAATTACCGAGAAAAAATATCGCAGAAAAAGCGATTCAAAATTCAAAATTTATATTGATGAAGGATTTTGAAACTGCTTTGGAATTGATAGATTTTTATGCGCCAGAACATTTTATTATTTCAACCAAAAACGATGATTTTTTTGTCGAAAATATCAATAATGCGGGTTCCGTTTTTATAGGAAAATATACTCCAGAGAGTGCGGGAGATTATGCTTCAGGAACCAATCATACTTTACCAACTAATGGCTTTGCCAAACAGTATAGCGGCGTGAATCTAGATAGTTTTCAGAAGTCGATAACTTTTCAAAAAATAGACGAAAACGGAATTGCTTCTATTGGCGAAACTGTAGAATTAATGGCAGAAGCAGAAGGTTTGCAAGCACACAAACGAGCAATGACTTTGCGAAAAAATGCTTTGAAATTTAATAAATAATAAAATGGATTTAAACAGTTTAATTCGAGAGAATGTCAAGCAAATGTCAGCGTATAGTTCAGCTAGAGATGAATTTGACGCCAAAGATTCAGACTTTTTATTTTTAGATGCAAATGAAAATCCTTTCGATAGTGGTTTCAATCGTTATCCGGATCCATATCAAAAACAATTGAAATCGAAAATCAAAGAAGTCAAACAAGTTCCTGAAAATAACATGTTATTAGGGAATGGAAGTGATGAAATTTTGGATTTGATTTTCAGAACTTTTTGTGAGCCACAAGTAGATGAAATTATTACTTTAACACCAACTTACGGAATGTATGAAGTCTTGGCAAACCTGAATAATATTGCTATAAAAAGAATTAATCTAACTCCTGAGTTTCAAATTAATGTTGATTTAATTTTAAAATCAATTTCACCAAACACTAAATTGATTTTCATTTGTTCTCCAAATAATCCTTCGGGCAATTTGTTTCAAATTAACGACATCAAAACTATTCTCAAAACGTTTTCTGGTTTGGTTGTATTGGACGAGGCTTATATCGATTTTTCAGACAGGAGTTCATTCATTTCAGAATTGAATAATTTCCCTAATTTAATTGTTACTCAAACTTTTTCCAAAGCACTGGCTCATGCTGGTATTAGGCTAGGGATGTGTTTTGCTTCAGAGCGTATTATTGAGGTTTTAAATAAAATAAAACCGCCTTATAACGTAAACCAACTTACACAAAATAAGGCCATTGAAGTGTTGAATAATTTCGAAAATTATCAGCTTCAGATTCAAATTTTAAAATCTGAAAGAGAAATTCTAACTGAAAAACTTAAAACTATCAATTGGATTGAAAATGTTTTTCCATCGGAAGCCAATTTTTTGCTTTGCCGAGTTGATGATGCCAACCGAAGATACCAACAACTATTAGAAGAGAAAATTGTGGTAAGAAATCGATCGAACGTTGTGTTGTGCCACAATTGTTTAAGAATAAGTGTAGGAACGCCAGCTGAAAATCAAAAATTAATACAAGTTTTAAACGACATATAACAATGAAAAAATTACTTTTTATAGATCGTGACGGTACTTTAATCAAAGAACCCAAAGATGAACAAATCGATAGTTTTAGCAAATTAGAATTTTATCCAGAAGTGTTTTATTATTTAAGAAAAATAGTAAGAGAATTTGATTTTGAAATTGTTATGATTACAAATCAGGATGGTTTGGGAACACCTCAATATCCCGAAGACACATTTTGGCCTGTGCAAGATTTCATTATCAACGCATTCAAAAATGAGGGTGTTGTTTTTAATGAAATTGTGATTGATAAAACATTTCCAGAGGAAAATGCATCAACACGGAAACCCAAAACTGGACTTTTAAAAAATTACTTCAGTAAATCTTATGATTTAAAAAACTCTTATGTTATTGGGGACCGACTCACCGATGTTGAATTAGCAAAGAACTTGAAATCCAAAGCAATTTTTATCGATAATAAAACTAATCTAGGTCAAGGGGAAACCGAAGCTTCAGATGAGGAATTAACGTCATTTGTAGCTTTGAAAACTGATAATTGGCAATTTATTTATGAGTTTTTAAAACTTAAGACACGTACTGCAAAACTTCAAAGAAACACCAAGGAAACTAAAATTTCAGTTGAAATAAATCTGGATGGGAGTGGTGAAAGTAACATTTCCACAGGGATTTCGTTTTTCGACCACATGCTAGATCAAATTGCAAGACATGGACAACTAGATATTCACCTTGATGCCAAAGGTGATTTGGAAGTTGACGAGCACCACACGATTGAAGACGTTGCAATTGTTTTGGGTGAAGTTTTTGCCCAAACTTTAGGTGATAAAATCGGCATCGAACGCTACGGATTTTGCTTGCCGATGGATGATAGTTTGGCACAAGTTGCACTTGACTTTGGCGGAAGAAATTGGCTGGTTTGGGATGCTGAATTCAAAAGAGAAAAAATAGGAGAAATGCCTACAGAAATGTTTAAGCATTTTTTCAAATCATTTTCAGATGGCGCCAAATGTAATTTGAACATTAAAGCTGAAGGTGAAAATGAACACCATAAAATCGAAGCTATTTTTAAAGCATTTGCGAAAGCTCTGAAAATGGCAATTCAGCGCAATCCTGAAAAAATGATTTTACCAAGCACAAAAGGACAATTATAACCTATATATTATGAAAATTACAATCATAGATTATGGTGCTGGAAATGTGAAAAGTATAGAATTTGCTTTGGAAAGAATTGGGTATTCTTCTGTTTTAACCAAAGATGCAAATACCATCAAAAATGCAGATCGTGTTATTTTCCCAGGTGTTGGTGAGGCTTCTTACGCTATGAATATGCTTAAAAAGTCAAAGTTGAATCATCTTATTCCTACTTTAAAGCAACCTGTTTTGGGTATTTGTCTCGGAATGCAACTCATGTGTCAAACTTCGGAAGAAGGTGAAACGGACGCCTTAGGAATTTTCGATTTGAAGGTCAAACGATTTCAAAATACACTTAAAGTGCCACAAATCGGATGGAATACAATTTTCAATTTGAAATCTATACTTTTTGAAAATATACCCGAAAATACTTATATGTATTTGGTTCACAGTTATTTTGTACCTTCTAATTCTTTTTGTATTGCAACTTCAGATTACGGAATAGAATATTCAGTAGCTGTTCAGAAAAATAATTTTTTTGGTGTTCAATTTCACCCAGAAAAAAGTGGAGTTTTGGGAGAACAATTACTGAAAAATTTTATTGAAAACACTAATTAAAATTGAAGGAATGAGAATAATACCAGCCATAGATATTATAGACGGAAAGTGTGTTAGATTGTCGAAAGGCGATTACAGTACAAAGAAAATTTACAATGAAAATCCACTTGAAGTCGCTAAAGCTTTTGAAGATAATGGCGTTGAATATTTGCACCTGGTAGATTTGGATGGTGCAAAATCCAAACAAATCGTCAATTATAGGATTTTGGAAAATTTAGCAAGCAAAACCCAACTAAAAATTGATTTTGGAGGCGGAATTAAATCAGATAAAGATTTAAATATTGCATTTGAATCTGGCGCAAAACAAGTTACAGCAGGAAGTCTAGCTGTTACAAATCCAGATTTGTTTTTATCTTGGTTAAGGAAGTTCGGTTCAAAACAAATTATTCTGGGCGCCGATGCCAAAGATGGTAAGATTGCAACTTCAGGATGGCAAAATTCAACTGATTTAGACATCTTAGACTTCATTTCAGATTTTGTAGAAAAAGGCGTTAAATACGTGATTTCGACCGATATTTCTAAAGACGGGATGCTAGGTGGTTTGTCTTTAGAACTTTACAAATCCATTTTGAAATCGAAACCAAGCTTGAATTTAATAGCTTCTGGTGGAGTTTCAGAACTTGCAGATTTAGAAAAAGTCAAACATATTGGTTGTGAAGGCGTGATTATAGGCAAAGCGATTTATGAAAATCGAATTTCGTTACAAGATTTACAAATGTTCATTATTAATCATTAAAATAGATTAAAGTGTTAGCAAAAAGAATAATTCCTTGTTTAGATATCAAAAACGGTCGAACCGTCAAAGGTGTCAATTTTTTAGATTTGAAAGATGCTGGCGACCCTGTAGAATTAGCAAAATTCTATGCTGAAAATATGGCTGATGAATTGGTTTTTCTTGATATCTCCGCAACAGAAGAAGCTAGAAAAACGATGGTGAAACTGGTTGAAAAAATAGCTAAAACTATCAATATTCCTTTTACTGTTGGTGGAGGAATTTCCAATTTGAAAGATGTAGATTTAATTTTGAAATCCGGTGCTGATAAGGTGTCAATAAATTCAGCAGCAGTCAAAAACCCAGAATTGATTTCTGAAATCTCAAAACAATATGGCAACCAGTGTGTAGTTGTGGCAATAGATGCAAAATTGATTGATAATAACTGGAAAGTGCATCTTGTTGGTGGAAAAGAACCAACAAACTTAGATTTATTTGAGTGGGCAAAAACGGTTGAACGATACGGAGCTGGTGAGATTTTGTTCACTTCGATGAATCACGATGGAACAAAAACTGGATTTGCAAATTCAGCTTTGGCAAAATTGTCAGGCATTTTAGAGATTCCAGTTATCGCTTCTGGAGGCGCTGGATCTATAAAAGATTTCAAAGATGTTTTTGTTGAAGGAAAAGCTGATGCAGCATTGGCAGCGAGTGTTTTTCATTTTAAAGAAATAGATATTAAACATTTAAAGAGAGTATTAAAAAATAAAGGCATTTCAGTAAGAATTTAAATTATACAAAAAATGGAAATTAATTTCAATAAAAATAAAGATGGATTAGTACCTGCAGTTATTCAAGATGTGAAAACAAAACAGGTTTTAATGTTAGGTTATATGAATGAAGAAGCCTACCAAAAAACGATTAAAGAGAAAAAAGTTACTTTTTTTAGTAGAAGTAAACAGCGACTTTGGACGAAAGGGGAGGAAAGTGGAAATAATCTTGAATTGATAGATTTAAAATTAGATTGTGATCAAGATACTTTATTAATTTTGGTTAAACCAAAAGGTCCAACTTGTCATAAAGGAACTGATACCTGCTTTGGGAATGAAAACCTGACTAATTATGGTTTTATTTCCAAATTAGAAGATATAATTCTGGACCGCCAAAAATCAGGAAATATTGAGCAAAGTTATATTGCCAGCTTATTTCAGGACGGAATTAATAAAATTGCCCAAAAGGTAGGCGAGGAGGCTGTTGAATTAATAATTGAAGCAAAAGATGATAATGACAAATTATTCCTAAACGAAAGTGCGGATTTACTATTTCATTATTTAATTTTATTGAGATCGAAGGGATATTCATTTATGGATATAGTGGAGGTTTTGG
>NZ_RQVT01000005.1 GCF_004010055.1 Psychroflexus aestuariivivens
TCCTGGACCAGATGGACAAGGTCTCGTCCCTGACCCAAGCATCATTCGTTTTGATGCCACCACAGGTGATACCGAGGCCGTCATCAGCATGCCTACAATTTCCAGTACACAAGATCATTTTATGTCTATTGCAATGGATGACTATGGAAACATCATTGCCGGGGGCTATTTTGGT
The DNA here is from genome assembly GCF_004010055.1 of Psychroflexus aestuariivivens. Classification (GTDB taxonomy): domain Bacteria; phylum Bacteroidota; class Bacteroidia; order Flavobacteriales; family Flavobacteriaceae; genus Psychroflexus; species Psychroflexus aestuariivivens. The sequence goes on from NZ_RQVT01000005.1 coordinate 176, forward strand.
AGTAGTCTTTTAAATAATCATCCAGCCGGGCCACTCAACAAATCAGGTGGGGATAGTGATTTTTTTATCGCTCAGTTTGGTACTGGGAATTGTTCGACAGTATCCACGGATGATTTTGTAAAACTACAACTTAAACTATATCCTAATCCAACTTCTGGTTTAGTCAATATCGATTATGAGCATGAGTTTAAATCTTATGCCGTCTATGACTTGCAAGGCAAAGTCTTGCAGTCTGGTGCGGTAAATCAAAAGCAAGTGAATTTGTCTGGACTTCAATCGGGCGTGTATATCTTGTCTTTAACAGATGTGGATGGTCAACAGAGCCATGTGAAGGTGGTGAGGGAGTAAAAAAGCCCCCTCTAGCTCCCCCTAAGGGGGAGGACTTTTTACTCGCTCGTTGTTTGCTCGTGGTACTCGCTAGAGGATTGGTGACTGGTTGAGTTTTGAATTCCAAATTTTGAATTATGAATCGTTGAATTTCTAAAAATTACTATACCTGATTGAATTAGTGTAGAATAAACTTTAGGAGGAGAAAATTTAAGGAATATTCAAATATTTATGAGTTTGTAGAGAAATTCGCCATTTCGGATTATTCATGACATAATCTACCATTAATGGAATCATTTTGTCTCTAACACTCCACTCCGGTTGTAAAAATAATTCACAGTCCTCTCCTACTTTTGCTGCTTGTTCTTCAGCAAATTTAAAATCGTGTTTGTTGAAAATAATAACTTTCAATTCGTTCACCAAAGGATAAATCTCTGGTTTTGGCAGTTTTATTTTCTTTGGTGACAGGCAAATCCAATCCCAAACGCCAGTTAAATCGTATGCACCAGAGGTTTCAATATGGATTTGTAATCCATTTGCTTTCAAACTGTTGGTTAGCACATTCATATCCCAAGTAAGCGGCTCACCTCCCGTCACTACAATAGTTTTGCTATATTTAGTGGCATTTTCAACAATCGAAGTTGTTGGTGTTGGCGGGTGTCGTTCAGGATCCCAGCTTTCTTTGACATCGCACCAATGGCAACCAACATCGCATCCACCAATTCTGATGAAATATGCCGAAGTTCCTGTATGAAACCCCTCGCCTTGAATGGTATAAAACTCTTCCATAAGCGGCAACATTTCGCCTTTCTGAACTAGTTTTTCTATTTCTTCTTTTTGCATGGCGCAAAGATACTGATTAGATTACTGAAATAAAATCTTATGGAATATCATCTGCCAATTTATTTTAAAGAAACCAATATAAGTAACGGAGTTTATTTATTTTTGAAAAAAAATTCAGATGAAACTATTGAAACCACTAATTATAGTAAGTTTTGTATTGTTGCTGATTGCTTGTTCAAATTCAGAATCAAACAACCGTATTGCTAAGAACACTTTAGGCCAAGTTGACCAAAACACAGCAATTTATGAATTAAAAGGAATTCTTGTCGAAGATTCTTTGCATCAACAAGAACCAGATCGTTTCAACAGAAATCAAGATTTGGAAGTTTACAATTCAAGAGATAGTTTGATCTTGCTGATTGAACCTAGAGTATATAATGATTCTACCAGTACTATTAAAGAAATTCAGATTTTAGGCGGTCGCTTCAAAACAGAAACCGGCTTATCTAGCCAAAGTAAATACGGTGAGATTTATAAAAATCATAAAATTTCAAATATTCAAAACAGCATCAACAGTGTTATTTTGACTTTGGAAGACCTCGGCGCATATATTGTTATTGACAAAAAACATTTGCCAAGTGAATTGAGGTTTGACAATGAAGCTAAAATTGAAGCCAACCAAATTCCTAACGATGCACCTATCAAATATTTTTGGCTTAGATTTACTGAAGATGTAAAATGATTTTTGATTTTGAAATAGTCTAATATCATATGGCTTTTAGAATCACAGCAAGCCTAATTGTATTGCTTTGAAATCATTCAACACTCCAGACTTACAAAATTTCAAATGAAAAAAACCAAGAAAATAGTAAATCACTTTCTTCCAAAAATTGTTGGTCTAAAACTGAATTCATTATACTTAGTCAAACCTCAAAAAGCGATTCAAAAGGCTTATGAATTATTTTCTACACCAAGAAAAGGACAAATAAAACCTGAGCAAGTCAATTTTTTAAAGTCGGCAAAATCTACAAAAGTGCTAGTGAATGATTTAAAATTGCAAACCTATCACTGGAAAGGCGAAGGAAAAACTGTAATTCTAGTTCATGGTTGGGATAGCAACACTTACCGCTGGAAAGATTTAGTATTAGATTTACAAACCAAAAACTTTAATATTATTGCTTTCGACGCTCCTGCTCATGGAAATTCTGAAGGTCAACAACTTAGCGTGCCACTTTATGCGGAATGTCTAGATCATATTATAGAGCTTTATCAACCAAATTTTCTAATTGGTCATAGCGTTGGTGGGATGACTTTGGTCTACAACCAATATCTGAACTATACCGAGCATATTGAAAAAATGGTTTTGCTTGGCGCACCTTCAGAAATGAAATCGATAATGTCTGATTACAAGCGAATATTGAATTTAAACACTAAATTTATTTTAGATTTGAATGTTTTTTTCAAAGCCAAATTCGGATATCATTTTGAAGAATTCTCGATAGCTAAATTTGCTAAATCCATCAAGCAAAACACTCTAATTATTCACGACCAATATGACAAAGTAGCACCAGTTTCTGCAGCCAAAAGTATAGCTAAATCCTTAGAACACTCGAAATTAGTAATCACAGAAGGTGCAGGACATTCTTTATATAAAGCAGAAATCAGACAAGAAATTATTGAATTTTTAGAAGCAAAATCATGAGTGAAACACCAATAAGAATCAACAAATTTCTAAGCCAAGTTGGGTTTTGTTCTCGTCGCAAAGCGGACGAACTTTTGGCACAAGGTCGCATTACCATCAATGGGGAAATTCCTGAAATGGGCACTAAGGTTAAACCCGAAGACCAAGTTGAAGTCGATGGAAAAATTATCGAACAAAATGCAAATCAGGAAAAAGTATATTTGGCAGTGTATAAACCTAAAGGTGTTGTGTGTACTACAAATGCTAGAGTTGAAAAAAATAATATCGTTGACTTTGTAGATTATCCTGAGCGCATTTATCCTGTAGGACGCTTGGACAAAATGAGCGAAGGTCTGATTTTGATGACAAACGATGGCGAAATTGTTAACAAAATTTTACGTGCAAGACATTATCATGACAAAGAATATATTGTAACTGTTGATAAGAATATCACAGAAGACTTTCTAAAAAAAATGCGTACAGGTGTTCCAATTTTAGATACCATTACGAGACCTTGCACGGTAGAACAAATGAATGAAAAAAAATTTAAAATTATTTTGACTCAAGGCTTGAATCGACAAATCCGAAGAATGTGTGAAGCCCTAGATTATCGCGTCAGAACGCTGAAACGGATCAGAATTAAGAATATTACACTGGATATTGAAAAAGGCAAATACAGAAAATTAACTGAGGCAGAAGTCAAAGATTTGTACAAAGCATAACTTTGTAATTGATTATAATTAAATTTACCCTCATAAATTTAATGCCATGAAAAAAATAATGCCTTTTCATCTTGCCATCCCAGTTAATGACTTGATTAAAAACAGAAAATTTTATTCTGAAACCTTAGAATTTCAAGAAGGTCGAAGTGATTCTCATTGGGTCGATTACGATTTTTTTGGACATCAGTTTGTGATTCATGAAGACAAAAAACACCAACCAAGAGAAGATGCCTTCAGTATTGTTGACGGCCACGAAGTTCCAGTTCCGCATTTTGGTGTGGTTTTGGCTTGGGAAGATTTTCATAATTTTGCAAAAGTTTTACAAGAAAAACAAATCGAATTTGTCATTGCGCCCTATATTAGATTCAAAGGAAAACCTGGTGAACAAGCCACTATGTTTTTCAAAGATCCAAGTGGAAATGCACTAGAATTCAAAAGCTTTAAAAATATGAATCAACTTTTCGCAAAATAACATGAAGCATCTTTCACCAAGACTCGTTAGACAAATTTTTATCTTATTGATCATTCTTGCATTAGGCGGTTTGATTTTCAAGGAAATGCTACCTTATATATCTGGTATTTTAGGGGCAATCACTTTCTTTGTTTTACTGAAAGGTTGGATGAGTAAAATGTTGAATCGCGGTTGGAATAAGACTTTGGCGGTTAGCAGTTTGATGTTTGGTTCTTTTATCCTCATTTTAGTTCCTGTTTTAGGAATTGTCCTTATGTTGAGTTCAAAAATTAGTTATGCTATAAAGAATTCTGAAAAAGTAGTCGAAGCTGTTAAAGCTCAACTTACTCAAGTTGAAGAAATGACTGGCTATAAATTGAGTGAAAACATAGATAGTTCTGCAATCACAGACTGGCTATCCAAAAACCTGCAAGGTTTGGCTGGTAGTACTTTTGAAATTTTAATTGCTGTGAGTATCATGTATTTTTTACTTTATTATATGTTACTCAACCAGAAGAAACTTACACAATCCATGGAAACCTATATACCTATAGATGTTGAAAACCTGAAGTTAATCGCTATGGAATCTGGTCGAAAAGTAAAAGCCAATGCCATTGGAATTCCATTAGTTGCTTTAATACAAGGGATTATTTCTTTGATAGGCTATTTTATTTTCGGAGTTTCAGATCCTTGGTTTTGGTTTGTGATTACTACCATTGGTTCCATGATTCCTTTTGTAGGCACTGCTTTAGGATTTATCCCTGTATCTTTATTGCTTTTTTATAATGGAGATGCTTTTTCAGCCATCGGTGTTTTATTGTACGGAGTGATTGTTGTCGGATCTTCAGACAATATTGTCCGTTTACTTATTTTGAAAAAAATGTCCAATGAACATCCTCTAATCACATTAATCGGCGTGATAATTGGTGTACCACTCTTTGGCTTTATTGGCTTAATTTTCGGTCCATTATTACTATCTTTATTCCTATTGATTGTTATGATTTATAAGAAAGAATACGGCGAACCCGAACCAGAGAAAAAAATATTTGATGAAGACTCCAAACAAAAAACAGAACAAGGCAATGAAGAAAGTTGACCAAACTTATGTTGAAGAACAATCTTCTAAAATATCTGAAGAAGATCATGAACAAGCCATCAATCGTAAAGATGAATTGTTTGCAAAAATCAACCATCCCAACTGGAAAAAATATCGAGAAAAAATAATGTTGTTGTTCAACATGCTGAAAGATATTAAGCAAAAACATTATTCAAAAACACCTTGGAAAACTTTAGCTTCAGCAATATTTGCTATATTATACATCATCAATCCGCTTGATATAGTTCCAGATTTCATTCCATTTATAGGTTATCTGGATGATATTACAGTCCTGACTTTTGTCCTGAAAATGGTAGGAGATGATCTCACAGAATACGAAGCTTGGAAAGCTGATCAGAAAGAAGAAAATCACAGAGAAATTGAAATTTGATCTTAAAGATTCGCTTTTCGTCTATGCATTTCTCTAGCTAAAAGTGTATTTTTCAACAACATTGAAACGGTCATTGGTCCCACTCCACCTGGAACAGGCGTAATATAAGAAGCACGTTTACTTACCTGATCGAAGTCCACATCTCCTTTAATGACGTAACCCTTCTCTGCATTTTCATCAGGCACTCGTGTAATGCCGACATCAATAATAACGGCATCATCTTTAATCATTTCCGTTTTGAGAAAATCAGGAATGCCAACTGCAATGATAATGATGTCAGCCTGTGAAGTGATTTGCGTGATGTTTTTGGTAAACTCGTGAGTCAAAGTCACAGTTGAATTTCCAGGGAAACCACTGCGCCCCATCAAAATACTCATTGGTCTGCCCACAATATAACTGCGACCAATAACAACAGTATGTTTACCTTTGGTTGGAATATCGTAGCGCTCAAGCAGTTCCAGAATCCCAAAAGGTGTTGCTGGAATAAAAGACGTCATATCCAAAGCCATTTTACCAAAATTTGTCGGATGGAAACCATCGACATCTTTGTCTGGGTCTACGGCATTTAAAACTCTCTGCGTATCAATTTGTGGTGGTAAAGGCAATTGGACAATAAAACCATCAATATCATCATTTTGGTTCAATTCTTCAATTTTGGCTAGCAATTCCAACTCACTAACGGTGTTTGGCAATTTATGTAATGAAGATTCAAATCCAACCCGTTCACAAGCTTTCACTTTGCTATTTACATAAGTCAAACTTGCACCGTCTTTCCCAACAATTATCGCTGCTAGATGAGGAACTTTTTCGCCTTTAGCTTTCATTTTATCAACATCAGCTTTAATTTCATTTTTGATGTCGTTACTTATTTTTTTTCCGTCGAGAATAGTCATACTTGGATTGTTAGGGAAGATTTAAGCAATTAGTTATTTGACGTTTTTCATCATTTGCATCATTTTTTTACCGCCACCACCTTGCATCATTTTCATCATTTTGCTCATTTGATTGAATTGCTTCAAAAGTTGATTGACTTCTTGTACAGAAGTTCCTGAACCTTTTCCAATTCTTCGCTTACGACTTGCATTTATGACTTGTGGGTTTTCACGCTCGTTTGGCGTCATAGAATGAATAATGGCTTCGATGTGTTTGAATGCATCGTCATCAATATCCATATTTTTCATCATTTTGCCAGCACCAGGAATCATACCCATTAAATCCTTCATGCTTCCCATTTTTTTGACTTGCTGAATTTGTTTCAAAAAGTCATCAAAACCGAATTTGTCTTTGGCAATTTTCTTTTGAATTTTTCTCGCTTCTTCTTCATCGTATTGTTCCTGGGCTCTTTCGACCAAAGACACAACATCTCCCATTCCTAAGATTCGATCTGCCATTCTTGATGGATAAAACACATCGATAGCATCCATTTTTTCACCTGTCCCGATGAATTTTATAGGCTTATCCACCACAGATTTAATGGAAATGGCTGCACCACCACGTGTATCACCATCTAACTTTGTCAAAACCACGCCATCATAATCCAAAACCTGATTGAAAGCTTTGGCTGTATTCACAGCATCTTGACCTGTCATGGCATCCACAACAAACAAAGTTTCTTGTGGCTTGATTGCTTTGTGAATTTCCGATATTTCGTTCATCATCACCTCATCCACAGCCAAACGACCAGCGGTATCGAGAATCACCACATTGTGACCGTTTTGCTTAGCATGCGCAAGGGCGGCTTCAGCAATTTTAACAGGATTTTTTTCTTCTCTATTTGAAAATACCTCAACATCAATCTGATCTCCGACAACATGCAACTGATCTATAGCTGCAGGACGATACACATCGCAAGCTACTAAAAGTGGTTTTTTCGTTTTCTTTCGTTTAAGATAGTTTGCCAACTTACCAGAAAATGTAGTTTTACCTGAACCTTGTAAACCAGACATTAAAATCACGCTTGGATCTCCAGATAAATCTACACCTTCAGCATCACCACCCATCAATTCTGTCAATTCATCTTTGACGATTTTCACCATTAATTGATTAGGTTTCAATGTTTTTAAAACATCTTGTCCTAATGCTTTTTCCTTCACCGTATTGGTGAATTCTTTAGCGATTTTGTAATTAACATCGGCATCTACCAAAGCGCGACGCACTTCTTTAAGTGTTTCGGCAACATTGACTTCTGTAATTTGCCCGTGTCCTTTAAGGACGTGAAAGGCTTTATCTAACTTATCACTTAAACTATCAAACATAATCTTTACTTGGTTTTGTGCACAAAAATAAGGATTTGATTGCTAATGAAGAAGTTTTTGGAAATTAAAAAAGCAAAACACTTTCAATTTTGATTTCCAGGCTATCATAAAAGCAAGCAACCCAATAAAATCAATTTTATTGGGTTGCTTAGACGTTATAAAACTATTCGTATTACAAACTAAAGTTGTTTGCTACTGAATCACTTTCTTTGTAACGGGTAATTGCTTTTTCTACCAATTCAATCGCTTCTTTTTCATCGCCCCAAGCACCAATATTCACTTCTTTATCTTCTAAATCTTTATAGGTTCTAAAAAAATGTTCTATTTCCTTTATAGTATGTGGATTCAAATCTGAAAATTTATGAATCGAATCAGACATTGGATCCGAACTAGGTACACAAATTATTTTCTCATCAGGACCTTTTTCATCTGACATATTGAGCACTCCAACTGGTCGAACTTCTGCGACACAGCCTGGTACTACAGGATTGGTAAACAAGACCAAAACATCAATCGGGTCATTGTCCAAAGCCAATGTTTCCGGAACAAAGCCGTAATCTGCAGGATACATCATAGAAGTGTGCAACATCCTATCGAAACGAATTTGCTTCAAATCAAAATCGTATTCATATTTATTTCTGCTCCCTCTTGGGATTTCTATCAAAACATCAAATGTCATAATCTTTATTTTAAATAATTTTAGAGGACGGCAAAAATAATAAAAACTTTGACTTTTCTATCAACATAAAACAAATAAAAACTTGATTTTGAGGTGAATTCTTAAATTTTGAGCTTTACGGTTTTATTGTTTGTATCGAAAGTAAATTTCACATCTTCCCAATACGGAGCAGCAAAAGGATTGGGGTTACCAGACATTGTCCATGGTTCTACAGGCATTCCATTACTTTCTGTATCCATTGTTCCATTGGCATTCAAATCTTGAAATACCGAAATTGCATACACTCCAAAATCGATATTATCAAACTGAACAGTATGTGTTGAACCTTTCACTTCAATACTTTTCCCCGCTATTGGTTTTTTAAGAAAGTTGTCTTTTTCAAAAATTCCAACATGGAGCGTTCCTGAGGTTTTTTCAATATTTTCAAATTTTACAATAAGTGTTGTTTTTTCCTGAGCAACAAGACCTTGACTACTCATCATAACAATCATTAAGGCTAATCTTACTAAATTTTTCATGACTTTAAAGTTTTAAGTTCATTTCAAATATAGATTGTATTCTGCTATAGAATTGTAAGTTTCTGACGAGTTGAAGTATTTTACTGACGAATTGATTTTTCACTGAAAATCATATGATTTTTGTAAATTTAAATTTTGAAAAATAGGCAATTATGACATCTCAAACTGAAAACAAAACTCAAGACTTGGAGTCTTTAAAATCTAAAGCTAAAACCCTAAAGGCTATTTTGTACTTCATTTTTTTAGTTTGGTTATCTTATATAAGCTATCTTATCTACGAAATTATGAACGGCAAATTCGACAGTTTGCTTGTGGTTGGTACTTTCCCAATTGTTGCGGTAATCATAATTATTGTACAACTGAAATCCAAAAATCGCAAAAAGATTGAAGCTATTGAGAATTCTTAGAAATAGAATCCAAAACCTCCCGTCACACCAAAAGTTCTGGCATCAGGCAAATTTCTATAATTGCCTCGAAAGTGGAAATCTATGCGTAAAATTCTAAATATATTACCGACCCCAAAACTATAAGACCAATAGGGTTCTTTGTCAGGAGCCATCAGGATTGGATTGGTTGAAGACGCATTCAGCATTTGATTCTCATCTGAAATGCTACCAGAAACAGCCCGTACAGAAACAATTTCTCTCAAATCCCAATCTCTAACTATTGGAATTCTGGAAAAAAAGCGACCGTTGAAATTGTGTTCAAAACTCACACTTGCATAAGTATCTGTTACAAAATCGTAAAAATCTAAAAGAGGAAATGTTCCTTGAATAGAAAATAAAGTTTGGTTTCCAGGCACAACATTCAGCAAACTCAATGGCACTTCACCAAAGGTTTTACCAACTTCCAATGTAGATGTAAATCTACCAAAACCCCCAATTTGAATAGGTTGTCTGTAGAATAATTGCAGTTTGTCATAATTGAAATCACTTCTAAGCACATCTTTAATCCCGCGTGAATAGTTCAATAGAAATTCAGGAAATTTATCCACGTTTACGGTTAAACGTTCTACGCCGTAACCTGTGGTTTTTCTACCAGGTGTAAATTTCAAAATGGTTGAAATTTCAGTTTGACGTGTTAGTCCTGTGGTTGTAGTTTGATTTTCGTCTGTATAATAGTCTAAACTAAATTTATCTGAAGCCGACTCCAAAGTTCTGTATGTTGCGCCCAAACGAACATTGAAATTTTTAAAAGCTAACATTTGCAGAGAAAAACTGCTTAAATTAATACTTGTTAAACTGGTATTTGAACCTACAGTTAATACCGAAGATGACGCCAAACTTCGCCCTAAAACATCTGAAGTATTGGTGAGACTTGCGCCAAGCTGTTCAACATCACGGCGATTTCCACCAGAAATAATTAAACGATTCTTGGGATCCAGAAGCCATTTACCCGAAATACCATATTTGAATTTATCATCGCCAAATCCATAAGCCAAAAAGCCTTGTATACGCCACTTGTCATTTTGAGAAAAGTAAGTACGCCCGCCAACCCGCAAACGAACTTTCTCTACATCGTTATATCCGAAAGTAGAAAACACAGGACCGAAATCCCAGCCATCTTGCTCCCAGTAGCCAGTTGCCAGAATAGTTCCAATATTATAAACTCGTTTGAAAGCATCGACGGTTTGTAAGGTGTCTAGCATTTCATAAACCTGTCGCTCATCCCTATTTAAATCTTCCTGCCGATTGGTTTTCCAAAATTCATCATCCTGATTATAGACCTTTTCATTAAAAGAGTCTGGCTCGTAATTATAGAAACTTTTGTCCTTTGGTTGATTGAATTCGTAATCATCATAAAGCGTGGTTCGTTTACCATAAACACCTCGAGATTCTTCTTTTTTTCTGAAAGTGAAATCGGTCATAAATTGATCTCTGGTAATCAAAAATACAGAATCATTCAAGACTTTAAATTCTTGTTCTATATAAACATCTTTGACCCAATTGATGTTAGCACCTTTGGTCATTGTAAGGTTTATTTTCTTGATTGCCCATGTCGTGTCATTGACCCAAAAATCACCTTTGAAGGTTAACTCACCTTTTCGGCGAGGATAATAGACGATATTGTAACACCACTTATCTCCAATAAAAGTGCTATCGGACAAAACATAATTATAATTATCAACTCCAGTTTTTGAAAGCGGACTCACAAAACTTTTATCAAAAAATTTAATGTAATTATTGTAAACATCATATTCGGCATACAAATCTTTGATAAACTCTATCAAGTTTTGGTTATTTCCAAAACCTGAATTTTTGTTACCGATTAATACTTCTTTTTCTTTATTCAAAATATTGCTTCCGTAAACTTCAGAAGCCGATTCATTAAGGAAAATCGGTAAATAGGTTTTACCGGTGAGATCGTTGGTATCTAAATCTTCAAAAATAAACTCCATGCCATTAAAAATTCTGCTATTGATAAGCGAACTGTCTATGGTATTCAAGTCAAATTCTATTTTTTCATATTTATCATATTGATATTGCTTGAATTTTTTGACACCATTTTCACGTCTATTTTTCCAAATTTTCTTCAGAATATCGATGGCAGGATTATTTTTCTTAGAGGTTTTTCCAGAATAAATCATCACTTCACTCAACTGAGCTGAATCTTCTTTTAAAACTACTTTCAGATCGTAAGTTACAGCTTCTTTTAGCGGTAAGGTTTTGGTTTCAAATCCCATAAACGAAAATCGAACTCGGTCTTGAGATCCGTTAGATTGAAGGTAAAACTTACCGTTCTCATCGGAAATTGTTCCAATGCTGGTATCTGGAAACACGACATTCACATAAGGAATAGGATTGTCGTTTTCATCAAAAATATACCCGCTTACTTTAGTCTGGCTCCATAAAGCCAGAGATGAACACAAAAAAATTAATAGGAATAGGTTTTTCATAAAAAACAAAAAAAGCTTCAAATGTTATTTTAATACAAATGAAGCTTAAAAGTAGCTGAGTATCGTATTAAATATATAAAACTTTTTTGACTGCTTTGATAACATCTTCGCTATTTGGCAACCATTCTTTTAAAAGTCCTGGTGAATATGGCGTTGGCGTATCTGCAGTATTAATTTTGATTATTGGCGCATCCAGGTAATCGAAAGCTTCATCTTGAACTCTATAAGTAATTTCTGTAGAAACATTACCAAACGGCCAAGCTTCTTCCAAAATCACCAATCTATTGGTTTTCTTTACAGATTTTATAATTGCATCATAATCCAAAGGACGCACGGTCCGGATGTCGATCACTTCACAAGAAATATCGTGTTCCTCTTGCAGTTTATCAGCAGCTTTATATGCTTCTTTTATTATTTTCCCAAAAGATACAATGGTAACATCGGTTCCTTCTCTTTTGATATCGGCAACACCAATTGGAATAGTATATTCGTCTTCAGGCACTTCACCTTTATCACCATACATCTGTTCGCTTTCCATAAAAATTACTGGGTCGTTATCACGAATAGCAGATTTCAACAAACCTTTAGCATCGTATGGATTGGATGGAACAATCACCTTAAGTCCTGGTGTGTTAGCAAACCAGCTCTCAAAAGCTTGAGAATGTGTTGCACCCAACTGACCAGCTGAAGCTGTAGGACCTCTAAAAACAATAGGAATATTGAATTGTCCTCCAGACATTTGACGCATTTTGGCGGCATTATTTATAATCTGGTCAATACCAACTAACGAAAAGTTGAACGTCATAAACTCTATGATTGGTCGGTTGCCATTCATAGCAGAACCGACACCAATCCCAGCAAATCCAAGTTCAGAGATTGGTGTGTCAATAACGCGTCTATCACCAAATTCATCTAACATACCTTTAGAAGCTTTGTATGCTCCATTGTATTCAGCCACTTCCTCACCCATTAAGTAGATGGATTCGTCAGCACGCATTTCTTCACTCATTGCCTCGGCAATAGCTTCTCTAAACTGAATTGTCCTCATTTATGTATAATTTGTCTTTGTATTAAAAATAAAAGACAAAAATAGTAATTCAAAATGCTTTAAACCATAACAATCTTATAAAATTTTTATTATGCGTGCATAGTATTTTCGCTTCAAAAATCTTATATTCGCAGTGTAATTGAAATAAAATATAAAAAATGAAAATATTAGTATGTATTAGCCACGTTCCTGATACGACTTCCAAAATCAATTTCACGGACAATGACACTAAATTTGACACTAGTGGTGTTCAATTTGTAATCAATCCGAATGATGAGTTTGGGCTCACCAGAGCAATGTGGTTCAAAGAAAAACAAGGCGCTTCTGTAGATGTGGTTACAGTAGGCGGAAAAGACACAGAGCCAACAATTAGGAAAGCATTAGCAATAGGTGCAGACACTGCAATACGAGTAGATACTGAAGCCCTAGATGGTTTTCAGGTTGCCAAAGAACTTGCTAAAGTAGCCAAAGATGGAGAATATGATTTGGTTATTGCTGGACGCGAATCTATCGACTACAATGGCGGAATGGTTCCTGGCATGATGGCTAAAATGATGAATGCTAACTTTGTAAATACTTGTGTAAGTTTAGATATCGATGGTGATAAAGCTACTGCTGTTCGTGAAATAGATGGTGGTAAAGAAAAAATCACTACCACATTTCCACTTGTAATTGGAGGACAAAAAGGCTTAGTTGAAGAAAGTGACCTTAAAATACCAAATATGCGCGGCATCATGATGGCTAGAAAAAAACCGCTTAATGTTGTTGAACCAGTAGCTGCAGATACACATACCAAAGCTGAAATCTTCAGAAAACCAGCTCCAAAAGGTGATGTAAAACTTGTAGATGCTGATAACCTAGACAAATTGATAGATTTACTTCATAACGAAGCTAAAGCGATTTAATAAAATTTAAAAAAAATAAATATGTCTATTTTAGTATATACAGAATCAGAAAACGGCAAGCTTAAGAAAACGGCTTTTGAAGTCGCATCTTATGCCAAAGGTATTGCTGAACTTATGAATACTTCAGTTACAGCTGTAAGTATTAACGCTTCAGATGTTGAAGAACTGGGCAATTATGGTGTTGATAAAATATTGAAAGTTGACAATGACAAATTGTCAAAATTCAATGCAGATGCTTATGCAGAAGTCCTGACTCAAGCTGCCAAAAAAGAAGAAAGTAAAGTTGTGGTACTTAGCCAAAGTGCTAATGCCAAATATCTAGCACCAATTTTATCTGTCAATCTTGATGCTGGTTATGCATCAAATGCAGTTAAACTACCAATAATTGAAGATAATTTCACAGTAGAACGTACTGCTTTTACCAACAAAGCTTTTAATCAAACTTCTATCTCTACCGATGTAAAAGTTATTGGATTGTCAAACAATGCATACGGTTTAAAAGAAAATGAATCATCCGCAACAGTTGAAGATTTTACAGTAGAATTAAGCGATGATAATTTTGGTATTCAAGTTGAATCTGTTGATAAAAACACAGACAAAGTCAGCATTGCAGATGCAGAAGTTGTAGTTTCAGCTGGTCGTGGTATGAAAGGTCCTGACAACTGGGATATGATTGAAGAATTAGCCGATGTTTTGGGTGCAGCTACAGCTTGCTCCAAACCAGTAAGTGATATGGGATGGCGTCCACACAGTGAGCACGTTGGACAAACTGGAAAACCAGTCGCAGCTAATTTGTATATCGCCATCGGAATTTCTGGAGCAATCCAGCATTTGGCAGGAATTAGTGCTTCCAAAAATAAAGTTGTCATCAACAATGATCCTGAAGCACCTTTTTTCAAGGCTGCAGATTACGGTGTCGTTGGCGATGCCTTTGAAGTTGTTCCACAATTAATTGAAAAACTAAAAGAATTTAAGGCGAATAACTCATAATTTTTATAAATTGTGCCCCTACAAATGGGCGGTCTAATTTTAGGTGCAGTCCTATTTTAGACCGCTTTTTTAATTTTTGGAATGTATGAGCTTAGCAAGACTTAGCATAAAAGGAATATCTTACAGTCAGACGCAAAGTGGTGCTTACGCATTACTTCTCAGCGATATGGAAAGTGACAGGCAACTTCCTATCGTTATTGGTGCTTTTGAAGCACAATCCATTGCTATTGCTTTGGAAAAAGAAATTAAACCCCCAAGACCACTCACCCACGATTTGTTCAAGACCTTTTCAGATCGATTTAAAATTATCATCAAACAGGTGATTATTCACAAATTGGTCGATGGGATTTTTTATTCCAGTTTAATCTGTGAACGCGATGGTATTGAAGAAACTATCGATGCCAGAACCAGTGACGCTATCGCTTTAGCTCTTCGCTTTGATGCGCCAATCTTTACTTATAAAAATATTTTAGACAAAGCCGGTATATATCTTAAAGGTGAAAATCCTTCAAATGATATTTACAGTGCAGAACATATGACTTCTCAACAAACCGATGCACAAACTTCCGAAACTCATGAACCTGTTCGCAGTGAATTTAGCGGTCTAAGTACAAAAAAACTGAATCAACTTTTGGAAAAAGCGGTTCAGGATGAAGACTATGAAAAAGCCGCCAAAATTCGAGATGAAATTTCCAAAAGGAGTTAACAATGAAAAAAATATACTTTCTACTGCTACTAATTTGTCCTTTTTTAGGTTTTAGTCAAATTATTGAAGGACAATGGGAAATCAATAATTTAAAGGTATCCAAAACAGATACAACTTCTTTTTTTGATGGCGAGCAAAGCATCACATTCGAAACAGACAATTTCCTGATCACTCATCGAGAAAAATCTTTTAGAGTTGAAGGCGATTATGAAGTAAAAAATGACACATTAATTCTGAATCCTGATTTAAATACAGCCAAAGTTCAAAGTTTTGAACTGGAATTCGTAAATGATACTGTCATTCAACTCAATAATAATTCTGTAGCTTTAGATTTCAACAAAATCAATTACACTAAAACTGATGTTGCTTCTGAAATTCCCGCCAAAACTTTAGTTGCTCATCAAGGTTTTAGTTTCAACAGTCTTTGGAGAGGAGTGCTTGGGATGCTTTCTTTACTCCTTATCGCTTTTTTGCTAAGTAAAAATCGTAAAGCCATCAATTGGAAAACTGTAGTTTTTGGGCTTGTGGCACAGCTCATTTTAGCGATCGGTGTACTAAAAATCCCATTTGTACAATCCGCTTTTGAATTTGTTGGAAATATTTTTGTAAAAATCCTAGATTTTACGGCAGCTGGTAGTGAATTTCTTTTAGGAGATTTGATGAATACCGAGACTTATGGTTATATTTTTATTTTCCAGATTCTTCCTACCATTATTTTCTTTTCAGCCTTGACTTCAATATTATTTTACTTGGGAATTATTCAAGTTGTTGTTAAAGGAATGGCATGGGTACTTTCAAAATTACTAGGTATTTCTGGCGCAGAGAGTTTAAGTGTTGCTGGTAATATTTTCCTAGGACAAACCGAAGCTCCACTTATGATTAAAGCCTATTTGGAACGCATGACTCGCTCTGAAATTCTATTGGTCATGATTGGTGGAATGGCAACAGTTGCTGGTGGCGTTCTTGCTGCATATATTGGTTTTTTAGGTGGTGACGACCCAGTAGTGCGTTTGGCTTTTGCAAAACATCTATTAGCTGCTTCTGTTATGGCTGCACCTGGTGCAATCGTTATTTCAAAAATTTTGTATCCACAATTAGAGAAAGTAAATACCAACGCAGAAGTTTCTTCAGAAAAAATTGGCTCAAACTTACTCGATGCCATTGCCAATGGAACTACAGAAGGCTTGAAACTTGCTGCTAACGTTGCAGCCATGTTATTGGTGTTTGTCGCTTTGATTGCATTTTTGAATTATGGTTTCGAAAAAATTGGTGGATTTACAGGTTTAAACAGCATTGTAGCTGAACAAACACCTTATGATAAATTTTCACTTGAAGCGATTTTGGGCACTATCTTCGCCCCACTAATGTGGCTTATTGGTGTAGCCAAAGAAGATGTTATGCTGATGGGACAATTGCTTGGTGTCAAATTGGTCGCCAGTGAGTTTGTAGGTTATATTCAATTGGCGGAACTCAAAAATACAGCAAATTTATTGAGTTTCAATTTTGAAAAATCTGTAATTATGGCAACTTATATGTTGTGCGGTTTTGCCAATTTTGCGTCTATCGGAATTCAAATTGGAGGTATTGGATCTTTGGCTCCTGGACAACGTAAAACTTTATCTGAATTCGGAATTCGTGCACTCATTGGAGGTACTTTAGCCTCTCTTATGTCTGCTACAATTGCAGGAATGATAATTGGTTAGTTGATTTTTGAAATTAAGACTTCAGGTAAATTAATAGATAAAATATTCTATCTTTAATTGATTTTAAAAACAAGCACCGATGACAAAACTGCTAAAATACTGGCTTGGAATTTTAAAAAATGTAATATTCTTTTTTGTTCCTGCAGTACTTTTCTTGGGTTTTGCTCTGGTTTACGGTTTTAATGAAAATTTACTCAAAGACGGCGTAGATTTGATATTAAGCACGGTCATCCTTGCTTCGATTTCTTTAGCCTTATTCAGAAGTTGGATTTTGCAAATTTGGAATGCAGTGAGTTTATTGATTCTTTCAATATTTTCATTTTTAAAAATCAGCTTCTATCATCTATTTCAAACCAAATTGGATGTTTCTGCATTGTATGTGATTTTTGAAACTAATCAAAAGGAATCAACTGGATTTTTATCAACTTATGTAGACGGTTTTATTGTATTTACTGTTTTAATTTTAATATTGAATTTTGTTTTCGCTTTAAAATTCAACCATAAGCACAATACAAAATACAGAAGATTTCAATTGAAATTCAAAAATCTAGGGATTGCCACTTTTTGTTTATTTACCGCTTTTGCCAGTTATCAATTTATTCAAATAAAAATTAAAAAATACAATCTCCTATATTTGGCCGAAGATGCAATTGTCTCTTATCATCAAATTCAGAATAATTTCCAAACTGAATTGACAGCATCTGAAAATCCAAATTTGAACGTCAAAGCAACAGATAAATCACAAACTCTAGTTCTTGTCATCGGCGAATCGACTTCTGCCAAACACATGAGTATTTATGGATATTATCGACCTACAAATCCAAAATTGACTGAACTTTCGGATGAGTTGATTGTTTTTGAAGATGTTATTTCTCCAGCTGCTCACACCATTCCAGCGCTGAATGCTTTATTAACTTTTGAATGCGAAAATGGCTTAGCTTCCATAATTCAACTGGCAAATCAGGCTGGCTTCAAAACTTATTGGATTTCTGCACAACAGCCGATTGGCATGAATGACACTCTGGTGACCGCTATTGCCAAAGCAGCTGATAAAACTGAGTTTCCAAATGCGATAAATAACATTCAAAATTACGACAGTATTTTGTTTTCACATTATGAAGAAGCCTTAGCAGACCAGCAAGACAAAAAACTTATTGTTCTTCATCTAAATGGGACACATTTGAAATATGAAGACAAGTATCCACCTGAATTCAATGTTTTCAAAGATCAGCCTAGAACCAAATTTGAATCTGAACGCAGCAAAATGCAAATCAATACTTATGACAATGCCGTTTTGTATAATGATTTTGTAGTGAGTGAATTCATTAAACGCTTAAAATCAAAAAAAATAGACTCAAAATTGATTTACTTGTCCGACCATGGTGATGAAGTATTTCGAGATATAGATTTTGTGGGGCATAACGGTTACTACTCTACCAAAGCCATGCTTCATGTACCATTTATTGTGTGGACTTCAGATTCAAATAAAAATACTGAAGAATGGAAAACATTCACTAAAAGGAAATATATTTTTGATGATTTTGTCCACAGTTTTGCCGATTTAGCCAAAATTGAATTTGAAAATTACCAACCCAAACGCAGTATTTTCAATTCGGCTTTTGAGTATAAACCAAGAATTACAAAACAAAATAAAAATTATGATGCGCCTTAAAAAAATCATTTTTACAATAGGCTTTATTGTGGTTTTCATTTTGGCTTACCATTATTCACCCTATAAAATTGAACATGTTGGCCAACGCAACAAAGTTTGGGCTTACCGCGTGAGTACGATAGAAAAAATAGATTTCATTCAAAATCATTACCAAGGCATGGAGATAGATGTCATGTTTGATTCTGAACGACAAAAACTGCAAGTCAAACATCCGAATGTGGATTGTCCACCAATAGATTTAAAATTATTTTTGAATACTTTGAATGAAAATAAAATAGATGGAATTTGGTTTGATTTGAAAAATCTTCATATAGGTAATGCCGCAGAATTTTCGAATCACCTTGGAAAGCTAACGCAAGATTTTAAACTCAAAAAAATAGTAGAATCGCCCAATATAGAATCCTTACAATTTTTCCGAGATAAAGATTTTAAAATCAGTTACTATTTGCCTGGTAGTTTTGATGAAGATGCTGAAACCTTAGCATCCACAATCAAACTGATAAAAAATCATTTGGACGAATTTGAAGTTGACTTTCTTTCTGCGGAGATGAACAAATATCAACTTGCAAAACAACATTTCCCTAACCAAAGTCTATTATTTTGGTCGCCTAGAGGCACATTTCATTCAGAATATTTTATTGATTCTTGGAATAGAAATCGAATTTTGAATGATCCAAAAGTAGAGATTTTACTTGTAAGAGTAGATTTCGATTCTGGCTGTTGAATTGTATTAACTGATTTTTAGTTTGGCTTTCAGGTTTTGTTTTTCTTCATAAGAAAAGCCCTCGAAAGAATTACGTTTGATCAGTTTGGTGAGTGCGTTATTCAACTGGTGATATTTTTCGCAACGTTCACAATTCAAAATATGTAATTGTAGCCGAATTTTTTGCCAGAAACTAGCTTCTTCATACTGCTGTTTATCACTAAACTCGGCAACTCTACGACAAGATTTTGGTATTTTTTGCTCGCTATCCTTACACATATTATTTAATTTTTAAACCAAGTTTGACCCATACAATTTACCAAAGCGGTTCTGGCTCTGTGAATCATCACCCAAAAATTAGACGAAGATATTTTCAATTCATTACAAATAACTTCAGTATCCATTTCTTGCATGCTTTTCATTTTAAAAACCTTAGCATGTTTAGGGTTGATTTGTTCTAGACAGTCATAAATAGCTTGACCCAATTCTTTGTTTTCAATAGCTTCTTCACCAGAATCCATTGAACTTCCAGAAACTTGCTCTTCCAACCAATCGCCAGATTCATGTCCCGTATGGTAATCCATTTTAACTTCAGCTTGGCCTTTATTAGAATTGATTTTTCGGTAATAGTCAATAATTTTTCGTTTTAGGATAGAAATTAACCAAGTTTTTTCTGAAGCCTCACCCTTAAAATTGTCTTTAGATTTTAAACCCGCCAAAAAAGTTTCAGAAACAATATCTTTGGCCATTTCCCTGTCACTGACTTTAGAGATTGTAAAGTAAAGAAAATAGTCACTGTAACGTTCTACCCAAAGTTCTGGAGATAATTTATTTTTACTCATGGTCGAGAGATTTCAATTTTCAAATGTAAGTAAAATTTATCCTATAGTTTTGTCGAAAAATAAACTTCAAATTACGATTTTTGTTCAACATAAGAGAATTTTCAATTTATGAATCAAAACACCTTGTTGATTATCGGTTTTGTTTGGCCGGAACCAAATTCGTCTGCAGCGGGCAGTCGGATGATGCAAATCATTGATTTCTTTCTAAAAAGAAAATATAAAATCGTCTATGCATCGCCAGCACAGTTTTCTGAAAACGCCGTTAATCTTAAAGATTTAGGCGTCGATGAGAAGATCATCAAAGTGAATGATTCTGATTTCGATATATATTTGAAAGATTTGGCTCCAAGCCATGTTATTTTCGACCGTTTTATGATGGAAGAACAATTTGGCTGGCGTGTGGCAGACCAATGTCCGGACGCGATTCGGATTTTAGACACTGAAGATTTACATTTTTTCAGAAAAGCTAGACAACAAGCTTTTCAGGATAATCAAAAATTTAGCAAAGCCTATCTTTATTCAGACATTGCAAAGCGCGAGATAGCTTCTATTTTGAGATCTGATTTAGCATTGATTATATCAAAAGCTGAAATTGATTTATTGGTAAATCAGTTTAAAGTCAACAGAAATTTACTTTTATACCTGCCTTTTTTAATGTCACCGATTACAGACAAATATATAGCTAAGCTCCCAAAATTTGAGGAGCGTCAACATTTTGTAAGTATCGGCAATTTTCTTCATCCACCGAATTGGGACAAAACATTGTATCTGAAAAATGAAATTTGGCCAATAATTCACAATGCTTTACCTGATGCAGAAATGCATGTTTACGGTGCGTACACTTCACAGAAAGTAGAACAATTGCATAATCCTAAACAAAAATTCTTTATTGAAGGTCGTGCTGACGATGCGGTAAAAACGATACAAAATGCCAAAGTTTTACTCGGACCATTGCGTTTTGGCGCAGGTCTGAAAGGCAAGTTTTTGGACAGTATGAAAGCTGGAACGCCTTCTGTAACCACAACGATTGGTGCCGAAGGTTTGTGTGGTGATTTGCCGTGGTGTGGCGAAATTGCAAATAGTGCAGAAGATATTGCCAGACAAGCAATCAATTTGTATAAGTTTGAAAAGCGTTGGCAAAAAGCACAAAAAAACGGATTTCAAATTATCAATAAGCGCTTTCAAAAAAGGGTGCACACTGCAAATTTTTTTAAACGCTTACGCAAAATTGAAAGTAATTTAATTTCGCTGCGACAACAAAATTTTGTTGGCCAAATTTTGATGCATCACACCACGCAAAGCACAAAATACATGAGTTTGTGGATTGAAGCCAAAAACAAAACCCAGGACTAGGCTTAGGTTTTTTCACATTTGTTTACATTTACAATATGAAACCTTGGTTATTTATAATTTTGGTGTGTTTTGGAATTTCTTGTCAGAATGCTGACCTCAAAAAGCGTTCTGCCCAAGATATTTTAGAATCAGAAATGCAACAAATGAATTGGGAGGAAGTGGATTTTTACCCTACTTTCAGCTCCTGTAGCGATGTGACCTCTAAAACGGAGAGTTTAAATTGTTTTAAAACCACAGTTGAAACTTCAATCATCCAGGGATTAAAGAATAAAAATTTAATTCGTTCCAATCCTGAAGCCGATACTTTGCGGCTTCATCTTTATGTAGACCAATTTGGAAATACGCAGATTACGAATATTGACATCTCTGAAACTACTGCAATGAAGAATCCAGAACTTCGATTCTGGCTGCAACAAAGTATTCAGAATTTACCAAAAGCATATCCGGCACAGAAAAGAAGTGTTCCTGTGAATTTAAAAGTTAAATTACCTATTATTTTAAAATGACTTTCAATTTTAAATTTGGCTTCAAAAATTTTAGTTTAATTTGAAGCTGAATTCAATTAAATCCAAAAATTTGGCAGCAGAACGTATCATATTAGGCATTGACCCCGGCACAACAATCATGGGATTTGGTGTAATTGAAGTTAACAATAAAAGCATGAAATTTATTCAGTTGAATGAATTGATGTTGAAAAAATACGACGATCACTACACTAAATTGAAGATGATTTTTGATCGCACCATTCATTTGATTGATACTTATCATCCTGATGAAATTGCCATTGAAGCGCCATTTTTTGGAAAAAATGTACAATCTATGCTAAAACTTGGTAGAGCGCAAGGCGTCGCTATGGCAGCAGGTTTGTCCAGACAAATTCCTATTACCGAGTATTTACCAAAGAAAATAAAAATGGCGATTACAGGCAACGGAAATGCTAGTAAAGAACAGGTGGCAAAAATGTTGCAAAACATGCTAGGCATCAAAGAATTACCAAAAAACCTGGACTCTACAGATGGATTGGCAGCGGCGGTTTGTCATTTCTATAATTCTGGTAAGCCCGACCTTGGAAAGTCTTATTCTGGCTGGGATGCATTTATAAAACAAAATGAAAAGCGCGTCAAAAAGTAATTTTTGAGAACAAAAAACCCACATCAAAATGACGTGGGTTTTCGGATTTATTGAAATTGTCTGGCTATTTCTCTAAATTTCAATAGAACAATATGGCTTTACTTATTGTTTAATAATTCGTTTTGTAACCTGAGCATCTCCAGTTTTAATTTTAAGCAAATAAACACCTCTATTTAATTTACTTAAATCAACAGAATATTCATTTTGACCAAGATGATATGATGTCACATTTTGTCCTAACAAATTGAACACAGTAATTTGAACATCTTCAGAGTCATTCAATCCTGAAATTTTCAACTGATCTACAACTGGATTTGGAAATAATTTTAGATTTTTTGATGAATTTTCTGAATTCAAACCTAAAGTGGTATTTTCGAAACTCAACTGAAAACGATTATTGCTTATGCTTTCTGGAATATTTGTATCGACACTAAAATTATAATCTTCAGCATCCATAATTGTCGTCATTCCAGTGTATTGATCATAAAGTACAACATTGAAATTATCATCAAAGTTTTCTAAATCTAGATGAAAAACATAATTTTCACTTCGAAATTGGTTGACAAATAAATCGATTTCTTCTTCATGACTTGGCAAAGCTCTTGTTTCAAAAGTATAAAAAGCATTATTGCTCTGTGTCGCTAAATTTTCATCTAAATTAGGCAGTTTTGGCGCATCGAAATCATCATAATTTGAATTGCCTTGAGCATCAAAATTGAGTGTCAACAAATCTGCTTCACGCTCGTTATTGTTGAAAGCACCAGCTTCATATAAATACAACTTCAAAGTAGAAGATTCATCATTAGAAAAAACAGATTGACTTACTCCTGATGGATTTTTAGCTGATTCTGTAAAAGTAACCGACGGAGAATTAACAGTTGAAGAATTCACTATAAAGAAAGATTGTCCTGGTCGTATAAACTGATCGACAGTATTACTCAAAAGCTGATAAGCGCCTCTGAGGGAAGCGTTGGCGTCCCAAACATACAAATGATTAACATTGACACCACCTTGAAAACTCAAGTTTTTGAAATCTATTGTACTCTGATAAGGATTGGCAATCAAACTGAATTCATTATTTCCCTGAGCAATTGTAGGTGTAAATTCACCGATGAATAATTCACCAGTTGCCCTCAAAACTGTATTGGTTGGTGTGGCTTCATTATCGGTTAAGTCTATACTTCGATCTCCGCGAATATAAATCCGATAAGCATCGCCAAATTGAAGTTGAGTTGAATTTGTATTTTGAACGGGGTACCAAGCTTGGCCATCGTTATCTAAAACAAACATAGATGGGTTTCCAGTTCCTGTAGCATCAAAACCCAAGATACCACTTTCTGAACCTGTGATATGTGTACCATATCCACTAATATTTTGTCCGTTTTCCTGCCAGTTCGCATAGATTGAGCCATTTGAATTTAAAGACGATGACAGAAATCGGTATGCGCGTCTATTATTGTTTCCAGCTGGAATAAATCGTTCAACTGTAACATCTCCATTTATAGATGATCCTGGGCGGTTTTTAATTTGACCAGTTCTTGTCGCATCAGATTTAAAAGTAACTTCTCCATTGATTAAGATTTCACCATATAAATCAACAGATGAATAAATCTCTAGACTTGCACCAAATAAGACATTGATATCGTTTACTTCAACGGGATTATTAAAAACTGCCGTGCCACTTAATATTTGAATATTTTTAGTTGACACTGAATTTCCCTCAGGAGATTCAGGCGTCCATTGGTTATTGTCGTAAATATAATCTGCAGCTGGCGGATTTTGTGTCCAGTAGAAATTGTCTATACCAACTTGTCCGCCACCAGCAGCATTTTTGAAAGTAATAGTAAAATTCCCAGAAATATCTGTAATATCAATATTTCCAGAGTTTTTGATTTGTCCTTGTTCTCCATTTGTGGTCACATTGGCCACTTGGTTTCCATTGATGTAAACTTGTAAATTCACATTGGTGCTAAAAGCCTGGACGTAATCGAAAGAAAATTCGGAAATACCATTTGCGATTGTTGAACTTAAATTTGAAGTCATATTGGCGTTGAGCACAACAGTTTTTCCATTGGAGCTTGTTCCAGGATAGCTTCTGGCGCTTGTATAAGACCAAGTGTTTGCGAGTACGCCTGAAAAACTTCCACTTTGATAACCAAAACCTGTTACAGGAAAATTTGCAAAGTTTTCTGTGACTTGTGTATCGAAGTCAATCGGCATTGTAAATGCTTGTGGTGGCAAAGAATAATCTTCAACTTCGATAAGAGTTGAAATTTCTGAATTGTGTTTAGTTTTTGATTCATTGTCTGCATAAAGCTGACTTGAAAAACTAACAAAAATGAGCATGAGTACAACGTACAACGAAGTGCACATTTTGGATGAATGCGTTTTCATAGGATAAAGTTTTAAATTAGTTAATGTTGAAATTTAAATAAAATTTGCAGAAATGACTTTTTTTAAATTGCTTAGTATTTAAATTTCAGATACTTAAACAAACAGTACTTTTTAATACTTGTTTTAATAATCCTTCAAAAAATCACCTCATTATCAAATGAAAAATGAATTTTAATATTCATTTTATGAATACAAAAGACATTAAACTTCATCAAAATTGCTATAACAATATTATGGTTTAGAATAAAAGGTCAAAAACAAAAAAACCCGCACCAAAAAGATGCGGGTTTCAATTTAAAATTTAAAGTCTTTTATTGCTTAATGATGCGCTTTGTTATGCTTCCTTCTTTAGTATTTATTTTTACTAAATATACACCATTACTCAATTGAGATAAATTCAATTTAGAAATTTCGTTATCGAATTCTACATTGTTTAACTCTTGACCTATCATGTTGAAAACAGAGACTTCTGCATTCTCAAATTTATTCAATCCTGAAATGTTCAACTCATCTTTGACAGGATTTGGATACAAACTTATCGTATTTGCTAATTCTGGATTGTTTGTACTCAAAGTTGTGTTGTCAAAAGTCAACTGAAAACGATTGCTGTCCATACTTTCAGGAATGCTTGTATCGATGCTAAAACTGTAATTTTCATCGTTCAGCACAATTTCTGTTTCTGTGTAAGCATCATAAAGAATCACGTCGAAATCTGCGCTTAATTCATTCAAATCAAGGTTGAACACATAATTTTCATGTTGATATTGATTAAGTGACAAGTTCAAAACTTCATTGTCTTGTGGTGTGGCTCTATACTCCAAACCATAAAACTTATTATTTTGAACAGTTGCTAAATTCTCTTCAGGATTAGTGAATTTCAAAGCATCAAGTTCGTTGATCTCTGAAGAACTATCATCACTAAATCTCAATTTCAACTGATCTGCTTCTCTGCCACCATTTGTGAAAGTTGAAGCTTCGTAAAGTTTCAAATTCAATTTTGAAATATCATTATTTGAAAATACTGTATTGATTTCTCCATTTGTATTTTTCGCACTTTGTGTAAAAGTAATTGACGGTGTAGTTACCGCAGCTGTATTCACAACAAAGAAAGCTTGTCCTGGTCGCAACATTTGATCTTCGGTAGATGAAATAATCTCATACGCACCTTCTGTGGCTGCGTTTGGATCCCAAACATAAAGATTATTAGAATTTACACCTCCACTAAAGTTTAAGTTTGAAAAATCAACAATACTTTGGTATGGATTCGCAATAAAACTAAAATCTTCAGCATTTTGAGATAATGCAGGAGAAAGTGCTCCTGTCTGCAATTCGCCAGTTGCTCTAAGTCTTACATTAGTAGGAGTTGCAGAATTATTTGTCAAATCTATAGTTCTGTTTCCACGAATGTAGATTCTGTAAGACGTTCCAGCTTCCAAAATATCAGTGTCTGTATTAGGTACTGGACTCCAAACTTGTGCATCGTTGTCAAACATAAACATAGATGGATTTCCTGTAGCTGTTGCGTCGAAACCATTTTCACCAGTTTCTGAACCAGTAATATGTGTTCCAAAACCATTGTCATCTGTTCCACCTTCTTGCCAGTTGGCAAAAATTGAATTATCTGTAGTTACAGATGGTGTTAAAAATCTAAACGCGCGACGGTTATTATTACCAGCTGGAATAAAACGCTCTGTTGTAACATCTCCTGTAACAGTTGATCCTGCAGCTTCTGCTAACTGAGCAGTTCCTGAAGCATTACTTTTGAATGTTAATGTTCCGTAATTTACTAAATCGCCATTCAGATTTAAAACATCATAAATATTTAAGCTCGCTGTTGCAGCTACAGTTAAATTATTTACTTCAACGTCTGCATTGAATACGGCATTTCCGTCGGCGATAAAAATATCGTCTGCATCAGTAGACACTCCTTCTGGATTTTCTGGTGTCCAAGTACCATTTTCAAAAGTGTAGTCGGCATCTATTGGACTTTGATTCCAAGATAAATTATCGATAGCAACTTGACCACCACCAGTACCTTGTTTAAATTCAATTGTAAATGAACCTTGTACGCTTCCTGGAACTGGAATATTTCCTGAATTTTGAACTTCACCAGATTGGTTACTTGTAGAAACAGTTGCGACTAATGCACCATTAATATAAACTTCCAAATTAACGTCTGTACTAAATACTTGCATATAATCAAACTCAAAATCAGTAATTCCACCACTTAAAGTCGTGTTTAGAGATGAAGATGAGTTGTTTCTTAAAGTAACTGTTTCGGCAGTAATATCTTGATCACCTCTAGCTTCAACATAATTCCATGTGTTGCCTAAGATACCTAGGAATGTTCCTGCTTGGTATGAACTACTTGTTTCTGGATAGTTTTCAAAAGTTTCATTTATATCATAAGCAGTTGGTACTGGCATAACTTCTCCTTCCAAATTAATGTTAATATCATCAGCATTACCACCTGAAATTGTCAATACATCTGAATAAGTGTTTTCTGACAAGCCAGATTTTAATCTCACATAAACATCAGTCGCTGAACCATCGTATGCTGTTAAAGTAAAAGATTCAGTGTAACCTGTATTCTCTGATTGAGAAATTTCAAAATTTGAACCAGTTGGTACGGAAACAGTAACATCTGTATTATCTAAATCATTTCCCGACAATTCTATAATTTGCGAGTCTGATGGACCTTCACCAAATATATAATCTAATGATAATATGTTTGATACGATTAAAGTTGGCCCACTGCCTGAACCACTAGAAGGTGAAACACCAAAACCTTGTTGGCCATCATTCCCAGAAGGTGAAGATGAAACAGTTTCAAATCTAGTGCTTGGATCTGTAAATCCAGTTGTAGTCCCTGTAGTAATACCGTCTAGCAATTGAATGTTTTGATTTGCAGTTGACACACCGTTTCCTGACCATGCCGAACCTGGATCTGAACCTGAAATTCCTAATATATCAGTAGTATTTCCTCCATACTTCACAACTAAGGCATCATCACCATTGAAAGTAAAACCTTTATCATAAAAAGCCGAACCATTGTTAAGTGTTATCGTTTCTAAATCAGAAGTTCCAATCACAATCACCTCTCCAGCAGCAAGTGTGCCTTCAGACAATGTAAAATCAGGAGATGGCGCGTTACCATTTGTTCCCTTTTCAATCACAAGATTATTGGCTGAAAAATCAAGAACGCCAGTTGTGTTGTTCCAAATTTCAATTCCCTTTGGAGTAGTCCCAGAATCAGTTTCTATATACTGACTAATGATTTGAGCTTGGGTAGAATAACCCATAACTAACAAACCTAGGATTAAAGTTAAATTTTTAAGTAAACTTGTTTTCATATTGAAATATTTAAATTTATCATTGTTTATAACAAAATTAATAAAATTGATTGTCGATACATTTTCTAGTAATTAATAAATCGTTAATAATTCGAAAATGCCTGTATAAGTAGGTTGAGCGGGCTAATAGCTGTTAATTTTTTCTAAATCTGAATGTCAATTTTAGGAAAATGCTACTAAAAAATCATCAATTCAGTAGAATTCAAATAATTCATATGAATAAAGTCTTTGATTTAGAAAGCAAAACGATTTGATTTAAATCTTTGAAAACAAAAATACTAAAATCAATAAAAAACCGAGTTCTATAAAGAAAGTTTTACGTGAAGAATATTTAGCTTTTTTGATAACGTAATCCATAGCCAAAAGGACAATCGTTGTATAAAACAAACACATCACAACATAAAAGTTCCAAGGAGCTGTTATAAATATGATGATATAAATTGCACTTAGAAAAGAAAGTCCAGACAATAACAAATACAAACTTAGTTGCTTAAACATGAATCACTTTTAGTCATTATTAAAATCAAATATACTATACAACACACAAAGATTCAAAAGAAAACCATATTTATAAATTCAAGTTTTAGAACGCCTAAAAAGTCACCTTATTAATGCTGCAAAGTTCAAATTTATAAGATTCCAAAAAGAGAATATAATTTTTTCCGAAAAAGATTTTGACAAATCAATTTAAATATTAAATTTGCACTCGCAATAAACGAATGCGAAAGTAGCTCAGGGGTAGAGCATCACCTTGCCAAGGTGAGGGTCGCGGGTTCAAATCCCGTCTTTCGCTCTTTTTTTGCTCGGATGGTGGAATTGGTAGACACGTTGGACTTAAAATCCAATGACCATTGCGGTCGTGCGGGTTCAAGTCCCGCTCCGAGTACCTTCAAAACCCCTAGAAATAGGGGTTTTTTTGTTTTAGCGCCTGATTAGAATTATGGGCGAAAAACTAAGTTATAGATTTGAGTTAATTTTCAATTTTATAGTAAACAACTCTAACTTCAAAAAATGCCAAGAAAACTAAAAAACAGCGAACTCGACCGCAAGACAGAAGCTGATTTCAAAACAGCGACCAAAACCCCACTCATTATTATTTTGGATAACATTAGAAGTTTAAATAATATTGGGTCTGTTTTCCGTAGTTCTGATGCTTTTCTGATTCAGAAAATTTATCTCTGTGGCATTACTGCGCAACCGCCGCACAAAGACATTCAAAAAACAGCTTTGGGCGCAACCAACACTGTTGATTGGGAATATGCTGAAAAAACCGAAGATATTGTAAAAAAATTACAAGCCAAAAACGTAAAAGTCTGCGCCATCGAACAGGCTGAAAATTCTAAAAAATTATCAGATTTTCAACCTCAACAAAACGAAACTTATGCTTTTATACTCGGAAACGAAGTGAAAGGTGTGCAGCAATCTGTTGTAGATTTGGCTGATGAAGTTTTGGAAATTCCGCAACTCGGAACCAAACATTCTCTGAATATTTCTGTCACCACAGGAATTTGCATTTGGGATTTTGTTCAGAAAACAAATATTGTTTAAGCTTCTTCGGCTTTTAATTTTTCTTGCAATATTTTCAATTCATCGCGGAATCTTGCAGCTTCCATAAAATCTAAATCTTTGGCAGCCTTTTCCATAGATTTGCGCACTTTCGTCATTTGCGTTTTCAATTCTTTAGTAGAATAGTCTGCCGCCGCTTCTTCTGCCGCCTCCAAAGTTGGTGTGTCTACAATTTTATATGGTTCTGCTCTTTTCCCACCAAGTGCCGAATCCAATGATTTGTTCAAGGCTGTTGGTGTTATGTTGTGTTTGGTGTTGTATTCTATTTGTTTATTTCTACGGTATTCGGTTTGGTCAATAGTTTTTTGCATACTCTCGGTAATTTTATCCGCATACAAAATCGCTTTGCCTTCCAAATGTCGCGCTGCTCTACCGATAGTTTGCGTTAGGGTTCGGTTGCTTCTCAAAAAACCTTCTTTGTCCGCATCCAAAATCGCCACCAGTGAAACTTCTGGCAAATCTAAACCTTCCCGGAGCAAATTGACCCCGACCAAAACATCAAATACACCTTTTCGTAAATCCGACATGATTTCAACACGTTCTAAAGTGTCAATATCACTATGAATATAACGGGTTTTAATTTTAACCCGAGACAAATATTTAGTCAATTCTTCAGCCATGCGTTTGGTCAAAGTCGTGACTAATACACGCTGATTTTTCTGAACACGAATGTCTATTTCTTCAATCAGATCATCAATTTGGTTTTGGCTAGGTCGGACTTCAATCACAGGATCCAAAAGTCCAGTTGGTCGAATAACCTGCTCCACCACCACCCCATCGCTTTTTTGCAATTCATAGTCTGCAGGCGTAGCGCTGACGTAAACAACCTGATTTTGCAAAGCTTCAAATTCTTCTAAGCGCAACGGACGGTTATCCATCGCTGCCGGCAACCTGAAACCATAATCTACCAAATTTTCTTTTCTTGAACGGTCGCCACCATACATTGCGCCGACTTGTGGAATTGTAACATGACTTTCGTCCACAATCATCATAAAATCGTCGGGGAAATAATCCAGTAGGCAGAACGGTCGCGTCCCTGGTTTTCGGCCATCCAGATATCTAGAGTAGTTTTCTATACCAGAACAATAGCCCAGTTCTTTAATCATTTCCAGATCAAAATTTGTACGCTCTTCAATGCGTTTGGCTTCCAAAGGTTTGCCAATTTCTTTGAAATATTCAATTTGTTTTCCCAAATCGAGTGCGATTTGATCAATAGCTTGATTTAAAACATCTGGTGAAGTCACAAAAATATTTGCCGGATAAATATTGAGTTTGTCGTATTTCGCTAAAATTTCGTTATTCTGAACATCAAAAGCTTCGATTTCTTCGATTTCATCCCCAAAGAAATGAATGCGGTAAGCATGGTCAGCATAACCTGGAAACACATCTAGAGTGTCACCTTTTATTCTGAAATTACCATGACTGAATTGCGCTTCAGTTCTGGAATATAAACTTTGTACTAGCCGTTGTAATAATTTGGTTCTCGGTATTTCCTGATCGATTTCGATAGAAATTACATTTTTCTGAAATTCTACAGGATTTCCAATTCCGTAAATACAACTTACGGAGGCCACCACCAAAACATCACGCCGACCAGACAGTAAAGATGATGTCGTGCTTAATCTTAATTTTTCGATTTCATCATTGATGGACAAATCCTTTTCGATATAAGTTCCACTGGAGGGAATAAAAGCTTCGGGCTGATAATAGTCGTAATACGACACAAAATATTCAACTGCATTATCTGGAAAAAAAGCTTTAAATTCTGAATACAACTGCGCCGCCAGGGTTTTGTTATGCGCCAAAACCAAAGTCGGTTTCTGAACACTTTCAACCACATTGGCCATAGTAAAAGTTTTACCAGAACCAGTAACTCCAAGTAAAGTTTGGTAGCGATCGCTATTGTTGATGCCATCCACAATTTTTTGAATGGCTTGCGGTTGATCGCCCGTCGGTTGAAAATCAGATTTCAATTCGAATTTCATGCAATTTTAATTTGAAATAAAAATACTCAGTTGAATCGTTTCTGCCAAGTTTAAAGCAAAAGCTTTAGATGAATTTCACATAGGCTTAGCATATTATTTTTTTAATCTAATTCAGTGGGAATGCTTTTTCAATGGATATTCTTTTTACAAATAGAACAAATTCAAAATTATCATTTTGGGTTTCAGTAGTCAATAGCTGGAGTTAAAATTAAACATTTTGAGATTAACTCATTATTTATCGGTTGTACGTTGTTTCCCAAATCCTGCAAGCATTTCAACTATCGCTTAGTTGGAGGAAAATTAGTAGCTATTATTGGATTCATGATTTTAACTTACCTAAATCCTAAAACTTCATTAGCCAGCGAATTACTATGCAGCGATACAGATTCTAATATTTGTTTCCAAACCTGCTCTTCTGCATCTAGGAAATGACCTTTATCTTCAATGAAATGAGTCGTACAGCTTGGTATTTCCTGAGCCATTTTGATGACCGGCTGAACTGGCGCTAAGGTGTCTGACATGCCATGCCAAATTTGTACAGGTATTTTGATCTGTGAAACTTCAAAGCCCCATGGTTTTGCCAGTAATGCAGGCTCCGAAGCTGCCTCGTGTACTCCATTTCGAAGCGCTTCTTTCATATGCATAAGCACATGTTCTCCTGATTCTTTTCGCTGCATTACTTCCTGATCGGAGGGACACAAATGGTCAATCTGTGTTTGCACAGACCGGATATATTTTTCAGGATCGGTATGCATAAGCTTTTTCCCATATGAAAGTGTCATTCGGACCAAAAAGGGAAAGTACTTTGATAAAAAGAATGCCGTTCGGTTTTCTTTGCACATTTCCTGGGGAGGTTTTTGCTTTTCAAATTGATTGATGCCTGCCACGATTCCGCAGAACGCCACCCGATCTGGGAGTGAATACGCACAGGCTGAAGCATAAGCACTGCCACCAGAGGTGCCAATGACAGAAAACTTGTGTATGCCAAGATAATCAGCCAGCTCTACGATGTCTTTCGGATAATCCAAAACCGTTCTTCCAGCTTTCTTATCAGAAAGCCCGTATCCAGGCCTGTCTGTGGCAATTATTCTTATGCCAAGTGCCTTGGATATGGGATCATCCTGAAGAAAAAATAACCTTGAACCCGGTGTCCCATGAAACAAAAATATTGGAAATCCGGATTGATCTCCGTACTCCGCATAACCCAAAGTTCTTCCATCCTGCAGCTTGTGAGTAAGCGCAGTTGCATCATTATTTCTCATGTGTAATTAATTTATTTATAATAAAGCTCGCATAACTGCTGAGTAAGAGAGGTCTCAAAGCTATGATGTATTCTTTCTTCAACCTTTCGGCTTCTTTCATTTGTGGCATTTAAAATACACACCTGTAGTTTATCCAGATCCTTAAAATCGAAGGTCTTTCGTTCCAAGGCATCGTTAACTAAATATTGCAGATCCTGCAAGTTCTTCGATCCTGATATAATTAAAGGAGCATCATCATCTACTTCTTTATTCAGTCGATTGATGAGGTATTTAATATCTGAAGGAGCGATTTTTACCAGGCTTTTAAACCTCCTGCTAAAGGTCTCATAATTCTTATAGCCCAGTAAGCAGGCAATGTCCTGCACTTTGTAATCCTCTACCTTTATCAGTTCCAGGCTTTCCCGAATTTTGAAGAGTTCGGCATAGTGAATGGGCGAATAGCCCAATTCCTTTTTAAAAGTCCTAGAAAAATGAATAGGAGACAGACAAGCTACATCAGCTAATTCCTGCAAAGAAAACGTCTTGTTAAGATGCTGCTTGATATACCTTTCTACTGATTCTAAAGAGTTCATCATCTCATTTTTTAATGATAAAACAAATGTACATGCTTTTACGCTTTAAGCTATGACGAATTTTAGCTTTGTGACAATAGTTAAATGACTTTTGATACTAAACTAAACGCATCGGAAGCGAAGATTAAAATATCCTTCTGTTATTTTGTTGTATTTAGAGTAATGCAGTCCATTTTCCATAACTCCAGCTATTGCGAAGACATAGTGTTTACATTATTATTTTTTTAGAAAACTTGATTTATTGTCATTCAGAATTTAGTCAACAAAAGTTTCTCTTATAATGCTTTTGCAATTCGCTATTTCAGATTTAGTTAATCTGTCAAATTTTCTTATAATACGAGTTTTGTCAATTGTTCGAATTTGGTCAATCGCAATCATTCCATTTTTTCCATTATGGCTAACTTTTATTCTTGTCGGATACTGTTTTAGGTTTGTTGTCATTGGAGCTACAACAATTGTCCTTAGAAACTTATTAATTTCATTTGGCGATAAAATTACGCAAGGACGAGTTTTTTTGATTTCGCTACCAACTGTTGGATCAAGATTTACGAGTACAATTGAATATTGTTTTAGTTCCATTCGTCGAAATTTTCATCATCAAAAACGTCATCAAATAATAATTTATCATCATCATTTGTACTCATTTCTTTAAATGCTTTCTCCCAATTTTTTCTTGGAGTATCAATCGGCTTAAGAACAATTTGATCTTTTTCTAAAATCATTTCAACTTTATCCTTAATGTTGTATTTTTCCAAAACAGTTTTGCTTAAACGCAATCCTTTTGAATTTCCAATTTTTACAATAGCTGTTTCCATAGCACAAAATTTGTAATTACAAAGTAACAACATTTATTATATCTCACCAAGCTTTTCTGTATTAATGACAACTTTTTGATTAAACTTTAATGTTAAATTTGTATCCATCTGACACAATTCTAAACGCCAATTTAATAATTCAATCCGTATGTAAATTTGTGATGAATTTTAATTCTTGAAACTTTTAACTAAGCAGTAATTCTGTAAATTTCAGTAGTGTTGGTTGCATACTTGGAAAAAACCGAATTGAACAAAAAGAAATTAAAGAAGAAATTAGCGAATTGGATAATGGAAAAAGAATATCGCATGAGTACTTTTCAGAAAACTGAAATCTAAAAAACTTCAGCATAAATTACTGCTTATCACAAAACTCATTGTAATATTTTACAACTGACTCTACGTCATATCGCTCAAAATGCTTCAATTTGATTTTTTTTAATAATTCTTCACAGTCGCCAAAATATTCTTTTGCTATTTTTCTAAATCTTCTAGAATATGTATTTCCTATCCTTAAATTAACAACCAAATCACTTTCACTTTCAGACATATAATAGGTTGTGCTTGAAGTTGTTGTAGTCGCAAATCCAGTATTGGAAAAGCCTGTACTTGGGTAAATCATACCGCTATGCTGTACTTGATATAAATCCACATTTCCTTCTTGGATAATATGCAATAATTTAACAGATCCAGGACCTCTACCGTCTTTAAGAACTTTATACTCGTAATCTTTCGTCGTATCACCATAATTTACTCTCAATCTCCTTACGGTCTTGTAATCGTAAATTTCTTTATCTGCATTTTTTGATCTTCGTATTAAAATCCTATCATTAGTTTTAATTCTGCCGTAGCCGTTTATAGAACTCCCATCTCTGAAGCTTATTGAAATACTATTTTGAGCTTCAATATTTGAGAAAAACAAAAAGAAAACTCCAATTAAAAACATTTTTTTCATAATAAGTTTTATTGTTCAGTTAATTTTAATCAGCAAAATCACAATCAACCTCATAAGTTTCTGGGCCATTCATTGTTTCAATAGTTTTGGTACAAGGTTCTGGTTCACAAGCAATCATAAATATTAATATGAAAAACAATACAAAAGGGAAACTCACTTTTTTCATAAGTAAATTAGGTTAAAATAGTTTTTATTTAGCTTAAAATTTTGGAGTCGAAAAGTACTGATTAAATTTTAAATTCAAATAAATTTTAGTCCAAAACAAGATGAATTTCAAAAAGGCTTAGGAACATTATCCTAAGTTATTAACTTTGAAAATATAAGATTACAAAAATGTCAACCTTTTTTAGGTCGAGAGAAATGTAATATGTTTGATGTTTTCAATCTGAATAAGAATTGAATTTGAATTACTCAAGTAGTTTTGTAGATTTGATTTTTTGAAATTCTTTAAATGAAAATTGATAAATTTGTCCTGGCAGTAGTATTGACTATTGTTCTTGCCTACTTTTTTCCACAGTTTGGTGACGAAGAAAGTGTGATTCCGCTAGAACGTATAGCGGGCATAGGTATTTCAATGATATTCTTTTTTTATGGTCTGAAATTAAGTCTAAGCCAATTAGTCTCAGGATTAAAAAACTGGAGATTACACTTACTTATTCAGTTATCTACTTTTTTGATTTTCCCTCTTTTAGTTATCATTGTTTATCCTTTTTTTCAGGGTGACACCTCAGAATCTGTTTGGCTAGCCTTCTTGTTTTTAGCGGCACTTCCTTCCACGGTATCTTCCTCTGTTGTCATGGTCTCACTGGCAAAGGGAAATATGCCAGCAGCTATCTTTAACGCTAGCATTTCAGGATTGATAGGTATTGTAATTACTCCTTTATGGGTTGGGATATTCCTGCAGCAGTCAAATGTAGATTATAGTCTGGGCGATATTTATCTGAAGCTCCTTATAGAAATACTTCTTCCAGTTGTATTGGGCTTGATTTTACAGAAATATCTGGGCAAATTTGCTCGGAAGTATTCTGCATATTTAACATGGTTTGATAAATCCATCATACTGCTGATTATATATAAAAGCTTTGCTGAGTCTTTTGAAGAAGGTATTTTTACAACCATAAAAGTTATTGATTTAGTTTTAATAAGTCTTGGCGTTGGGTTTTTATTTTTTACAATGTATTTTACGATTGGCTATCTTTCCAGAAGGTTAAACTTTAATCGGGAAGATCAAATTACAGCTCAGTTTTGTGGTACAAAAAAATCTCTTGTTCACGGCACTGTTTTTTCTAAAGTCCTCTTCCCAGAATCATTAGCTTTAGGGATAATGCTATTACCACTTATGATATTTCATGCCTTTCAAATTCTGGTCATTAGCTTTATAGCTACTAAAGCCAGTAGAAGATTTAAAAATTGAATTTTAGGCTTCAACTAAATTATAAATAATTAAATTATACTCTAATAAATTTGAACTTAAAAAATAAATAGTTATGTCCGCTAAAAAGCTGATAAGTTGGAGTGTTGCCGGAGTAGGCTTAGTATTAATTCTATATTTTCTGATAAGTTTAGAAAATGCTTTTTCAGAAATAAAATCATCTGAAGATGTTCAAAATGCATTACGAAACTATCATATAAGTATATGGTGTGGCTGGGTTATAATCACTTCCTCTGCTACTTACTTTCAGTGGACTCAAAAGAAGTATTCAATTTTCGTTTTTGATTATCTTATAATTATTTTAGCTTTTATATTTTTCAGACATTACCTAAATCTGGGCGAAGAAGAAGATTTATGGTCATTTGGAGATTCCTTTAAAATGAGCTCAAATTATATGTCAATGCAAAAGGCTTTACTCATGATATTTATGACGGCCTTTGTGCAAGCTGCTATCTGGTTGTTTTCCAGCAAATGGCATCGCCGATGAATTTTTATTCTGAATCTTTCAATTTGTCTTAGACCTGGAGCTACTTATTTTCGAACACTATATTATTAATATGATTTAATCCATCGGATTTTAAAGGTTTTGAAAATCTTATAGGATTTCTGATTAGGTTAGAATATAAGCCATTTTAAATAGGAAAATTAATGAAAAGAAATTTCTTTCAGCTCTGAGTTTGAATGTAAACTCTAGATTTCCAGTCTTATATTTTTGCGACTTTGCGTGATAATAAGTTTTGTAGAAAACCAAAAACTATCGCTTCAACGTAAAATGTCCTTTAAAATTTGAGCCATCTTTGAATTCAGCTAAAAACCAATAATCGTTTGAAGGCATTCTTCGGCCATTGTAGTTGCCGTCCCAACCTTGGCTCAGTGGTCCTAATTGATGAAGTTTTTTCCCAAAACGATCAAAAATATGGATGTTTCCTATAATTGGGTCGCTTAAATTCAAACCAACCGGTCGCCAATAATCATTGATTCCGTCTTGATTTGGACTGAAAAAATCCGGAAAATCTACAACTGTAAATTCTTCTGAAACTATCCCACATCCATTCAAATCTTGAACATAAATTGTATTTACTGGTGAATTCACCGCCAAAGTATTGCTGTTCTGAAAATTTGAGTTATTAATGGCGTAGACGTAATTTCCACTGCCTTCAGCAAAAATTTCAACCACATAACTGCCTGGTACCCCGTTGATTTCAT
Source organism: Psychroflexus aestuariivivens (assembly GCF_004010055.1). Classification (GTDB taxonomy): domain Bacteria; phylum Bacteroidota; class Bacteroidia; order Flavobacteriales; family Flavobacteriaceae; genus Psychroflexus; species Psychroflexus aestuariivivens. Next base: position 38,565 of record NZ_RQVT01000005.1, read on the forward strand.
AATTAATACTCGCAATAGAAGACGGCAAAACTTCAAAAGTTTTGATTGATGAACAATTGTCACTTGGCGCATCGGCCAAGTCAACAATAACTTCATATTCGCCAGGTTCATCAACATTGATGGACGATGTGGTTTCACCTGTATTCCACATAAAACTATATAAAGAGGTACCATTTAGCCCAGAACTCAAAGTGATTGAAGATTCCGATTCACATAAATATAAGGTTTCAGTTTCTTCGGGCAATACCACCTGATTTTTGATATCAAAAACCACCGGCGCAATTCCTAAACATTCTCCAGGTTGGGAAATTCGTGCAAAATAGGTCTTCGGTAATTCTGAAATATCAATATCTAAATTAGTTCCGGTTATGCCATTGGAATTATTGGCAGCATCAATTTCAGTTTCAAATAAATTGACGTTTTCCTCGTCAAAATTCAATTCGGATTTAATGAAATTGATACTTTGAAAAATGGGATAAGACGCCAATTCTTCTGTTTCTGAAACACAAGTAAAAATCTCAACTTCGTCGTAATAATTGGTTTCCACACCTAAATTAATCTCAGAAATAGAAATGCAACCACTTTGATTTTGCAAACGGACAAACACATTTTCGCCAGCCATACCAGAATAGTTGTCTGGATTAGGAATCGGATTCTGATCATTTTCAGCTTCAGTTAAAGTATTAAAAAAACCGTTGAAACCAAGAGATAAACCTTGTTGGTTGAGTGCCTGACTGATATTATTTAAATTGAAAATCAATTCGCCTTCGTCTGAAAAACATTGGGTTAAACTCAAATCACCAGCATCTGTTGGCGACGCATATTCGACGTCTATTTCGTCATCGGCAATGCAACCGCCGCCTAAATCGACTTCTACACGGTAAGTGCCAGCACCCAGATCAGCTTCAGAAATGGTATAATTCAGGTCGTTTTCACCAGCAATTGGATTGTCGTTGTGGAACCAAGTTATTGGATTGGCTGCCAAATTATTTGGCAAATTAATTTCGTAAATTTCATCTTCACAAAGTGCATTTACACCAGTAAGATCATTGCCTAAATCTAAACCTATATTGAAACTGTCGGCTTCCAGAAACACCGCAGAATCGTATCTAAAATTTTGTTCGTCTGCAATAACTAGCTTTATTTCGTAAGCTTGATCCGGGATCACTTGCGCTTCAGCGGTTAAAATATCGGTTTGTCCATTGAAATTGATTGCGGCATTGTTGCCATTGAATTGTCCGAAATATTCTTCGTTTTGTGCTTCGCAACCGCCAGGAATTTCTGGGTGCACGGAAGTCACCAAAACGGGTTCATTCGTTCCAGGAATCACAGCAATATTTTGATATTGGCCACCAACAGGTCGAATCAAAAAAGCAAACGCATCTGAATAAATACAAGTGTTTGGATCACCTTCCTGGTATTCTTCTGAGGCAAAAATATATCTAAAACTGACGTTTTCAGCTTTTGGAGTAAAAGTGAAGCGCATAATTGTGGCGTTGGTCGTGCCGCCAATTTGAAGCGCGTTCTCCAAATCAATATCACCGCCCCAGTTTGGCGCATTGTCATCGCTCAAATTGTTGTTCGGTCCATCGACATTATTCAGTCTTCCGGTGCTCATTACAATCCCACTGTCGAAGGGAAATCCAGAATTATTGCTTTCAAAAAAGCCATAACTGAGCATGCCATCATCAAAGTTTCCAGATACGGTTTCAGAAACAGCTAAATCTTCTACACAAGCTGTAGAAAACAAGATATCTTCTACGAGCTGATTCGGTGAGTAAGTTGTATGATCGGTGGTGACGTATTGGGCGTTTGCCAAAGTGACACTCAATAAAACAAGAAGTAAACAAATTCGTTTCAAACTCAATTTTTAAAAGGATTGCAAAATTATGAGTTCTAAGACTATTAAAATTAAAAATGTAAAAAATTTAAGGTTTTATTTGGGTTGTATTTGTGGATTTGTGGTGAGACGATTTTAGCAAATATGTAATTTGAAAAATATCGACGGTTATGACCGTGGATATTTTGTATAACCTTATTCTATAAAATCGATTCTGTTTAATAAAATGTTGATTTTAGCGAGAAAATAACAAACAAATAATGGCTTTGGGGCGAGCCTTAGCCCCGATAGAAATGGAAAGCCCGTAAAGTCGGATGCCTAGCAAAACCTAAAACGAAAAAGCGACCTTGGAAGCTCTTTTGGTTTTTTTGGTTTTTGCTGGTATATGACTGCGGACTTGGAATGGATAGCGGGTTTCGGCTTCTAATTGTAGAAATATTTATTTTGTAAACTCTTTAAAAATAATGTAAACGCCCATGAGTAATACAAACCAGCCAAATCCTTTTTTTAGTTTTTGACCGTTGATGAATTTATTTAACCAAATGCCAACGAAGATGCCAACTACCGATAATCCTGTGAAAATTATTAAAAAATCCCACGCAATGTCTATATTTTGAACATCGCCAATGAAACCTATCAGCGATTTTACAGCAATTATCAACAATGAAGTGGCGACTGCTTGTTTCATGGGAAGTTTGGCTAAAACTACCAAAGCTGGAATAATGAGGAATCCACCGCCAGCGCCTACTATTCCAGTTAAAAAACCTACGACAATACCTTCTATAATAATTAAAGGGTAATTGAAACTCGGAGTTTCATCTGGTTTTTCTGGTATTGCTTTTCGATTTTTGATCATAGAATACGATGCCAAAACCATGATTATCGCAAAAAATAGCATAATTCCGATTCCTTTGGTCACTTCAAAATCACCAATGTAGAATAAGGACTCTGGAATGGCGGGAACTGCGAATTTTCTTGTCGCATAAACTGATATAAAGGCTGGGATTGCAAAAACTGTGGCAGTTTGAAAATCTACCAAGCCCTTTTGCATATTTCTAATCGCACCAACTAAACTTGCTACTCCAACTACAAATAATGAGTAAGCGGTTGCAACGACTGGATCTTCGGACAACAAATACACCAAAACTGGAACGGTAAGTATGGAGCCGCCGCCGCCAATTAAGCCAAGAACTAAGCCAATTATTAAAGCGCCAAAGTAGCCGAGAATATCGAGAATTTCCATACAGTTCCGAATTTACTACAAAAGTAAATTTAAGTAGAGATGTTGACAGTAACTTTGGTTACAATGAAAATAGAATCTAAAGAATCATAGAATAGAATTTTGGTTATCTTTGCAAAAAAATGAAACTATGGCATTAGAACAAGAGGTTATGCAAAAAATGAAAGAAGCTATGAAAGCTAAAGATTCTCTGGCTTTAGCTTCTTTGCGATCTGTAAAAAGTGAAATCTTAAAAGCAAAAACTTCAGGTTCTACTGAAGGTATGACAGAGGCTGATGAGTTGAAGCTTATTCAGAAACTTGTGAAACAAAGAAAAGACAGTGCTGAAGTTTATAAAGAACAAAACAGAGATGATTTGGCTGAAGCTGAACTGGCGGAAGCTGGTGTGATTGAGCAATTTTTGCCGGCACAACTCAGTGAAGAAGAAATTGACAAAACAGTCAAAGAAATTATCGCTGAAACTGGCGCTGATTCTATGAAAGATATGGGTAAAGTAATGGGCGAAGCTTCACAAAGATTGGCTGGTCAAGCAGATGGAAAAACCATTTCTAAAATTGTGAAAGCTAATTTGGCTTAATTCATTTTATATTGTATTGTTGCAATTCTTATTGCAAATAAGAAATTTTCATTGGATTGAGAATTTAAGGCCGCGTAGTTCAACTGAATAGAATATCAGATTTCGGCTCTGAGGGTTGCAGGTTTGAATCCTGCCGCGGTCACAAATTAAACATATAAACCCCTGTAAATCAGGGGTTTTTTATTTATAGGCGTGCCCTCCGCTAAAATTTGATTAAGAAGTCAAATAAAATCAACTTAAAGTTTCATTCTGATTCTTTGAAATCGATGTATTCTTTAATGCAGTAATCCGCAATGACATAGTCAGCTCTTTTCTTCTAGTCTGAAGTTTTCAAGCGAAATAAATCTGAGATTTCATAGAAATTACTTTTGGGAAGTTTCGGTATTTTACTTTTCCACAGTTCATATTTTCCTGCATCTGGAAATAGTATAATTCCCCTAGCTTCAATTTCCGATAACATTGCGAAACTTAGATTTTGACAACTGTCTATTGCAAGCCAAATAAATTTCGGTATAAAAGTCAGTATGGATAAGAAAGTAAGAATTTTAAACATTTATATCGAGCGATCCAAAAGAACTATAAAGTATCAAGATATCCTTTAAGACCTACTGATGATGGTATAACTTTTTACAAAGAAATTAAATAGTAGATAAATACCGTCAAGATGTAAATCAAAAACCAGTTGAAAAATATAAAAAATGCAGCCTAAAATTCAACTAAGAAACAAATAAAAATGGTCTAAAGAATTGAGGTCTTTATAGAAATCATATCTACAACATTGTAAATTTTAAAAAATGATAAAAAAAATTAAAATTTTCATAAATATTTTTCTAGTGAATTAATATTAAAAGTATATTTTTGAGCCTTTAATTATATATTATTATTCATGACAACAAAAAAAACACTTTTCTTAGTCGCACTACTATCAACATTTCTCTTTTCAAGTTGTGCATCCATTCTTAATGGAAAAAAACAAGAGATAACTATTCATACTGGCTCCTCTGATGCAGAAGTTTATGTAAATGATGTAAAGACTGGAGATGGAAAGAGTCCAGTTATTGAAATACCAAGAGACCTAACTGTAAAAAATATAACAGTAAAAAGAGAAGGTTATTTAGATGAAAACATCCCAATATACCAAACAAAGAAATCCCCATTATATATTATGAGTGTTGTTCCGTTTGGATTGTTATTTTACCCTATTTTTTACGATGTTTCACCTACAGCTTATAACTACGATAGCGAAGTTGTTTTTGATAACGAGACAAAAACTATACCGGAAAGATCTGATGATGAGAAATACTTATATATTAATACTACTGGTTTTGATGTAAAAAAGGATGAAATTAAATTCAATAGTATAAAAAGAAGAAGATATAGAAAAGGAAAAGATAAATATACAGATGTACCAGTTGTAATCAAAGAAGATTTAGATTTTAGTGATACTAAATTATCTTATGATTTGCATAAAATTCTTAAAGAATTTAACTATACAGATACTACTAAAGTGCTTTTAAGAAAAAAGAATAAAAGTATGTTTTTAGATGCAAAAGTAGTTGGCTTAACAAATACCATTATCAACGATTTTAAAACTTTTAATGGTGGTAGACACATGCAAACCACAATGACAAATCTAGTTGTAGAATGGAAGATTCTGGATTATTATAAAGTTCCTAAATACTCAGAAACAATAACAGCAACATCTAATGAATTTGCGATGGACTACGACGATGGTTCTAATTACGGATCTTGTATAAAAGATGCACTTCAAAGATCATTTCTTGAATTTATAAGTTCTGATGAAGTTAGAAGGTTAATCCAGGTTGATTTAATTGAAGAAAAAACTTATGATTTAATCAACTTATCATCTGGATTGTCGCCAAGTAATTTAAATGAAGCGCTTAATGCTAGCTTTACAATAAAGCTGGATGAAGGACACGGAAGTGGTTTTGCAATTAGCAAAAATGGACATATTATCACTAATTATCATGTCGTCGCTAATCATAAAGATGATATAATTGTAGTAGATTCTGATTTAAACGAGTATGAAGCAGAATTAATAAGATTTAGTCCTGAAAAAGATTTAGCATTACTAAAAATTAATAAAGAGATAAAATATACTTTTGAAATACAAGATAAAGCTGAATATAATTTAGGACAAGATATATTTGCAATCGGAACACCTAGATCTTTAGAATTAGGACAGAGTTTAACCAAAGGAATTATTTCTGGAAAAAGAGAAAATGAAGGTGATTTTTTCTTACAAATAGATGCAAGTGTAAATTCAGGAAATAGCGGTGGACCATTAGTTAATCAAGATGGTAAACTTATTGGCGTAATTAACGCAAAAGTAAAAGGAGAAGGCATCGAAGGTCTTGGTTTTGCTATATTAGCAGATGAGATTAAAGAAGCATTAAATATCAATTAAATATAGATTTTATCTAATATTAATCTTTATAGATTACTTTAGATTAATGGACTAATTAAAGCTAAGCAATGACATCATTGTTTAGCTTTTTTAGCTTCTATACTTTCTTTAAGTTAATTTTACTTTTGCATTTGATTAGGAATAAACATTTAATTTGACAATTGTGGCCTGAGATTAATATATAAATGAAACTATGATTGGGGAACTGTGCATCATTTTGAATCAATTCCACGATGGAGCCAAATAGAAAATACGTATATTTAATAATTAAGAAATAAAGATTAATTTAGGACTATAACGTAAAGTGTGTAAGTTGAAAAATATCATGAAATTATTATTGTATTACTTTTTATCTGGTATTTTCTTGATTGTTTTGACTTCTTGCTCTATGATTGAAAATGAATGTACTTCTGAAGCTCTAAATGAAAAAATAATCATGATTAGCAATCATAAGTTAAATTTCAAAATCTGGGGAAATGAATCTAAAAACCAGTTGTACCGCCCGTCCAAAAAAATTTCTGAAAGTATATTGATCGACATTTTAGATGACTTCAGCCCATCTGAAAAGCTTGATAAAAAACATATCATCAACTTAGTCTTATTCACTAAGGCAAATTCTTATGAAAACCATAAACTAGATCAGGAAGAAATATTTGGCACTTTAATTTATTATTACAGTCAGTCAAAATTGAATGTTTGCATTTACGAATATACAAATGGAGATTTCATTGAAATAAAGGAACTGCGAGCAGAGCCAAAATTCATCAACACTAATGATTATTTCTTAGCAGGAGAATTGTTAACAAACAAAAAAGTCATTGCTTTATCTTTATTCAATTCTGAAGAAAAAATACCAGAGCCTCATTTTTTTGGACAAGATTTCACCATAAAACTGAAGAATTATAAGCTAAAAAAAATAATAACAAATACTTAAATATTTTCTATTCTTAGTTCCTTTATTCTTAATCTAAAAACAAAATATTTAGTTCTTTATTTTTTAATAAATTTTTTGACTTCCGATTTACCTGCACTTTTAATTTTAGCAAAATAAACGCCAGTATTTAAGTCTTCAATATTTAGTGTAAATTTATTGTTAGATAAATAATTTTTTGACTTGATTAATTTTCCATTCAAATCAAATACTTGAATATTTTCAATTAAACTGGTGTTTTTGGTTTCTATTTCAATGAAATTGGTAGCAGGATTAGGATAAATTTCAAACACTTCAGTAATAAAATCTTCAGTAGATATAGGATTGTCTGAGATGACTAGATTAGCAATACTTATATCATCTTCTAGGTTATTTCCATTTTCTCGTTTGAACCTCAACATAAAGTTTTCACTTAAACCTTCGTTTATGATATATTCTACAAACATCCAATCATTGTCTTCATCACTATTTGTAGATTGAATATCTACAGGATCAATTTCATCTAGAAACTGCCAGTCACTTCCATCAAAATATTCTATAATAAGATTTTCACCAGCTTCAGCTGCATCTTCACATCCATTCAGCATTTCCCACGATACAATTATTTCAGTTAAACTGCCGGCATCAATTGCCGCGGTTTCTATAGAATAATTCCCACCGTAGAGTTGTAAATAATTCTCAGAATTATCTGAACAGGTATCAACAATGTTATAATTAGCACCATCCGTTGCATTCCAACAATCTGGTAAATTTACAGGTAAACTAGGGTCGTATGGTAAATCTTCTGGAATCCTTCCGATTTCAAAACTATCTGCATCGATAAAAACAGCAGAATCAAAGGCACTATCGCCACGGTCGGCAATGACAAGCTTAATATGATAAGATTCACCTGGTATCAAGTCAATTTCTGCTGTTAGTGGATTAGTCTGACCATCAAAGCTTAAGACATTGTTACCGCTTGACTGGTCATCATAATATTGTGACAAGGCAAATTCTCCCAGACTACCAGGACCACAAGTATGATTGTGAACATTGCTTGGATTAACGGGAATTGTAGTACCATGTAATGTGGCTATATTTTTACCACCTAAATCTAAATTTACTTCTGCAGTGTTTGGATTGGCATCATGGTCATAAGGGTTTACATCAGATATGCCAGGTCCCGAAACTATAAAAGCAAAAGTATCTGCAAAATTGCAAACAAAAAGAGGATATTCTTTGGAAGCAAAAATATAATCTACACTAAGCTTATTTCTAAAAGGAGTAAAATCAAACTCTAAAACAGTGGCATTTACTGTATTATTTTCTTGTATTAATGCATCTAAATCAGCATCTCCTGGCCACAAATTATTACCAGAAAATATAATAGATTGAAGATTGGAAGCGTCAGCTGTTGCTAAAACAATTCCACTTTCAAAAGCAAAATTTTGTTCATTTTGAAATTGAAATGAACCAAAAGAATTAAAATTTTGACTATTGATACTAGCATTATTTGGCGAAGAAACATTTGTAATGCTAGTGCATTCTAAATTTTCAGTCATTGTGTCTAATAAATCATCGAGAGTAAGACTTGTATTGCTAGAAACGCTTTGAGCAAAAGTAAAATTCAAACCTAAAAGGATAAAAGCAAATTGTAATGTTTTCATAATATTTTTTTATAAATATAGGAAAAAGAATTAACTTAAAAAGTTAAACATTTTACTTGATTCAACTAACATTCCATTTTAGACTTTATATACACTATAATCATTTCTTAAAAATTGAATAAATTTCAAAAGCAATTTGACTAACTCGCAGGCTAGATTTGCCTTCGATTTGCTCTTCACGAATCATTTTTTTAGCTTGTTTAGATTCAAAAACGTCTTGTAAATTTTTAATCTTTGCGCAAGGCACTGCCAAATTTTCCATATCAGTCAAAATCTTTTCAGCTGTGAAATTTTTGATTTTCGCCCGCAATAATTTTTCTAATTCATTTCGATTTACAACACGATTTTGAGTACTGTTAAAACGCTCATCTTCTGATAAATTCAGTAAACCCAAATAATCTACAAGTTTTTCAAAATGCAAATCGCTTCCGATGGCAAAAGTGATGCTTTGTTGGTCTTTTGTTTCAAAAATTTCACCATAAGGCGCAATATTTGGGTGCAAAGAACCTTGGCGTTGCGGGATGTGTTCTTCCATTAAATAATTGGAAGCTTGATTTGCCAATGCAGAAACCGCAGCATCGTATAAAGATACGTGTATGACTTGTCCATGCTTTTGGCCTTGTCTTGATTGTTCCAACAAAGCCAACAAAATTCCTTCTTTAAGTTGATGCGCCGCCATGACATCAATTAACGCCACAGGCATTTTCACCGATCCACTATCTGGCGTGCCATTCATGGACATAAACCCAGTGTCGGCTTGCAAAATTAAATCGTAAGCGACGCGAGAAGAATCTTGACCATATCCTGAAATTTTACCGATTAGCAAAGCTGGGTTGACTTTCCACAATTCTTCATCTGTAATTTTCAACTTAACCTGACTGGAGGTTTTAAAATTCATCAAAACCACATCTATTTCCTGTAAGATTTCCAGAAATTCTTGATAATCTTTTGGCTGAGTCAAATCCAGAAAACGATATTGTTTTTTATAATTCACACTGGAAAAATAAGCACTTACCGAGCTGGTTTTGCTTTCACTTGGCAACTTCCAGCTTCTTGTCACATCTTTGTGTTTAGGATGTTCAATTTTGATAACTTCGGCGCCCAATTCTGCAAAAAAACTACCTACCGATGGTCCAGCCAAAACTGTAGATAAATCAATTATTTTCAGATTTGATAATGAATTGTTAGTCATATTTTACTTAAAATTTATAGCGCTATTGAAAATAATTTTTAATGTGAAGCGAAAAATTATTCGTCTTTGAAATAATCCTCTATAATGGACAAGGCCTTTATTTTGTCGGTTTCTTCGACTTTGATTTCAATATCACCAAATATACCCGAATAAGAACGGTCGGTTTTATCAATATCGTAAACTTCAATTCCGTGTTCTTCCAAACGGTGTTTGACGCCCATAAATTCTATTTTCGACTTTGTACTGAATACTTTTTCTAGCATGATTTTTTTATTTTATTTCACTTAAGTAATTTACTTAAAAAAAGTGGTTTCACACTAAACTTATAAATGTTATTCACTTTTAAATTTCATTAATAAACTAAACCGGCAAAGCGGTGTAATTGAAAACTTCATGAATATTAAACACACTTTGAGTATTGCTTATATGAGGAATCTCAGTCAATTTTTCTATCATGAATTTACGGAAAGCTTTCATGTTTTTCAAATTGATTTTCAAAAGGTAATCGTATGTTCCACTGGTATGAAAACAGGCTACAATTTCTGGTAATGCCATGATTTTCTTTTCAAAATCTTCAATATTTTTGGTAGAATGTTGTGTTAATTGAACCATGACAAAAACCACAAAATCTTTTTCAATTTTCTGTGCATTCACCAATGCCACATAATTGGTGATATAGTTTTGTCGTTCTAATTTCTTGATGCGCTCGTAAACTGCTGTCGGTGATAAGTTGAGTTTCAATGAAAGTTGCTTCGTTGTCAATCTCGAATCCTTTTGAAGCAAATTCAATATTTTCTTATCGGTATCATCTAAATGTTGCATTGGTGAAAAATTTTCTTTAGAAATTTATTTATAAGATTAAAAATAAATATATTTTCTATAATAAATACTTTTTAAAGATAAATTCACTGTATTATTCTAATCCTATTGATATTTTATCTTTAAAATTCAATCTTTGAATTCACAAAAACCGTAAAATCATGTCTCATTCTCCTGCAAATGCTATTCAAGATTTACAGTCATTAGATGCTAAAGGCGGCGTAAATCCGTCGATTTCTGACAGTTCTACTTTTGCCTTTGCAAAAGCACAAGACATGACAGATACTTTCGCTGGCGAAAAACTAGATGCGTTTTTGTACGCTCGTCATTCGTCTCCAAGTAATAACGAGCTTTGCCACGCTTTATCTAGGATGGAAAATACAGAAGCAGCACAGGTTTTTGCGTCTGGAATGGGAGCCATTACAGCGGTGATTTTGCAATTGTGCAAATCCGGAGATCATATAGTTTCCAGCAGAACCATTTACGGCGGAACTTATGCATTTATGAAAAATTTCTTGCCAGATTTTAAAGTTAATACCAGTTTTGTAGATATTACAAATCTAGACAGCATCAAATCTGCCATTCAACCTCAGACAAAAATTTTGTTCTGTGAAGCTTTGAGTAATCCGCTTTTGGAAACCGCAGATTTGAAAGCTTTGAAGGCAATAGCAGAGAAACACAAGTTGACTTTTGTTGTAGACAACACGTTTACACCATTGATTATTACACCAACAAATTTTGGTGCAGATGTTGTGATTCACAGTTTGACTAAGTTTATCAATGGCAGTTCAGATACAGTTGGCGGTGCGGTTTGTGGTAGCCTGGATTTTATAAATAGTTTGAAAGATGTCAACAATGGCGCAGCTATGCTTCTAGGTCAAACCATGGACAGCTTGCGAGCATCTACAATTTTGAAAAATTTACGCACGCTTCCTATTCGAATGCAGAAACATTCTGAAAATGCTCAATTTCTTGCTGAAAAATTTGAAAAAGAAGGCTTCAAAGTAGTTTATCCTGGATTGAAAACACACAAATCTAACGCAGTAATGTCTTCCCAAATCAATTCTGAATTTGGTTTTGGTGGTTTATTTACTTTAGATTTTGGTTCAGTTGATGACGCAAATGCGATAATGGAAGAAATGCAAGCTAAAAATTTAGGTTATTTAGCAGTAAGTTTAGGTTTTTATAAGACACTTTTTAGCGCTTCTGGCAGTTCCACTTCTTCTGAAATTACAGTAGAAGAGCAAGCAGAGATGGGACTTTCTGAAGGTTTGGTAAGGTTTTCTATCGGTTTAGATTTTGATATTGAACGCACCTATACTATAATGATGCAATGCATCAAAAAACATATTGAGTTTGTTTAATTGAGTTGAGTTGATTTAGTCGAAAAAGCCCTGTAACAAACATAATTTTCAGGGCTTTTTTTATGTGAATTTATAAGAATTATATTAAAAACTAAGATTACAAACGAATTATTAAACGCCAAAATCTGTTTGTTTTAAAATAGAATCGGTAGTTTTTTTAGAGAAAATTTCTTCAAAATGCGTAAGCAAATCTACTGGGTCTAATTTGAGTAAAAATCGACTCACATTATCATCAATATTCAAACTTGGATTGAAAAGTCCTGCTTGAATAGGTGGCTCAAGATTCGTTAAATACTCATCTTTAAAGAATTTTAAATCTCTTTCAATAATATAGTCAGGATTGTCGTTGAGAATCATTTCTAAAACGACTTTACTTTTAGATTGTGCTAAACCCAAATAAATTAAATCTGGATTGATGCCCTCTGGATATTTGTCCTTGACTGCTTCAAGAATATTAAGTCTTTTCATAAATAAGATTAAATTTCGGTCGTATTTTGACTAGCAAATTCTGACACCAATAACTTGAAACCTATATCAAAATATTCCGAAGGCATACTAAATCGGAAGAAGTCAGAAGCTTTATACCGTTGTTTTATCATTATATCATTATAAATCAGACGTTAAAACTAAGCAAATTTAATGTTAACAACAAAATTTATTAAAATATTTAAAATCGGATATAAAATACTTCTGTAATTTATTATTGAATTAAAACCACAAATGCCATTCCTTTCGAAATGGCATTTGAAAATAACACTACTTAACTTAAGCTATTTTTAATCTACATTATCGTGTAAAAAGGAATTATTGGAACGAAAATTAAGATTGTCTTTATCACCTTCAATTGAAGTCCGGGACAAACTACTTCCTTCCATATTTCTCTTTTCAAGTTCAATTCCAGCACGTTTGTAAGCTGGTTGTTTTTCAATTTCTTCGATATTATTGCTATTTCTGAATTTATAATTGAACTTTTTCATTTTTGCTCGACGTTCTGCTGCTCTTGAAGCCAATTCTGCCAAGGGCGTGTTCATTGGATCCACATCTTCGCTTTCCGAATCTGATCTAGATTCAGTTGGTTCAACGACTTTACGCTTGTAATTCAGAATCTCATTTTCAGCTTCTTCAGCAACTGGTTTAGATTTTTTCTCTTTTGGCTTAGCCTCTTCTTCATCCATGAATTCATCTAAATTATAACGCTTTATCGGTTGCTGTTTTAGTTCAGAATGCGAATAGACTTCTTGAGCATCGTTTACTTCTATATTTTTAATTGAATCATCATCTTTAGATAAATCGAAAGTTATAGAATTATTATCCTCTTTAGATTCTTGCTCTGGTTCAGAAAAATCGAAATTCAACATATTGTGATCCTGTTCAGAATCTTCGTCTTCACGATTATTAGAAGAGTCCACAATCTCAAAATCATCTTGATTGGCGTTAACTTCTTCAAAATTGACCTCGATGTCGTTAACGTTTATAGATGACTTAGTGTCTTCTTTATTTGAATCCTTTTTCTCCTCTTCCATTTCCTCAAAATCAAGATGATGTACAACTTTTTGTTGTTGTTCTTCATTCAAACGAGAAGGTTTTCTGGTCTGAAAATCTGGAGTTTGTTTTTTAGAATAACGACTAGCGGATAAATCTTGTTCCATCTTTTGGTCGTCTTCCAAAGTATGAATAATTTTTTTTGTTTCAGTATTCACGATAACATCTTGTTGTTCGGTATCAAAACCTGTAGCAATAACAGTCACAGAAATAGAATCTTCCAAACTCTCGTCATCGCCAACACCCATAATAATATTGGCACTATTTCCAGCTTCAGCTTGAATATGATCGTTGATTTCACCAATTTCGTCAAGTGTTATTTCATCAGTTCCAGAAACAATTAAAAGTAAAACATTTTGTGCACCTGTAATTTTGTTATCATTCAATAAAGGTGAATCCAAAGCTTTTTCAATAGCAATTTGAGAACGGTTTGTGCCTGAAGCAACCGCAGAACCCATAATGGCCGTTCCGCTATTACTCAAAACTGTCTTGGCATCTCGCAAGTCAATGTTTTGCGTATAGTGGTGTGTAATAACTTCAGCAATACCTCTGGAAGCTGTCGCTAAAACTTCATCTGCTTTAGAAAATCCAGACTTGAAGCCAAGGTTTCCATAAACTTCTCGTAATTTATTGTTATTGATGACAATCAAAGAATCGACATTGTTACGCAATTCTTCCACACCAATTTGTGCTTGTTCATTTCTAGTACGACCTTCAAATTGAAATGGAATAGTAACAATACCAACTGTAAGGATATCCAATTCTTTGGCCAATCTTGCGATAACAGGTGCAGCACCAGTACCAGTACCACCGCCCATTCCTGCTGTGATAAATACCATCTTGGTATTTGTACTCAGCAGACCTTTGATGTCTTCTTTGCTCTCTTCTGCAGCTTGCTTACCGATATCTGGATTTGCGCCAGCTCCTAAACCTTCGGTAAGGTTGACTCCTAATTGAATTTTGGTCGGGACTGGACTGTTTTCTAATGCTTGTGCATCGGTGTTGCAAATCACAAAATCCACACCTTTTATGCCTTGGCTAAACATATGGTTTATGGCATTAGATCCGCCACCGCCAACACCAATTACTTTGATGACGTTTGACTGATGTTTCGGGAGATCAAAAGCGATGTTATCGAATTCTGAGTTACTCATAATATTGTATTTTGGGTTGGTATTCTACTACTCTGCGTTATCTAAAAAATCTTTCAACTTATCAAACCACCGTTCCACGACATTTCGACTTGGTCTAGCGGGTTGTTTCGGTTGCTTAACGGGTTCATTCTTAAAACTATCCGTTTCTTCTTCAGCACCTTCTGCATTCGTGACATGACTGTCACCATCTTCTACCATGGCAGTTTCTGCTGTTGCAATATTTTCTTCTTCTGAAGCTTTTTCTGCTTCTTCTTCTAGTAATTTTTCTTCTTTTTCGAAAGCTTTACGTTCCAATCCATCCATCACTAAGCCTACAGCTGTAGCATAAGTTGGACTGGCAATTTCTTTGTCGGTTTCACCAGCTAAATATTCATTTGGAAAACCAATTCTAGTATCCATGCCTGTCACATATTCTACCAATTGTTTCAAATGTTTCAATTGTGCGCCGCCACCTGTAATAACAATTCCGGCGATTAGTTTTTTCTTCTGCTCTTCATGACCGTAATTTTTAATTTCAAGATAAACTTGGTCAATAATTTCTACAGCGCGGTAATGTATCACCTTAGATAAATTTTTCAGCGAAATTTCTTTAGGCTCGCGACCTCGTAAACCTGGAATTGAAACAATTTCGTTTTCTTTATTTTCTCCAGGCCAAGCTGAACCAAATTTCACTTTTAGTAGTTCGGCTTGTTTTTCAATTATGGAACAGCCTTCTTTGATATCTTCTGTAATCACATTTCCACCAAAAGGAATGACAGCTGTGTGACGGATTATTCCATCTTTAAAAATCGCTAAATCTGTGGTTCCGCCACCAATATCTATCAAAGCAACGCCTGCTTCTTTTTCTTCCTGACTCAAGACTGCATTGGCCGATGCCAAAGGTTCTAGTGTCATGCCATTCAATTCTAAGCCAGAGTTCTTCACGCATCGTCCAATATTCCTAATTGATGAAATTTGACCAACAACAACATGAAAATTAGCTTCCAATCTTCCACCAGACATGCCGCGCGGTTCCATAATTTCTGACTGACCGTCAACTTTGTACTCTTGTGGTAGCACGTGAATAATTTCTTCACCTGGCAACATCACTAATTTATGAACTTGATTGCATAAATTATCGATATCATCGTCTTCAATAACTTCTTCCACATCATTTCTGGTAATGTAGTCGCTGTGTTGCAGACTTCTTATATGTTGACCAGCAATACCAACCGTTACGGCACTAACTTCTATACCAGAATTAGCTTCTGCTTGCTGAATCGCTTGTTGAATCGACTGAATGGTTTGTGTAATATTATTGACAACGCCACGGTGGACACCCAAACTTTTTGTACGCCCAATGCCTAGAATCTCAACCTTTCCATATTCATTTTTACGACCAATCATGGCAACAATCTTTGTTGTCCCGATGTCTAATCCTACTGCGATGTTATCTCCTTCCATTTCTGTAGATTATTACTTTTTAGTACACACAACTTGATTACCAAACTGCAAATCTATGTGTTTATAGCTGTCTAACTTTTTATATTCTAAAGCTTTGTGATAAAAAATTTTATAATTTTTCAACTTTTGGTCAAGATAAGAAATTTGACCAAAATTGACTATAAAATCTTTGTCTCTGACTTCTAAAATGTAATTATTGGCTAATTTTTTACGAATTGCAATAATATGTTTTTTTAAAAAATCATCTTCCCTTATTTTCAATAAAAGTGGATAAATTTCACTTAGATTTTCTGCACTTACACCCGAGACCATAGGAACTCTTGCCGAATAGTTTTGAGACATTGGCATGGCTAAGCCATCTTCGTCTAAATAGTAAAATCCTTGGTCATAAACTCTCGCTATTGGCTCACGCTGAACGACCGATGCGGTCAATTTTCCATTCAAATCATAAAACACTTCTGTAGATTTTATCATTTCATTTGTATTGAGCACATTTTCAAAATGCTTTAAATTTGCCTCGTTCAAAATTGAATCTTGGATTTCAGCCAAATTTTCTTTCAAAAGATGTTCAACTTCAAGTTCTGTTATAAACATTTTTGAAGTGTCCAAAAAGTCCACATGAACTGAATTTAAAACTTTATGATGATGACGATTGTTAGCGAAGCTTAGTAAGACTAATAAACCTAGCATCATCAGCACCAATCTTATGTTATGTAAGTTAAACAGTTTCATTGAAATATTTTGAAATTTTATGAGCTTCTACGCCAATGTCTCCAGCACCTAGTAAAACGACAACAGCATTTTGTGATGTATCTATGATTTGTTTTATTTCCTTTTTTTCTATTACTTTTTTATTTGAGTTATTTATTTTTTTCAGTAAAAACGCTGCATTAATTCCATCGATTGGTAATTCTCGAGCTGGATAAATTTCCAACAGATTCACCTCATCGAAACTTGCTAAACTCGTCGCAAAATCATCAGCAAAATCTCTGGTTCTTGAAAATAAATGCGGTTGAAAAATTACAATTTGAGTTTTGTTAGGATGCATTTCAGACACCGCTTGATGCACCGCTGAAATTTCACTTGGATGATGCGCATAATCGTCAATAACGACTAAATCTTCAGTTTTCAATATATAGTTAAATCTTCGCTTCACGCCTTTAAAACTGGACAATGCTTTAGCAAAATCTTGTGCTAATTCAGGTTTAAAATCTATGGCCAAAGTTAGTGCTGCTGCTGCATTGAACAAATTGTGTTTTCCAGGTAAATCAAATTTAATATTTTTCAGGTGGTGTTCTTTTGAAACAAAATCGAAAACATAATGTCCGTTTTCAACCTTAATATTCTCAATGTAAAATTCAGCTTGCTCACCAACAGCGATGCTTTTACCTTCAATTTGTAGAGCTTTTTGCTTGAATAAATGCGAATTTGGGACTAAATTGATGAATTCTTGAAAAGCAGAACGCATCGTTTGATCATCGCCATAAATGTCTAAATGATCGGCATCCAAAGATGTAATTACCGCTGCTGAAGGGTGAAGTTGTAAAAACGAACGGTCGAATTCATCGGCTTCGATAACGACAACTTCTTCACCATCAGAAATGAAATTGGTATCGTAATTCTGTAAAATTCCACCACAAAAAGCGGTTAATTTTATACCGTTTTCTTTTAAGATGTGAGCTAAAATTGCTGAAGTTGTCGTTTTACCGTGAGTTCCAGCTACAGCTAGGGTTGGTAAATTTTCTGTGATTTTACCTAAAACTACGGCACGTTTCAAAATTTGAAAATCTCCATTTTTGAAATATTGAAAAATATCTGAATTCACATTTACAGCCGGCGTATAAACTACGAGCGTTTGCTCTGGTTGCAACTCAGATTCTAATTCAGCAGAAATCGCTTCGTGAAATTGAATTGAAATTCCTTCATTTTGTAATTGCGAAGTCAAATCGCTTTCAGTTTTGTCATAACCGTAAACTCGAAAATTTTTGGAATTGAAAAATCTTGCCAACGCACTCATTCCTATCCCACCGATTCCGATGAAAAACAAATTTTTATATGTGTTGAATGCTTTCATTGTTTCCCTAGTTTTTCAATTTCATCAACAATTGTTTGCGTGGCATTTGGCTTAGCCAATTTCAAAATTTGCTCAGACATTTTCTTTTGCAATTCTTTGTCTTCTACTAATGTTTCAAACTGATTTTTGAATTTTTCTTCTAACTCAGTTTCTGTAATCATAATAGCTGCATTCTTATCTGCAATTGATTTAGCGTTTTTGGTTTGGTGGTCTTCAGCCACGTTCGGCGAAGGAATAAAAATTACAGGTTTCCCGACCAAACTCAACTCGCTCACTGCGCCAGCTCCAGCTCTAGAAATTATAATGTCGGCTACAGAATAGCCTAAATTCATTTTATTTATAAACTCTAAAACTTTTACATTTTTAGAATTCAAAGATTTGTATTTTTCAAAATAAATTTTCCCACATTGCCACAACACTTGAATATTTTTTGATTCAAAAAACGGCAAATGTTCGGCAATTAGTTCATTGATGCGTTGCGAACCTAGGCTGCCGCCAACGATAAGTAAAGTTTGTTTATCAGGATCGAGTTCAAAATGTTGTAAAGCTTCGGTTCTGTATTTTTTGGTGTCTATCAAATCTTTTCTTACTGGATTTCCTGAAAAGACAATTTTTTCTTTTGGAAAAAATTTGTCCATATTTTCATAAGCAACACAAATGGATTTAGCATCTTTTGCTAACCATTTATTAGTTATGCCTGCATAAGAATTTTGCTCTTGAATCAATGTTGGCAAGCCCATTATATTTGCCATTTTCAATAATGGTCCACTTGCAAATCCACCAGTTCCAATTACAACATCTGGCTGAAAAGATTTGATAACTTTTCTAGATTTCAGTAAAGAACTGAGCAGTTTGATCGGAAAAATTAGGTTTGAAAAATTCAATTTTCGCTGAATGCCTGAAATCCATAATCCAATGATTTTAAAACCAGCTTCAGGGACTTTCGTCATTTCCATTTTGCCTTTTGCACCCACAAATAAAAATTCAGCATCAGGCTGTCTATGCTTCAATTCTTCTGCAATAGCAATCGCCGGATAAATATGTCCGCCAGTTCCACCGCCCGATATGATGTATTTTTTGTAATTCATAAGGTTTCGCTTAGCACTTCTAATGGATTTTCTATCGTTTGGTTGTGTTCTTTTTCAGCTTGAGCTTCTTCCTCTTTCTCTCTAACTTCATTGTTGGCACTGACGCTAATCACGATACCAAGTGACAAACAAGTCATCCAAATTGAAGTTCCGCCACTACCGACTAATGGTAAAGTTTGACCTGTTACCGGAAATAATTCTACGGCAACTGCAATATTTATAAATGCTTGAAATATAATTGGTATCCCGGCTGCAACAACCAAAAGTCTACCATATGTAGTTCCAGATTTTGTAACAATAATAGCTATCCTATACAACATAAAAATGTAGGCTAAAATGACACCAATGCCACCTATCATACCCATTTCTTCTACAATAATTGCATAAATGAAATCTGAAGATGATTGAGGGAGGAAATTTCGCTGCACGCTTTTTCCAATGCCATTTCCTGTTAAACCACCTGTTGCAATAGCTATTTTAGCTTTTTCAACTTGATATTGTTCGCGTGTTTGCTCATCATTATCTGTAAAAGTCTCAATTCTACTAATCCAAGTGTCCACTCGATTTGGAAACAAGCCAGGAAAAGCTTTGGCTGAAAGCCCGAATAAAGTTAGCGCAACTAAACCTACACCCAATACAATCGCGGTGTATTTCATCTTGTACGCACCTACGTAAGTAAGAATTAAAACGATGAAAAATATAATGGCTGCAGTTGAAAGATTTGCTGGTAAAATTAATCCAACGACCAAAAAAACCGGCACCCACAATGGCAAAATGGTTTCTTTAAATGTATATTCTGTACCTTGAATTTTGGATAAATATCTTGCAACGTAAATCAACAAAACCACTGAAGCTAAAGTCGAAGTTTGAAATGAAAAATTGACAATAGGAACTTGAATCCAGCGGCTGGCATTGGCACCTTGAATGGTTGTACCTTGGAACAAAGTAATTCCTAATAAAATAATAACGATTGGCAATAAAATAATTGACAAACCACGGAAAAACCTGTAAGGAATTTTATGTGTGCCATACATAATGGCAAATCCTAAGACTAAATGTACAAAATGTTTGACTAAATAACTGAATGTATTTCCGCTTGCGCCATTCAAGTAAGCCAAATTACTCGAAGCACTATACACAGGTATAAATGAAAAAATAGCCAAAAGACCAGCCACAGCCCAAAGCATGCGATCGCCTTTGATGCTATTTAAAAAATCTTTCAATCCTGTATTTGAATCAGACATTTGTATTGTTTATCTCTTTATTAGTTCTACTGCATTTTTGAATTGTCTGCCGCGATCTTCATAGTTCTCAAACAAATCGAAACTAGCGCAAGCTGGAGACAATAAAACAGTATCATTATCTTCAGCCAAAGCGAAAGCTTTTGATACGGCATCATTCATATTTGAAGTTTCATATATAGAATCCACACAATTATTGAAAGCTTCGATTATTTTTTGATTATCGATCCCTAAACACACAATCGCTTTGACTTTTTCATTGACAAGTGGCAACAAGTCCTTGTAAATGTTTCCCTTATCCACGCCACCAACAATCCAAACTGTTGGGGAAGTCATACTGTCTAAAGCATAAAATGTCGCGTTCACATTTGTGGCTTTAGAATCGTTAACAAAAGTAATTTTATCAACTTTACCAAGTTGTTCCAAACGGTGTTCGACACCTTGAAAACGTTCCATACTTTCTCGAATGGTTTGTTTTCTAATTTGTAACAGACGCGCGGCAGTAGAAGCTGCCATCGCATTTTTTGTATTGTGCTCGCCTTTTACAGCTAAATTTGATACAGACATAGTGAATAGATTATGTTTTAATTTGATATTTATCGTGTTGTCTTCAATAAAAGCAGACAAATCATTGTTTATTGTGTGTTTTGAAAATGGCACCAATTGCGCCTTAATGTTGTGATTCGCAATCCAGTTGGATATCACTTCATCATCTTCATTGTAAATTAGAAAATCATTTTCAGTTTGATTTTTTGTAATTCTGAATTTTGAAGCGATGTATTCTTCATAATTATGATGATACCTGTCCAAATGATCGGGAGAAATACTTGTAATTATTGCAATATGTGGTCTAAAAGTATCAATTCCGTCAAGTTGAAAGCTACTGAGTTCTAAAACATAATTTTGGTAATTCTGTCTAGCCACTTGTTCGGCAAAACTAAATCCAATATTCCCAGCCATAGATACCGATAAGCCTGCATCATTCAAAATATGAAATACCATATTGGTTACCGTTGTTTTTCCATTGGAACCGGTTACGCCAATGATATTTGCATCGGAATACCAAGAGGCAAATTCAATTTCTGAAATCACTTGTATTCCTCGATTTCGAATAGCTCGAATTAAATCCAAATCATCTGAAATACCAGGACTTTTAACAACTACATCAGCTTGAAAAATTTTAGCTTCAGTGTGAACTTGCTCTTCAAAATCAAGCTTTAAACTTTCTAAAACAGTCTTGAATTTAGGTTTGATTTCAGAAAAATCAGACAAGAATACATCGTAGCCTTTCTTGAGTCCAAGGATTGCCGCTCCAACTCCGCTTTCTCCGCCTCCTAAAATGACTAATTTTTTCATTTATCTAATTTTTAGAGTCACAATTGTAATTACTGCCAAAAGGATTCCGATAATCCAAAACCTGACGACAATTTTAGATTCATGGAAGCCAAGTTTCTGATAATGGTGATGCAAAGGAGACATTAAAAACACTCTTCGACCTTCTCCAAATTTCTTCTTTGTATATTTAAACCAACCCACTTGCATCACTACAGATAGGTTTTCAATAAAAAAGATTCCACAAAGAATTGGAATCAACAATTCCTTACGCGTTGCAATAGCAATCACAGCAATAATTCCACCGATGGTAAGGCTTCCTGTATCTCCCATAAAAATTTGTGCTGGATACGTGTTGTACCATAAAAAACCAACTAAAGCCCCTGCAAAAGCAGCAATAAAAATGGTCATTTCTCCAGAACGTGGAATATTCATAACATTGAGATAATCTGAAAAAATAACATTGCCAGACACCCAAGCAAAAATACCTAGGGTAAGCACGATTATAGCAGAACTTCCTGCAGCCAAACCGTCGATTCCGTCCGTAAGATTTGCACCATTTGATACTGCAGTGACTATAAAAATGACAATCGGAATAAAAATGAGCCAAGCATATTTTGCCATACCATCTCCTAACCAAGTAATTGCTTTTGAATAATCTAATTCATTATTTTTAACAAAAGGAATCGTGGTTGTTGTAGATTTCACTTCTGAAGAAGTTTTCGAAATTACAAAAGAAGAATCTTCTGTAATTACTTCATTATCCGAACGTACAGTAACATCTTCATGAAAATACATCACCGCACCAACAAAAAGACCTAAACCAATTTGACCAATTACTTTAAATTTACCTTGCAGACCTTCCTTATTCTTTTTGAAAGTTTTGATATAATCGTCTAAAAAGCCAATTGCACCCATCCAAAGTGTTGTTACAATTAGTAAAATGATATAAATATTGGTCAGTTGGGTAAACAACAAAACAGGAATTAAAGTAGAAAAAATTATAATCAACCCTCCCATCGTTGGCGTTCCTGCTTTTTCTTTTTGACCCTCTAAACCAAGTTCTCGAACACTTTCTCCTATTTGTTTCCTTTGAAGAAAAAGAATAATTCTTTTACCGAATATTGTTGAAATCAGCAATGAAAAAATAATAGCTGCTGCTGCACGAAACGAAATATACTGGAACAATTGTGCACCTGGAAAATCGTAATTATTTTCTAAAAAATCGAATAAATAATACAGCATAATTTATTTGTTAAGTTGTTCCAGCATTGATTTTACAATTTTCAAATCATTAAAATCCCGCCTTAAGCCATGAATTTCCTGATAGGTTTCGTGTCCTTTGCCGGCTATTAAAATTATATCGCCAGGCGCTGCTAAATTGCAAGCCGTTTTTATGGCTTGATCTCTTAAGGTAACATTCAATGTTTTAGAAAAATCCTGAGGTTCTACTCCAGCTTCAACATCTTTGATAATTTCATCGGGATCCTCAGTACGTGGGTTGTCACTGGTAAAAACTACTTTTGAACTGAAATTAGCAGCAATTTTCCCCATCATTGGTCTTTTGGTTTTATCACGATCGCCACCACAACCGACAACGGTTATCAACTCTTCATTTTTAGTTCTAATGTCGTTAGCAGTTTGCAAAACATTCTGAAGTGCGTCTGGCGTGTGGGCATAATCTACAATCACATTTACGCCAGAATTTGAAACGTAATGTTGAAATCTTCCTGCAACGGGTTTCAAACTACTTAAGTATTGTAAATTTTCTAGTTCATCGATTCCCAATTGGTCTGTAGCTGCATAAACCGCTGCAAGATTATAAGCATTAAAATCTCCTATAAATGTTGACCAAATTTCATTAGCGTTGATATTCAATTTCAATCCAGAAAAACTTTTTTCTAAAATCTTGACTTTATAATCAGCTAAATTTTTGAGCCCATAAGTTTTTTTTCGAGCTTTCGTATTTTGCAACATATACTCGCCATTCTTGTCATCGATATTAGTGATTGCAAAAGCAGATTTTGGCAATTCATCAAAAAACCGCTTTTTCACATCTCGGTATTCAGCAAAAGATTTATGGTAATCTAAATGATCATGAGATAAATTGGTGAAAATTCCGCCAGCAAATGTCAATCCAGAAGTTCGGTGCTGTGCAATTCCGTGTGAACTGACTTCCATAAAGCAATATTCTACGCCAGCATCATTCATCAATTTCAAATAATTATTGATTGTTAATGAATCAGGTGTAGTTAATTTAGTAGCATAATCTTTATCATTCACCTTTATAACAACCGTTGAAATCAAACCTACTTTATAGCCTAGTTTTTTGAACATTTGAAACAAAAGTGAACTTATCGTCGTTTTGCCATTGGTGCCAGTTATACCAACAAGTTTTAGGTTTTCAGAAGGATTTTCATAATAATTTGAAGCCATGATTGCCAAAGCTTCTCGCGTATCTTTATATTTTATGTAAATGACTTCTGGTGAAATATTTTCAGGAAAAACTTCACAAATTACAGCAATTGCTCCTTGTGCCACAGCGGCTTCAATATAATTATGACCATCTGCTGCCTCACCTCTAATCGCAATAAAAACATCATTTTGGCGCACCTGTCGTGAATCGAAATGAAGAGATTCTATTTCAATATTGGTGTCGCCTTTCACTGCTTCAATTGGCGTTTTGTATAATATGTCTTGTAGTGATTTCAACTTAAAATTAAATTTACTTGCTGATTTTTATTTATTTTTTGTCCTCTTTTTACAGATTGCTTGATGACTTTTCCATCACCAATAAGTTTTACTCTCATTCCTAAATTTTCTAAAATTGAAACCGCATCCATCGCCGGATATCCTCTTAAATCTGGCATAACGGTTTGGTGTTTTTTAGAAATTTCAAAGTAATCTTCATACGAACTATCGGCTAAATTTTGCTGAATATTTTCTGACAAAAATTCATCTTGAATTGGTGTGTCAATATGAATTTTCTGAGCAATTTTAGCAAAAACTGGCGCTGCAACGGTGCTTCCATAATATCCTATGTTAGGATTTGGTTTATGAATGACAACAATGCAAGAATATTTTGGTTCATCTGCAGGAAAATAGCCCGCAAATGAAGACACATATCGTCCAGATTCTATCCAATATTCGGTTTGGCATGTTCCTGTTTTGCCTGCCATAGAAAAGTTTTCATTATAAATATTGCTTCCAGTGCCACGCTCGACTGTTTTTTTCATCATATCTTGTAGCTTTTTGGCGGTTTCAACAGAACAGACACTTCCCTGAACGATTGGCTCCTCGTAAGAATCGATTAAAGTGTTTTTATCTCTCACTTGTTTGATAAAACGTGGTTTGATTTTCACCCCATCATTGGCTATGGCATTGTAGAAAGTCAAGGTTTGCAAAGAAGTCATCGATACACCGTAACCAAATGACATCCAAGGTAAAGTTGTGCCGTACCAATTGGAATCGTCTGGATGCGGTAAACTTGGCTGACCTTCACCTTTTATCTTCAAACCAATGCGCTCGTTCAATCCCATATTGTAAAGTCGGTTGACAAAACGTTCAGGTTGGTCTTTATAATTTTCATAAATCATTTTGGCAAAAGCTGTATTTGATGAGACTTCAAAAGCTTTTGCCGCAGAAACTTTTCCATAACCACCACGCTTAGAGTCATAAACTTTTCTATCGAAAAACCTAACGACTCCATTTTCAGTATCAAAAACAGAACTAGTATCGATAACTCTATCTTCCAAAGCAGCAACCATACTCATCAACTTAAAAGTTGAACCAGGTTCGTGAGCTTCGTAAACAGCATAATTCAGTTTTTCGTAATATTTACCTGAAGATTTAGCTCTTCCAAGATTTGAAATTGCTTTTACTTCTCCGGTTTTCGTTTCCATAACAACGACGCTGCCATGGTCGGCTTCAAATTTTTCAAGTTGAGCCAATAAAGCATGATGAGCCACATCCTGAATATTTACATCTATTGTAGAAACAACATCGTAACCGTCTACTGGTTCAACTTCATTTATATCGCTGATTGGTTTCCATTGGCCTTTGGCTATTTTTTGTTTTAATCTTTGTCCTTTTCTACCTTTTAAATATTCATCGAAAGCGCCTTCGAGACCAACATTACCGAAACCAACCGTGCGCTCGCCAATTCTTCCTAGCGGATGCTCTCGAACTGTGTATTGTTCAGTTATAATTCCACCTTTATAAGGACCTAATTCGAAAAGTGGAAATTCTCTGATTTTT
Source organism: Psychroflexus aestuariivivens (assembly GCF_004010055.1). GTDB lineage: Bacteria > Bacteroidota > Bacteroidia > Flavobacteriales > Flavobacteriaceae > Psychroflexus > Psychroflexus aestuariivivens. The sequence continues at coordinate 64,733 of NZ_RQVT01000005.1, forward strand.
ACATAATCAGAATAATCCAATTTGGTTGCAATAAGTAGATATCTATTTTTATTGGTTCTTGCTTTTTTTAACTTTTGAAGAAAATAAGACGCAGGTTTACCAAACATTTCTGAAAGGCGACTTGACAAAGGCCGTACGTATTGTTGAAAATTGGCTTCAGAAACCGTTACTGCATCAAATCTAATGTCATATTTCGGAACAGAAGTCGCCAACAAATTCATATTCGTATCATACAAATTTCCACGATTTGGTGCGATGGTAAAATTCTTATAAACAGTATTTTGGGCAATTTCTTTATATTTTTGACCCTCTACAACTTGAATTTCAAAAAGCTTGTAACCAACTATAAAAAACACCAACAGCAAAACTGCGGCGACAATATAAAATCTCCTTAATATATGCTTATCGTTTTTCATTAGTCTTTAGATTTAACGATAATTTTGAACGGCGGCTGATTTGAAATTCCAATTGATCGCTCTTTCATTTGTTCAGCTACATTGGATTCCATTTTCTTCTGCATGACATCTTTACGGATATCAACAAATTCGCTTCTGAGTTCTCTAAGTTGCTGATTGAGTTCTGCCACGCGAAAGGTTTTTTGTTCCGCACTGTGTGAACTTGCTATCATGATAATTGCCAAGACGGCGCAAAAGACAATAAAAGTCCAATTCTGAAAAGCACCATCGCTAATCAAAAATTTACCTTTTAAAATGTCTGACATCTTAGTTTTCATCTTTACAACTTCTCTCCTATTCTTAATTTTGCACTTCTTGCTCTGTTATTTTCAGCAATTTCCATTTCACTTGGCGTAATCATTTTCCCTACTTTTCTGAATGGCACCAAAAAATTACCGTAGAAATCTTTTTCAGGTTGACCTGAAAACTTACCGTCTCTAATAAAACGCTTCACCAATCGATCTTCTAAAGAGTGATATGAAATCAAACTAATTCGTCCGCCAGGTTTTATAAGCTCAGCGGTTTGTGCTAAAAAATCTTTGAGAACTTCAATTTCTTGGTTCACTTCAATTCTGATAGCTTGGTAAATTTGCGCCAGAAACTTATTGACTTTGGTCGGTGGGAAAAACGGAATCAATAAATCATTCAAGGCTTTTGTAGATTCTATCGGCTCAGAATTTCGAGTTTCTACAATAGCTTTAGCAAGCTTTCTTGACATTTTAATTTCGCCATATTGCCAAAATATTTGCGCCAATCGCTCTTCAGAATAAGTGTTGATGACTTCAGAAGCATTCAAAGCTGATTTCTGATCCATTCGCATGTCCAAAACTGAGTCGTAGCGTATTGAAAAACCACGTTCACCAACATTAAATTGATGTGAAGACACTCCGAAATCTCCTAAAATACCATCTACCTGTTTTACACCTTCTAACCTCAAAAAACGTTTAATGAATTTGAAATTTTCAGGAATAAGTTGGAATCTAGAATCATCTAAAACATTTTGCTGGGCGTCCTGATCTTGGTCGAATGCGAATAATCTTCCATTTTCACCAAGTCGAGACAAAATTTCAGCAGAATGACCACCACCACCGAATGTGACATCTACATAAATTCCATCAGGAAAAATATTGAGTCCATCGACGCTTTCTTTCAGCAATACCGGTATGTGATAATTAGTCTTCATTTTGCAAATCTCCCATGACAGTTTCAGCTAAATCAGCAAAACCTCCATCTTCGCTAATTGCTTGTTCATATTTATTTTTATCCCAAATTTCAATGATATTGATTGCCGAAGACAAGACAATTTCTTTCTTGATATCAGCAAAACCAACTAAATCCTTCGGGATGAGCAAACGACCGTTTCCGTCGATTTCCAACATTTTTACACCCGCAGAAAATTTTCTTATAAAATCATTGTTTTTTTTATTAAATCTATTCAGACCGTTCATTTTGTTCATCAAGCTCTCCCATTCTTTCATCGGATATAATTCCAAACAAGGCTGAAATACAGAACGTTTCAACACAAAACCCTCCTCAAGAATCGACATCATCTGCTTTTTTAATGCAGACGGTAGCATAAGTCGACCTTTTGTGTCAACTTTGCATTCGTAAGTGCCAATGAGGTGATTCATGAGTCAATAGATTTCAACTTCAAATATATTGAAAATTTTACCACTTTTTACCACTTTTTACCACATTGTGGATAACTTTTTCTAGAATCTATATTTTTGAAGGCTATAATTCGAATTAAAAAACTGTATTTCAACTGTTTAAACAAAAACCTAACTGATTTGGATATATTCCAAAATCTCGTGCAAAAGACTTAAAAACCGCTTTTATCCAAAAAATATTTTAAAAAATAAGTGTGCTTAAAATGCTGATTTGTATTCATTTACAATCAATTCATATTTCAACTAAAACGAATATAGTTTTACTTCTACAATTATCTTTATATTTGGATTTTGAAATTTTCGGTATCCAATGAAAGAACATATCAAGCAAGAAGGCAAGTTTAAGTATTTTGAGAAAGGAGAAGGCACGCCAATCGTTATTCTACATGGATTGATGGGCGGTTTGAGCAATTTTGACGGTGTGATGAATTTCTTTCCCGAAAAAGGCTACAAAGTTGTGGTTCCTGAATTGCCATTGTACGATATGCCAATTTTGAAAACTAACATTAAGAACTTAACCAAGTACATCAAAGAATTTATTGATTTTAAGAATTACGGTAAAGTTATTTTGGTCGGAAATTCATTGGGCGGTCATGTTGGTTTACTCACCACAAAATTGTATCCTGAAATTCTAAAAGCGCTTGTAATTACAGGAAGTTCTGGACTTTACGAAAGCGCTATGGGAGAAAGCTATCCAAAACGTGGCGATTATGAATACATCAAGAAAAAAGCTCAAGACGTATTTTATAATCCTGAAATTGCGACCCAAGAAATTATAGATGAAGTTTACGAAGTCGTTAATGACCGCAGTAAATTGATCAGAACCTTATCTATTGCGAAAAGTGCCATCAGACATAATATGTCTAAAGATTTACCAAATATGGACACCCCAACTTGTATAATTTGGGGAAAACAAGATGAAGTTACTCCGCCACAAGTGGCCAAAGACTTTGACAAATTATTGCCGGATTCTGAATTGTTCTGGATAGACAAATGCGGGCATGCCGCTATGATGGAGCACCCAGAACAATTCAACAATGTTTTGTACGCTTGGTTACAAAAACGAAATTTCTAGATTTTTCTTGTTATGAAAATTACTTCAGCAGAATTTGTAATGAGCAATTCGGAGGTGTTAAAATGCCCGAATTCAATTTTACCCGATTATGCTTTTATTGGACGTAGTAATGTTGGAAAATCTTCGTTAATCAATATGTTGACTGATCGAAAAAGTCTTGCAAAAGTCTCGGGGAAACCTGGAAAAACAAGATTGATAAATCATTTTCTGATCAACAAATCCTGGCACTTGGTGGATTTGCCTGGATATGGTTATGCTAAAGTCAGTAAAAAAGAAAAGAAAACTTTTCAAAAATACATAACAGCGTATTTTGAAAAGCGTGCACAATTAGCAAATACTTTTGTACTTATAGATGTGCGTCATGATCCACAACCCATCGATTTGGAATTTCTAGAGTGGCTAGGCACCAACAATGTACCATTTTCTATTGTTTTCACTAAAGCTGACAAGTTAAAAACCAAGAAATTGGAAGATAATATTGCCAACTATAAGATGAAACTTATGGAAACTTGGGAAATGTTACCGCCAGTTTTTGTAACGTCTTCGGCTCACAAAATTGGACAAGATGAAATCCTGAACTACATCCAAAGCATCAATGAAGACATCAAATAAAGTTTAGTTATAAATTTGAAATTCTTCTTTGCAGTTTCTCTATCAACTCTGAAACATCGTTCATTTTATTGAGTTCTTCGGCTGATACAAACACATCCAAATCATAATTATCCTGAAACAAAATAACCGGCAAAGGTTGTAAAGCTTCAAATTTAGATTTGAAATTTTTCTCATATTCATCTTTATGCAAAAATTCAAACTCGATTTCAGACTTCTTTCGAAAAGATTTCCATTTTTTATTTTCAGAAAAAAGTCCGTAGGTTAATTGACAAAGACTACACTCATAAGTTTCTGGCTTTAGAAACTTATGAGCACTATCCAATAAGCTATTTTTAACACCTGAATCGGCGTTATAGACGAAAATCAATCGTTTATTCTTTAGATTTGCCATCTGCTTTGATATCTAATTTTTCTGCGAAATAATCGCAAAAATCACGCATTGTGGCTGTCATTTTTTCATCATCTGTGGCTCGATGAAAAGTATCGCTCATGCCAACTAAAATTTGATGGAAGAATTTTTTCATTTCATCAACTGGCATTTCCTTGGTCCATAAATCGATACGCAAAGTTTCCTGCGCTTTGTGATCCCAAATACTCAGAAAGGCGGCTTTTGCTTCTTGGTTATTTACACCACCGTCTTCAGCTGACCAAGTCAGTTTTTCGGGAATGCGGTTATCATCGGTTTCGACTTTAATTTTTATTTCTGATTCTTTTTTAATCATGATTTCGGTTTATAATTTGACGCTTTAAAAATTTCTTCAGCTTCGGTTTCGATAAGCTTATCAAGTGTAGATTCTGGATTTTTCTCCATGTATTTTCTTACGATTTGCCAACCGATATACTGTCCGATTCTAGGGGCAGACTCACTGTCCAACTCTAGGTAAAACTTAGAATATGGGGCTAAATTCAAAAATCGATCAGCGAGTCTGTTGTCTGTAGAAAAAATTAATTTATTTTCTACAAAAAATGCCCAAACTTGGGTTTCGTTTTCCTTCGCCCATTTTAAATCTTCATCGGAATAATATATTTTTTGTGTATCTGTTTCAAAAGGCATTAATATGTCTTTTAAATATAGGACTTTACCATGATAAATCATGTCTGATATAAAAGTTCGTTCTTCATTTCTTAGTAAAATTTCTTCTGCATAAAGTTTTGCCAAATCTGAAATCATAAACTTTTTATCTTGCATAAATGCAATGTATTGAGGCAAACCCTGATAAAATTTATGATCTTTTCCTAAATAATTATCTAATGAAATCAAAGGAAAACCGTCTTCAGACAATACAATTTTATTTCTATAATTCACTTCTTCAGCTAAAGTGATAACTTTGTTGGGCGGTTTGAAAAATTCAAAATGATAGCTCAAGTATTTATAAAATCTTTCGATTCTTTTTTGTTCTGTATCGAAATCAGGGAAAACTTTTAAAACTTCATTGTTTATTTCATTTTGAAGCGTATCGTTCATTTTTTCAATCCATAAACTGTCTGGAATTTGTGATGGAAACAAATCTGGAAACCTAGTTTTGAGTTCACCTAAATCTTGTGGTTCAGCTTGAGCGAAAATTTTATCGAACCGAATCACATCCAGTTCTAAATTCATTTCCTCAGCTTCATCATTGACTTTTGAATCTTTCTGACAAGACATCATTATCAAAATTAGACTTAACAAAATTAAATTTACTCTCATAATTTAAAGTATTCACATCCTCAATAGTCGAGAATAATTATATTTGATTGCAAATGTAATTATTTAAACTTCAAATCAGATTTTATGAAAGTGCAAAAAACCATCGATTATATTGTCAATTGGATGCAAGATTATTTAAAAAAAAGCGGACAGAAAGGCTTTGTTATTGGTATTTCTGGTGGCATAGATTCTGCTGTAACTTCCAAATTGTGTGCACTTTCAGGTGCGCCAACATTATGTTTAGAAATGCCGATTCATCAGTCAAAAGACCAAGTGAATCGAGCAAAAATGCATATTGAAACTTTACAATCTGAATTTAAAAATGTGTCATCTACAAATATAGATTTAACAGCTACTTTTGAAACTTTTAAAGAAAACCTACCTAAAATTGAAGATGAAGATCAGATGAATCTAAGTTTGGCAAATTCTAGAGCAAGATTGCGAATGACAACGTTATATTATTTTGCGGGAATTCACAGTTATCTGGTCGCTGGCACCGGTAATAAAGTCGAAGATTTTGGCGTTGGTTTTTATACCAAATACGGCGATGGTGGCGTCGATTTGAGTCCAATTGCAGATTTGATGAAAAGTGAAGTTTATGAAATTGCAGCCCATCTTAATATTATAGAAAACATTCAAAAAGCAGCACCTACCGATGGTTTGTTTGGCGACAGTCGCAGCGATGAAGACCAACTCGGAGCGAGCTATGATGAACTGGAATGGGCGATGAGATTTTTAGGCGATTCCGATGATTTGACAGAAAGACAACGAGAAGTTTTGAGCATTTACAAACGCCTGAATGCTGCTAATCAACATAAAATGCAACCAATTCCAATTTGTGAAATCCCTAAAGAATTGAAGTGATTTTCAAAGTTTTTTGATAAAACTGATTAAATTTTCAGAAAGAAATTTTTAGTTTTACAATGAATTTATATATTAGTAAGTGAATCTAGAATTAAATCGAAAAACATAGTATATGGATTTATTTATAACTTCTGACGAATTGCTAATTTGGCAATCATTTTTGATACTTTGCATCATATTATGGATATATTGTTTGGTCGATGTTTTAAAAAGCCAATTTCCACAAAATGAAAAACTTATTTGGGCTTTAGCGGTTATTTTTGTTCCTTTTTTAGGTACGATTTTATATTTAATTATTGGTAGAAGAAAGAAATTAAAACTTAACTAAACCTACAGCTTTAACTAAAGTTTTCCTGAATATATAATTATTTCACGCAGAGCGCGCAAAGTAATTCGCAAAGATCGCTAAATGATTGATTTTCAATGAGAAGAATGTATTTCCTATAAATAAAATTCCCACAGAGCGTTTCGCAGAAATCGAATAGAAAAGTAAGAGTGAAAGTGAATCCTAAACTTGCTTTAAAATTTCAAACCACGCGATTCAGTTTGTCTGAAATCAAGACTTCTAGACTGTTATAATCCATCGTTTCCTGGATAATTTCAATATGCAAATCATCGGTTTGTTCTCTTACGCTCTCGCTTAGTTCCTGCACTTTTTTTCGAATTAGAAAACGTCGTAAATTTAGAATCGTTTCTACAACTTCACGCGGGTCGAGTTCGCTTTTGTCGATAACAAAAATTTCTTGTCGTTTCCAATCGTGCAATTGATTTACTTCATATTCCATCATGATAGAAGTAACCTCCTGAGCCAATTCAGGTGAAATTTGATTGATAAAAGTCTCCATTTTCAAGACTCCCATTTCAGTATATTTACTGATAATTAACTCGTATAATTCTTTGAAAATCTGATTGGACAATTCGATTTCATCAATTTGTAAATCTTTAAAAATCTTTTCATAAACAACATCTTCAGATTTCACTGGCACAAGTTTTTCACGATGAAATTCATCAAACTCCAATTCGTAATCCATAAAGACAGCTTCTTTGTCGCCATATTTCAGTAAAAGTCTAATGATGCTGCGTTCTAGTTCATATTGGTGGTCAACTTTTGGTTCTGCAGATGCGGTTTCTTTGACCACCTTCATTTCCTTTTTTGCAGTCTGCTTTGAAGATGTTTTTTGAGACTTCGCAGTGATTTGCGCCAAAGTGGAAAATAAAACTTCTTCGGAAACATCCATTAAATCCGCACACATTTGGACATAAATTTCCTTCGTAATTTGATCTGGAATTTTAGCAATAGAATTGACGATGTCACGAACCACTTCAGATTTTTTGATCGGATCTTTTTTGGCATCGTCTAAAAGCAATGAAGCTTTGAAACGAATAAAATCCTGCGCATGTTCTGCCAAGTAGTTTTGTAAATCTTCCAACGAATTGGTTTTAGCAAAACTATCTGGATCTTCACCGTCAGGAAACACACAAACCTTGACATTCATGCCTTGTTCCAAAATCAAATCGATGCCACGAATAGAGGCACGCAAACCAGCCGCATCACCATCAAAAAGTACTGTAATGTTGTTGGTCAACCGATTGATGAGCCGAATTTGGTCTGGTGTCAGCGCAGTTCCAGAAGAAGCAACGACATTTTCTATCCCACTTTGGTTGAACTGAATGACATCGGTGTAACCTTCTACCAGAAAACAATTGTCCTCTTTAGCAATAGATTTTTTCGCCTGAAAAAGTCCATAAAGCACCTTACTTTTGTGATAAATTTCGCTTTCAGGCGAATTCAGATATTTTGCTTGCTTTTTATCATTGGTCAAAATTCTACCACCAAAACCTAAAGTCCTGCCTGACATAGAATGAATAGGAAACATGACTCGACCTTTGAATCGGTCAAATTTTTTCTCGCCGTCGTTTTTAACAATAGTGAGTCCAGTTTTTTCTAAAAATTCCAATTTATAGCCTTTAGCCAGCGCTTTATCTGTAAAACCTTGCCATAAATCTGGTGAATAACCAAGATCGAATTTTTCTATGGTTTCCATATTGAAACCACGATTTTTGAAATAACTCAGGCCAACTGATTTACCCTCATCGGTATTCATCATTTGATTTTTGAAAAAAGTCTTGGCAAATTCATTGACCAAATACATACTTTCGCGTTCGCTGGCTTTTTCCTTTTCTTCTGAAGATTGCTCTGTTTCTTCGATTTCAATATTGTAGCGTTTCGCCAAATGTTTGATGGCTTCAGGGTAAGTAAAATGCTCGTGTTCCATTAAAAAAGCTACGACATTGCCGCCTTTTCCTGAAGAGAAATCCTTCCATATTTGTTTTACCGGCGAAACCATAAAACTCGGCGTACGCTCTTCTGTAAACGGACTTAAGCCCTTGAAGTTGCTGCCAGATTTTTTGAGCTGAACATAATCGCCAATTACCTCTTCCACACGAGCGGTATCGAAAACTTTATCTATGGTAGATTTGCTAATCAAAATTGAAATATTTTGGATTCAAATTTAATGCGAAAATTGAATAAAAATAAGATCGTTCTTATTTTTCTCTATCGATAACGTAATCGATCATAAGTTGAAGTGAAGCTTTGTAAGGAGACGCAGGATAAGTATTCAAAATTGCTGATGCTTCTTTCTGAAAATCTTTCATTTTGATTTTGGCATAATCCAAACCACCAGATTTTATTACAAAGTCAATAACTTCATTGACACGTTTTTTGTCTTTATTGTGGTTTTTTACAGAATTAATAATCCAGTTTTTATCTTTTTTTGAAGCATGATTTAAAGCATAAATCAATGGTAAAGTCATTTTTTGTTCTTTAATGTCTATTCCTGTAGGCTTACCAATTTTCTGTTCACCGTAGTCAAACAAGTCGTCTTTAATTTGAAACGCCATACCAATAAGTTCACCAAATTTTCGCATTTTTTCAATATCTTCCGACTCGGGTTTAACGGCAGCCGCGCCGAGACTGCAACAAGCGGCAATAAGTGTTGCCGTTTTCTGACGGATAATTTCGTAATAGATATCTTCTGTTATATCCAATCGTCTGGCTTTTTCAATTTGAAGCAATTCACCTTCGCTCATTTCACGAACAGCAACGGAAATGATTTTCAACAAATCAAAGTCATTATTATCTATAGACAGGAGTAAACCTTTAGACAATAAAAAATCACCGACCAAAACTGCGATTTTATTTTTCCATAATGCATTAATGGAGAAGAACCCACGCCTCTGGTTGCTATCGTCCACAATATCGTCGTGCACCAAAGTAGCGGTGTGAATCAATTCTATAACAGAAGCACCGCGATAAGTCCTGTCATTGACTTCGCCTTTGGAAACCATTTTAGCAACCAAAAACACAAACATCGGTCGCATTTGTTTGCCTTTGCGGTTGACAATAAAATGTGTGATTTTATTGAGCAAAGCCACACGTGAAGACATGAAAAGGGAAAACTTCTTCTCGAAGAGTTCCATTTCATGGTCTATGGGTTGCTTTATTTGAGATACAGTTTTCAATATGGAGCAAATATAGTTAAAATGCTACTGAAAATTTCTTAATGTGTTTTGAAAAGTAAATTGGTTTGTTATATTTGAAACATATAAATTTTAAAAAATATAATTATGAAGAAAATTACTTTATTATTAGCAATGCTTATTGGTTCATTTGCTGTAAGTGCACAAGATACTTGCGCGGGTGCAGTATCAGTTACCGAAGGAATAAACACAGTTGGTGCAATTGATGGATCAGATGTTCCGACTCCATTGTGTGCAGATGGCAACGGACCAGTACCTTCTAATCCTGCAGGTGAATGGTATACATATTCATCTACAACTGACATTGTAGCATCCATAACTACTAATTTGACGCAAAATTCTGGTGGAGATACAAGAATTCATGTTTATTCTGGATCTTGTGGAAGTTTAGTTTGTGAAGCTGGTAATGATGATATCAGTGCAGAAAATTTTTTGAGTGAAGTAAGTTGGTTAGCAGAAGCTGGTGTTACGTACTACATAGCATGGGATAACAGATGGAGCGATGCAGGATTTGATTTTGAGTTTACAACATCTGCAGTACCTAATGCACCTGACGCTGCAATATCTCCAGACCCAGCAGATGGATCTACAGTATTTTTAAGTGAAGGTACTAACCAAGCTGGCGATCCAGTTCAGCAGTACCAGTTTACTTGGGAATTGCCTGATGGAAGCGAAGATGCAACTACTTACACATTTGATTTAGGTACTGATGCTAACGTTGATTTATTTACAACAGATGTTAACGGAAATGGACTTTTACTTAGTGGATTACAATTAAGTTCTACTTATTTTTGGAGAGTTACTAGCAACAATCCAGGAGGAAGCACTGTTGGTGCGGTGTGGTCTTTTACAACTGAAAGCACATTAAGTAATGGTAATTTTGAAATGAAAAAAGTGTTAGAACACTACTACTCAGATAACAAATTGATCTTAGAATCTGATGAAGTAATTTCAAATGTAACTATCTATAACATGTTAGGTCAAGAAATGATGAACACTAAACTTTCTAATAATAATGAAAGTATAAACGTTTCTAGTTTTAGTAATGGCATGTACATCACTAAAGTAACAATTGGTGATAAAACTGAAACCTTCAAATTTATCAAAAAGTAATTTCAGATTACTTTTAAAACCAAAAAGCTCTGGAAATTCCAGAGCTTTTTTTTTGAGTTGTTTTAAGATTTATTAAAAAAAAATGTTTATTTTGCTTGCCGAATTCTAAAAACATACTACTTATGAAGAAAATTACAATTTTAAGTTTATTACTTTTAATAGGCTTATTTGCGCAAGCACAATGCCCAGTTCCTGATGGAAGTTTCTTGGGCGGCTATTTTATTCAACAACAAACACCCATTCATCCAGAAAATGGCGTATTGAGTTTTGAAGACCAAGTTGTTTTACTTTCAGAGGGAGATACGCCAGAGTCTAGAGTTTTTTCTGCGCTTTATCTAGAAGATCTCGGAATTGCAAATCAAGCGCCAACAGAAGTTACTTTTACTTTGGATTGCGGTGATGTTATTGTTGATGATAATCTTGACACGACTTTAACTTGTGATCAAATGGGAAATATTACACTAGGCTCTTCTGCCAACGTAGGTACCTATGATGAAAATGATGACACATCCTTTACATTAATTATATCAGAATATCAAGATAATGGGGGTTGTAATGTACCGACACCATTAGAAACGACATTCACATTAACCAAACTCAACTGTAATGTGCCTGAAAATATTGAATTCAGTAATACAACATTAAATAGTGTGGACGTAAACTGGACAGATTCTAATGGCGCAAATACGACTTGGGAAATCGAGTACGGAAGCCCAGGTTTTGAATTAGGTAGTGGTTTAGAAACAATTTCTAATATTACCAACACAAATGAGACGATAGACAATTTAACAGAAAACACATCTTACGAAGTCTATATTAGAGCTAATTGTGACGGTGCAAGCGGCGATAGTCCATGGGTAGGTCCTGCAAGCTTCAATACTGATACAAATTGTGGGAGTTTATTTATGGAAAATGGATTTCCTGTTACAATAGGCTTTGACGATTCGGTTGCTTTCCAAAACTGTTATACTATTATTGATGAAGATGGAAATGGAAATTCATGGATACAACAAGAAATTGCATTATCTGATGTCACAATGTCTTCATTTGCTACCAACGGAACTAACCAAGGGCAAAAAGAAGATTACTTAATTTCTCCAGCAATACCGATGCTAGCTAATGCAACTTATGACATCGATGTAACTTATAATGGAGCAAACAATGGCGCAAATGGTGCTGCAAATGAGGCTTTTGAAATGATTATCGCAACAGATAATACAGTAGCCAGCGCAAGTAATGGGACTACAATTTTTACAGATAGTGGTATTCAACAAAATGGTGATTTTGCAAATGTTGAAGCCCAAGCTTTAAACGGTACAGGTACATTTACACCTAACACAACTGGCGACTATTATATTGTTTTTAAAGCTAATGGGCTACCAGGACCTACACCAAGTTCTACTGGATTTTTATTACTTTTTGACTTTACTGTAAGTGAAACTTTGAGCGCAAGTAACTTCGAAACTTCTAAGTTTACTCATTTTTACAAAGACGGTCAATTAGGTCTAGAAGCTAACCAGAACTTTGAAAATGTTATTATCTACAACATGTTAGGTCAAGAAATGATTAACACTAAACTTTCAAATAGTAATGAAAGTATCAACGTTTCTAATTTAAGCAACGGAATGTACATCACTAAAGTAACAATTGGCGATAAAACTGAAACTTTTAAGTTTATCAAAAAGTAATTTGAAATTACTTTTAAAATCAAAAAGCTCTGGAAATTCCAGAGCTTTTTTTATGATTCAAATTTAATAATTATACACAAAAAAGATTCTTAAATCAAACCACCTTCTGTTTATTTGCCAATTGACCACAAGCAGCATCAATATCTTTTCCACGAGAATGTCTCAAAGTTACGGTGATGTAATTGGCTTCCAAAGCAGTTTTATACTTGGCAACGGCTTCATCTGAACCTTGCTGAAATTCACCATCATCAATCGGGTTGTATTCTATCAAATTCACTTTGCAAGGAATGTGTTTACAAAACTGTACCAAAGCACGAATATCTTCAACTCGATCATTTATGCCTTTCCATACAATATATTCATAAGTAACAGCTTTTCCAGTATGTTCGTGCCAATAAATTAAAGCATCGCGTAAATCAGCCAAAGGAAATTTAGCATTAAACGGCATTATTTGCGTTCTCACTTCGTCTATGGCAGAGTGTAATGAAACCGCCAGATTGAATTTTACCTTATCATCTGCCAATTTTTTAATCATTTTTGGCACGCCTGATGTCGACAATGTAATTCGTTTTGGAGACATGCCCAAACCTTCTGGAGAAGTGATTTTCTCTACAGATTTCAATACATTATTATAATTCATCAACGGTTCACCCATCCCCATATAAACAATATTTGACAACGGGATTCCATTATACAAACGACTTTCTTTGTCAATGGCAACCACTTGGTCAAAAATTTCATCGGCATTCAAATTACGCAGGCGTTTGAGTTTTGCAGTAGCGCAAAATTTACAATCTAAGCTACAGCCGACTTGTGAAGAAACGCAAGCCGTCGTTCTCGAAAAGGTTGGAATCAAAACTGATTCAACAGTAAATCCATCGTGAAGTTTTACCGCATTCTTTATCGTTCCGTCTTTGCTTCGTTGCATTTCGTCAACTTCAATATGATTGATGACAAAATTGTCTTCAAGCATTTGTCGAGTAGATTTCGACAAATTGGTCATGTCCTCAAAATTATAACTGGCTTTATTCCAAAGCCAATCGTAAACTTGAGAGCCACGGAAGGATTTGTCGCCCTGGGCTACAAAAAAATCTTGAAGTTGCTCTTTGCTGAGCGCACGTATATCTTTTTTCTTTTCCACGCCGCAAAATTAAGTAAAAACTTAAGAATGAGCATACAAAAGTGCGTTAATGATATTTAGTAAACAAGCTTGTCGCTTTGTTGTAAGCAGACTCAAAACTTGTCATTTTGATATTGGCATCAATATTATTAGAATTGAAATATGACAGCATTTTTTCAGTCTGCATATTTCCAGTCAAATCATCTTTTGCCATCGGACATCCACCAAAACCCTGAATAGCGCCGTCGAATCTTTGGCAACCAGATTGCACAGCAGCATGTACTTTTTCGTACCACTTGTCTGGCGTGGTATGCAAATGCGCTCCAAATTCCATATCAGGATATTTTGGAATTAAATTTGAAAATAAATAAGAAATAGTTTCTGCATCAGAGGTTCCTACAGTATCGGAAAGCGATAGAATTTTCACGCCTAAATCGGATAACTTTTCTGTCCATTCACTCACAATCTCAACATTCCAAGGGTCTCCATATGGATTGCCAAAACCCATGGACAAATAAGCCACAACAGATTTATTTTTGGCTTCAGCGATTTCTAAAATAGATTTCAATACCTCAACAGATTCAGCGATAGTTTTGTGTGTATTTCGCATTTGAAAATTTTCAGAAATTGAAAATGGATAGCCTAAATAGTCAATCTCTGGAAATTCCGAAGCGTCTTTTGCTCCACGAATATTAGCAACAATTGCCAATAACTTGCTTTGCGTTTCAGACAAGTCCAATAAGTCTAAAACCTTAGCAGTATCCTGCATTTGCGGAATTGCTTTGGGAGAAACAAAGCTTCCAAAATCTATTGTATCGAAACCACACCGCAATAATGATTGGATGTACTTGGCTTTTTCGTCGGTCGGAATGAATGATTTGATCCCTTGCATTGCATCCCTAGGACATTCAATTATTTTTACTGATTCCATGCATCAAATATACAGTTTTGAACAATTTTCAAAAGTAAAATTTAAGTTCTTATTAGAATAAAATCAAAATTGCAATTAAAATGAAGATAGAAATTTGAAACCACTTAAAAAATTCTGCTTGATGTTGAGATTTCATCAACAAATTTGAAATGCGGTCGGACAACGTGGCAACAATGCCGAAAATCAACAAAGCTTGAAGCATGAAAATAAATCCTAAAATATAAAACTGAGTGACAGTATTTGTTGTTGACCAAAGAAACCCAGGGAAAAAAGCTAAAAAAAACAAGCTTACTTTAGGATTCAGCAAGTTCATAATCAGTCCAGTTTTGAAATATTTACCCAAACTTTTATAACTTGAAGATTTGGTAAGTTTCAATTCGCTGGAGTTTGCATAAACTTTATATGCTAAATACAAAAGATACACTGCACCTGCGATTTTAATACTCCAAAACAAAGTTTCAGAACTTTTAATGATCGCTGACACCCCAAAAGCAACTAAAGTTGTATGAAAAATGATGCCTGATACTAAACCCAAAGCAATGACAAATCCTCTCAATTTACCACCAACCAAACTTTGAGACAACACGTAAATAATATCAGGACCAGGAGAAATAGTCAATGCCATAGAAGCCAAAAGAAAAGCAAGAATTTGTTCCCACATTTTTGTTATTGCTTCAAAATTGCTTGATTTATTTTCTTGATTAATCCAGGACCTTCGTAAACAAATCCTGTGTAAAGTTGAACTAAACTTGCACCTGCATTCAGTTTTACCAAAGCATCTTCTGGGGACATAATGCCGCCAACACCAATAATTGGAAATGCACCTTGACTTTCTTCTGACAAAAAGCGAATGACTTCTGTAGCTTTTTTCTCAAGTGGTTTCCCACTCAAACCGCCTATTTCTGATTGATTGGAATCTGTAAGTCCATCACGCGAAATTGTTGTGTTTGTAGCAATCAGTCCAGCAATTTTAGTTGAATTGACAATATCTATGATATCCAATAATTGATTTTTATTTAAATCTGGCGCAATTTTTAAAAGAATTGGTTTCGATTTTTTCTTTTGATTATTTAAATTCTGAAGATGATTCAAAAGTTTGGTAAGCGGTGCTTTGTCCTGCAAATCTCTTAGATTCGGTGTATTCGGAGAACTTACATTCACCACAAAATAATCCACATAATCGAATAAGGCTTCAAAGCAAATTTCATAATCATCGATGGCTTGTTCATTTGGCGTGGTTTTATTCTTACCAATATTTCCACCAATAAGGACAGATTTATTTTTCCTCAATCTTGCCACTGTTTTTTCAACACCTTCATTATTGAAACCCATTCTATTGATAATAGCTTGGTCAGATTTCAACCTAAATAAACGCTTTTTAGGATTGCCGCTTTGCGGTTTTGGCGTCACTGTTCCAATTTCCACAAATCCAAAACCCAGTTGAGACAATTCTTTGTAAAGTTTGGCATCTTTATCGAAACCTGCCGCTAAACCTACAGGGTTTTTAAATTTCAAACCAAAAACTTCACGAGTCAATTTTGGATCGTTGACTTGAAATTTTGATTTTATGAATGAAGAAAAACCTGGAATTTTATTTAAAAACTTCAAAGATTTGAAACTGAAATGATGCACTTTTTCCGGATCAAATTTAAATAGAATTGGGCGGATTAAACTTTTATACATCATTGAAAAATTTCAGCAAAAATAAGTATTTCCTGAGAAGAGAAAGCCTTTTCTTGATATTGCTGTGGGATATTTCTTTATTTTTGAAGAAATTTAATTTCAAATGATAGACAAGGACCAGATTTTAGCACGTTTTATTCAATATATCAAAATAGATTCTCAAAGCGATCCTAACAGCGAAACCACGCCAAGCACAAATAAACAGTGGGAAATTGCAAATATTTTGAAATCAGATTTAGAGAATATTGGTCTTCAAAATGTTGAAATCGACGAGCATGCTTATGTCATGGCGACATTGCCGTCTAATATTGATAAAGATGTTCCAAATATTGGATTTGTAGCCCATTTTGATACTTCTCCAGATTTTAAAGCTTCAGACATTAATCCACAAATTCATCATAATTACGACGGTGGCGATATCATTTTGAACAAAGAAAAAAACATTGTTCTATCCTCAGATTATTTTGAAGATTTAAAACAATATAAAGGCCAAACTATAATTACAACCGATGGCACAACTTTGCTAAGTGCAGATGATAAAGCTGGTGTTACAGAGATTGTTACGGCTATGGAATATTTGGTAAACCATCCTGAGATCAAACACGGCACAATAAAAATTTGCTTTACGCCAGACGAAGAAATCGGTCGTGGCGCACATAAGTTTGATGTTGAAGAATTTGATGCCAAATGGGCTTACACTATGGATGGTAGCCAAATTGGTGAATTGGAATATGAAAATTTTAATGCAGCCAAAGCTAAAATAGAGTTTAACGGAACCATCGTTCATCCTGGATACGCTAAAGGCAAAATGGTAAATGCCATGTATCTCGCTCAAGAATTTGCATCACGCCTACCTGTAGAGGAAGTTCCTGAAAAAACCAGTGGTTATGAAGGTTTTTTTCACCTTACAAATATGAAGGGAAAAGTTGAGCATGCTGAATTGAATTACATCATCAGAGATCATGATTTAGATAAATTTGAAGCGAGGAAACAACTGATGAAAAAAATTGCTCATAATATGAATCAAAATTATGGTAAAGATATAGTTGAACTAAAAATTGAAAACCAATATTTCAATATGAAGGAAAAAGTGGAACCTGTAAAGTTCATTGTTGATGTTGCAGAAGAAGCTATGAAATCACTGAATATTCAACCAATTTTGAAACCAATTCGCGGAGGTACAGATGGCGCACAGCTAAGTTACAAAGGACTGCCTTGTCCAAATATTTTTGCTGGCGGTCACAATTTTCATGGCAAATATGAATATCTTCCTCTTAAAAGTATGATCAAAGCCACAGAGGTTATAATCAAAATTGCTGAGCTAACACCGAAGCGTGTTTAAAATTTGAGTTATATTACAGACATTAACTTTTTATGTATCTTCGTTATTCTAATTTTTTAGTATGAAATTTTTTAAATATTTGTTTTTTTTAGTGCTACTTGTCATCGTTTTGGGCTCTTTATATATTGCTACTATTTCTTTGCCTTCCAAAATGAGTTTGGAGTTTGAAACGGAATTGCATCCTGAATTGTTTCAGCAAAAAATTGTGAATTTCGAGAGTTATCCGGAGTGGTTGAGCATGATGAATCTGGAAAATACTGACGCTAGATTCAGCAATATAGAATCCGCCGAAGATGCTACAATTTCATGGCAAAATGAAAGATTTGATGCAATTAATATTCAAAATAAATCTATCGACACTGATTCTATAATTCAAAATTTTACGCTCAAAACTTGGCTTAGTCAATCCAAAAACAAATTATCTTGGCATTTTTCTGATGAAAACGAACAGCCTATTGTCAAGCTCAATATTGAAAATGAAGGTAGTTTTTGGCAGAAAGTAGATTTTGTATTATCTGAAGAATCACATCAGGAAAACCTAAAAAGCGTCTTTGCTAAAAGTTTACAAAACTTAGAGAATTTGATAAAAAAAGAAATTGCCGTGTACGACATTCGTTCTATTGGCACTGTAGATTATGGTGGTTTTTATTTTTTGCATGCAACTTCAGCATCGAAGTTAGATTTCAAAAAAATAATAAATAAATCAAGACCTATTTTCAAAAGTATTGAGAATTTTATGACATCTCAAAATTTTGAAATAACGGAAGGACGATTGATACTCTTAGAAAATTTATACGAAAATGAATCTAATCTCATTTTCTCTGCTGGTCTTGGCACAGATTCCCAAACAGCGATTCCCTACGAATATGAAATCTTATCTAAACAGATTGAACGAGGCATATTTTTAAAAACACAGCTTAAAGGAGATTACATCAATCTGAAAGAAATGTTACAGTTTGCTCAAAAATACATTGCAGATCGTGGGTTGGAGATCAACAAAAGACAAAAACCAGTTTTAGAATTTAAAGTAAGCGAAATTCATACAATCAACCCTTCCGAATGGGTTACTAATCTTTATATTCCTGTGTTTATTACAGAATAAATAATATGAAATCTTTGTTATTGGTTTTTTTAGGCGGTGGTTTGGGTAGCATTTGCAGATATTTGGTAACCTTAGCTTTCAAAGGAATGAAAATTCAGCATTTCCCCTATTATCAAACACTAACCGTGAATATTCTGGGCAGTTTTTGTATCGGTTTAGCCTTGGGTTGGCTGCTGAAAAACAATCCTCAGAATTCCGATTTACAACTCTTGTTAATCACAGGTTTTTGCGGTGGTTTTACCACATTTTCTGCCTTTTCTTCAGAAAATTTAAATCTGTTGAAAAGCGGACAATTTATGGAGTTTGCACTTTATATTTCTGTCAGTATTGTTTTAGGATTGCTAGCTGTTATTTTAGGTTTTAGTTTGGGGAAATAAAAATCAATCAATAGCCTTTGTCCACATCCACTTCATGGATTAAATCTTCTCCCGATTTCATTTTTTCAAAATTAGTCAGCAATTGTTCTGCAACTGAATTTGGGTCGGTCATACTAGCGATATGTGGTGTGACTTGAATTTGAGAATGTTCCCAAAATTTGTGAGATTCTGGAAGCGGTTCTTCTTGAAATACATCTAAACTTGCTCCTGACAAAAACCCTTCATTTATGGCTTTTATCAAATCATTTTCCACTAAATGCTCGCCGCGAGCCACATTGACTAAATAAGCATTGGGTTTTAGTTTTTTGAATAAATCAAAATTTAAAACTCCTTTAGTTTCTGAAGTTACCGGTAACAAACACACTAAAATATCAGTTTGTGTTAAAAATTCGTCCATATTTTGCTTTCCATAAACAGAAATTTCATTGATTGTTTTTGAAGAATTTGCATAACCAATGACTTTAAATTCATTTTTATGAAGTTTTTCTCCGGCGGCTTGACCTAGATTGCCATAACCCATAATACCAACAGTTGTCTTTTCTGGAGTTTGATAACTTTTCAATTTCCAATTACTTTTTTGCTGATTTTGCCAATGCAAAAATAAATTTCTTGTTACCGCTAGACATTGCAGTAACACAAAATCGCTCATATCTTTTGTCAATTGTTCATCAACAATTCTAGTAATTTTCACTCCTTTCGGTAAATTGTCGTCTTTCAAAATATGGTTGACGCCTGCGCCCATCGAAGCGATGACTTTTAGGTTTGGATAATTCTGGTAAATGCCTTCTGGATGTTTCCAAGAAATGGCAAATTCAACATCATCAGGTCTATCTACTTCTGGGTAAACTTGGATATCTAGATCCTGATTTTTAGACTTTAAAGTATCAACCCAAGATTTTGGATTTCTATTTTGACTTACAATTAATATTGACATTTGTATTTTTTTTGGAAAATTAATCAAATTTATACTTCTGATCCATAGCATAACGCAGCAATTCACCCTTACCAGATAATCGTAGTTTATTTGTCATATTTCTACGATGTGTGTCGATTGTAGAAATGGCAGTTTGTCGAATATCTGCAATTTCAGCAGAAGTTTTTCCTGAGGCAATCAATTCTAAAATTTGTCTTTCAGATTTCGAAAGCATATTTTTTGGTTGTTCAGTTTCTTCAGAAAAAGCATAAGTTATTCCATTAATGCTTTCATCATAGTATTTTTCGCCTCTAGAGATTGCGTAAATCGCTTGAATGAGTTTGTCCAAAGAAGATGTTTTTAGTATATAGCCATCTGCATTTTCGGATTTCATTTTATTGATTGCATCAGCCTGATCGAACATAGAAAAAGCAATAACTTTTGTAGGTTCAAAATTAGTTTTTATTTCTTTAGTTAGCTGAATACCATCCATTTTCGGCATTTTCAAATCTATAATAGCCATATCAATAGTTTCCGTTTTCAAATGATCTAAAAACTGTTGACCATTATTGGCTGTAAAGGCTAACTGAATATCATCGGTTTCGTCCAATTTTAATTTTACACCATCGATTAAGGCTTGGTGGTCGTCTGCAATAGCAATTTTTATCATGATAAAGGAATATCAATTAATATAGTAGTTCCACGTCCTATTTTGGAGTCTATTTGTATTTTTCCGTTCAAGTATTCTATGCGTTGAGAAACATTTTTCAAACCGATAGAATCCTGATGATTTGAGTTGTTTTCATCGAAACCAACTCCATTGTCCTCAATAATCACACTTAATTGATTATTTTCGAGACTGGTTAAAGAAATGCTGGCTTCGGTGGCTTTGGCGTGTTTTATAATATTTGTCATCAACTCTTGAATAATTCTAAACACGTTCAACTCTATATTATTACTAAGTTTTTCTTGGATATGCATATTCAATTCAACTTCAACTTTACTAAAATCACTAATGTTCTTGGCTAAAGTTTTCAAAGCAGGCTCAAGTCCATTTTTAGCCAAAACTCCACTATGTTTCAAGTGCGCCAATCCACGGATCTCATGGTAGGTTTCTTCTAGTAGTTGGTGTGTTTTATCAAATAAAGTTGCCACTTCTTCTTTTTCAGAAAATTTACTTTTAATGTGTTCAAAAAAAGAATTTATTGCTGTAAAGTTAGCGCCGATATTATCATGTAAGTCGCTTGCTATTCTGGCTCGCTCTTTTTCTTGACCTTCTATAATAGCATCAATAGCTTTGAGTTCTTGTTCTTTAAGTGATTTTTCAATTTTCTTAATCGAAATCACTTTATCTTTTTCTGCTAATGCGCGTTTCTTTTTGCTGTTTTGATATAAAGAAATTGATAAAATAATAATGAAAAACAAAGCGCCAATTGTGGCATAAATTAGGTTTTGCTTCCTGTCATTTTCTTGTTTCAAAAGCAAATTTTCTTTGTCTTTTTTTTCTGCCTGAAAACGGGTTAAACTGATGTTTTGTTTTTGCAAATTCAAGCTATCACGATATTGGAGTGACAGGTTGAGATATTTGTAAGCTGAATCTATTTCAGATATACTTTTATAATCTTCAGAGAGATTTTTATAAATGTAGGCTGTAAGGTCGAAGTCGTAATTCAGATTTCGGTTTTCATTAGCTTTCTTTGCCCAAAATATGGCAGTTTCATAATCTTTAGTATATCTCGCCAAATCCGAAAGATTATAATATCCCAAAGCCACCTTGTGTGGCAAATCTAAAGCTTGATTGATTTTAATGGCTTTATTATAATAATGGGCAGCAGAATCTTTATCAGTTTCGATATCTGTATAATACATACCGTGAAATGTATGAATCACGCCTAATGTAAATGGATTTGGGTCTTGTTCTTGGTAATTATATGCATTCTGAATATGATCTAAAAATGAGCTTGAAGATTCCTTATTTAAACTTTCAAAAGCCATTTCTATTTCTGCATTTGCCAACTGATTGGGATCGCCAATATCTTTTGCTAAAGTGAAAAATTCCGCTAAATAATCGGTGTCTTCAGCATAAATATCGGGATTGCCAACCGTGTAGAACAAATCGTGATTAATGCTGTTATACCTCAGCATATCACCAATTTTCTTATAATAATTTTGGGCTTTTTTGAAATTTCTTGAAGCTTGCTCGGCATTACTATTGATATCGAAGGCGTCTCCTAAATAATGAAAATAATAGGCTTTCAGACGATCGTCTAACTTTGTTGTGTCTATTTCGAATAAAGTTTCAAAAGATTTTTGAAGTTGCTTATGACGATTGAAATAATCAGCTCTTGCAATTGCTGCTATATTTCCTTTATATTTTTCAGTTTCAAAAAGTAAAATTTGAAGCGAGTCATATTTGTGGTATTTGAACAAACGGTCTAACTCTTCATTTTGAGCGAAAGAAAAATTAGAAAAGAAACTAAATAAGACGACTAATGCAAAGGAATAATTTTTCGTAAATATCGATTGCATAACAAGTGATTAGTGAACCTCTAAAGTAAAAATTTATAAACGAACTGAGATTTAAAAATGAAATTATTTTAAGAATTAATAACTTTTATTCTTTCCAAAAAAACTTCAGCAAAAATAAAATACCCACAAAAACCAAAAACCCAACCAAGACAAAAATAGAATTCTTATAATATTTTTTATGCAAACGCTTGTCTTTAAAGTAAGTAAAGACAACAATACTAATGAAAGTTACAGCAAAAATAATTGCGAATGTAATTTGACCTGAAGTGAGCATAAAAACGTATTTTAGGCAAAAATAAAGCTTAATTTCATGAAAAAATCAATAAACAGTGTAAAAAAATTCCATGAAGCCTTCGGACTGGATGTCTCTGAATCTAAACTTGCCAATTTGGGTTTAGCTAAAAACTTATTACGCTACAAACTCATGCGAGAAGAAAACGAAGAATATCTTGAAGCTGCCAACAACAATGACATGACAGAAGTTGCTGATGCGTTGGGCGACATGCTTTATATTTTGTGTGGGACAATTATTTCTCACGGCATGCAACACAAAATTGAAGAAGTTTTTAATGAAATCCACCGTAGTAATATGAGTAAATTAGGCAACGATGGTCAACCTATTTATCGCGAGGATGGAAAAGTTCTAAAAGGTCCGAAATACTTTAAGCCTGACTTAGAAAAAATTCTAAATAGTTAAAACAATCCGTGAATCTCACCGTCTATTTTATTGATAATATGGCCTAAATCTTCTGGTTTGGTCACAAAATCAAGTTCATCAACATCAATAATTAGCAATTTACCTTTATCGTATGTTTGGATCCAAGCTTCGTAGCGTTCATTCAATTTATTGAGATAATCAATAGAAATGGAATTTTCGTATTCACGACCACGCTTCTGTATTTGTTTAACCAAATTTGGTACGCTACTTCTTAAATAAATTAGCAAGTCAGGAGCTTCTGTTACAGATTCCATTAAATTGAAGAGCGAACTATAATTTTCATAATCACGATTGCTCATCAAACGCATGGCGTGAAGATTTGGCGCAAAAATAAATGCATCTTCATAAATCGTTCTGTCTTGAATAATATCGGTTCCACTTTCGCGGATGTCTAAAATTTGTCTGAAACGGCTGTTTAAAAAATAAATTTGTAAGCTGAAAGACCAACGTTTCATATCTACATAAAAATCTTCGAGATATGGATTTTCTAAAACATCTTCAAACTCAGCTTTCCATTTGTAATGTTTAGAAATCAATTTAGTAAGTGTCGTTTTGCCGGAGCCAATATTTCCTGCTATCGCAACATGCATAATATTAGTTATTTACCTTCGTTATTTTGTAATTATGAAGCGTTTTGCCGTCGTAAATATATAAGTTTTGCCCGTTGAAATGCAATTGTTCAGCGTTAATTTTTGGCTTTTTTAAATCATATATTTTTGAGGTCTCTGATTTTAAAATATGAAATCCTATTTTAGTTTCAAACCATAAATCTGATTTGAAATTATCAAATCTAATTAGATTTTCAATGTCTATTCTGTTTACTAAACTGCCATAAATATTGAATTTCTGTAAACCAGATTCATCTTGCAACCAACAAAAATTATAATTGCATTTTTGACTTTTAATAGTCTTGTTTAATGGCAATGATTTATTACGAATTCGATTATTTTCATAATCATAAAGTTCCAGTTCTTGGTTATCAACATTGAAAAGCCAAATTGAATTGTCCTTACCCAAATTCACATATTCTACGTTTTTGTACGGGTAAATAGTATTAAAATTAATGCGTTCGATTTCATTCAAACGATTGTCCAAAAAAACAACCGTATTCGCATCTTGATAAAAAAGTAAAATCTTAAGCGGATTCAGAAGATCTACGCTACTCAAATCGCCCAGTTGAAGATCTTGAAATTCAAAATTGTTGTTTTTTTCAGACTTATAAAAAACGTTGTTTTTAGAAAAATAAACCTGATTATAGACATCCACTCCCCAAAAATGATCTGCTTTCAAAGGTGTGGTTTCGACTATTTCCAAATCAAAATCTTGGGCTAAAACGCCTAAACTAAACAGACAGCAAATCAGTTGAAAACATAAACGCATGGAATTCAAATTTTAGTGAAAGTTAGCAATTTATTCGAAAAACTTTCAAAGTTCAGCCATAAACAATCGATGCCGTCTGTAATCATATGAAAGATTAGACCGATTGCGATCAATCTGATGGTTTTATGTTGAACAAAAATTAAAATTCCGAAATATATCAAAATCGCAATTTCGGAATGAAAAGTATGAAAACCTATGCTACAACGCTTAGGATCAAAAATGGGTTCTGCCCAAAGATGATCGATATCAACAAGCATTGTCGCTAGTAAAACAAAGTAATTTCGCCATAGGTTTTGACGATCGTAAAACCAAGCAATAAGCAGGATAACTAAAAAATGATTGCCATAATGCAGAACAACTTGCCACATATTTTTCAAAATAAATGCGAAGTTCAGTTAAACCACTCTTAAACACAAGTCTTTTTCAACTAAAAACGCCGCCTATAAAAACCGAAAAACTTATTTTTGCAAAAAACAAAAACAATGAGTGATAAAAAAATCGCCCCTTCCCTACTCGCTGCAGATTTCGCCAATCTTCAATCTGACATAGAAATGGTAAATGAAAGTCAAGCCGATTGGTTTCATATTGATATTATGGATGGCGTGTTTGTCCCAAATATTTCTTACGGAATGCCGGTTTTGAAAGCCATCACAAAACATACAAAGAAATTTGTAGATGTCCACCTCATGATCGTCGATCCAGATCGATATATTCAAACTTTTGCAGATTTGGGTTCCAACATGCTTACCGTACATTATGAAGCTTGTACACATTTGCACAGAAGCTTGCAATCTATCAAAAATGCAGGCATGAAAGCTGGTGTGGCATTGAATCCACATACGAATGTGAATTTACTAAAAGATGTGATTCAAGATATTGACATGGTTTGTTTGATGAGTGTGAATCCAGGATTTGGCGGTCAACATTTCATTGAAAACACTTACGACAAAATCACTGAATTGAAAGCATTAATCGATGCTAAACAAACTTCAACGCTTATAGAAGTTGATGGTGGCGTTACCGATAAAAACGCTGAAAAATTAGTAAAAACCGGAGCTGATGTTTTGGTTGCTGGCAGTTTTGTTTTCAAATCTGAAAATCCCAAAAACACAATTTCTGAATTGAAAAACTCAATAAATAGATAATTTATGACCTACGACGTGCTGATAGTTGGCGGCGGACCCATAGGAATTGCTTGTGCCTTGGAAGCCAGAAAAAAAAATCTGTCTTACATTATAATTGAAAAAGGCGCATTGGTCAATTCATTATACAATTATCCTGAGAAAATGACGTTTTTCTCAACTTCTGAAAAACTAGAGTTGGACGGTATTCCTTTTGTGAGCAGCAATCCAAAGCCAAGAAAACAAGAAGCTTTGGAATATTATCGTCGCATCGTAGAATCCAAACAAGTCCACATCAATCTATTTGAAAAGGTCGAAAAAATAGATAAAGCAGAATCAATTTTTGAAATTAAAACTTCAAAAACAAATTATAAATCCAAAAATCTTGTTCTCGCTACAGGTTTTTACGACATTCCAAACTACCTGAATATTCCAGGCGAAGATTTACCGAAAGTCACCCATTATTACGGTGACCCACATTATTATGCAACTCAGAAAGTCGTGGTCGTCGGTGCCAGCAATTCTTCGGTCGATGCTGCTTTAGAAATTTATAGAAAAGGCGGTAAAGTGACAATGATTGTCCGCGGAGGCGACATTGGATCGCGAGTAAAATATTGGGTACGACCAGACGTCAAAAACAGAATTGAAGAAGGAAGTATCAAAGCACATTTCAATGCTGAACTAACCAAAATTGACGAAGATTTTGTTGAATTTAAAGATGAAAACGGAAAAATTCAAAAATTGGAAAACGACTTTGTGTTGGCACTTACTGGTTACCGACCAAATTTTGAATTTTTAGAAAAACTCGGCATTCAACTTTCCAAAGACGGTTTGAGCATTCCAGAATACAATCGACAAACTATGGAGACCAATGTGGAAGGCATTTATTTAGCTGGCGTTATTTGCGGCGGTATGGAAACACACAAATGGTTTATTGAAAATTCTAGAATACACGCCAAGATGATTATGGAAGACATTAATTCTTAAATAACATTTGTTCTTAAGTTTCAATTAACATTTTACTTATTTTTAAGCATGTTAAATCAAAAACTTAAAAAATCATTTGAACATCTGAATTCTTTTGTGCTTTCTGAAAAATTAAAAGAAAAGCTAGAGAAATTCATTGTTATCGCTGCTATAATAAGTTTTGCGGTGCATCTCGGCATTATTGGTCTGATAGATTTTAACCTGTTAGACATCGGTAAATACGATGGAAATTTAATCATCAGCCCGATTTCAGCAATTTATACACCATTTTCTATCATTTTGATATACGAGGTTTATCTGTTGGTATTTCACCTCCCGAAATCTATCACAATTTATATAGGAAAGCAATATGAAATCATTACGCTAATCTTAATTAGGAAGATCTTTTATGACTTATCCAACCTCGAATTTTCATCTAGTTGGTTTTCTATAGAAAGTGATATTCAATTTACTTTAGATCTTGTTGCGACTATTGCTTTGTTCTTTTTAATATTTCTATTCTACAAGTTAAATTCAAAAAATAAAATTGAAAAGCAGAAAATAAATAAGAAGACAAAATCGCATATTAAGGTTAAAAATGTTTTCGCAACGATACTGGTTCCTGTTATTGTTTTACTTGCGCTTTTCTCTTTTGGCAACTGGTTTTACGAGACCATTAGCAACTCAAATTATTCGTCTACCTCCATCAAAACAGTAAATACTATTTTTTTCGATGATTTTTTCACGGTTTTGATACTTATAGATGTACTTTTGCTGTTGTTTTCATTTCTTCAAACTGAAGAATTTAGCCGTGTAATACGAAATTCAGGTTTTGTTATTTCAACAATTCTTATCAAACTTTCATTTTCTGCTGATAACATCATCAACACGATTTTAATCGTTGTCGCAGTCAGTTTTGGTGTTTTGATTCTTTTTATTTACAATCAATATTTCAAATTGAATCAAAAACTAAATTATTAAGCGTTTGAAAATTATATATTTAAACTGTAATTTCAACAAAAAAGTAAAAAATGTACGATTTCATAATTATTGGTGCAGCACAAGCCGGGTTATCCATGGCTTATCAACTGGATCAACTTGGAAAGAAATATTTGGTTTTGGACAAAGAGAATGAAGTTGGTGCTTCTTGGCTAAATCGCTGGGATTCTTTAACATTATTCACACCTTCAGAATTCAACAATATGGAAGGTCTGAAATTTCCAAAACCCAAAGGTCACTACCCTGACAAATACGAAGTCGCTGAATATTTTAAAGCCTACGTCAAAAAATTCGATATTCCAATTGAATTCAACACTTTAGTGACAAAAATTGAAGATAAAACTGATTATTTCATTGTTGAGCATGAAGGCGGTTTTTATGAAACCGAAAATGTAATTGTCGCTACTGGTCCATTTCACATTCCGTATACACCACCATTTGCAGATAAAATTGATAAAAGTATTTTTCAAATACATAGTAATTTTTATCAGAATCCGTCACAACTGCAAGTTGGCACAGCTATGGTGGTTGGTGGTGGCGACTCTGGTTATCAAATTTTGGATGAAGTTTCTGATACCGACCGAAAAGTATATTTTTCTGGAGATACCAGTGTAAAAACTCTGCCTCAAGAATTTCTAGGAAAAACCCTGTGGTGGTGGTTTACTAAAACTGGTTATTTGAATTTCAGTAAAGATTCTTGGATTGGCAAACAAATCAATAGCGCCAAGCAACCCGTCATTGGTGTAGATGTGAAAGGTATTTTAAAGAAAAAAAACGTTCATCCTGTCGGGAAAAGTTTAGACGCCAAAGCTGAAATGATAAAAACTGAAGCTGCTGAATTAAACGATGTTAAAAATATTATTTGGGCAACTGGCTACCGACCAAAATTCGATTGGATTGAAGGTTTGGAACTTGACAAAGATGGTTATCCTGTACATGAACGCGGGGTGAGCAATATCGACGGATTGTACTTTATTGGTTTACCATGGTTACACACCAGAGCTTCAGCAACTTTGGGTGGCATCAAAAAAGACGCCAATCATCTAGGGAAATACATCGCTAAGAAAAGTAAGAAAAAAGAAAAATCTATAGCATAATAAAATTTTAATGTAAGTTTCATCCGAAAAATCATTCAAATGAAAACTTTGAGTTACTATATAATAGTTCTTGCGCTGATTGGTTTTAGTAAAACTGTTCAATCTCAGGATATTTATTTTTACGATGGCGACTGGGGTCGAACTTTAGAATTTGCTGAAGAACAAGAGCGTTTGATTTTTGTAGACGTTTATGCCATTTGGTGTCGTCCGTGCCGAGAAATGTCAAAATATGTATTTACAAATCCACATGTGGGAAAATATTTTACAGAGACTTTTATCAATAAAAAAATTAATGCTGAACGCGGAGTTGGAATTGACTTAGTTAAAAAATACAATGTAAAGGCATTACCTACACTTTTAATTTTAGACAGTGACGAAAATCTCATTGCTAAAACAACAGGTTATCAAAGCTCTAATCAACTGCTGAGATTTGCCAAATCGGCTTTGAGAAAGTATAATAGAAAGCATAAATAAGCTTTATATTATTTTACAGATAAATATTAAATCCAGTTCCGAATTAGTTTCATTTTGCTTATTTTGCCAAAAAATTCAACAAAATGAAGCCCTTTTCTAAGATTTCTTTTCTTTTAATTTCATTTAGCATTTCAACTTTTACGTTTGGTCAGCAGTTAAATTCATCAGAGGATCAAAACATTATAAGCCCAATTTACAAAGGCTGTGAAACCGAAGCAAATGAAAAGGATTCTAAAAAATGCCAAAGCAAGAAGATTCATAATTTTCTAAAGAAAAAACTAAGCTTTTCTAAGAAAGATAAAAAAAGTCTAAATGCTGGGATGAATCGATTTTATGCGAAGTATAAAGTTGATGAAAATGCTAAAATTACCAACATAGAAATACTGACTCCTCACAAACAAGTCAAGGATAAAATCAGAAAACTTATAGAAAAGCTGGAATATACAAAACCTGCCACTTTTGAAGACGGAACGCCTACAAGCGTGACACAAATGGTACCGATTAATTATTATAATCAAAAAAAAGGTCCTGAGTTTATCCTTTTGAATTCATCTTTAGAAATCACTAGCGATAATTTAGATATAAAAAGCGTCTATCCTGTTTATGATTTTAAAGAAAAAAACAACAATGTAGCAGATTACAAAAGCTTTAATAAAACTACAGAATTATTTTTAAATGCTTATAATAATTTTATGGATACTAGTAAATTAGAATCCTATTTTGAAAGCGGTAGAAATGAGTTTAAAATAAATTTTACACTCGACAAGCACGGCGATTTTAAGAATATTGAGGCTCTTGTCGACAATCGTATTTTGAAACTTTATTTGGAAAATGCACTGAAAAATATCAACAAATTTAGCCTAGCAAAAGTTAACGGCAAGCCAGTCTCTATAGATTTCACTGCCAGGTTGGTATATCTTAATAATAAATAAATTTATGAATTCATTGTTAAGATTATTTCCCACTTGCATTATTATGCTCTGTTTTAGCTTGAATGCACACGCACAGCAAAACCTAGCAGCTGTAGAATTGGACCAACCTGCCGTTTTGAAGTCTTGCGACCCAAACTGGAGTCATCGAGAAATTAACTATTGTCTATCAAAAAGGTGGGAAAGCTACTTAAACAAGTAAAGTTAAGCAAAGCTGAATATAAGACTTGGAAAAACACCAATACTAAAATGTATGCCAAGTTCACAGTTAGTGAAACAGGTAAAGTTAGAGATATAGCATTCAGACCAGCACATTATTCTTTCAATAAAAATTTCGTAAAGCTTTAAAAGGCTTAGAATTTAAACAACCTGCAATTAAAAACGGAAAACCTACTCAACAAACATTCATTATTCCTATTTCTTTGGCAATTAATGGAACGATGCCAATACTTAGTAAACGTTCTGGCTTCAATATCGAAAATTCCTATGTAGAATGTAAAAGTCATCAATTAAACGATTTTTCACAAGTCCCGTTATTTGGTCTTAAGGCAGAACAAGTCAATGCATTGAACACTAAAGATCCAGATTTAGCTTTTGAAGTAAGTAAGAAGAACTTGATTAATCATTTCATTGAATTCATTAACGTCACAAATATCAAACCTTATTTTGAACCTGGGGAAAATGCATTTTTTATTAATTTTTCAATTGATGAAAACGGAGAAATCAACAATGTTGTGGCAGATATTGATAATCGCATTTTGAAACTCTATTTAGAAAATGCTCTAAAAAATATAGGTGATTTTTCAATGGCAAAAGTTGATGGTGAAGCGGTGAAATCAGATTTCCTACTTAAGCTTGTTTACAACTATTAAGGCTACACCGGCTACATTCACAATTTAGAAGTATTGGTTTCTAATACGCAAAAAACCGCTTCAAAAAATTTGAAGCGGTTTTATATTTTTAAAAAATTGTCTTTAGTTTAAGACAATACTTTTTGAACTTTATCTGCTGCTTCTTTGAACAATACTGCAGTTTCAACATTCAGTCCAGCTTCTTCTATCAGTTCCACTGCTTTTTCAGCATTGGTACCTTGAAGCCTGACGATGATTGGCACATTAATTTTGTCGCCTAAACTTTTGTAAGCTTCAATAATGCCTTCTGCGACACGGTCGCAACGGACAATTCCACCAAAAATATTGATTAAAATCGCTTCTACCTTTTCATCTTTCAAAATTAAATTGAAAGCTTGTTCAACGCGTTTTGCATCTGCTGTTCCGCCAACATCAAGGAAGTTAGCTGGTTCTCCTCCGGCAAATTTAATCAAATCCATCGTTGCCATTGCTAAACCTGCGCCGTTGACCATACAGCCGACATTTCCATCTAGATTCACATAGCTTAAACCTGCATCTCTAGCTTCAACTTCAGTTGCATCTTCTTCGCGCGTATCGCGCATGTCTTGATAATCTTTGTGTCTAAACAAGGCTGAATCGTCTAAAGTTACTTTAGAATCCACAGCAATAACGCGATCATCACTTGTTTTCAAAACTGGGTTAATTTCAAATAATGAAGAATCTGAACCTTCGTAAGCCTTGTATAAAGACGTGGCAAATTTTGTCATTTCTTTAAAAGCTTTACCTTCCAAACCTAGATTGAAAGCAATTCTTCTTGCTTGAAATGGCATAATGCCAGTGCTAGGATCAATTTCTTCAGTAAAGATTTTGTCTGGCGTTTCTTCAGCAACGGTTTCAATATCTACTCCACCTTCTGGTGAATACATAATCATATTTCTGCCAGTGGCTCTGTTCAACAATACGGACATATAATATTCCTCAGGTTCGCTATCGCCAGGATAATAGACATCTTCAGTGACTAAAATTTGGTGAACTTTTTTACCTTCTTCAGAAGTTTGTGGCGTAACCAAATTCATACCGATAATTTCGTCAGCCAGTTGCTTTACTTCCTTAAGGTTTTTAGCCAATTTTACGCCACCACCTTTTCCACGACCACCAGCATGAACTTGTGCTTTAATCACATGCCATCCGGTGCCAGTTTCTTCAGTCAATTTTTTTGCCGCTTCTACAGCTTCCTCTGGGGATTTAGCAAGAATTCCTTTTTGAATTCCTACGCCGTAACTGCTTAATATTTCTTTGCCTTGATATTCGTGTAGATTCATAATCAGGTTTTATGATATAAAATTTGATTCACAAAAGTAATAATTTAAATTTTCGATACAATGTTTTTTTGCGAAAGAAAACTTAAACCTGAAAAATCATTGTATTTCAGGAAGTTCAAGTCTTAGTTTTGTAGTTGAATATAATGTATCCACGCAAATTACTATTTTTAATAAAAAATACCTAGACTAACATTATGAAATCAAACCAAAATCAAGCCCTTGTGGAGCTGGCTTATGCCAAAATGCATTTCGGCAAATACAAAGATTATTACTTGTCAGATATTCCAGAATATTATTTGGTTTGGTATCAACGCAAAGGATTTCCTGACAATAAACTCGGGCGGCAAATGCAAGAAGTTTTGGAAATGAAGGTGAACGGTCTTGAACATATACTGCGACAAATTCGACACAGAAAATTATGAATCTTTTGGTTTTTGTGGTTCAAAAGCAAAAATTAAATGATATTTTTGCCTCCCGTATAGACTTAAAATCAAGCACAAATGGCCGACACAAAATATATTTTTGTCACAGGCGGTGTTTCTTCGTCTCTAGGGAAAGGAATTATCGCAGCATCTTTAGCTAAACTTCTTCAAGCAAGAGGTTACAAAGTGACAATTCAGAAACTGGATCCGTATATCAACATCGACCCAGGAACTTTGAATCCGTATGAACATGGCGAATGTTTTGTTACCGAAGACGGCGCGGAAACCGACTTGGATTTAGGTCATTACGAGCGTTTTCTCAATGTGAATACATCGCAAGCAAACAACGTGACAACCGGAAGAATCTATCAAAGCGTTATCAATAAAGAACGTCGTGGTGATTTTCTTGGTAAAACTGTACAAGTAATTCCTCACATCACCAACGAAATTAAAGAACGCATTCAAATTTTGGGTCAGGACGATGCTTATGATATCGTCATTACTGAAATTGGCGGAACCGTTGGCGACATAGAATCTTTGCCATACATTGAAGCTGTAAGACAGTTGAAATGGGAGCTTGGCGAACACAATGCTTTGGTGATTCATCTTACTTTGATTCCTTATTTATCTGCCGCCAAAGAGCTTAAAACCAAACCGACACAACACAGCGTCAAAACTTTGATGGAAAGCGGAATTTCTCCTGAAATTTTGGTCTGCAGAACTGAACATGAAATCGGTCAAGACATCAAAAATAAGTTGGCATTGTTTTGCAATGTCAAGAAGGAAGCCGTTATTCAGTCCATAGACGCGGCGTCCATTTACGACGTGCCAAATCTTATGTTTGAAGAAGGTTTAGACACTATTACTTTGGCTAAACTCAATTTGAAAAACGATACCACGCCAGATTTAGAAAAGTGGAATTATTTTGTAGATAAACTCAAAAATGCCACAAATGAAATCTCTATAGGCTTAGTCGGTAAATACATCGAATTGCAGGATTCTTACAAATCGATTTTAGAATCTTTTATTCATGCTGGCGCTTACAATGACGTTAAAGTCAAGGTCGTTTGGCTCAATTCAGAATCTATGGAAGATCAGGCGCAAGCCCTCAAAACCATTGACGGTATTTTGGTTGCTCCTGGTTTTGGCGAACGTGGGATTGAAGGTAAAATAGAGGCTGTAAAATATGCTAGAACTCATAACATTCCTTTTTTCGGCATTTGTTTAGGATTGCAAATGGCTGTCATTGAGTTTTCTAGAAATGTCTTAGGACTTTCAGAAGCCAATTCTACAGAAATGAACACAAACACTTCACATCCAGTCATAGATCTAATGGCAGA
Organism: Psychroflexus aestuariivivens; assembly: GCF_004010055.1. Classification (GTDB taxonomy): domain Bacteria; phylum Bacteroidota; class Bacteroidia; order Flavobacteriales; family Flavobacteriaceae; genus Psychroflexus; species Psychroflexus aestuariivivens. Next base: position 99,056 of record NZ_RQVT01000005.1, read on the forward strand.
CCAAAAAGATGTTGAACAAAAAGGCGGCACAATGCGTCTTGGTGCTTGGGATTGCGAGCTTAAGGAAAACTCAAAAATTCATAGTATTTACGGCAAAACTAAAATTTCTGAAAGACACCGACACCGTTTTGAATTGAACAACGATTACATTGCAAAACTTGAAGCTAGCGGAATGCTTTGTAGTGGTAAAAATCCAAAAACAGGTTTGGTTGAAACCATAGAATTGGTTGAACATCCATGGTTTGTTGGCGTTCAATTTCATCCAGAGTACAAAAGTACTGTAGCTAATCCGCATCCATTATTTTTATCTTTTGTTGAAGCGACTATAAAAAACAAGAAAAACAGAGCAACATAAATTTAAAAGGTCTTAAAATAATTCAGATATCTTCTAATATTTGAAACAATTTGCTGACTTTTGCACAGATTTTAAAAAAGAGATAAACATTAATTGTTATAATGGAAGAAAAGAAAACATTCGATAAAAATTCAATTATCGGCTTTTTACTCATCGGTGCGATTCTGATTTGGGTGATGTACATGAACCCGACACAAGAAGAGAAACCAGAAGCTGATCAAGTTAAAGAACCTGCAAAAACTGAAGCTGTTTCTGAAGGTGATTCTTCTGAAAACGTTCAAAATACAACTGAGACAAGCGACTTACAATCTATTGAAAATGATTCTGTTAGTAATATTCTAGCAAAAAGAGAATACGGTGCTTTCGCTTATTCCGCACTTTTACCATCTGCTGAAGATAACAAAATCACTACCATCGAAAATGATTTGGTTGAACTGAAAGTCAGCAATAAAGGTGGACAAATCATTGAAGCAAAAATGAAGCAACACGACACCTACAAAGGTGATCCTGTGTATTTAATCAAAGATGGCAACGCTAATTTCAATATTGAATTTGAAACCCAAAATGGTAAAGTTCTAAACACCAAGGATTTATTTTTCGAGCCTGAACTTTCGACTGATGGCGATCGCCAAACTTTATCGATGAAAGCGAAAGTTTCTGACGTAAAATTTCTAGAATTCTATTACGGTTTAAATCCTGAGAATTATATGATGGATTTTGCAATCAGATCGCAAGGCTTGAGCGATGTCGTTCGTGGTGATATAGCAGATTTAACTTGGGAAGTCAAAGCTTTTAGAAAAGCCAAAAGTATTTCTTACGAAAACAGATATACTGAAATTGTTTATCAGTATGAAGGCGAAAGTGATGATTACACAGGACAAGGTGACGAAGCGATAGAAGAAGATATCGAAATAGATTGGGTAGCGTTTAAACAACACTTTTTCACTTCCATTTTATTGACTGACAAACCATTTCAGAAAGGAAAATTCATTTCTAGAAATTTAGTTCAAGATGAGGAAGTAGATACTACCTATACTAAAAACTTCAGAGCTGAAATCCCTTTGGAATTGAAAAGTGGAGAGTTTTCTGAATCTTTAAACTGGTACCACGGTCCTTCAGATTATCAAATTTTAGATGATTATGACAGAAATCTTGACGAAGTTGTGCCTTTAGGTTGGGGTATTTTTGGCTGGATTAACCGTTATATTTTCATTCCTTTTTTCGGTTTTCTCAGTGGCGTTTTACCAAGTTATGGTTTGGCTATTATAGTAATGACAATTGTAGTGAGAATCGTATTATCGCCAGTAACTTACAAATCTTACTTGTCCCAAGCGAAGATGAAGGTATTGAAACCTGAAATCAACGAAATCAACGAAAAGCACAAGGACAACCAAATGAAAAAACAACAGGAAACCATGAAGTTGTACAGCAAAACTGGCGTAAGTCCGCTCAGTGGTTGTATTCCAGCTTTACTGCAAATTCCTGTATTTTATGCCTTATTCCAGTTTTTCCCAAGTGCTTTCGATTTACGCCAAAAAGGATTTCTTTGGGCCGATGATTTATCGAGTTACGATGTAATCTACGAATGGGATACCTACATTCCTTTGATTTCTTGGGCTTACGGAAATCACATCAGTTTATTCCCGATTTTAGCATCTGTAGCTATATTTTTCTACATGACGATGACGACTGGACAAAATATGCAGCAAAGCTCGCAACCGGGTATGCCCAATATGAAAATCATCATGTACATTTCGCCTTTAGTGATGTTGATATTCTTCAATAATTATGCGAGTGGTTTATCATTGTATTATTTCATTTCAAACTTAATTACAATCGGAATTATGCTTGTCATCAAACATGTTATAATTGATGAAGATAAGATTTTAGCTAAAATTGAAGAGAAAAAGAAAAAGCCGAAAAAGAAAAGTAAGTTCGGCAAAAAGTTCCAGGAAATTATGGAACAAGCTCAGGAACAGCAGAAAAATAAGAAAAAATAATTTTCAATTATTTTCAAATAAAAAAAGGTTCAACTTCTGCAGTTGAACCTTTTTTTTGGTTGGAATTCTGATTTTATAAATTCTGAAAAGTTTCAGAATTGGCTTTCATTTGTCTTAATAACGGACTGCATCGATAGCGATCTTCTCGATACAACTCATAAAGTTCATCCATTTGATCCACACACCAATCGATGCCTTTTTCGTTTGCCCAAGCCAATAAGCCTTTTGGGTAATTCACGCCTTTGGTCATCGCTAAATCGATGTCTTTGGCCGTGGCGATATTCAAGAAAAGCGCATCTGCTGCTTCGTTGATAAGCATGACTAAAATTCGGTTGAAAATTTTCTCACCCATAACTGCATCCTTGATTGGCGAAACTTTCTTTGCATCTTCCGCATAATTATAAAAGCCTCTCCCCGACTTTCGTCCTAAATAGCCAGCTTCCGCATGGCGCTTTTGAGTAAACGATGGTTTATAACGCGGATCGTAATAAAAGGCTTTGAAGACAGTTTCCGTCACGGTATAATTGACGTCATTACCGATAAAATCCATCAATTGAAATGGTCCCATTCGGAAACCGCCGATTTGCTTCATCACCCAGTCAATAGTTGCAAATCCAGTCTCGCCTTCGGGCAATCCCGCGTAGCTTTCTTCATAAATTCGAAGCGCTTCACCATAAAACGGACGTGCCACGCGATTCACAATAAAACCTGGCGTGTCTTTGGCTTTTACGGGGACTTTTTTCCAATTTTGGATTGTTGAAAATACCTTTTGAAAAACCTCCTCTGAAGTTTGAACCGCTGGAATAATTTCTACCAATGGCATCAATGGTGCTGGGTTGAAAAAGTGAATTCCAATACATCGTTCAGGTTTCTGAAGACAGGACGCAATGGATGCAATGGAAAGCGACGACGTGTTGCTTGCAATAATTGCTTCATCGCTTTGGTAAGTTTCCAGTTCTTGAAAAACCTTTTGTTTGATGTCCAGATTTTCAACAATGGCTTCAATTGTTAAATCGGCATCTGCCAAATCTTTCAGACTTTCAATATAAGCAATATTGCTTTGAATACGGTTTTTTTCTTCTTGATCAATTCTTTCTTTTTCGATCAAGCGGTTTAGAATTTTGGTCAAAGCTTGTTCAGACTCCTGAAGTGCTTCGGGTTTGGTATCGTATAGTTTGACTTTACAGTCAGCCGTGGCAGCGACTTGCGCGATGCCGCTTCCCATAGTTCCGGCTCCTATAATGGCTATATTCATGGTGATTTCAAATTTTAGATTTATGACTTAGATTCTAGATATTAGATTCTAGACTTTAGACATTGTTTTTTCTTTATTTGCCTTTGAAGTTTGGTTTGCGTTTTTCCATAAATGCATTGACGCCTTCTTGGTAATCCTCGGTTTCAGCTGAAGCAATTTGGTATTTGGATTCCAATGCCAATTGCTCTTCCAAGGAATTATTCATGGATTTGTTGAGCGCTTTTTTGGTAAATGCCAAAGCTTGAGTTGGCATTTTAGAAAGTTGCACAGCTAATTTATCGACTTCAATTTCAAAAGTTTCTGCAGAAAAATAAGTGTAAATCATACCGATGCGTTCGGCCTCAATGGCGTCGACTTTATCGCCTAACATCGCTAAAGCTGAAGCGCGTTGAAAACCAATTAATCGCGGCAAAAAGAACGTGCCTGCACTATCTGGAATCAAACCAATTTTGCTAAATGCCTGAATAAAACTCGCTTGTTCTGAAGCTACCACAATATCGCAAGCCAAAGCAATATTAGCACCTGCGCCAGCCGCGACGCCGTTTACGGCAGCAATGACGGGTTTTTCAATATTTCTGATGCGCGTAATGATCGGGTTATAATGTTCTTCCAGAATTTTTCTGAAACCAGGATTTTCTTCTGGATTGGTGACTTCTTGCAAATCCTGACCTGCGCAAAAGGCCTTTCCTGCGCCAGTTAAGACAATGGCACGAACCTCATCATTTCTGATGCAGTCGTCCAAAGTTTTCTGAAGCGTAAACGCCATTTCGCGATTGAAACTGTTGAATTTATTTGGGCGATTCAATGTGATGTACGCCACTTGACCTTTAATATCAATAAGAATACTATTGTCCATTTTTTTGATTTTTGTTTGAATCTTGAAAGATAAGAAAATTCAATGGCAGAAGAATTAGAAGTAACTTTCAATATTTTAAAAAGTCAGTTAATTTAATTGTTTTGAGGCTTGAAAGGATTGAAAATTTAAGAGTGCATTTCGAATTTGAAAACTTTATTTGTTGAAAATTGTGAAAGAAAAAATGAAAGATACTGGTGTTAAAAATTAAATTTCAACTCAATTAGTAAGTACACTAATAAATATTTTGTTATACATTTGTTAAATCCTCTGAATACCAAAAGTCAAATGACTTTTAAACAACTTCAAAAAGTGGTAAATCCGAGTATGTTATAAGCGTTTGTTTGAAAATCGAAAAGAGAGAACAAAAATAAAATTAGTCAATGAATATTTTTAAATCATGATCAAATTACCAAAAAAAATTGCTTTTATTTTACTAATAATCGTCACAATTCTACTTGCCATAACTTTCACAAATATCGATTGGAATATTGTTAACAATCCTGGAAGCAATTACGAATTATTTAAAGAAATAAGAGAACCAATCCTTTTTTTAATTTTAGTAACTTTTTACATAAAGTACTATGTAAGAATTCTAAATAATGAAAAGAAATAATGAAGATTTCATAAGGAATTTGACCGACAAACCTCTAAGCAAGAGATTTGAGAATTTGAGAATATCTTTCTTATATTCGAAACTCAAAATTTAGATTGTTTATGTTGAATAACTTAAAGTTTCAGTTCAAAAACAGCTTTTCTTTTAAGATTATATTTTTTTGTGTTTATGTGAGTTTTTTCGGAATTCAAGAAGCAAAATCACAAGATGATTTGGTCGATATCAAATCAAAATCGAGTGCGTTATCAGAATTTGAAGTTAGTGAACATTGGCTAACCACCAGAATTGGACTTAATTTTTTTGATACTGATTTTGCCGCTTACGAAAATCCGCTGTTTTATGGTGCTGATCCTTCTAAAAATTTCGGGATTTCCGTGCAACCCCAATTGAATGTGTTTATCCACGAACGCATTTCGGCAGGCTTACATTTGGGTTACGCCTACCAAACTATTGAAGGCTCTAATCCAAATTTTAATCAGTATGACAACAATTACCAAATCGGATTGCAACTGAATTATTACGTGTTTCGATTGGAGAAACAGTTTTATGTCAGTGGAGAACTTATGAGCAATTACAATTATCTCACTCGCGAAATCGATTCTGAATTATTGGTGTCTGACCAGGATTTTGACAATATCAAAACGGCATTTAACCTGAATATTTCCTGGCGATTTAGAGACAACTTTATCTTTTCTTTGGTGTTTTACGAAATTTTCACCCATAATACGAACGACGACAATTTCCAAAATTATGACCAAGGTTTGGCGTACAATAATTTTATTAAGCATTTTATAGAGCAACCTCAGTTCAATTTGAGTTGGCGTTTGTTTTAGGTGAAACTTGTTATTTCGTAAGGTTTTGGGTAATTATGATTTTAATTTTTCAAAACTTTAAAAGTATGAGATGATTTTTCATTGTAAACTTTCAGAAAATAAATTCCTTCTGTTATAGATTCTACATCTATAAAATCATTCACACCATCAAAGGCTTTAATCAATTTACCTGATAAATTATAGACTTCTGCTTTGTCGATTTTAATTTGATTGGGATTTTCAATCCATAATTTATCTTTAACTGGATTGGGATAAACAGATATGGAATTTAGGTTTTTAAAATCTGAAGTTGATAAATTACAAGTTGAGGAAAAG